>DASYPT010000132.1:0-36713 GCA_036006355.1 Pyrinomonadaceae bacterium | reverse complement strand
TAAATCTTAAATTTCAAAGCGGCCGCCCGCAGACACGAGGGCGGCCGCTTTGTTGTGGGGAGAGAACCCCGAGGCTCAGTACTTAAACTTCAAGGCAAACTGCATCTGTCTTGATGATCCTGAGTCGCCTGTCGGAAAGCGTGTGCTTGTTATCACACCAAAGTTTGAGCTACCGACTTGTGCCGTTCGTCCTGGCTGCCCAAAGTTAGCGTGATTGAAAACATCAAAGACTTCCCAACGAAACTCAATCAACTTGTTCTCACCAATCTTTGTTCGTTTGATTAGAGAGATATCAGAGTTGTTGAAGCCTGGTCCTATCACAACGTTCCTGCCCATGCTGCCAAAGTGGTAGATGGTTTTTCCGTTGACGAACGCAACGGGCAGGATCACGGTAGCACCCGATGGGCATTGTCCGCCTGGCCGAGGATCGCAAACCAGATTTGGAAAGTACTGAACACCGATTATCGATGCCGCCGGTATGTTCGTTTGCGAGATCGGAATTGGTCCCGAAATGTCCGGGCGGAGTGTCGCCAGGCCAGTCAATGAGTTTGCGTTTGTGGGCGTATTAGTAAGCCCCGTAATCGCAGCGGCATTTCCAGCTAACAATGTGACCGGGTTACCAGACTGCAATTGTGTAATCAGCGACAATTGCCATCCCTCTTTGAATTGATTTCCGGAAAATGGCAGTTCATACAGGCCACTGAATACGAATCGGTGGCGCGCATCGAAGTCTGACAGTCCGCGATCGCCACGAAGGTTGAAGCTATCCTGAACAGTCGTGCCCTGGGAGCTCTGCGAGTTGTAATCGATTGATTTTGAGAACGTGTAAGAGGTGTTGAATTGGAGACCACGAGCTAGTCTTTTGGTCGCAGTCACCCATAACGCGTTGTAGTTTGAATTACCTGTTCCTTCTCTATACGTGATGTTCAGCATCGTAACATTTGGAGCGATAGGACTGCTGGAAGAAACGGTCGGAAATGGCCGGACGGCATTCAGCGCCGCATTCAGGAAACTCTGATTCGGATTTCGAGTCAACCTCAGGTGGGTTCCTTTTGAACCAAAATATCCAACGCTGACTGCGAGCCCGTGTGCAACTTCGCGCTGAGCATTCAAGTTCCATGATTGAACATACGCATTGTCGAACTCAGGATCCGCAGAGGTTGGCGAGACAGTCGTTCCTGGTATGGCGACACCGGTCAAATTGGACAGCAAGGCCGTCGTGTTTGACGGAAGCGCAACCCCAAAAGCAAAAGGTGGATTACCAGCCTGTGTTAGGACAAGGTTGGTCACAGGTTGATCAGCAAGAATTGCGTAAGCTCCACGAACTGAGGTTTTCCCATCCTTAAATGGGTCCCACGCAAAGCCCAGTCGAGGTTGATAATTCCGCGCGTTTGTATGGTAGACCGGTGCCAGGCCATTGTTCACACGAACAAGCGAATTGCTCGTAGGGACCCAACTCACGAACCGGTCGTACCGTTCTGTCGGCGACATCAGCCAATCGTAGCGAAGACCAAGTTCGAGAGTCAGATTCGGTCTTACCTTCCAGTTGTCTTGACCAAAGAAACCTAAAGCACCCTGGGAAATTGCACTCGAAACATCACTCGACAGTTGACCCAGGGTGACTGTAAAAGCGTTTGCTCGTCCGAGCAAAAAATCTCCCAGGCTCGCGAAGTTAACCGCACCAGTGTCTTTGTTGGTGTTGTTATTCAAAAACCGGCGTCCTTCTACTCCGAACTTGAACGAGTGGTTGCCCCGCAGATAGTTCAACGTGTCGGACACAACGTAGGTTGTATCTGAACGTCCATTAGGGAAGCCCGAGGGTCCGCCAAGGTTAAGACCTGATGCCGTAACATTCATTTGCGGCAGTCCAATAGCTTCGGTAACCCCATCCTTGATTCCGAAATCCAACGGGTTCAAGAGTGCGTTTGGCGTGAAGGAGATGTGAATCCGGTTGAACCCAAACCTCGCTTCGTTGACCACAGTTGAACTAAACGTATGCGTTTCGTTGATCGTCCCTATTTGTCGACGAGATGCGCGTGTATCTCCAAATCCGGGGATTGAGTTAAGTTGAAGGGTTGGTTCGCCACGCTGGTCACGCTGAAGAGCGTAGTAGAAGTGGAGTCGATCATTCGATCCCATGCTGTGACTTAGATCGATTGTTCCCTGATCGATATTGACAGGCGCTGTTGCAGATCCTGAGAAACCGCTAGTGCCGACATTGGCGTGCGGAATTAAAGGTAATAATTTTTGAACTACCGGATCCGTGACGCCGGCACGCTGAGCTTCGGTTGGAACTGTAATGGCTGGGGTCGTTAATCCCTGACGTTGCCGTAATCCTTCATAGCTGAAAAAGAAGAATGTTTTGTTCTTGCCATTATATGCAAGGCCGGGCCCACCCTCTCCAAAGTGTGGGAAGCTAAGAGGTCCTCCGATATTGAAGCCAAATTGATTTCGCTTGAAGGGCGCAGGTTGGCGGGTTCGTTCGAAGAAGTTGCGCGCATCCAGAGCATCGTTGCGAAGAAATTCAAAAAACTCCCCATGGTAGGCGTTCTCACCAGAGCGCGTCGCGATATTGACGATCGCTCCCGAGTTGCGCCCGTATTCAGCACTAAACGTAGAGTTGTCTGCCTTAAATTCCTGAACAGTATTGATTGAAGGTTGAAAAGTGATCTGATTCTGGACCATATCGTTTAGGTTGACGCCGTTGATCATGAAATTAACCGTGTCTTCACGATTACCAGCCGTGTTCAAACCAAACGAACCTTGCCCGCGAAGCGGCGCAGTTAAGAATCCGTTCTGTGGCGGAGTCACTGAGCCGGGAATCAACAACCCGAGATCAACGAAATGGCGTCCATTCAAAGGTATTTCCTGGACGGTTCGCTGGTTGATCACGGTGCCAACTGAAGTTGTTGTGGTTTCAACCACAGGCACATCGGACGTAACCAGCACTTGTTCGGAAAGTGCTCCGACATCCAGTTGAAAATTCTGGACAATTGTTTGGGCGACGCCGATGACGACTGAATCAGCCAACTGCGCTTTGAAACCGCTGGCCTTGACTTCAACTGCATACGTGGCCGCAGGCAGCGCAGCCAACTGATAGTTTCCGTCACTATCAGTCTGTGCAGTCCTTTCGATTGAAGTGGCTTTATTGCGCACGGTCACTGTCGCATTGGGAACTACTGCTCCTTTGGAATCGGTGATCGTACCTTGAAGGGTCGCTGTTGACTGTGCGTACGAATTGATGTTTGAAAGCAGCAAAACTGCTAAAGCTAAAACTGGTAGAAAAAGACGGATGCTCCTACAACGCATTAATGAACCTCCCTAAGTTACCGGCGAGAACAGCGCAGGAGGGTACTGAACCTCGTGCCATTAACAGGCCGAAGGACTTTGCTACCGGTTCTCGCAGCTCTCTAGCGCCGGTGGTTTTTTAGGAATGGGGACCTGGGAAACTCCGAAGCAATAAAAGTGCCGTTGAAGAGAATCCGACTGATTACGATTTCCGAACAAAACCAAGCAGAGCTTTGGTCTTTAGGGAACAATCCGATCCAAAAACAACAAGCTCATCCGAAATAGCAAAGACGATGTATGATTTTCCCTATCATTGTTTTAAAAACTCTCGCAGACGTCCAAACATATCGTCGAAAGAGTCCGCACAGAAAAGTACTGACTGATAGTGCGTTGGGTCGTAGGCGTGCTTGGAGGCCCGCTCCAAATCCAAGGGTCGTAGTTCCGCTTTGTGCATTTCCTCCAATTCGCCTGCTGAAGAGAGCAAACCTGTCCCGTAGGCTTTCACCTCTCCATTTTCGCGTAACACACCAAACTCGATCGTGAACCAGTAAACCCGGGCCAATTGATCCATCTCTGCCGCACTCGTGGTCCGTTTGACTGCCTCACCAAACAGACGATTAAGCTCGGCAAGTTTATTGCTCGCTAAAGTAATTGCATGTCCGATGATCTCGTGAGCAACGTCAGGTTCCGGAGTGTAAAGCGGCGTCGAGTGGTGACGGATGTATTGAGTGCACAGAAACACTCCGTTAGCCAGGGATTCGAGGAAAACTCGAGGCTCCACTAAACCTGCAACCGGCTCGAGTCGAAAGCCACTAATCGCTTCCACCTTTCTACTTACTTCCGCTAACTGTGGAATGCGGTCGGTATCGAAGTTTAGACGCCGAACACAGTCGAGATATTCCGCACATGCGTGCCGCTGTTGTGCCGGCCCCAACGCAGTCCAAATTGTTTGCCAAACCCAATGTTCTTTTTCCGAATAGGGAGCAGTTGGTATCGGACTGCCGGGTATATAACCCAATGCAATTTGAGCGATCTCATTGCGTCGGGCCCGATAGTCAGCATCTCGGAAGCCCGGATGATCCGGATCTAAGGTAACGAGGCTATTGCGATCTTCTACATCGGCCTCCGTGGTTACACGCCGCATGTCAACATGATCCAGAAGAAGTGCTTTGGTGTCTGATTGCATGGTTGTTGATCCTCGAAGTTAGTTATGGGACCTATAGGACTTATTGGACCTATTCTTCCTGACAAAACAAAACCGGCCACCAATCCTCTGGAGGACGGTGGCCGGTGTTTGAAATCTGTCTAAGAGTGCTATCTCAGCAGCGCACGCTGACAGCCCATCGCCTGACCGCTCCTCCATCGGAGAGCTGGCCGTAATAGTAATAGTAGCGATAGAGGCTGAGATTCATGACGTCTGCTTCGCGGTTCAAAGCATAGGCAGGGAGATGAGAAAACGTCAAGTGTCGGTTTCAACAACTCCGAATATGGTTCAAACCACTCAGATCGAATTCCTTGCCCAGCCACTACCATTCAGTTATTGTCATTCGGCGGCGACTCGATATCTTGTTTCAGGTCTATGCCTGACGTTAGTGGAGTTTTCCCACGCCGATTGGAACCCACGTACCTTACAACTCACCTAGAAGAGAGGCTCTATGGCATCCGCACAATGTCCCAAATGTGGCTTCGTCACTTCCATCGCTGACGAACTATGCCCTCGCTGTAACACTGAGCTGAAAAAGACGGCTTCGTCCGCTTATCACGAAACCGCGTACACAACGGATGAGCCACAGAACCCGACCGTTAAGATCGAGCCTCACGTCGGAGTAGGGAATGTTCTCAGCGCGGCGCTGTCACTCTACTTCAAGAACTTTTGGCTGATCGCGAAGTTAGTTTTTGTCATCTTCGCACCGTTCGAAATCTTCAAGGCTCTAACCGTTAGTGCTGGCGAACAGAGGTGGCAAGTAGTTGTTTTAGCCGGCTTCCTTGGACTTGTCTGTAAGGCTTTGATCGCGCCCGCACTGATCTACGCTTTATACCGAATAATCCAAACCGGTATGGCGCCGGGTCTGAATGAATCATATCGCTGGGGATTAAGTAAGCTCGGAACATTTTGTTTGAGTGTAGGGATGGCCTGGATACTTCAGACGATCGGCACCATTTTGTGCATCATCCCTGGGATCATTATCGCACTGGGGTTAGATCCCGTTTATCCAATGGCAACACTGGAGAATCGTGGCCCAGTTGAAATCCTCAAGCGCAGTTGGAAGATCACAGATGGCTATAAAGGAAATATTTTTGTTGCGATGCTCGTCATGGGTTTGCTCATTCTGGTCGCATACATTCCAGCGGCTATCGGCGGAGCTTTCATAGCAACGTCGAGTCATCTATGGCCTATCGAGGCTCTGCTCGCACTGATTATTGATCTCGCAAGTGAAGCTACAACCGTCCTCTCATTAGTAATCTACCTGAGTATACTTGCGTCACAGTCGCGCCCCACGAGGCTACCGCAGCACCTGCCAATACCATAATATAGTTTTGGAAAATGTATTCAGCTCAAATCACACGCGCGAATCCAACCTGCATAGTTCTCCTGGTAGATCAATCAGGTTCGATGGCTGATCCATTTAGTGGTGACTCAACGACAAAAAAAGCAGACTTCGTTGCCGAGGTTGTAAATCACACACTGCACGATCTCGTCATCCGCTGCACAAAAACCGAAGAAGTCCGCAATTACTACTTCATCTCCATTATTGGTTACGGCAGAAACGTCGGGTCGGCATTTGGTGGAGCACTTGGCGCGCGAAACCTGGTGCCGATTGCTCAGGTGGCTGATTATCCACTCCAGGTGAAGAGCAGTTACAAAAGAGTTCCCGATGGAGGAGGAGGTTGGGTCGAGATTCCGATTCGTTTTCCCGTTTGGTTACATCCGAATGCTGAAGGTAAGACGCCGATGTGCGAAGCGCTTACGCTCGTCAAAAATATTCTGGAGGGATGGTTAACAGAACACCCGCGGGGCTTTCCTCCCACTGTTCTTCATTTGACCGACGGAGAATCAAGTGACGGCGATCCTGATTACATCGGAAGACAGATCATGTCGCTCAGAACGGACGATGGCCAGGTCCTTCTGTTCAATTGCCACATCTCGTCGCAACGAAAGCGAAAGGTGGAATATCCAGCCGATGAATCAGATTTACCTGACGCATTCGCGCGTACTCTGTTCCATATTTCAAGCCCTTTGCCGGGCAACTTCCTTGCCGCAGCTGCTCAGCTTGGTGTTCAGACTGTGGATAACTCTCGCGGTTTTGTCTTCAACGGCGATCCCTCATCCATCGTACAGTTCTATGAGATCGGCACCAGCCTAACTGGAATGACTCCGTATCGATGGATGGACGATAGAACGGAATCTGAATCAGCATGACCTCCCCACGCAAAACAGCTTCGCGCGAACTGACAGTCAACCACGTGTTACTGCCAAAACAGGGGCATAGTCTTGCTGAGTGTGAAGATGCCTTTGCTTGTAATCCAACCACAATGCGATTTGCAGTTGCTGACGGCGCGACGGAGTCTTTTGATGCCGCAAGCTGGGCACGACGGTTGGCAACGAAGTGGGTCGACGCAAGCGACTTATTAAGTGAAGAAGATTTCTGGACGTGGTTGAAGAGTGAAGGTCAGTCTCACAATGATTCGTGGGACCGGCTCGACCTTCCCTGGTATTCCATGGAGAAAAGACGCGCGGGATCGTTTGCCGCATTCGTAGGCGTCGAACTTCAACTCGGTAAGTCCTGGCAAGCCTTAGCCCTCGGAGACTCATGTCTTTTGCATTGCCGATCCAGCGATGTACTGATGATGTTTCCTGTTTCTGGTTCGACCGATTTTGGATCCGCGCCTGTGCTGGCTCCATCGTGTACTGAATTAAACACCCACGCGCGATCGGCGATTACACTCCAATCCGGAGACCTCGTCGAAGGTGACAGACTTCTCCTGCTAAGTGACGCCATAGCCGCCTGGTGTATCAGACTCAGCGAGCAACAGGACTACAAAAAGATGTCCGACTTTGAGGACTTACTGGGAGATGAGACGGCGATGTCAGATTTTCTGGAACTGGAACGCTCAGAAGGGCGACTAAAAGATGATGATGTTGCTATAGTCTGTATCGATGTCTAGAGGACGTTAAGTAGTGCAAGCGTCATATTCAACAACCTCGCCGATGCCTCAGAACTGGCCCTCAGCACGACAGTTCACCGAAGCAATTCAGTGTCCTGCGGTATGTTTTTCAAGCTATGAATTGAAAAACACGTTGCCGGCAATCGATCGTCTGGGAATGCCTCTTGTTACGTCGGGCCAATTCGCGTTTGTCTACAAACTGAACTCCATCCACTCACAGAATAGTTACGCCGTTCGCTGTTTTCGGGGTTATCTGGGTGACCGCGATCAAAGATATCGCGCAATTCAACGACATCTGGGAGATCGTCCGATATCACTCCTTTCCGATTTCACGTATTCACCGGAGGGAATCCTCGTTGCCGGCAGGCGATACCCGATCCTGTACATGAAGTGGATCGAAGGACCAACACTCGATCTTTACGTCGATGAAATGATTGACCGTAAAGACGTGCTGTTCCATCTATCGCAGGAATGGTTAAAGCTGGTGGCCGCACTCCGCGAATCAGGAGTAGCACATGGTGATCTCCAACACGGAAATATCATCGTGGAACACGGTGCGCTCCGTTTGGTAGATCACGATGGAATTTTTGTTCCTGAGATGAGTGGCTGGTCCTCCAGTGAAGTTGGTCACCAACACTATCAACATCCACTGAGAGGCGCACAACACTTTGATTCTGATCTCGATAACTTCTCGTCAATCGTGATCTACTTAACGTTCATTTCGTTGATGGAACAACCGAGTCTTTGGAAAGAGCATCACGATGAGAATCTTCTGTTCACTAAGTCAGACTTTGTAAATCCTGCAGCTTCGCTTCTGTTTGCAAAGATCAAAGAAATTGGCCCGGAACACCGGCAGCTGGCAGAAGTACTTGAAAAGGCAGCAACAAGTAAGCCGGATAATGTTCCCAGCCTTTTGGATTTAGTCGCAGTAAAGTCAACGCTTCCATCCTGGATGTCGTCTGTTGAACTGGAGAGTCGGGCAAAGACTCGGGAAGTAAAGGTCGATCCCGAGTTGAGACGCGATCATCCCAGATGGATTTCAAAGAAGAACCAGCCCTCATCATCAGTGCCGTCGTCGCCTACATCTTCAACCGTCACAACTATCTTTGGCGCACCAGTGACACCACCACCGCCATATGGATTGGCCGGAATAACCGATCCAAAAGCAGTCTGGAAGAACACGCCGAAGTATGCGCGAGAAATGTTGGGTAAGACATTTCTGTGGTGGTATTGGGGAATCTATCTTTTCCTGAAGATATTCGGACTGGATCTGATTCCTGCCTTTTTGTTCGCCGTAGTCAGCGTATTACTGTTTTGTTTTACGTTGGGATTTGTGAAAGCGAGAGAGTTAGCGCGCAAGGCTGGGGCATCCGGTACAAACAACTTACCTGCTGCATCAGTGTCTCGACCAACGCTACCAATTACAAAGCAACGCGCTCCGGTGAGTATCACTTCGGCGGACCCAATAATCGGCAACACTGCGCTGAATATTTACCATTTGACTAATTGTGAATGGGTGAGTCGAATCGTGAATAAGAATCGAGTGACGTTCAGGTCAGGATTGGAGGCGGCGTCTGCGGGTTATAAGCCATGCAGGATCTGCTCTCCGAACTAGAAATTTCAGATTGAAGATTTCAGATTTAAGATTGTGTGGTGGCTTTTGGTCTTGGGTCTTAGGTTTTTGGGGTTGGGCATTGTGCGTCTTGCTATTTTGGTCTCCAGGTTTTCCCCAAGACCAAAGACCAATCTTAAATCTGAAATCTGCAATCTGAAATTTGCTAGAGCTTCAGCGTCTGACGTTCCTCGAAGAACGCCGTCCAGGGATCGCCCTTTTTCGTCAACAGTTCAGGAACATTTCTGATCGTGAAGTCAGGAATCTTCACGCCTTGTTCGATCTGTTTCCATGTTAACGGCATGGACACTGTAGCTTTCGGTTTGGCCCGTGCGGTGAACACAGATGCCAGGCTCTTCCCACGGGCGTTCTGCATCCAATCTACATAGACCTGAGTACTCTTACGCTTCGCAATCGTTCGCTCCACCGTTGCGATCTTTGGTGCTCGATGGGCAACTTCACCCGCAAATAACCTCGCGAATTCTGCAACTCTGTCGTAGACGTTTGCAGGCTTCAGTGGCACGTAGATGTGAATCCCTGAAGAGCCGGACGTCTTTGGAAACGCTCGTAACCCAATCTCGTCGGCAACCTCTTTGACGACTAAAGCAACGTCTAATACGTTTTGCCACGGAGCTGACTTTGGGTCTAGATCGATCGCAATCCAATCAGGCTTGTCGAGATGTTTGATTGTGGAATGCCACTGGTGTTGCTCGATGGTTCCAAGGTTCACGAAATGGAGAAGTGATCCGACTGTTGAATAGACGGCGTAATCAAGTGTCCGGCCTTCCTGATTAACCAATCGCGCAGTTTTAATGAAGGATGGAGCACTTTCGAGATCCTGCTGGAAAAACATTGGTGCAGCGATGCCGCGAGGGTACCGCTGAAGAATCGCGGGGCGATCTTTCAGAAACGGCATGATGTAATCGGCAACTTTGAGGTAAAAGCAGAGCAGATCAAATTTGGTAAGTTTCTCCTCGGGCCAATAGATACGATCCAGGCTGGTCACTGATACTTCCTCACGTCCGACACGAACTATCAAGTCGCCTTTGGGCCGGACTAGTGACAGAAACTCCGCAATCGAGACCGCCGTTCCCGTCTTCTTTTTCGTTACCTTTACCGCATGTTTCATATCGTGAATCGTAAATCGTAATTCGTGAATCGTAAAACCCGGCGTTGGGTCTTTTAGCTTTGGCTACAAGGGAAGACAAAGCGGAGGCCAAAAGACCAAAAGTTCGTTCGCAAAACTATTCGGACAACTTTATAACGCTGCCGTCATACTGTCGGCTTAGATTCTGAACATCGCCCACTACCCCCCATCATCCTAGTTTGTAGGAATATTCGTGCTTTCGTTGCGACCAAAGAACGGGATCAAAGTGATTCGTGTGTTTGGTGTGTTTCGTGGATCGTCTTTCGTTTGGCCGAGAAAACGATCCACGAATTACACGAAATGCACGAAGGGGACGTGGCGGTTGTGTTTGAATCGAGGATCTAAACCAGGAGCCTAGTCATGAAAGTTAACAATACTCATCATCGATGGAATGCACTGAAACTTTTCTTCGCGGCTGTCATCATATTGTTAGCACTCGGCAGTTCCTTCCGTACGAGCTTTAGCTCCGCTCGACAGTCAACGACGTACCAGCTTGATCCGAAGATGGGAAAGTTTATTGCTCATGCGTTCGCCGGCGGACTTTTTTGGTTCAAGGGGCACGATCACTATCTTGCGGCTCGTGACTTCTCGGGTGAAGTTCAAATAACTTCCGGCACCATTACGCCTGCTTCACTGCGTCTCGTTGTAAATGCCGGTTCGCTCGAGGAAACGGGCAGCGTATTCACAGATGCACAGAAGAAGATCATCAACAAGGAAGTCCATGACATCGTCCTGCTTCCTGACAAGTATCCCGAGATTGTTTTTCAAAGCACGAGCGTCACTTCAAAACCGGCAGGTGCCGGTCAATACGACGTGAGAATTGTTGGCAACTTAACTCTGCTTGGAGTAACTCGGCAGGAAACGATACCTGTAAAGGTTTCGTTGAGTAACAACGACCTCCAGGCAACGGGTCAGTTCAGCATCGATCGGGGTGATTACAAAGTTAAAGCGACGTCAGCATTTCATGGACTGGTGAGAGTTCAGGATAAAGTGCGATTTGAGTTCGACATCGTGGGCCACCGGAAATAGATTCAAGGAAATAGGACCAATATGACCTATTGGACCTATTCAACCCCTAACCACTGACTGCTAACGATTCAAGACCGCATTCGGCTGCGCTGCCGCAGAGTCAGCCTGCACCGGATCGGCATGGATGTAGTAAAGAATACGTCCGCAGTTATCACAAGTAATAACTTCCTCACCCCGACGAATCTCTGCCATCACTTGTGGTCTAAGTGACATGAAACAGGCCGTGCACGATCGATTCCGAGCCTCCGCCACAGCAACACCATCTCGAATGCGAGCACTGATGCGACTGTAAAGAGAACTCATCGCTTTTGGTAACGCGGCAGATACCTTTTCACGCTCAGCTCGCGCGACAGTCAGCTGCTCAGACTGGCTGCGCATTTCGTCGTCAAATAACTTCAATCGCGCCTCACGGTCGGAATTTAGACTGGCGATCTCGTCGGCCCGCTCTTTGAGCGCGCCCTCAGTCTGTTCTAACAGTTCCATTGTCTCGAGGATCTGAGTTTCGAGAGTTGAAATCTGCTTGCGTGCCGCGTCCGCTTCCCTAATGGCTGCTGTGTATTCGTCCTGCTTTTTGGACGACATCAGGTTACGTTCGGCTCTCTCGGCTCGGCCTCTTTGTTCGACGACCTCGTTTTCAAGACGCGCGCGAAGGTGTTTGGCTTCATCGCGACGGTTTTCGAGGGCCCTAATTTCAAAGGCGCGCTGATCGAACTCTGCTTCGATCTCGGCGCGCCTTTGAGGTATGGCTTCTAAGTCTTTGTCTAGTTTTCGTATGGTGGCGTCGAGGTTCTGTAAAGCGACTAACTGCTGCAATTCCGCTTTCACTCTTTATGCACTCCTCAAAAGATCAGGACTAAATATGACGTTTCTCATCGTTTTGGATCATCACACAACAAGAGTGGTTGGCGCAAGCGGATGCTGGAGTGAGAGGGGTTAGGTTGATCAGTGGCCGACAGAAAATAGGACTTATGGGACCTATTCGACCTATTCGCCCCCGGCCACTGAACGTAAATGATCGGCTCAGATCGGGCCCGTTGTGCTCCGGATCACTCGGACCCTTGGGATCTTCACACGAGGCACTTGTATATCGATCGAGGGAATCGTCGGCAGATCGATTCTCGGCATCGCGATGTTGATTTCCGGGATGCTCCCCAGTTCAACTCTTGGAATCACGATTCGGCGTCCAATTTGCGGGCGAGTCATAATCCCACCTGATCTTCCTCCCTCGGTCGGCATAACTCGCAACGTTTGCTGGCTCTTGTTTCGGATAATGGTCAGCGTGACCTCACCGTCTTTTTTCCGATTAATGGCACGTGAGATGTCACCGCTCGCATCAACGGTTTCACCATCTACAGCCGTGATAACGTCTCCCGCCCTCAAGCCGGCTTTGGCAGCAGGACCATCGTCAGACACGTTGGTCACTAAAACGCCGCGACCACCAGTCACACCGAAATAATCGGCAAGTTGTTTGGTAAGCTCTGTAGTGCTGATTCCGATTCGGCGGCTACCGGCGAGCGCAAACACCCATGGACCATCGTTCGTAAGCGCGGGGCCTTCCCATTCCCAGTTGCCCGGATTATCGCGAAACAATCCGCGGAAATCGTTTTCAGCTCGTCGCCCCATGGTCGCAGTCAATTCCTGCTCTGATCCTGCCCTGCTGATCGTGACTCGAACGCTTTGGTCAGGCGCAATCTCAGATACGACACGGTTCAGCTTACGTACGCTCGTAACATTGTCACCGTCGATTCGAAGGATAACGTCATCCTTTTGCAATCCGGCTTTCTCGGCGGGACTGTCCTTAACGATCCTGGTGACCCCTACTCCCCTGACTTGACCGAGGTGATAACGAGCCATGTTGTCCTTGTTTATGTCCTCAGCGTAGACACCAAGGAAACCATCGCCGAAAAGATTGAACGTGTTAGTAAAGGTGTCATCATCTGGACTCGGCGGCGGTGTGGCAGGTTCACCCGGCTTTCGCTGTGCCAGGGCGATCCCAGTGCTGAGAGTAATGGCGACGAGGAGACTAAGTACGTGCTTAGTTTTCATAGATGAATCCCTCCGGAAGAGTTTTGCCATTACACGCTGAGGTTGATGAGGCGGTTCCAAAAGTTTTGCCGAATAGGACCTACAAGACCTATAGGACCTATGCGGCAAACCCGCTGTTCAGTTTTTCGAAGGGATCCTTCAGGACTTCAGAGTGGTTTGTAAACTTCCTTTGGTCCGCTCAACTCCAACGCCAGCTTCCCTTCCGTGTGTGCCAGATCGAGATGAGCAACAGCCTCCGATACCGCCAGGAAACGGTGCACGTCATCAGTGCCCGGGAACATTTTAAGCGCGACCTCCCAGGCAGATGCGCCCTCTACCGACACGAGTTTGATTACTTGTGTTTGGCGCTCCTGAATTGCCCGAATGTAGCGATTGAACAGTTCATCATAGTCATGCACAGGCTCGCCGTGGCCACCGTAGACAAGCGTTGGCGCGAACGAACGAAGCCGCGCCAGACTGACCAAATATTCCGCAAGCGACGGAAAACGTTTCGAAGGATCCACTGGATCCGGGGACAAAACCGGATTCGGCGTGATTCGCTTCAATACGCAATCGCCCGCAATAACAGTCCGATCAGCTTCACGGATAAATGAACAGGATCCTGGTGTGTGGCCGGGAGTGTGCACGATTCGAAGCGTCCCCGATTCAAAAGCCAGATCCGAATCATCCCATAATGGCGAGTGCTCATTGTCCCCAAACGAATCGGCGTACTGCCGCACTCCTTCATACATGCGACGTAGTCGCGCAATCTCCGCATCAGGAACGCCGGCACGCTCGAGTAACTTTCGATGCTCTTCATATTCAAGGCGACTGTGGCGATGTCCGGTTTCCCATTCATGAACCAGAACCTCGGCGTTCTTTGCTTCGTCACGTAGTGACTTTGCGAGTCCGCAGTGATCCTCGTGGGCGTGCGTCAAAACAATTCGTCGAATGTCAGAAACTCGGAAACCCGCCGCTCTTAGTCCGGACCGCAAAGCCTCAACAGCTTCTTTAGTCTTCGGACCAGTGTCGATGATGGTGATGGGATCTTCAGCGATGAGGTAAACGTTAACCGGACCGATGTAGAACGGAGTGGGAACAGAGATGGGAACGATCTTCATCGAAGATGGCCTTCGGTCTTTGGCCTTTGGCCTTTGATCTTACGCGAAGACCAAAGACCAAAGACCAAAAGCCAATAATCAGTACACGTACTTGTTCGCAGCAATCATCTCACCAGCAATCCGCTGACGCGCCGCAATCGTATTCATCGGCTGTAGCTTTGTGAATCTTCGTAGCGCCGCTAACAACGTCCGCAGTTCATCACCTTCCGACATCCCTGCCAGAGTGTTCTTCGCACGAGCTTCGATTCGTTCAACCGCGTCGTTACAGAAGACTCGCGTGATATCGAGGTAGCGTTCCGCAGCGGCTTCACCTTGTGATGAAACCAACTTCCGCGCACGAAGGATTGCAGTCTCCATCGCATACGTATCCATGATGACATCTGCAATGCCCATCAGAACCTCCTGCTGATCGGCAAGCTTCATCATGTATTTTTGCGCCGCGGTTCCCAAAATCATCAAAGCAACCTTCTTCGCGTTCTGCGCGAGCTTCTGTTCAGCGGCGAGCACCATGTCGTCATCATCAAAACTGCCAATTTGCGGCGACAACACTTCGTCCATCAAAGCCTGTGCAGCTGGTAGCAATGCCAACCGGCCACTCATCGCGCTCTTCATCAGTCGTCCTGGAATCAACATGCGATTGATTTCATTGGTTCCTTCGAAGATGCGGTTGATTCTCGAGTCGCGGTACGCGCGCTCCGCCGGATAGTCAGCCGAATATCCGTAACCACCGAAGATCTGAACCATCTCATCCGCGACGAAGTCACAGTATTCCGAGAGCGCGACTTTGATGATCGAACACTCGGCCGCATATTCCTCGATCGCGCGGAGTCGCGCATCCATGTCCTTCGAATCCACGGCGCCAATCCCGGCTTCAATCATCCCGAGCGTGCGATAGACCATCGACTCGCCAACCCACGTCCGAATCGCCTGCTCTGCAAGTTTGGCTTTGATTGCACCAAACGATGAGATCGACTTTCCAAATTGCTGCCGCTCATTTGCGTAACGCACCGACTCCTGCACCATTAATTTCATGCCGCCGGAACACATCGCCCCGAGTTTGAAGCGGCCTATGTTGAGAATGTTGAAAGCAATCTTATGGCCCTTGCCAATTTCACCGAGAAGATTCTCAACCGGGGTTCTTACATCTGAAAGCACAAGCGCGGTCGTCGACGATCCCTTAATACCCATCTTGTGTTCTTCCGCTCCAGACGTGAGGCCCGGCTGCCGCTCAACTATGAAGGAACTGAACTTATCGCCATCGAGTTTTGCAAACACGATGAAGATGTCTGCGAAACCACCATTGGTGATCCACATCTTCTCGCCGTTCAGAATGTACTCCTTGCCGTCTTCACTCAGTCGTGCTGTCGCTTTGCCCGCCATTGCGTCCGAGCCGGCGCCCGCCTCCGTCAATGCGTAAGCCGTGATCAATTCGCCGGCAGCAATCTTGGGCAGGTACTTCTGCTTTGCCTGTTCGGTGGCGAAATAGATGATCGGCAACAAACCGATTCCACTCTCAGCGCCCAGAGTTGTCGCAAACGAGGCTGACCTTCCGATGTTCTCGCCAACGAGTGCGCCGCTCGTTTGATCGAGACCGAGACCCCCGTACTCTTCCGGAATGTTTGCGCCGATCAATCCCAACTCGGCAGCCTTGCCGACCAGTTCCCGCGAAAGTTTCCAATTGTGTTTCTCGAGTTCATCGATATGGGGATTCACTTCATTGTCAACAAACTGGCGCGTCGTATCGGCAATCATCCGATGCTCTTCAGTGAAATCCTCAGGCGTAAAGATCTCTTCAGGTGTGCGTTCTTCGATTAAGAATGAACCACCTTTGATGAGTTTCTTTTCTTCGGCTACGGCTGACATAAAAGTGTCTCCTCAGTTTCTTCTCTGTGAATCAGAGAGATCTAAATACGTTCAAATATTCCAGCAGCGCCCATCCCACCACCCACACACATCGTCACCATTCCATATCGACCATTGCGACGCTCCAGTTCGCGCAGGATCGACGCTGTCAACTTCGCTCCAGTGCAACCAAGCGGATGACCAAGAGCAATTGCTCCGCCGTTTACATTTACTTTGTCAGGGTTAAGGCCAAGAGTCTTGATGACTGCGAGTGACTGTGCGGCAAACGCCTCGTTGAGTTCGATCACATCGATGTCATCCAGCGTAAGACCTGCGAGCTTCAGCGCCTTCGGAATCGCAAACACAGGACCGATTCCCATCTCCTCCGGAGGACAACCGGCAGTAGCATACGCAACAAACCTTGCCATTGGTTTCGCGTTTAATTCTGCCGCGCGCTCGGCCGACATCACCACGGCAGCGGCGGCTCCATCAGACATCTGCGACGCGTTGCCCGCCGTGATTGTTCCCTTTACGTGAAACGCAGGCTTGAGTTTCGCCAAACCTTCGAGGGACGTATCGCGCCGAACGCCTTCGTCTTTATCGAATACAACCTCGCGGCGTTGCTTCTTACCTTTTGCATCAAGTTCTTCCAGGACGACGTTCAAAGGAACCGTTTCGTCTTTGAATTTGTTTGCGTCAAGTGCTGCTGCCGCACGTTGATGTGAACGCAATGCAAATTCATCCTGCTCTTCACGCGTGACTTCGAACTTGCGAGAAACGTTCTCCGTGGCCAAACCCATGTTGAGATAAAAGTCAGGATAATGCTCGACCAGATATGGATTTGGTCGAATGATGTGGCCGCCCATCGGAATCATGGACATCGTTTCCAATCCGCCCGCCACTATCACACCAGCGCCACCACTTCTAATTCGATCGGCCGCCATCGCGATTGATTGCAAACCAGACGAGCAGAATCGATTGATCGTCATCGCACTTGTCTCAACCGGCAGTCCCGCGCGAATGGCCGCTGCGCGCGCGACGTTCATTCCCTGTTCCGCTTCCGGCATTGCGCAACCCATGATGACGTCTTCGATGTCAGACAGTTCCAGACCAGGTACGCGAGCCGCTGCCTCTTTGATCACGGCAGCGCCCATTTCATCGGGACGAGTGGTTCTCAAAGTACCCTTCGGTGCTTTGCCAACTGCAGTTCGAACTGCGGATACGATTACTGCTTCTTTCATAATTTATGTCCCATGTCCAAAGTCGAACGTCCAAACGTCGTTGCAAAAGCGGACTTTCGACGTTCGACGTGTAACTTTCGACTTAATTCCTCAACGGCTTTCCCGTTTTTAGCATGTGCGCAATTCGGTCTTGCGTCTTGCGCATGCTCACCAGCTTCAGAAACGCTTCGCGCTCTAAATCCAAGAGATATTGCTCTGACACTCTCGTCGCGTGATTCAAATCTCCACCTGTCAGAATGCGCGCCAGTTGTGTACCGATTTCTGCGTCGTGATCGGAAATGTAGCCGGCGCGCTTCATCTGATGAATGCCAAGCTTCAGGGTTGATAACGCAGGTAATCCGAGCGCTAGAATGTCAGTTCGTTGTTGTGGCGCAACGTAACCGCTCGCAGCAAGTGCCAACACCTCTTTCTTCGCATCGGCTATCAAGCGATCGGTGTTCATCGAGATGGTGTCGTCCGCACTCAGGAAACCCAATCCGCGCGCCTCTTCAGCTGAAGTCGCAACCTTCGCCAGCGCGATTGTCTCAAATGCTTTTTTCACGAACGGAAACGGATCTGCGTCGTCTGCACCTTTCGGAATTGCATCTAACGCGCGTACGAGCATTTCTTTTGTACCACCGCCCGCCGGAATAATTCCGACGCCCACTTCAACCAGGCCAATATAGGTCTCTGCCGCCGCTCTGACGCGATCCGCATGCAGCACCATCTCGCAACCGCCACCGAAGACCATTTGAAATGGCGCAACGACTACCGGCTTCGGCGAATACCGTAAACTCATGGTCGAGGCCTGGAACACTCGAGCCATCATGTCGAGCTCTTCCCAGTTCTCGTCCTGCGCCTCCATCAACATCAACATGATGTTCGCGCCAACGCAGAAGTTTGGTCCCTGGTTGCCAACGACTAGTCCAACGAAGTTCTTGTCAACTTCAGCAAGCGCAAACTTCAACATCTGAAGTGTGTCGCCGCCAATCGCATTCATCTTTGAGTGAAACTCTAAACATGCGACACCATCGCCTATGTCAATCAACGATGCGCCGGCGTTCTTTTTAATGACTCCGGTTCGATCCTTAATCGATTTGAGAACTAATACTCCTGGTTGGTCAACAAGCGGAACGTATTTGTTTGAAGCGAAGTCGAAGTAAGACTGCTGAATGTTTTCTTTTTTGTAGAACGAGGTCGCGCCCGTAGAGATCATCTCTGCGACGTTCGCAGGAACTGCCATGCCTTCCTCTTTCATCCGCGCGACAGACTTCTCCAACCCAATTGCGTCCCAAACTTCAAACGGACCGAGTTCCCAACCAAACCCCCAGCGCATTGCGCGATCAACTTCCACTACATTGTCAGCAATCTCGGGAATTCGCTTCGCGGCATAAGTGAGCGTGCGGGCGAGTGTCTTCCAGAGAAACGCACCGACACGATCTTTTCCCCACGTCAATGCCTTGATGCGCTCCGGCAAATCTTCAATGCTCTTCGCCATGTCGAGCGAAGGAAGCTTGACCCTTTCAGACGGACGATAGTCGATTGTCGCTGTATCAAGCGTCCAGATCTCACGCTTGTCGCCCTCACCTTTTTGCTTCTTGTAGAAACCAGATTTGGCCTTGCTACCCAGCAGCCCGCGTTCAACCATCTTCGCAAGCACTTCAGGCACGACGAACATTTCGCGCTCTTCATCATCCGGAAGCGCTTCGTACAAATTCTTGATGACGTGCGTAAAGACGTCCAGACCGACCAAATCAAAAGTTCGGAAGGTCGCGCTCTTTGGACGGCCAACTGCAGGACCAGTCATCTTATCGACTTCTTCGATCGAGTACCCTTCCTCCAGCATCGTCTTGATTGTGTGTAACGCGCCAAATGTTCCAATGCGATTGGCGATGAAGTTGGGACGGTCCTTAGCCGGTACGACTCCCTTGCCCAGTCGCTGATCCAGAAAGCCAAACAGGAAGCAGGAAATTTCAGGCTTCGTCCACTCCGTGCGAATTATTTCGACAAGGTGCAGGTAGCGCGGTGGGTTGAAGAAGTGCACACCAAGGAAGTGCTGTTTGAAATCGTCCGACCGACCTTCAGCCAGCAGGTGAATTGGAATCCCGCTGGTGTTCGAAGCGACGATTGATCCTGGACGACGATGTTGTTCTACACGTTCATAAAGTGATCGCTTGATCTGAAGATTTTCGACAACGGCTTCGATGATGAGATCACAGTCCTTCAGCTTCGGCAGGTCGTCGTCGAAGTTTCCGACGGACACAAGAGACGCAGCTTCGGGAATAAAGAAGGCAGCGGGTTTCGCTTTCTTAGCACTTTCAAATCCGTTCCGAGCAATGCGATTCCTAACCTGCGAATCCTGAAGCGTCAATCCTTTAGCCTGTTCTTCGGGTGTCAATTCGCGCGGGGGTATATCCAGCAGCAGCGTTGGCACGTTCGCGTTCGCGAGGTGAGCAGCGATTTGTGCCCCCATCGTTCCAGCACCAAGTACAGCCGCCTTCTGAATCCGCATCATGCCCTGGTATTCCTCTCTGAATTGAGACTCCGGTTGGAGATTAACGACAGCATATTACTGAATGAGCGCTCATTCAGCAAGAGAAGCACAGTTTCCAAGTCCTCTAACCAAGTAAGCCCATGATAGCCTGCCTCAAAGTCTGGCCACCCTCCCTTTCGGAGGTCTAATTGCTCCTAAAGAATCGTTCCTCCTCGCTTGAACTTCTTTGCCTGGTGATCATAGTGGTCGCCGCAAGCGTCCTGTTTTTATCGACTAGGCGTTCCGCCTTTGAAGAACTGGGACGAAGCGATTTATGCCGAAGTCGCAAAGGAGATAACCCAGAGTGGCGACTTGCTTACGCTGCACTGGCAACACGCAGATTGGCTGGAGACCTGGTCTACGCAAAGATTCGCAAGAAGTAGACCCCTTCTTCACCTTTCAAAGTCCAACCGGTACGCCAAGGTACAAACTCGCACTGCAGGTCTGATCTATAAAGTGTCGGTTATTCCCTCCCCTACGTTCGAGAGGACCGATCTACGAAAGACACGAACCAACACGAACAACCCAACGCAAAACTTGAGCGCAACTGTTCGTCACTCTGCTCGCTTCATGATAAAGTGCGACGGACACTTAACAGTGATCGGCGCCAATGTTAGTTATTCCCGACGTGATTAACCAAGCGGGTTAATGATGGTTGCTTCTCCCGTTACATCGCCCTTCACCCAACGACAGTCGAAGGTCTCTCACTCGTCTCGCCGCTTCCTTGAGGCGGTGGCCGTAATCGTCATCTATTTTGCGGCCGCTCGACTCGGACTGTCGCTCGCATCGATTAACGCGAACGTTTCACCGATCTGGCCACCAAGTGGTCTGGCCATCGCCGCAGTTATCTTACTCGGCAGCAGAGTTTGGCCAGCTATCTTGATTGGTGCATTCCTTGCCAACTACTTCACCCCTGTCTCTCTGCCTGTGGCTGCCGCAATCGCCATTGGCAACACGCTTGAGGCAGTAACTGCTGGTCGCTTTTTGCGATGGTTCGAGTTCCATCGAGCGATGGATCGAGCGAAGGACGTCTTTCTTTTTGTTGTCGCATCTTTCCTCTGCACAATCATCAGCGCGACCTTTGGAACCGTTAGTGTTTACGTTGGCGGCTTTGCGGCAAAGGAGTCCCTCGATACTTTGTGGTGGACCTGGTGGCTGGGAGATTCGGTAGGCGCAGTGATCGTGGCGCCGTTGATTCTGGTTTGGAGCAAAGGTTCAGGCGCCTGGTCGAGCAAACGCTACATCGAAGCCACAATTATTTTCGTTCTCGTTGCGATCTCCACCATCGCCACGTTTAGTGGGAGTCAACCCGTCATACCGGTCAGACTCTATCCAATCATTCGCTTAACAGTGCCCTTTTTCCTTTGGGCAGCTTTCCGATTGGGGCAAAGGGGAATAACGGTAGGGTCGGTGATTGTTTCGATCTTTGCGGTGTGGGGTACAACCCAGGGACTAGGCGTGTTTGCCGGAAGATCAACCAACGAATCACTCATTCTTTTACAAATGTTCCTCGGATCAAATGCGGTGATGTTTCTCTTCCTGGCTGCCAGCGTGGAGGAGCGAAGGTCTGTCGCGCAAGCAATGCGGAAAGGTCAACACCTGCTCGCCGCCAACCTTGCCGTCACTCGCATCCTGGCCGAATCGCCCGCTCTGAACATCGCCACAAATCGCATACTGGAAACTATCGGCACGATGCTGAACTGGCAGGTTGGTGATATGTGGATGCCGGATGGTGACGGAAAGAGTCTCAAATGCCTGTCCGTCTGGCATCAGCAACAAGCTCCTGTACTTTCGTTCAAACAAGCAAACTTCGAACAGTCTTTTTTGCCTGGCATAGGTTTACCCGGACGCGTCTGGTCAAATCTTCGACCAGTTTGGATCAGCGATGTAACAATCGATCAGAACTTTCCACGAGCGCCATCTGCGCGAACTGCGGGACTCCGTTCAGCATTCGCTTTTCCAATCCTCTGCGGCGATCGATTCCTGGGAGTGATGGAGTTTTTCAGCACCGATATTCGTGAGGCTGATGACGCACTCCTGAACATGTTCTCGAGCGTCGGCAACCAGATTGGTCAATTTGTGGAACGAAAGCGCGCTGAAGAGGAAAGAGAGCAACTTCTCAAACGTGAACACCTGGCACGGTCAGAAGCTGAACTGGCTAATCGAACCAAAGATGAATTTCTGGCAATGGTGTCACATGAACTTCGCACACCACTCAACGCAATCGTCGGATGGTCGGCAATGATGCGACGCGGCTCGCTTGACAAGGATCGTGAGCAAGATGCGATTGAAATCATCGAACGCAATGCCAAAGCGCAAGCGCAATTGATCGACGATATCCTCGACGTTTCACGAATCGTGTCGGGGAAACTCAGACTCGATCTAAAACCAACTCAGCTTCATGAAATCGTCTCGACCGCCGTCGACTCTATTCGACCTCTCGCCGATGCGAAATCAATTCGATTGAAGATGCACCTTGATCGCGACGCCGGACCAGTATCAGGCGATTCGGATCGCTTGCAGCAGATCGTTTGGAACCTCCTTTCAAATGCCGTCAAGTTTACGCCGGCCCATGGAGAAATAGAGATCAGCCTGATAAATGCTGGTGAACGGGTCGAGATAATCGTCGGAGACACAGGCCAGGGTATCGCGCCGGATGTGTTACCACACATATTCGATCGCTTTCGCCAGGCTGACAGCTCTAAAACCAGAAGGCATGGTGGACTCGGCCTTGGTCTCGCTATCGTTCATCACCTTGTCCAACTACATGACGGGACGGTCACAGCTCACAGTAACGGGCACGATAGGGGCAGTGAGTTCAGAATTGTTATTCCGTGCATTGTCTACGCAGCGGGCGTGCTGCAAGGTGAAAGTCAGAGAGCATTACTCGGACCGACTAGTGAACTGTCCCGCCTTTCAATCTTAGTTGTTGACGACGATGCGGATTCGAGAAACATGCTCGAGACTGCTCTGCGATCGCAGGGTGCGGATGTCGCAACAGCGGCGTCAGTTCGGGAGGCGCTTGCCGCTTTGGATCGACAAGACTGGAGGCCGGCGCTTCTACTTTCCGATCTGGGAATGCCTGAACAGGATGGCTACGACCTCATCCGACTGCTTCGCGCAAGGACTGTCGAAGATGGCGGGCAACTCCCGGCAATTGCTCTGACAGGATATGCCGGCAAAGAAGAGGGTGAGAAAACTCTGAAAGAGGGATATCAGGCGCATCTTTCAAAGCCTGTTGACTGGGCGGAGTTGATCAGAACGATCGCATCCCTCACTCAGAATGGACGATGATTCGAGGAAGCTTTCTTTAAGGAGCAGGAGCAGGAGCAGGAGCAGCGAAGGCTAGTTTCAAGTACACGTACAATCAAGTTCTGTTTTCGAGACGCAGCTGCTCCTGCTCCTGCCCCTGCTCCTACTAGCCACCCTTCCCTTTGCACCCTATGACTCTTGACGAACTGCGACGATTCAGTGTCGCCAGAAACTTCCCTAAACCAACCACACTGAAACAGGCGATCGATCGGATCGGTTTCGTTCAGGCGGATCCGATTCGAGCACCGGCGCGCGCTCAGGATCTAATCTTGCGACATCGCGTGAAGAACTATCTCGCCGGCGATCTGGAACGACGGTACGAATCGTTGGAGATTGAAGAAGACTTCTTTGTCAACTACGGGTACGTTGCAGACTGGCTTCATGGCCTAATGCATCCACGATCGAATTCTCGTGTTCCTGCTGATGATGTGGGGCGACCCTGGCCGGCAGCGCAGATGAAGCGTGCGAACCTGGTATTGGAATTCGTGAGAGCGCGCGGGAGCGTTCACCCGCGTGAAGTCGACGAACACTTCGCTCACGGAAAGGTAACGAACTATTGGGGCGGATCCTCAAACGCGACTACGCATTTGATGGATGCGATGCATTATCAAGGATTCCTTCGGGTAGTGAAGCGTGAGAAGGGAATTCGCATCTACTCCGCAAGTGAACAAGATCGGGAAGCCGTTGATCCAAACGACATCAATAAGCGCATGGATGACCTCGTCGACGTCCTGGTAAAGATTTATGGTCCGTTACCAGCAGCGAGTCTTTCATTCTATGTCCGCCGATTGCGTTTCGCGGTTCCGCAATGGAAAGATGAGGTGCAGGCGACTTTAAAACGTGCGAAGGAACGATTGCAGCACACTCATTTCCACGTGGAGTGGTATTGGTCTACTGATGAAGAGGTTCAAAATCATTCTCTACAGGATACGGTCCGGTTTCTCGCGCCCTTTGATCCGCTGGTGCATGATCGTTGGAGGTTTGAAAGACTGTGGGGTTGGACATATCGTTTTGAAGCGTATACTCCCGTGCAAAAACGAAAGCTCGGTTACTACGCTATGCCAGTACTTTGGAGGGATCAGGTAATTGGCTGGGTGAATCTGTCTGTCAATAACAAAGACCTTAAAAGCGATTTCGGCTACGTTAAAAAGCCCCCGCGCGATGCTTCGTTCAAGCGGGAACTCTTACTCGAACTTGATCGCGTTCGTGCCTTTCTTAAATTGTAGGATGCCATCCTCACGAGATCGCTAGTAGTTTGTGAGAATCTCTTCCTGTTTGAAACCCAGGGTGACTAGCGTCTCGCGCGTCTCCTCGATCATTTCCCTCGAACCGCAGATCAGTGCTACTGGCGAACTCAAATTAGGCAAGACGTGATCAAGCAACCCTTGCACATAACCAGTTGGGCCTGACCAGTCGTGACCCGCCGGCCTTGAGATTACCTGGCGAAGTTCGACGCCTTCATCCGCCCAATGATCAATCTCGTAGCGGTAACAAAAATCGTCGGGAGTTTGAGCGCCATACAACACAACCAACTGACCAAACTCTTCCTTTCGTTTCAGTACGTGTCGTAGAGCAGAACGCAGGGGCGCAACACCTGTTCCCATTGCTACAAAAACCAGGTCCCTGGTTTTGTAGATATCGAGCGGAAATCCATGGCCGGCGATTCCAAGCAGCTCGACTTTCTCACCTTCTTTCATGTCGAAGATCAACTTACTCGCGCCTACTTTCTGTTTGACCAGAATCTCCAGTTCGGGATCGTCAGGTGCAGCGGCAAACGCGAAGTATCCCTGTTCATCTTTGACTTCAAGAACAGCTACCTGACCTGCTGTAAATGTGACAGGCAAGTGGTCTTGCGGTCGAAGAATAAAGGAACGAGTCAATCGCGCCTGGTCGCGAACGCTGGTGATGAGTAATTGCTGGCGCTCCATGCTTTGTACGACAGGCTGACAGCCTGTCATACAATTTAGTGTAACAAAATGCGCTGCTTTAGATGCGAATGGATGCTACAATTCCACCCGCCTGCTCTCCCAAGTCAATCCACATGAAAGTCTTAAAACGAACAACGATCGTTTTCTTGCTTTTAGTGCTGTATGTCTTTGTCGTCGAAGCGCAATCAGGACGCCGGCAAACAAGGCCAGCACCTGCAGCCCCAATACCCACGCCAACGCCCGAAGCAACACCATCACCTAAGACCCAACAAAAAGAACCTGAGATCATTTTTTACATCGGCTTCGATAGAAATCACACGTATAACTATTACCCTTCCAGCTACTACGATGCGGTGATGATTGGTTGTGCTGAGGCCCTCCGTCACTCATCGGCGGGTGTGGACGTTTCTCAAAATGACCTTCCGAGAGGCGAGGCAATCAAAAAATCAAAAGCAAGCACGAATACTTATACAGTGTTACTCCAGTTTTCCGATCAGAGAATGGGCGGGCCTTCGAGCAGTCAACGCGACGATCAACTTGAACTCGAGTACGTGGTGTTTGCCCCGGGCACGGCCAAGGTTGTAACGAATGGTCGCACTTACCAGAGCGCGACTCGGAAAGGTCCAATCATAATGGGACCCACAGGTGGTGGCCAGACGAGTGGACTTTATCGTGAAGCGCTATTGAGGCAAGCCGGCCAGGATGCCGGTGAGCGCATACTTCGGGCTTTGCATATGAGCGTGCCGAAAACTAACTGACAAATTGGTCTTCGGCCTTTGGCCTTCGGCTTTCGTAGTTGCAAATTCAAAGGCCGAAGACCAAAGACCTAAGACCACTTTTAACTCTCAAATTTTTCTTCCGCCCGTCGATACATCTCATCGATCACATCGCGGTACTTCTCGTTAATTACGCGCCGCTTCACCTTCAATGTCGGCGTCAGCTCGCCACCTTCAATAGTGAACTCGTTTTCGACTAGAGCGATTGCTTTGATCTTTTCGTAGCGCGCCAGATCGGGAGTCAGACGCGCAATCTGTCGCTCAAACAAATCGATAATGCGCGGGCTACTGCACAACTCAGCACGTGACTGTGCCTGGATACCCTTCAGTTTCGTATACGAGTCAATCAACTCCCAGTCCGGAACGATCAATGCAGCTGGAAACTTTCGGCCATCGCCAATTAAGACGACTTGACTTACAAAGCGTGACCCTTTGATTGCTTGTTCTATCGGCTGCGGCGAAATGTATTTGCCCCCCGACGTCTTGAACAACTCCTTCTTCCGATCGGTAATACGCAGATATCCGTCACTGTCGATGCTTCCAATATCGCCAGTCTTGAACCAGCCATCCGGCGTAAACACGGCCCGGGTTTCTTCAGGCCTGTTGTAATAGCCAGCCATTACGTTGGGACCACGTGTTTCGATTTCACCATCCGGAGCAATTCGAATCTCAACGTTTGGAATTGCTTTTCCAACAGTTCCGACCCTTATGTTGTCTATTTCACTCGTGGTCATGACCGGTGACGTTTCGGTCAGGCCGTAACCTTGAATAATCGGAATTCCAGCGCCAATGTAGATGTAGGCCAGGTCCTCTGGTAATGCTGCGCCTCCGGAGAGCAACAATCGAATACGTCCACCAAAAGCCCGATGCCATTTTGAAAACACCAACCAGCGCGCGATCGAATGTTTGAGCTTTAGCAACGTTGGAATTTGTTTGTGCGCGAGACGATACTCGGCGTACTGTCGTGCGACTCGTACTGACCAGTTCAGCAAAAAAGTAGCGAGCTTGCCGCTCTCAGCAGCGCGTTCCTGAATGCGATCGTAAATCTTCTCGAAAATGCGAGGAACACCGACAAAGACGGTCGGCCCCACTTCTCGAAGGTCCGCGCCAACAGTTTGTAACGACTCGGCAAAATAAACTGCGAAGCCCTGGTACAGATACATGTACATCGCCTCTCGTTCGTACACGTGCGACAGCGGCAAGACCGATAACGCACTATCTTGCTCACCAAAATCAAGATGGCCCGATGAGTCGATTAAGTTTGTAACGAGATTCGAATGCGTAAGCATCACACCCTTCGGTTCGCCCGTCGTTCCCGAAGTGTAAATAATGGTCGCCAGATCGTCCGCAGTTGTTTGGCTCGATAACTCTTCAACGATTCCAGGCCGTTCGAGTTGTAGTTCCTTTCCTTTTTCTTCGACTTCTTCGAGCGTCAATACACTTGCTTTAGTGTCACGCTTAGACTCGAAGATCAGGATGTGTTTTATTTCCGGGCATTCAGAAAGAATCGCCTCGAGCTCGTGGAGCTTCCTGGAGTTTTCGAGCACCAGAACCGAAGCACCAGAATCATTAAGAATGTAACGGACCTGCGGCGGCGTGAGAGTTGGATAGATCGGAACATCGATCACACCCGCGAAAATGCAACCAGCATCGGTCAGGGTCCACTCGACCCGACTCTCCGAAAGTAGAGCCAGCCGATCGCCGTGCTGCAATCCAATACTGTGAAGTCCCGCGGCTATTCTGGCTGCTCTTGCCAACAATTCATCGGATGAGATCGAAATCCACTGCCCGTTTCGTTTGTAGTTGAGGGTATCGGGTCTTTTGTGCGCTCGCGCTACGCTTTTGAAGACGTCGACGAGCGTGGTTGGTTCATCCGCGCTGGTACGAACGCGTGTTGGTTGGTTTGTCTCCGGCTTGATGATGTCTTGAGCCGGATTCACCGTACATTCACTCCGCTGAGGAAAATATCAAGTACTTGATCTGCCATCGGTGCGAGCTTGTATCGTCGCTTCGACAGGATCCAGTTCGTGGCCATCTCATCCAAAGCACCAAACAGGACCTTCGCAACTACTTTGGCGTTGAGCTCAGGTCGAAAGAGTCCTGCCTTCTGACCTTCTTCGAAAGTTGAACGAATCAGAGCGAGATACTCTGCAAACCCAGCTGCTGAAAACTCTTCCATGAACTTAGTCGATCCTCGTAGTTCAACCTGGAAGACCACGGCAAGATCGCGATCAGCGCCCAACCTTTCAAGGTGGAGCAAAGCGATCTGACGAAGTTTTTCCCGTGGATCGGAAATGCTCTCGATCTTCTTCTTTGCGTCAGCCAACGCGGCATCGACACTGCGATCAAAGATAGAGTGAAGGATCTCTTCTTTGCTTTTGAAATAAAGATAGACGGTGCCATCCGCGACTCCAGCCTCACTCGCGATATCAGCAACCTTCGAATTGAAGTATCCATTATGAGCAAACACGGCTATAGCCGCGCGCAGAATCGCTTCGCGCTTATCGCCAGTCTGTGGTCGAACGGAAGGAAGTGAACGAGCAGTACGCATCGGGTAGATTTAAGATTTCAGATTTAAGATTTCAGATTTAAGACTTGATCGATAAACGCCTGGTCGTTGGTTTGCAAATCTTAAATCTGAAATCCTCACTGAATGAACCCTCACTCAGTCGTTAGCCTAGACCGTCAACTGGTTTCTGTGCAAGTGGGACGCGAGAGGATTACCGAAGTTTACAGTAACCGCGAAGGAGTTTTCGTCTCGAGATTGCATGCAGTCAGTACCACCTCGCGGTAGCGGGTGGGTGCGGAGCTTGCTATTGCCGATTGATCTTTGGCTTCGCACCCACCCGCGAGGTGGTACTGACTGCATCCAGCACATCTTCGACTTTGGACTTTGGACTTATGAACCGTGAGGCGTTCGGTCACCGTCCCTAAGCTTCTCAGGTTCCAACAGCGACGGTTCACGGTTGTCGTTATTTGCCCGCAACAAAAACTCCTGCGTGGGATACGGAATTCTGATCTGCCGTTCTCGAAACAACCTCGCAATCCGGTAGTTAATATCACTGCGAATCTGAACGTGACGGCGCGGCTGGTTCGTCCATACCAACAATCGGAAGTCGAGCGAGTAATCGCCAAACTTCAAAAACTGAACGCTGGGCGGAGGATCTGTTAGAACATTCTCTATGTCGTTTGCGGCTTCGAGCAGAGTATTTGTTACCAGCTCGATATCTGAATCATCCGCGACGCCGATCGGTATTGAAATTCGCGCGCGTGGATCGCCGTAAGACCAATTGATTACTCGCTGCCCCACTAGTTTGGAGTTCGGCACAATGATCGCGATTCGATCGTTTGTGGTGACAACGGTCGTGCGCAGGTTGATACTCTGAACATCGCCTTCGTCTTCGCCAATCGTGATTCGATCGCCAACGCGCACCGGACGTTCAAACAGCAGTATGAAACCCGAAGCAATATCTGCCGCCAGATATTGCAAACCAAAACCAATGCCGACTGAGAGCGCCGTGAAGATTACGGCTATCGAGGTTAGATCGACTGCGAAGGCTTGTTTCAGCGTAATCAGAAATCCGAGCGTTAATACGAGATAGCGAACCAACCGCACAATTGTGTAACGCAATCCCGGATCGATATGCCTTCGGTGTTGTATCCGGCGTTCGATCAATTTCGTGATCACACGCGAGGCTACGACGGTCAGCGTGAGAACGATCGCGCCGATAAGCAAACTCGAGGCTGAAACTGTGATGCGGCCGAAGGTGAATTCTCTGAAGAAATAAGTCCTAACCCACCCAACTAGTCCCACATCGTTTTGCCAGACTAATAGACCATCAGCACTTTCAATAAGTACGTTGAGCATTGGACCTCATCATAAGTTGTTGGTGAAAGCAGCAACAAGTTTACTCGTTAATCGGTTATCTTTTTCAGCAGATAACGTTGTAACTTTCGTAAAAAGTCGGAATCCGCTCCCGGTCGGCCCCATCGAACAGAAGTCCCTTCCCAAAACACACGAACGCTCTTCGTCGGAGCGCGGCCGTCCCCGGCCGCCCCCGTCAAATAGAACCATTTAGTAGGACCAGTTGGCTATGAATGAGTGGGTTCTGTTCGACGGGGGCGGCCGGGGACGGCCGCGCTCCGACAGAAGAGCTTTCGTGTATCCGGTCAGAAGGCTTCTGTTCGATGACCTAATACCAGGCTTAAGCGCCCTGAGAATGAGCTAAAGAATTTTTCGGCAAAGCAAGGTCGGGCCAACGCCCTGAACCGCTGCTCAATCTGAAAGTGCATGAAGTTCGTCAAAGAACACGCCGAGCTTTTTTGGATCAAGTCGGCCTTCTGTTCTCAGTCCACTGCAAACATCAACTCCAAACGGTTCTACTGTTCGTATTGCCTCGGCGACGTTTTCCGGCGTCAGTCCACCCGCAAGAAATAGCGGCACATCGATCGTCTCACGAATCCTGCGACTCAGGCTCCAATCATGAACTCGACCCGTCCCTCCTAACTCTTTTATCCGAAGCGACTGATTTCCAGAATCCAAAAGAATTCCGTTGACGTGTGGCGCAATCATTTGAGCCTCATCTACTGACTCCGGACCGGTAACATGAATCACCTGCACCAGTGATACACCTGGCAGCGCACGCCGCAGATCACTGTAAGTCCCATCAACCAACCGATCACAAATCTGAATGGTGTTAACACGCAAACGACGCTGTTGATCGATAATTGATTCAACGTCCTGTTTGCACGTCAACAAAAACGAGGCAACCCCTGGCGGCACAATCTTCGCAATTTCGGCAATTAGTTCTTCTTCGATCGGTCCTGGGCCACTTGGCATCGCGGAGACTAAACCAATCGCGGACGCACCGTTTTCAATTGCCAACCATGCCTCGGCAACGCTGGCAATGCAGCAAACTTTTACGCGTGGTCTATTGATTGGTCCCATGAGATGTCCGATATGCGTCTGTCTTGTCGTGACGCAACCAACCAAGCCTCACCATTCAGAGACTCCTTAGAAACTCAGGGTTTGGCTGGTTGCGTCACGACAAGCTAAAGCATATCGGACATTTTGCCCGATCCTCCAGTGAAGTGCGTCGTTAGTTCGGCAATGCTTTCAATGTAAATGTCAGGCTCAGCTGCCAACAACCTGGAACTGCTCGGATAGTTGCTTCTGACGCCAACTGTAAGAACATTACTGCGTTTACCCATCTCGATGTCCTCGGGAGCATCTCCGACGTAAGCGGTCTCGTGGGGTTTGCAGTTTAGTTTATCCAGGGCCAGCTCCAACCCTTCCGGATGAGGCTTCTTATTGGTGATGTGCTCATTACAAATCACCGCGTCGAGTAGTCCATTCAGAACGGACACGCTTAGCTCGCGGGTTACACGTGATTCACTGCCGCTGGTGACAACTCCAAGGCAATAGCCGGCGTTATGAAGGGTCGTGAGCGTCTCTCCGACATCGACAATCAAGTCCGCAGTTTCCTCTCCGTAATGCTGTAACCACAGCTCATCAGCGCGTTTCCACAAATGCTCGGGAAGATTCAGCGCCTGATAAGTCGTGTACCAGTTTGGTGAATAGCTTGACTCATAGATGTCGATAGGGAAGACGTATCCGAGTTCGGCGAAGGTTTTCTGAAAAGCAAGCAGGCCGAGATGGGCCGAATCGACAAGCGTTCCATCCCAGTCGAAGATCAGAGTGGTTACATCGGATTTGGAAACTGGCATTGCGTTTGATATTGCCATAGCCGGGGAAGCCTTTGAAGCAGGGAGGAGTGGGAGAGGGGGCGAACCAGTAGAGGGGGCGAGCAGAACACGGATCCAATTCGGCCCATTCACCCACTCGCCCCGTCTCCCTCTCACCCACTCACCCCTCAGCAGGGTTTTCAGTTAGCTCTTTGATCTCTAATATTGCCGCAATCGCTGATGGACGACTTCATCATTGTCATCTACCTGTTGTTCGTACTCCTCGCTTTGGCATGCGCGTTTGTGCTGCCGATCACCGCTTTAGTCATCAGTATCCGCGCTTCCCGAAGAGTCAAAGGGCTCTCGAACGTTGAGGGTGCGACTGGAAATTCGCTCCGTACACAATTGCAGAATCTGGAAGCGCGATTGCAACGAATAGAAGCAAGCCTTTCGACACATCCACCCCTCGCGCCGGGAATCGTTCAGCCAGTAACTCCGGTTGAGTCAAATCCTGTTACAACGATTCCTGAGGCTCCAAACTTCGAACCTCCCAAGATCACTGCGCGACCATTACGCGCCATCGATATTGAGTCGATGATCGGACGACGCTGGATTGGCTGGGCGGCGATTGTGCTAATCCTCTTCGCAACTGCGTTCTTTTTGAAATACGCCTTCGACAATCGTTGGATTGGAGAAGTTGGACGCGTTGCGATTGGAATCGCTTTTGGCGCAACGATGACGGCGCTCGGATTTAAGTACTCCAAACGCGGCTGGCGCATTTTTTCTCAGATACTGACGGCAGGTGGAATCGTTCTGCTCTATCTATCAAATTACGCTGCGTTTGGTTACTACCATCTGATTCCACAGAAGGCTGCATTCGTCCTCCTCGCGATACTTGTCGCGGAAGCAGCTGCCCTTGCTCTTCTATACGAAGCACCAGCAATAGCCATCATGGCTTTGATTGGCGGTTTTCTTACTCCCGTCCTTCTTCACTCCGATCGCGATCAATACCTCGCGCTCTTCGGTTACATCATCGCGCTCGATGCTGGAGCGCTCTTACTACTGAAACACTGGCGCGGATTGCGAACAATTGCTTTTCTCGGGAGTCATCTTCTCTTCTGGCTGTGGTACGACCAGAATTATCATCAGGGAAAACTCAAAGCGGTACTCCTTTTTCAGTTAGCTCTGTTTCTGATCTTTCTCGCGACTCATCTCGCCGCGCGCATTTTGCGTCGAGTTCAAACAATCAATGGCGAAGACATCTGGCTGCTGCTCGTTAACCCGTTCACCTTTTTCGTTACCACCTATCACTTACTGAATCCGTCTTATCACGATTGGATGGGCGTGTTCGCAATTGGTATGGCTTTGATCTACGCCGGGTCTGCCAAACTTGTACTTGACCGTGCCAGGGTCATTCGATCAGAGACGTTGTCACTGATTGCGGTTTCGTTAACGTTTGTCACCATCGCGATTCCGATTCAACTTCGCTCGAACTGGATAACCATCGCCTGGGCCATCGAAGCTCTGACAATGCTCTGGGCCGGAATCGAAGCTCAGTCGAAACGCTTGCGCATTTCTGCATGCATTCTGTTTGGTCTATCTCTAATTAGATTGTTGCTGTGGGACGCTCCTCTCGGAATTCGACCGCCATTCATTCCAGTCTTCAACCGGTATTTTCTCTCCTCCTTTGCGGTGATCGCTTGCCTGTTTGGAGCAGCTGCGCTTTATGAAAACCTTGGTAAGAAAAGAAATATCTCTGAACGCTTCGCCAAACTTGGCTTACTCTTCGCCGCAGTTGTTGCACTGTGGTTGGTTTCATCGATCGAAGTCCAAACCTTCTTTCACTCGAGAGCAGCAGTTCAAAGAGTTGCTGAGGACGCACGACACCTTCGCTGGTTAGGTCAGATGGCGCTCTCGGTCGTTTGGGCAATCTATGCCGCGATGCTCGCGGCTGTTGGATTTGTTCGACGTTCGTCAGCAACACGATGGGCATCGCTGGCGCTGTTTGCCTTAACAATCATAAAAGCCATGCTCGTCGATTTAGCTGAACTGCAGCAGCTTTATCGAATCATCGTGTTTTTTGTATTGGGCATCCTACTGTTACTGGTTGCCTGGGGATATCACAAAGCCTTTCAAGCGAGGGAGGCATCAACATGAAGAAGATCCTACCGTGTGCCATTGTGAGTGCCACGCTCATCTGTGCCATCGCTGTCATGGCCCAAAGTCAACTTTCGTCGTGGCCGTTCTACGTCGAAGTCACGGCAAATCAGGCCCCAGGTGTGTATCAGTTCACTGTGCCGCTTCAGGTAATGGGACAGGCACGAGACGATCTTGGAGACTTGCGTCTGTTTGATTCCGAGAATCGCGAAGTTCCCTACGCAATCCGAACGCGCGCCAGTGTCAACGAACAACGCGAGTTTACTGGTCGCGTTTTCAATGAAGTGACTGTTGGGTCAGGTGCAACTGAAGCGACTGTTGATTTGGGAGATAACGCAACTGAACACAATCAGGTTCAGATTGAGACTGCGGGTAACGACTTTCGACGCCGAGTAGTGGTCGAAGGAAGCGATTCTCGCGATAACTGGAAAACACTCGTGTCTGATGGCGTGATCTTTAGTTTCCATGCAGATGGTAAGACTGCGGCATCAGATCGCGTTTCATATCCCACGAGTCGTTACAGGTATTTGCGCGTCCGTGTTTACAAGGACGAGCTCAGCGATCATGATCCGCCTAACATTACCGGCGTGCTCGCTTTGATGGGCGTGTATGACAAGGGTCAGCTAAGCACCTGGAGCGTTTATGTTCCCGACTATCAGCTGATCCGCAATCAGGGAGCCCACGCTGCGCAATGGACAATCGATCTTGGCACACGCGTTCCCTGCGATCGGCTTAGCCTTACAATTGCCGATTCATCATTTTACCGGCCGTTTGAAGTCGAGAACTTCGACGATCCACAGAACCCACAATTGCTTGCGAACGGATATATCAGCCGGCGGGCCGGTGAAGAACAGAAGCCACTCGTGATCAGTTTCGGCCAGGAAGAGCACGTCAGAAAATTGAGACTGCAAATCACTGACTATAGCAATCAAACACTTACGATCCAGAAGATCGAAGCGAGCGCACCAGCGAGAGAGTTAGTCTATGAAGTGAAACAAACGGAGCGGCTGCCGTTGCGATTGTTCTTCGGTAACGCGAAGGTGCCAGAACCTCACTACGATTTCGAAAAGGAAATCGCCACGAAATTAAGGTCTCCAGTCAAAGAAAGTTCTGTTGGAGAGGTCATAAAGAATTCAGCATACACACCCGAGCCGTTACCATTCACTGAACGTGTTCCATGGTTGATTTACCTGGTGCTTGCTGCTTCGAGCGTTGTATTGGGTTGGATACTTTGGAGTTTGGCGAGAGCGACGCTGCGGACGGAAGCGACGTAGACACCACCAGGCTTCAGCCGGTGGTACTTCAACTTCTCAGCTACTTAGTTGGAAATCTCGTTGTAGTTGAAAAATTGGCGTACCACCGGCTGAAGCTCGGTGGTGTCCTTCTGAATAGTTGTGAGGTCCGCCGTAGCGGCGAAATTGATGTACCACCGGCTAAAGCCTGGTGGTGTCTCACGGCAATGGCGTGAATCCAGTCAGCGGATTTCCATAGAACGCATCTTTCCAGGCATTGCGATCCCACACACCATCCAGGGTTCCAAGTATTTGAACTGGAACAATCACACGGTCGCTACCCAGCTTGCTGTTCTTTGCGATTCCGTTGTCAAAACTGCCACCTGCCGCAAGAGTAAACTTTAGTGAGCGCGCGAGCTTGTTCTCACGCAACACTTTGACCTCATAGTCCCCGGGATTGTCGGCCATTATGAATAGGTTGCCGACCTGACCAGGAATTGCTGACGGCATCTCAATACCTTTTGACGCGCCCTTGATGTTAGGAAAGTCGCACTCTACTCGAGCCCACTTTGCTTTTTGCGGCAATGCGTCTTCAACGTAGTGTGTTGTGTTGTTTTCTACCTTTGCCTCGCAGCCCGCCGCACCGGCAATTGTTCCGTCAATCGAGATCCTGCCGATTTCCTTTCCCTGATAGAAAACGTGCGGGTCGAACTTGTACGGATCTCCGCGCACCCAAAAAGCAACATGAAAGTCAGGCCGGTTCCAACCGTCAAGATCATTGGCAGTGAGATAGACATAACCGATTGGCATGTTCCAATCATGATTGATGAAGTACACCCATTTGTTGACGGCTTTAGGACCAGCTTCGTTCGAATGTGCTTTCTCAACTTTGGCTTTGCCGTTGAAAAGTGTTACGTCGCTCCCGGCTAATTCGTTTCGCATCTTAATCGCGAAGTTCACCATACCCGTGTAGAGCGAAGCCTTTTCTTCTCCGATATCCCGTCCACCGCAATTTGTATTTTTCCACCAGCGACCGCCCGCGGTTTCTTCCGTAGGGCAATCAAAACTAACCCACTTACCTGTTGACAAATTGAACTCTACGTAGAGTTGGCCACCACTTGGAATCGGTCCGTTTACACGAAAGTCGATAATCGGAAGCCAACTCCAGTTGTCGTAGTTTCCTTTGTAGACGTTTACCGTAAAGGCTCTAATCTGAACCGAGTCTTTGGCAATGGTAGGTTGATCCTGAGCATGAGTGGATTTAGTAAATGAGGAAAGCAGTAACAGGGAGATAACAATTGCTAACGAACCAACGCGGACAGCATTCTTTCTCAAAGCACACCTCCACATCGATCTGGGATTCAATTGGTTGAGCGGCGGTCAGTTTACACCGGGTGAAAGTTTTCGTTAAGAGACTTGTGAGCAGGAGCAGGACGAGGAGCAGGAGCAGGAGCAGGAGCAGCGAAGGCTACCTACACTTATTAAGGTTCAAGTTCTTTTTCGAGCGATCCGCGTGCTCCTGCTCCTGCTCCTGCCCCTCCTTACTATTACCTGCTCCACCCGTCGAACTACTCGATTGCTGCTATTAACGCTGGAGACCAGGTAGCCAATGAGTCGTGATGACGTCGGTTATAACTCG
>DASYPT010000131.1:0-6633 GCA_036006355.1 Pyrinomonadaceae bacterium | reverse complement strand
GTGTCGTACTGGTTCTTCTTGTAGCCGGAACCGTTATATCTAAACGCAAAGCTTGCCCAATTGTGCGCCCGCAGCTCATCGTCGATGGCGTTGTTCTTTAGGTAGTTGCAGAAGGCGTTCAGGTGCTCGGCTTCACTCACCTGCATTGCATTGTAGAAATCTTCAACAGTGACAAAGCCCGCAAGCGCGAAGTTAAATCCCATAATCTGGAATTTCCCGAAGCTTGCTGACAGCAGCGCAGCATGTGCATTAAGTGCCATTGCTTCTGCCAGGCGAGCCAGCTCACCGGCGCCTCGCACATCCGCGTTTGGACCCTTCGTGTAGAACTTATTTGTCCAATTCTTGTAACAGATGGTGGGATGAGAAGTGGCGTACGCGCCCTTTGTGAATTTGTAGAACTGATGTCCTTCAAAAAGTATTTTCACTCGGCCATCGCTAAGAAAACCGTCACCACTGCTCTCAACTTCAGCGACAGCTTTGATAGCCGGCACATCAACTTTTAGCAGACTTGCCGCCGCGACGTAATCTTGATCGGTAAGTTTTCCAGGCATGTTGTGTCTCCAGTCTAATTCGGGTTGAGTTGAAACCTTCGGATCGAAAATGTTGAGAAGCGAGGTAAGAATTGCTCGTTTTTTCGTTTCGGGAAGATGCGAAAGGCGAGGGTGCTTTCGCGATGTTGGTTAAAGAAATAGCTGTTTCAGTAATGCAAGACGGCCGCGTAGAAGTCGTTGTAATCCGAAACGCCTCCAGCATTATCCAGCTCGATCGTGTGCTGTCCTTGCTGGAGTTGCACCGGAAAATATGCCGGTACGACTGGGCGATGCGTCGAGCTTCCATTAGAGAATACCTGAGCTTTGCCGAGCGCCTTGCCATCCAGCTGAACCGAGATCCCAATCAGGGTGTTTGCACTTTGCGTCCATACAGAGCCGTTAATTTCCAAATACATTGGTGCATCACTGGGGGCATTGAACGCAACCTTAATTGGTAACGGACCCGCTTGTTGAATTAATACCTGCATTCCCATTGATTGATTTTCCTCCGATGAGATTTGGTGATAGAGCGGAGGCACGTTATGCGGTAGACGCTGACGTTGTCAATGAAAAATCTTTTGCGATTCGTTGCTTTTGATGCGCTCCAGTTCCTGAGCGCGTAGTCCTTCATGCAGCGTGCAACTATTGATGATTCCGTTTTGGTTGTTGAAACTGATTTTTCCGAAGTCCTCCAGGTACATGGGGGTAAAAGTGTCCTCGCTGAGAGCGACGAGGCGAAGAGGTTCTGTTCTCCCGGGCGCTGCAAAGAGTAACCCGTCTTCGAAGGTTATCTTTAACTGGAAATCATCTTTCCTGTAGCTGCCGGCATAAGACTTCAACTTGTCAGTATCGACTTTCGCAGGTGAGTTACCGCCAGCGTTTCTTAGCAGACTTTCCATTTCAGCACTGTTGCTTGCTGCCAGCGCAGACGTAAGAGTCTCTGGTTTCAGACTCTCATTAGCAAGAATGCTGCGGACCGTTTCGATATTGTTCTCCTGGACACTACCCATCAGTCTTACAAACACACTCAGCTGCGCGAATGTGATCCAGAAGCGGTTCAGATCGCGCAAGATCAATTCACGCATTCCGTAAAAAGTGTCATGCGGTCCTTCGACGACGTCTACCTTGTCCTTTAGTTGCTCATACAGTTGATCGATATCATCAGCATAAACATATAAGTCGACCTCACGTCGCTTGTCTGCGCTGGCGCGTCCGCCCTGATTGAACATTACCTGACTATCGCCGAACGAGAGGATTGCAAAGCTCAGCCCGTCGGCCTCATTACCGTAAGTATTGTCGACGGTGAAGCCAATGTTTTGATACCACTCGACGGTCGCGAGAACGTCGGGCACATGAATCATTGGCACGGCTCTCTTTTTAGGCATGTTCGTTATCTACCTGAAATTGGCTGAACTCAATAATACACCTTGCTCTCTTCGTTCTTACTTCTTTTCAAATGCGAAAATTGAATAGCCGGTAGGTAACGATGAACGAATACCGTCGAGGACAGTCGCTGGTATGTTCGGCATCTGAAACACCACGGATTTTTCGATGATGCATATCTCGTCATTCAATTCGTAACCAGCTTTTAGAAATACCTCTTCAGGATTATCTGGAGTGAACTTGAATGGAGCGCCCATCCGGGTAATCTTCTCGTTTATCGTCTTTCCGGAATTCTCGAAGAACTCGCGTGTCATGAGGTCGCATATCAATTTATGTTTAGGAAAAAGCCTGCCTAAGGTCTGCAGTAAACTGTCGATGTTCTGTTCCTCGAGGTACATGAAGACACCTTCGATAACAATGACTGCCGATCTATTCGAAAACCTTGAAAGCTTGTCTTCAACGGATTCGGAAGCGAAGTCGATGGGAATTCGTTGAAGCTCATTTGGACTGTTTTCACTGGGAAGTCTTTCGTTCTTATAGGAAATGACTTGTGGTTCGTCGAGTTCCACCCAGGAGCCACCCTTAAGTCGGAAAGCGCGACTATCGAAGCCTGCGCCGATAAGTACTATCAACCGATCGGAGTCCGCATCAAGCTCGTGTTGAACCAGGTCATCGATAATTCGATGTCGTGCTACGTTGGATTCGTTCGGTCTAATATCGTCCTTGAAGGCTTCGAGGATGTTTAGACCGTCCTCATTCATAAACAATTTTGCATAAATGTCGTTGCAAACCGGGGTGCTGCGTTCCGCATCCTGCATCCGAACACCACAGCAATAGAATGCTGTTTTAGAAATTGGTTTCATAAGATCTCTCTGTCTCAAATGATGTTTTGAAAACAGAGTCTACGGAGTTTGAGGACGGACATCACTGTTTGACGAAGTTGTAAGTGATTACGCCACCGGCCTTGACTGCGCGACCAGAGATCTCCATCGGTGAATATCGTGCATTACACGCTGCTTTAATCGCCGCTTCTTGCAGCAGTTCGTGACCTTCAATAGCTTTTGCCCAGATCACTCTTCCCGCTTCATCGATCACTACCTCAATCGCGACCACTCCTGCTATTCGCTTCTCCCTGGCCTCTGCCGGATAAGAAGGCTTTGGCAAACTGATTGCTTTCCCGCATAGGAGCGAATTCTTAGGCATATTCTTCTCGAGTTCTGGCTTGGGTCTCCCCGACGTAGCACAGTCAGCCGCGATCTTTGCTCGTTCCTCGACATCGTTGGATTTCTCATTCGAGCGAGTATTGTCAGAAGGCGGCCGCTTCTGGCGAGTAATGGGAAGGCCTAGTGAGATCCCCATCAACAACAGAGAGCAAATGATCGCTGAGATGCATCGTGTCATGGGTCTTAGTTCGATCAGGTTTAGCGAAAATCCAGCTGAATCACAAGTTTGAATCACAAGAAAGTCTAATCATTGCAGGAGTTGTTCGTGTTAGTTCGTGTGATTCGGGGATCGACTATTACATTCCGGAAAATCGATCCACGAATCACACGAATCACACGAACGAAGCAATGAATTAGGTTCGTAAGTTAAACAGCGACGCGTCGAGCGCTGAACGGTGAGCAGTAACATTATTGCGAGTGTCATGCCTTGGTTATTCAATGCTCGCCGTCTGCTTAAGTTTTGGATTCTCGGCCCACGCCTTTCCCGAAACGAAAGAAATCTTGTCGTAAACAAGCACAATTGTTCCGAGGGGCATTAACTGACTTAGTTCTCGAGCGGCAAACACAGGGACGCGAATACAGCCGTGCGTGTCTGGTTGAGTCGGAACGTTTCGACTTCCGTGTATTGCCACACCGCCGCTAATGTAGTTGGCAAAATAGAGTGACCCGAGCGGTCCATACTCCCAGCCGTGCGACTTTTCATAGACGACGAACCGGCCACGCGGCGTATACGCCACACTTGTTTGACCTTCGTCGACAAACTGTTTGCCGCTTCCGGTTGAGACTGGGAGAACTTTGACGGCGCCTTCTTGATTAACAAACAAGAGTAGCTGGCGATCGACGTCAATCTCGACGTGCTCATACCCGGTTTCTCTTGCCTCGGGGGAAGTACTGTGGCGAATTTTCTCGAGCTCTTCGAGAGTTAGTTCTCCCGTCGGTGGACTACTCTCAAATTTCTGAAAAGCAATAAGTGCAGAGCGCGACGCTTCATCAAATCGTCCGTCGATTGGTCCGGTCCAGTAACCGAGCTCGGAGAGTCTTTGTTCAGCCTCTTTGATTTGTGTGAGATTGGGTCTTGATTGCTCGATATAACGCTGAGCCATGCCAGTCGTCGCTACCAGCAAGAGACACAAACAGGACTTTACCAGGAATTTCATCTTGTAAGTGTTTTGGCTACTCACTTGGCCGCCAATGATATTCCACATCCGGTACGTTCTCAGGCGCGGGGCTTATGCCAAATCTGACAGCTTTGAAACCGTGGTGTTCGTACAAACTACGCGCGGGACGGTTTTGTTGATGGGTGTGGAGTTCGAGACCTGCAGGATGTTGAGACTTCGCAAAACGAATCAAACGCGTGCCCCATCCCTTTCGCCACTCGTCTGGATCGACGAACATTCGATCGATATATGAATCGTTCATTGCCAGAAAGGCCACGACATTGTTGTTATCTATGCCAACCCAAATGTCGCAGCGGGGAAGGATTACCTCTCGAAATATTGAGTGCGCCTGATCGAAAGTTAGCGCTTGCCAGTTTGGAAGAAAAGCGAAAGCGGCCCTGGCCGAGCGGTACCATAGGTTTGCTACAGCAATCTCGTCCGCGTCTCGATACGGACGAATCGATTCGTCACTCATAAGTACGAATTTCAATCAGATGCTTGTTTGGATCATTCAAATACACTGTTAGCCCAGAACCTCGGGCACCAGTTTCAACGCCTGGCCCAAGGTTATTGCCGACCGAGTGAAATGAGTCGCCGTAGGGAATTTCCTTGTCTTTTATTCTTGCAAAGGTGTCATCAAATGCCGCGCGAGAAAATGCGAAAGCTAAGTGCTCACCGCCCTCGGTTCCCCAGGGTCCTAAGAGCAGGACAAAGTTCTCGTCGACTCTTATCACAGTGAAAGGCCCTTCATCTTTGTCCAACTGAAAACCAAGAATGTTAACGTAGAAGTCTACGCTTGCTGGAAGGTCGTTGACGTTGAGTATTAAGTGATCGATTGCCACGGTCTCACCTGCCGCTTTAAAGCTTCGAGTTTTCCGTTCGGATCGAAAGGTATTCTAAGCCTTCTTTAACTACGTACAGGGCTGCGGGATCAACTGGCATATTAGCCCACTCGGCTCTGCCTCAAAAGTCCCTGGATTCGGCTTTGCCAGCTGTTGTGAGGCATCGCTCTGCCCTGCCGTAAGCGACCTTAGATTTCAATTGGGCTACGCCCTCAAGCTCGTATACACGGACACATCAAGGGCGAAGCCCAACACCAAGTATCGCTTACACACGGCAGGGCAGAGCCATGCCTCACAACAGCTGGCAAAGCCGGATCCAAATGAAAACTTGCTTTTGAGGCAAAGCGTTCCCACGCAATAAACATTTGAAGGACGCTATCGACGTCCATCGCGGTCAACAGATCTTAGCTCGAAATGTGGGATCTGGTATGTTCGATAACTCTCCAGCAATCCTTTGCAACCCGGGCACGCGGATCTTTTTCTTGAACCGCTATTTTCTGCAACAGCTGCCCTACTTCAAGAAATCGTTCGTCGCTCATGCCGCTCCCATCTTCAACTGTGGCCAACCAGCAGATGTATTGTTGCGACTCGTTCGAATATGCACCTAAAGTCAGTAGAAACTCCGGTGGGTGCTCGCTCAGAGTGTCAGAGTAGAAACTGCCCAACTCCTCAGAGAAAGCACCATCGGCCAAATCAGCAACCGAGAAGAGGTACGGCAACAAACTAGTGTCTCCGCGCCGAACAAGTGTCATTAAATAGGATGAAATGTAGTAAGCACACTCCCTCTTTTGCGGGTATGCAAGTTGATTACATTCGCCCAACTCGTTAACGAGTCTTGTCCTGTTTGTAACGTAGTCTTCGTGCAGCGCTGCCAGTAGGAAACTGATCCCAACTGCTCGCGGACCCAGTGCATTCCGCTTCGCATCCTTAAGAGCGTTTATCGCTTCGTTACGATTGAATTTTGACAACTGGGTGTCGTCGGCCGTCACGCCATTTGGCATCAGAACTCTCATGATCTCGTCGGAGGTATTTGGAGTCGTGTGTGAGACAGGTTGCGCGGGCGCCACAAGTTGGGGTCTGGCAACCTTGAAAAGCAATGACAAGCTTGTCGCAACAACGAAGGTCAGTCCGAAGGCCAAAATTCGATTGACTTGTCTGTTCATAGGTTCCTCCAGAGTGAAGTTAAGGTCTGGAGACATATTAGTAAAAGGGGGTAATCCACTATGGCTCGAACGTAGGTACCACATGTTCGTGAGGTTGTTGCTATTGAAATTACTTACGGGCTTGCTCGTCGTCGAACCGTTCCTGGTGAGTTCAGGATCGGACTAATTGCCAGTCACTGAACCTTCGCGTGCGTTTTCATCAAATTGCTAAGGTTCGCTTTCTTAGGATCAATTGAATAGCGAGACTAAGAAAAATCGTAATCAGAGTACCGCCCAGAACCATGAAGAGTGCGCCCATCAAAGGCAGTCCGCATCTTTCCTCAGGATGAGCCTTG
>DASYPT010000130.1:0-116676 GCA_036006355.1 Pyrinomonadaceae bacterium | reverse complement strand
GGATTTCATCCTTCACGCGGCGTTGCTGGGTCAGGCTTTCGCCCATTGCCCAAAATTCCCGACTGCTGCCTCCCGTAGGAGTCTGACCCGTATGTCAGTGTCAGTGTGGCCGACCGCCCTCTCAGGCCGGCTACGGATCATCGCCTTGGTAAGCCGTTACCTTACCAACTAGCTAATCCGCCGCAGGCTCCTCTTTAGACGCGAGGTCTTGCGATCCCCCGCTTTAACAACTGTCACCATTAGGTGCCGCTGCATTATTCGGTATTAGCACCGATTTCTCGGTGTTATTCCCAATCCAAAGGTAGATTACCTACGTGTTACTCACCCGTGCGCCACTCTACTTGTTCCCCGAAGGGAACTTTCGCGTTCGACTTGCATGTCTGAGGCACGCCGCCAGCGTTGATTCTGAGCCAGGATCAAACTCTCGTTATAAGTTTGTTCTCTGGAACATTATCTATTACTGGTCTTTCATGTTCAGTTTCGATAATGACTCTTGCGAGTTTTAGACGCGAACTTTATCGTTCAGCGTTTTGACTCTCAAAGGTCTTGAAACGGACACGCTCTATCTAGTTTTCAAAGATCGCTTCCAAATTGTCTTTGGATTGCCTTACAGACGACCTGAACTCGCCCCAAGCAAACGGGGATATTAACCAACGAACATAAAGCTGTCAAGCTCACCTAACTTCAATCCCGATATTATCTTCGGAGACTAAAAAGCACCGCGTTTTCTCGATAGAACTTTCGGAGAAAAGCGGCACTTACCAAGGTGCCTTTTCGTCTGACTCCCCGACATCCCCCCGACAAAAGAGGAATGCGCATTATAGGGACAAAAATCCTGTTGTCAACACCTAAAACCGCGCAACTTATATTTTCCAAATTGCGTGAGGCTCTTTACATTTTAGGCGGGGACTTAGATGCACTCGTCGCGATCAAGTTGTCCACTATTCTTACTTAAAAGAACTACTTAATTGCGATGTTGACCTGGACACATTCGGATTCAATACCGTTACATCAAAAACCCTTACCTTCTTCTACGGTCACGCGGAATAGCCGTTGGCGGAGTTACCTTCAAAACTCCGCGTGAATCTCTATAGAGAGAGTACTGAACATCCTTGACAGCTCCGCTGTCGTCCGTTAGGCGCAACGTAAATGTCTTGTTGTCACCTTGTCCTTCGACTTTCGCCGGTAGTAACCCCTTCAAATCTGGACTGCGGTACGCCGTGTAGTGCTCCTGATTGCGCTTGTCATATCCAAGGACGTAAATACGATCAAAGTCTGGTTCATCAAGACTGTGAGGCTGATTCGAACTGCTCTTTTCGAGAATCAGCCAACTGCCCGGCTTTGATTCTCGTGCGACATCTCGATCATTCGCAGATCCGGAATCTTTAACTTCTCCATCCAGGCGCTGCCAGGCAACAAACTCACGTCCCGTGCGATAGAAAATGATGTCACTGGGAACTGTCAATTCAACCTGTTTTCCATAAATCCAACCAGCCGGTGCCGGAGACGTCGCCGTCGTTAGCCTCACTTTGTACCAAAGTTCATTCGTCTCTTCAGGCTCGTTGTCTTCGTCATTCTGACGATTTGCTTTTGTGTTGCTCTGTTGAGCGCTGCCCGCCTTCGGCGCAATATCGCTCTCTATGGCCTCTGAGGATTTCGGCTTAGGTACACGTTTCCAACTAATGATGTCGAAACTCGAACCACTATCAAGTCTCATCATTATGTTTTCGTTGCCACTGCGGTCCGGAGTCAGACGAAGATTTGAACTTGCTCGCAACTGTCCTGTGGCCTGTGCTGGAACTCCGTTGTCTTCTGAGGCAAGTTTCTTCGCAGCGTCAAGCACATCCTGGGGCATTACGTTGCGCGACTCAATCCATCCCTCCGTCGTATCTTCATCATGCCCACGCACGCGCAGCCAACGCTCTTTCCTGGTGTTGTCGTTTGGGTCAGGCACATCCACCGAATCCAGGATATCAACCTGATCACCCCGATTAACCTGCAAAAGATCCGCCGCGACCACGGCAGTTGAACTTCTGATCTGAGCTCTACGCGCTACAACAACTCCACCGCTGCTCTGCCGTGCCAACGTGCTGCACCCCAGGAGGGTCAGCATTGGCAGAACAATTGAAATTGTTTTAATGACACGCATCGGATTTGCCCAACTAGTTCTATTTACGATAGCCGAGTGATCGTAACAACTTCTTCTGGTCATCTCTTAACTCTTTACTTACCCTCAATACTGTCTGTGAAGAGGTTTTGTTTACCTCTATTCCAAGCGGCGGCAGGATTCGTTCGAGTTCAACTCGACTCCTTGATTCAATGTACGACTTCAAAAACTCAGCTGTTGCGGGTGACGACGTCAACGTTTGGATTATAACTTCATTTCCATCGGCTGGCTTGTCAACAATCCTTGCGAATAGCAGGCGGTATCGATCTACGAGCGATGACCCGCCAACTGATTCCCGTCTCAAGAGCAGATCATACATAAACGCCGACAGCATACCCTTGTCATAAACGACCGAAGACGAACTGGTCCACCGGCTCTCCGAAGCTTCCAAAAGGCTCTTGTCGTCTGGAGCAGAAATATACGAATCATAGACTCGACCCAGGGTGTTCAGGTATTCCTGAAATCGAATCAGCTTTAACTTCAAAGCTTCCTGCAGCGCAATGTAAGACGTGAAGCCCTCGAAGAACCAATCATAGTCGCCAGTCAACTGAAGCGAGTTTGGGACCCACAGGTGAAACAATTCATGTGTGAAGATGATTGATAGCTGAGTGCGCCAGTTCTTCCATGAAGCTTGCGAGTTCAAGAGAAGCATTGAGCTTGAACCGCGTGTCTCCGCTTTCCAATCAGACCCCGACATGTGAAATGGCAGGATAAATATTGTTGGAGTAAATCGCAGCTTGAAGCCCGTCAACTCCTGGTAATCGCGTAACAATCTAAGGGCATCATCGAGTACATTTTTCTCAGAGAATTTCCATTCACCTTGCGTAACTAGTCTCAACTCGGTCCCATTGTCTCTTTTGGAGGCCAATCGCAAGTCACGACCAATCATGAACACTGCGTTATCCGGTTCATTGACGACAAAACCTCTGCCAACAGGACTCACGGAAGAATAAACCTGCCAGTCTGGCGGCAATTCGAACTCTATAGCAACGCCGCGTTTGATTTCAGGAATGTCGGGTAATAAATCAGCAAGCATTAACATCCCGCCATCATTCGCTAACCATGAAACGTGGGGCACCGTTGAGCCAGGAGTGACATTGATCTCGTACGAAACTCGATCAACTGCTACAGGCGAACGAAACTCACCAGTCGCGATCGTTTTTACCGACGATCGGATTGCCTGAAAGTGATCAACTCGATCGCCCAGGCCCAATGCCCCAGCATACGAGTTCCGAAAAGACCAAGTGTCCGTCGGCGTCGCCAATTCTATCGAGACGCGGATCACAGAGGGACTGCGAAGGCTTAGCGTCACTCTCGCTTTGGACGACTGTTGCTCCGCGGAATAATTCCGAGTCACCTTAATTTTTGATCCTAAGGTCGGTACAGTGGTCATAGCCAAACCACCAAACAATACGATTGCCGGCAATCCAAGAAGCGTTGGTCTAAAACGAATTTTTGGAGCGTAAGGCATCAGGAAGGAGGCCGGTTTCAATTGCGTTCCTGGAGCAGGTCTACGTACAATCCCCGACAGTGTTACTGTCTTATGGACTCTAGCACAGCGCTTCAGTGAGCGACCAGTATGGTATTCAACCGCTACAACAAACGAAGTTCAGTGATTTCACGCACTGTCAGCTTCTTGCTGGTTGTTTTCATTCTGTACGGCACAACTGTTGAGGCAGCGCACCGGCACGGCAGGACTCTGCGACCCGCAAACAGCTCTACCTCCCAAGTCAATAAGGGAACTCCAGATGGTTCCATTCTGGCCCAAATAGGCTGTAATGACTGCCTCATATGCCAACTACATCAGAATTTCTCAGCAACACTGATCATTGTTAGAGAAACTGCTCGACTGCAATCGGTCAGAACCTACTTCTCTAGCGTTATCTCGCAATCGGTCCAATCCCACACCAACGCGCCCAGCGCGGGCCGAGCTCCACCTTTGTCTCTTCTGTGATTTGCGCTTGCCTGCCTAATTCAATTTCGGCACGGCGAGTACGTATCGACACGAACGTCTGCATTAAGCGGCACGTCCGTTTCGAGTGATAACCAACATTCACAGAAAGGGAATAGATCATGATCGTATCGACTCTCCAGGGGCGCGTACTCCGCCTCGTCGTGTTGTTTGCTTTTGTTTCAGTGACAACTGCAATTGTATTTGCACAAGGCTTAGGCGCAGGAACGGTTGAAGTTACCGTGGTGGATCCAAATGGCGCTGTGGTGCCAAATGCAAGCGTAACGATTTCCAATCCGGTAACGGGATTTGCCCGTACGGCAGTCACAGGTCAGGATGGCGTTTTACGTTTCGACAACGTCCCACCCAACAATTATCAAGTGAGTATCTCCGCTACCGGCTTTGCTCCTGCAACCCAAACAGTGAGCGTTCGTACATCAGTGCCAATCGCCATCAAAATGCCCCTGAGTGTAGGCGCTACCGCCGAAAGCGTCACAATAACGGGCGGCACGGCAGACGTTTTGGAAAATATTCCGTCTGCTCACGTTGATGTAGATAAGACTCTCATCGATCGCTTGCCTGTGCGCGACCCAGGCAGCGGCCTGAGCACGGCCATCACTCTTGCTGCACCCGGTGTAGCGGCCGACTCGAACGGTGGGTTCCATCCCCTGGGCGACCACTTTGAATCCAACATATCGCTCGACAATCAACCCATTTCTGATCAGCAGAGCAAATTCTTCTCTACACAGATTCCTGTGAACATCATCCAATCAATGGAAGTAATCACGGGTGCAACACCAGCTGAATACGGTGATAAGACAAGTCTGATTGTTAACGCAATCACGCGATCAGGACTAAATCAACGAAAACCAACGGGAAGTTTCAACGTTCTCTACGGCACCTTCGGTACGACTCATGAGGACGGGGCCCTCGCATACGGGAACGCAAAGGGCGGAAACTTTGTCGCCTTCAATTTTGAGAGATCTGGTCGCTTTCTAGACGCTCCGGAATTCACAGTCCTTCACGACCGTGGGACTGCCGGTAATATTTTTGATCGGATCGATTACAGTCCTAACACCAAAGACACGTTCCATCTCAATCTATTCCTGGCACGGAATAACTTCCAAACGCCTAACGAATTCGATCAGGATGCACTGGGTCAGGATCAACGACAACTGGTCCACACCATCAACATCGCGCCGGGCTACGTTCATGTTTTTAGTCCAACGACGGTGCTAACGATTAATCCATATTATCGACTCGACAACGTCAAATACTTTGCGAGTCCAAATCCGTTTTCCGATCAGCCTCTTACTTTCAGCGAGTCGCGGCGCCTGAACAACGTCGGAATCAAGGCGGACGTGTCATATGTGAAGGGCAGGCATAATGTTAAGTTTGGTAGCCAAATCTCCCACACCTTTCTCACAGAGGGATTTCAGTTTGGAATCACTGATCCAAACTTTAACGATCCGGACAACGAAGAATTCTTGCCTGGCCTTCTCCAGTTTGATCTCACGCGAGGCGGTAATCCATTTACCTTTCGCGGGCACACCGACATAAAACAAGAAGCGGTGTTCGCACAAGACAACGTGACCCTGGGCGCAGCAACCGTTTCGCTTGGTCTACGTTTCGACAATTACAACGGCATAACGCATGACCGTCTGTTGCAACCCCGACTTGGCATTTCATATCTCGTAAAACAAACGAACACTATTTTACGAGGGTCTTATACTCGCAATTTCGAAACCCCCTACAACGAGAACCTCATCCTCTCGAGTACGACGGGGGCTGGTGGTTTGGCAAACGGGCTTTTAGGCGACACAAGCAATGTTCCATTGACTCCGGGTCGCCGCAATCAATTCAATGTCGGCTTCCAACAAGCTATTGGCAAGTACATAATTCTCGATGGTGATTATTTCAATAAGCGCACCACAAACGCCTTCGACTTCAATGTGCTTTTCAATACATCGGTCGTGTTTCCTATTGAGTGGGCGAAGTCAAAGATCGATGGCGTCAGTGCTCGCTTTAACCTGACAAACTACAAAGGACTATCCGCTTTCGTCGTAGCCGGACATACGAGAGCACGTTATTTCCCGCCAGAGAGCGGAGGATTGTTCTTCAACTCCGATTTGCCGGCGGGCGTTTTTCGTATTGACCATGACCAAGCATTTCAGCAAACGAGTGTGGTGCAATATCAGTTTAATCATTGGAAGAAGCTTGCACCTTACGTAGGACTGACTTGGCGATACGACAGCGGCTTGGTATCTGGCGCAGTTCCCGATTTTGATACCGCGCTGACCTTCTCGGCGGATCAGCAGGCTCAGATCGGGCTGTTCTGCGGCAGTACGTTTGCCACACGAACACAACCGATCACGTCATGTTCCGATTCGAACCGTGGAGCTCTGCGTATACGTATTCCGTCGGATGGCACCGCTAATGACGACACCAACCCTCCAAGAATCGCACCGCGGCATCTCTTTGATATCAGCGCGGGCACTGACAACTTGCTGCGAACGGAACGCACCCGGCTAACGCTCCGGTTCTCGCTTATGAACTTAACCAATAAGGAGGCTCTGTATAATTTCCAATCAACATTCAGTGGTACCCACTTTGTTTCTCCGCGAACGGTTCAGGGACAGATTGGGATAACGTTCTGATAAGGTGTAAGCGGCTGTTCACAAAATTGAGCCTAAGATTCAAATAAAAAGGAACTCTGAGGCAAACGACTGCGTATTGGTCTTGACAGTACTCGGAAAGTGGCACGGAAGCGCCCATGTTTATTTGACACTAAAACCTGGGCGCTTCTAGAATACCGCGCATTGAAAAACTAGCTCCCGTTCTTGGCCCCAGATATTGAGGACTTCAACCGTGACTCTGGTCAAGATTATCGTCATCACCATCATCGTGATATTGAGCATCTTGCTTTTCGGTCGCTTTTTCGTTTAACCGAAGGGTTGATGCTCTTACCTGCTGTCGCGCTTCAATCGTTCTGTTCGTTGCCGACCGTCAGAACCGTAGCCTTCCTGCTCTCCATCCTGCTCGTCTCCTTCTTTTCAGGATTTGAAGTTCTTGCTCAGAAAACCGACGAAAACGACGTAATCCGAGTTACGACAGATCTTTCGGTTTATCCGATCCGAGTCCGAAGACGTGATAACCACACGCCCATAACAGTTACGCCTGAGAGCTTTCAGTTAAAAGATACGGACCGCATCACCACCTCGTTTTACTTCTCAGGCGGTGCTGAACGCGTTGCAATTATTTTCCTGCTTGATGAGTCAGGAAGTTTGAGCCAGATTCTCTCGCAACAAAGAGACGCAGCTGTTGCATTGTTCAATCGCTTCGGAGAGCGTTCACGGGTTGCGGTTGTGCGTTTCGCAAGTCAACCGGAAGTGGTCGTTCCGTTTGGCACTAATAGTGCTGCTGCTCGAGCTGCCTTTGACTTCGGGGCACGCAGGAATACACCAACGGCCATCTTCGATGCTGCCGCGAGCGCGGTTCGACTATTTGAAAATACGACACGTGATCCTGCTGAACGTCGCATTATAATTTTGATAAGCGATGGTCTCGATACGGCTAGTCGCGCACGAGCCTCGGACATCATTAACGAAGCCCGCGACAGAAACATCTCGTTTTATACAATTCAGGTCCCATTGTTTGAACCTCGTTATGGCCACCTCGCCGTTCGTCCGGCAACAAAAGGATTTAAAGATCTAGCCGAAAAGACCGGAGGCAAGTACTTCCTGACGGCCGATGCCAGGACCGCGCTGTCGCCAAATGCGAATCAGGACTTAAGTTCCGTCTTTAAGAGCATTGAAGATGATTTGAGGAGCCAATACATCGTCGGTTTTTACGTCGGCGAGAAGGCACGCGACGGGGTCGAGCACAAGGTGTCCATAGCCTTGAAGGAAGCTTCGGCCGAATACTCGTTAGCCCAGTTCGGCTTTTCCAGAACACACCACTTTTCGATTAGACTTCCAGCAGCCAAAGATTGAACAATTCCATAACGGGGGAATCCAACACCATCAATGACTCAACCAGATCAGTTGAGACTTCGAAAAATCGAACGAGCACTCGTCAGCGTATCGGATAAAACAGGCATTGTTGATTTTGCACGCGCGCTAACTGAATTCAACGTGGAGATCATCAGCACTGGGGGTACCGCAAAAGCGTTGCGTGAATCCGGGATTGCAGTTACTGACATCTCTGACCTGACCGGGTTCCCTGAAATGATGGATGGGCGAGTTAAGACGCTTCATCCTCGTGTTCATGGTGGCCTTCTTGCAGTACGAGACAATCCAGAACATGTTGCCGCGATGGAACAGCACGATATCAAAGCCATCGACATGGTGGTGGTAAACCTCTATCCCTTTGCCGAAACAATCAGGCGTGAGGGAGTCACTCCAGAAGAGGCAATCGAGCAGATCGATATCGGCGGACCAGCAATGATTCGCTCGGCTGCGAAGAATGCGGCTGATGTTGCAGTCGTAGTCTCACCTTCCACATATGATGAAATCGTCGCCGAGCTGCGAACAAATAACGGCGCCCTGACGCAAGCTACACGGGAACGTCTTGCAGTCGAAGCATTTCGACTCACGGCCGTTTACGATGTGATGGTCAGTGCTTACCTGGCCAACGGATTAGAACGGACCAGTTCGGTAGGTGCAGGCATCGATGGAATTGCGGCAGTTGCGGGCGGGTTTTCAATTGGGCAGGCGGGTTCAAGAGAGGACTTCTCAATTGATACCTTTCACGGTTCCTTACCAACTCAGAAGTCATGGAGCATTAACAAACTAGCGGACCTCCGCTACGGCGAGAATCCACATCAAATCGCTGCACTCTATCAAACTTCGTTTAAAGGAGGACTCGCCAACGCGGAGGTGCTTTCCGGCAAGGAGATGTCGTTCAACAACTACATCGACGCCGAAGCAGCGTGGCAGCTTGTTTCCGATTTCACAGAGACTACCTGCGCAATTATCAAGCACACGAATCCAGCCGGTGTTGGCCTTGGACCAACTGCGTTAGAAGCTTACCAGCGTGCGTTAGCAACAGATCCCATCTCCGCATTTGGCGGGATCGTCGCTTTTAACCAGAGGGTGGATGCAGCAGCGGCAGGAGAACTGACAAAGATCTTCACAGAAGTAGTAATCGCACCTGAATACGATCAGGCAGCACTCGATGTCTTGAAAGCGAAAAAGAACCTTCGCGTTATCAGAGTATCTCCAGCTGATACGAAAGACTCATTGGAATTCAAACAGATCAGTGGAGGGATGTTAGTTCAGACCAGAGACAAGCACGTCTTAACGAGGAAGGACTTGAAGGTAGTTACAACACGACAACCTGGCGAAGAAGAGGTGGAAGCATTGCTTTTTGCCTGGGTCGTTTGCAAGCACACCAAATCAAACGCAATCGTTTACGCGCGGAAGGATCAAACTGTCGGCGTAGGTGCTGGTCAAATGTCGCGCGTCGATTCCGTAAAAATTGGCGCAATGAGAGCTCAGCTTCCGCTCACAGGCTCGGTGCTGGCTTCAGATGCTTTCTTCCCGTTTCGCGATGGCATTGATGAAGCGGCGAAGCACGGCATCACCGCGGTCATTCAACCAGGTGGCTCAGTGCGTGACGAAGAAGTTATTGCTGCGGCAAATGAACATAACCTGGCGATGGTGTTTACCGGCATTCGTCATTTCAAACACTAGCCACAGGAATTTCAGATTTGAGATTTCAGATTTAAGATTGTCTTGTGTCGCGGTGGAATCGTCGGCGAGAAGACGCAATCTTAAATCTGAAATCTTAAATCTGAAATTACCTTAGGGGCTTGTTTCGAAACCTTGATTTAGCTGATACTCAGCGCATTCAGACTCGTTGACAGGAAGGTAATATGGCAGAAGACGAAAACATTAGCGTTGGCTCAAACGATTCAATTCGTTGTCGGTATTGTGGGCAGCGGAATCAAACGCGCACCGATGGAGGTGACGCGCGTTGTGGAAGATGCCGGTTGCCACTGTCAGATGCACCTCACAAGAAATTCGCTCACCTCGACAAGGATCAATACATCCATCCAGACGATCGCCGCGCGCTGGCAGCATTGCGCGCCATACCTGGAATTGATACTGCGTTGAAGAAGCTACTCGCTATTACTGGCGAGTCCGCCATCCGCGTGATATTTACCGCGAGCGCCGTGAAGGTCACTCCAACCCAATGCCCCGATCTATACGCGAAACTTCAGATCGCATGCACGACGCTGGGTGTGGATATGCCGGAGTTGTTTGTACAACAGAATCCTATCGTTAACGCTTTTACTGGTGGTGTGGAACGACCTGTTATCGTTCTCTATTCGCAATTGATCGAGAGATTGAGTGACGATGAAGTGCTTGCGGTCGTGGCTCATGAAGTCGGACACATTCATTCAGAGCATGTACTCTATCTCACCGCTGCCAGACTAATTGAGTTCCTCGCAAAAACTGCAGTGCTCGCTTCGCCCCTGACATTCATTGTGAAAGAACTGCTGACGATGAGCATGCGTGCTGCTCTTCTTGCCTGGGCGCGACGTGCTGAATTGTCGTGTGACCGCGCTGCTCTGCTTGTCACACAGGACGCTAACGTGATTGGGCGCACAATGATGAAATTGAGTGGGGGTACGTTTGCTTCGCGGGTGGACTACGATCAGTTCCTGGCCCAGGCGCGCGATTTCCAGAAGAACTATGACGAAAAGGCTCTCGATCGATTTTGGGCTGATGTCATCACATCAGGGTTAACTCATCCGTTTCCCGTCTGGCGTGTGTCGGAGATCCTTCAGTGGGTTGAAAGCGGCGAGTACAAAGCATTGATGAATGCGCCAGAGACAGCCGCCGCCTAATTGCTTGCTTAAGATGAAGACGATTCTTATAGCGTTGGCGGTCGTGTGTTGTGCGTCACTTGCGTCCAGCGCTCAACACAAAATAGATGGCTTACCAAAGGGTGCGGTCGTTCTCGAGTCACGACCACTTAGCTCCGCAACTCATCCGAATCGCTCATTGGTACTTTGGATGATTAATCCGAAACGAAACCCGGTTACCGAGGGTCCGGATGATCAATATACCTGTCCGACGCAAACCAGAGGTAGCTACTACTCTGGTCCAGCGAATGTTTCGTTGATTGACCCAGCCAAAGATAAAGTGATCAATAGCGTCAAGGTTGCCTCCTACGATTCTGAGGATGGCGATCTCGATCTTCCTTACGCGATCCGACGTGGCTACTACTATCGCGTCGACAAAGTGAACCTAAAAACAACGCAAGGAAAACCCACGATACTTTGGCTGCGCGATTACAACGGAGATGGTAAAGCATTGGAATTCGCACTGTTTGATGCACCTGCCTGCATGGGATTACAAACAGCGCTCATTGGTTACAGCGATTCACAGGATAAAGTGATTCGCTACCCAATTCGTTTGGCTATCAAAGAAAACGGGAAGAACTCGACTGAAACTCTCTATTGGGCTGATTATCTATTCGATCAAAAAGCAAAGCGGCCCGGTCACTGGGTCTATGAAATCGATTACCGAGGTCGTGGTGGTTCACTCGATAAGTGGGAAGTCAATTACAATCCAATCAAAGAGCAATTTGAAGGACAGGTTACACGTATCACAGACGAACCGTGATCGATCAGCAATCCATATGTCATCAAGTAAAGGTTGACGATGCTCAAAAACAAGAACGGAATTATTTTTGGCGTAGCAAATAAACGCTCAATTGCCTGGGCTACAGCACAAGCGCTCCATGAAGCTGGCGCTCGACTTGCTTTTACTTACCAGGGAGAGCGCCTGAAAGAAAATGTCGAAAGCCTCACCGCTGACGCTATGCCGGGTTCGCTTCTGCTTCCGTGTGATGTCCAGGACCAGGAGGCAGTTGATCAAACATTCAGACGTGTCGGTGATGAGTTTGGGCGGCTCGACTTCTTAATTCACAGTATTGCGTATGCCCCAAGAGAAGCTCTTGATGGACAGTATTTGGATACAAGTCGAGAGGCTTTTCTGATGGCCCTGGAGATTAGCGCGTATTCACTGCCGCAACTCGCGCGCGCCGCTGTGCCGTTGATGACCGATGGTGGAAGTATTGTATGCATGTCGTATTACGGAGCCGAAAAAGTGGTAGCTGGCTACAATGTTATGGGTGTAGCAAAATCCGCGCTTGAGGCGAGCACACGATACCTGGCAAACGATCTCGGACCACGGAACGTTCGCGTCAATGCGATCAGTGCCGGCCCCATCCAAACGCTTTCCGCTCGTGGTGTTGCTGACTTCACGACGATGCTAAAACATCACGCCGCACGAGCACCGCTGCGACGTAATGTTGAGGCGCGAGAAGTTGGAAACACTGCGGTGTTTTTATGCAGCTCAATGTCTTCAGGGATCACCGGAGAAGTTATTTACGTCGATTGTGGATATAACATCATGGGGATCTAATCTTGTGAATATGGCTGAGGACAAAACAAAAACAAAACCGCCAGGCACAACACAGGACGAACAGCTTCTTGAGAGTCCACGTCCTGATGAGTTTACGCACACCGACACCTGGAGAGTGTTTCGAATCATGGGAGAGTTCGTCGAAGGTTTCGATGAGTTCGCTACACTGACGAGAGGAATCACGATCTTCGGTTCCGCGCGTTCCAAGCCAGGAGACTGGGATTACCAGGCCGCTCAGGAAACGGCCGCTCTCCTCGCCAAAGAGGGTTTCGCTGTAATTACCGGCGGCGGTCCTGGTGTCATGGAGGCGGCTAACCGAGGCGCGTTTGAAGCTGGCGGGTTATCAATCGGGTGTAACATCGAATTACCGTTTGAACAGAAGCCGAATCCATACCAAACGAAAGGTATGACATTCAAATACTTCTTCGTCCGCAAGACAATGTTCGTGAAGTATAGCCTGGGCTTCATCATTTTCCCCGGGGGCTTTGGTACTTTCGATGAACTTTTCGAGGCACTTACGCTGATCCAAACACACAAGATTCGCGACTTCCCTGTCGTTCTCTATGGTTCCAACTATTGGAGCGGGTTGCTGAATTGGATTCGTGATGTGGTGTTGCCGGGAGGGAAAATCTCGGAACACGATCTGCGCCTATTTCATGTCACCGATTCACCCTCTGAAATAGTGCAGATCGTACTTCGTAGTCAAAGCTCTTTGTCACACGACAAACTGGTCTCGGATGAAATCAGAATTACCACTTAGCCTTAACCATCAAGGTCGATTCTTCCAACCACTTTCGATAAGGCTCTGAAACAGCCGCAGCCGGCACTGCTAAGATCTCCGGCGTCTCATAACTGTGAATGGCTCTGGTCTGTCTCTCCAACTCGTCAAACCGGTCCCTGGTCGATTTTGCCAACAGCAATACTTCGGCTTCCCGTTGAACCTGACCTTTCCAGCGATAGACCGATTCGATCTCGGGCAAGATCTGAACGCAACCGGCAAGACGCGAACCGACGAGCATATCGGCGAGACGCGCCGCTTCCTCTCGGTTAGCCGTTGTGATGAAAACTACGATCACTTCTGACATATGGACCTCCCGTGTCCGACGACTTTAGTTTGTCGTGCGATTAGCCACAGATTCGCACAGATGTCACAAATAGGAAACTGGTGAACGGTTCACATCTTTTCTGCTCAGTGTCATCTGCGTGAATCCGTAGCTAATCTTCGGACCATTCCTCTTCCACATCGCCGCCCGTTAACGGAGTAGTATCACTCCCAAAGAATGCGCCGTAGATCTCTTGTGCGCGATCGAGATCTCTTTCGTCAACGAGAATGACTGCGCCTTCGGAAGTCGCTGACAGTAGCGGTGAAAATGCGTCAGAACCACCCGACTTAACCATGGAACGAATTCCATTGTTACGCAAAATGTCGTTGACCATCTCAGCCTCGGCCGGCGAACCGAGCTTATACAGCTGGACGAGCCTGGCTTCACTCGGATCATGAACAACATTCTCAGCCGTAAGTCGGTCGACCAAAGCCGAGCCATCGTCACGGCAATGAGTCACACCCGGCTCGTATTCAGCTTCGCATTCAGGACAAAACATAACAAACCTCTCGTGAAATCGTGAATCGGGAATCGTGAATCGGGAATCGTAAATCGGGAATCGGAACCCCACAGAAGCAATTAACTATTCACGATTAACGATTTACGATTCACGAAGGGAATCTCTTCAAAGTAAGTCATCTGTTTGAACGCTCTGAAGCGTTCATTAATCTCATTCTGGGTTAGTCGTCGCACTCGCTCGGTCCCAAACTCTTCCACATTAAAGGAAGCCATCACTGAACCAAAGATCATCGCTCGGCGCATCGCCGCTTCATCCAGTTCTTCCTGGTCTGCAAGATAACCCATGAAGCCGCCCGCAAAAGTATCGCCTGCGCCGGTCGGATCGAAAACGGACTCCAGCGGGTACGCAGGAATAGCAAAGTAGTTTTCAGCAGTAAACAAAGCGGCGCCGTATTCACCGCGCTTGACGATGAGCGCTCGCGGTCCCCACGTTAGAATCTCACGCGCAGCCCTGATCAGATTCGGGATGCCTGTTAGTTGCCGTGCTTCCGCATCGTTGATGATAACAACGTGAACACCGCTTATGGTGCGCACCAGTGACTCGCGTGTGTTCGCAATCCAAAGGTTCATCGTGTCGAGCGCGACCAGCTGTGCATTTGGCATTTGCTCACGAACCTGACGCTGCAAATCCGGCTGGATGTTTCCGAGAAACAGTAGACGTGAACGTTTAGATTCATCCGATAACTTCGGTTGGAAATCAGCAAAGACGTTCAAATCGGTGAACAACGTCTGCGCGACGTTTAGATCGTATTCATAACGTCCGCCCCAGCGAAAGGTTTTTCCATCCGAAATTCTTTCCAGATCGTGCGTGCCGATATTGCGCTGTTTGAAAACCTCGCCATCTTCCTCTGTGAAGTCACCACCAACAACGCCGACAATGCTGACGTCAGTGAAGAAGCTTGCTGAGATGGAGAAATGAGATGCCGAACCACCTAGCATCTTGTCACACTTACCGAAAGGCGTTTCGACGGAGTCGAACGCAACTGAACCGACTACGAGGAGCGACATGTTTAGTCTTGAACCTTGGTGTTAATAATAGAGCTTCGTTCTACGCGCTTGCTATTTGCTATTGATCTTTTTTCGGAAGCGGGCCACCTGCCGCCTGTAATTCCTCAAGAGCCTGTTTCGTAAATGGCCCATTCGGATGGTCTCGCACGAGGATGCTCAAATAATCGCGGCCCATCTCACGAAACTGTTCCGAGGTAAGAGTCCGTTTTTGGCCGCCTTCGAAGCTTACATACAGATTCGGACTCTGCTTACCTTTGTTCTGCGAAAGCCACAGACTGCTTTGGCCAGCCATTAGCAGGACTTCCTCGATCTTCGCGAAGTTCGGATTGCCGGCGATGATCTCTTCGCATCGCATTAGTGCCGCAACGTAAGCTTTCTTTAGTTTGAAGTAGTTTCGCGCGACTTCCAGATTGTGCATTGAGTCTTTTTCAAGATCCGGATCGCGGATAGTTGAAGGATCGGGACCAGTCTTCACTCCCCCCTGCGCGTAAATGGCAGGCCCGCACAAAAACATCACGCTAACTAGTAATAACAAACAGAACTTCGTTTGCATAAACGTACCTCTCAAACATTACTTATATTTTCTGATGATGGCATCGAGCTTCTTCGTTGTCGCTGCCGGCCAGAGTTCTTTTTGTGTAAAGATCGCATTCTTCAGGGCCGAGCCACACGGACAAGTTCTTTCGACGTCCTTCAGTTGCTTAACGGCTTCTCGCAAAATCAACTGGGCGTTACGCACATTCTTATTCAAATACTCAACCACAATATCGATTGTGACGGCATCGTGACCCGGATGCCAGCAATCGTAGTCGGTGACCAGCGCGAGAGTCGCGTAACAAATCTCCGCCTCGCGAGCAAGTTTTGCCTCCTGCAGGTTCGTCATCCCAATGACGTCCATGCCCCACGATCGATACACATTCGACTCCGCAACCGTCGAGAACGCAGGCCCCTCCATACAAAGGTACGTCCCGCCGCGATGTGCCTTTACATCTGTTGCCGAGCACGCTTGCTCTAACACATCACCGAGAACATTGCACACCGGATGCGCAAAGGCGATGTGCGCAACAATTCCTTCACCAAAGAACGTTGATTCGCGAACCCTCCCCCGTGTTCGATCGAAGAACTGATCGGGAATGACCATGTCCAGCGGAGCATATCGTTCCTGCAAGGAACCGACAGCCGATGCCGAAAGAATACGTTCAACTCCAAGCGACTTCATCGCATAGATGTTCGCACGGAATGGAACCTCCGTTGGAGTAAAACGATGTCCACGTCCATGACGCGGCAGGAACGCTACTCGTTCTCCTTCAAGTGTTCCTACTATGAACGCATCCGACGGACTTCCAAACGGAGTGTCTACCTTGATCTCTTCAACTTCGGTCAGCTCCGGCATCTGGTAAAGACCACTCCCTCCGATGATGCCAATGCGAACTTGTGAACTCATCTCTTGTCCTCTTGGCTGGGCTGTGACCACTCCACACTCTTGTTGGTAATAAGGCAGGCTAGAACGCCTGCGCTCCCAGCACTATGCCCTAATTAACGGGAACCGCTTTTAGTTTCTCACCCTCTTCAACAATCCGACACAACGGAGCTTCTGGATCGTGATAGAACAAACAAAGCCAACCTTCGCGTGCTGCTTGCGGCAACAATTGTTTTTTCGACGCCAGGGTATCAACCGGATAAAGATCGTAGCCCATTATCCACGGATAACTTATATGAGCACGCATCGGCACTAAGTCCGCGAAGCCAAACAACGTCTGCGAGCCTGAGGACAATCGCCAGCATTGCATCGACCGATTGTGACCGGGCCATGTCTCCATTCGTAACCCCGCCACTACTTCGTAATTCGCAGCCTTCTCTTCTAATTGACCTGATTCGCGCAACGGCAGCCAATTCTCAGGTAGATAACTTGCACGATCGCGCTCGCTGGGATTCTCCGCATGATCTAATTCACTCGACGAGACAAAATATCGCGCGTTAGGAAAACCAGGGACGACCTCGGACTCATTCAGTTTCGTATTTCCGCCCGCGTGATCGAAGTGGAGATGGGTGTTGACGACGATCGTAATCTGTTCCGCACCCTTACCTGTCTTTTCTTTGAGAGTGTCGTCGAGAGAACGGCGACGATCAATCCCATACATCTTGACGAATTTTTCCGACCACTTCTCGCCAATGCCCGTTTCGATTAGCACCTTGTCCTTGCCCGTATCAACAAAGACGCAGTTCATGTTCATGCGAATGCGGTTGTGCTCGTCTGGCGGGCACACTCGCGACCAAAGCGTTCGTGGGATCACTCCAAACATCGCTCCTCCATCGAGATGGAATTCGGTGTCTGGAATGATCTCCACGCGGTAGTCGCCTACTTGCATGCCAAACTAACGTTGCTTTGATTGAGACTTGCTCGCCGGCTGAGTCGTCTTCGGTTTTGCTGCCGGCGGCGCCGATTCCTCGGGTGCAGGTTGCGGCGTAAAGCCTGGCGGCAATCCCTGAGGATTCTGTTCAGGCTCAGGCATCTTCACTGGATAACTATCGGGAACTTTTACGTGTGAATGGGCGACAATGTCGTCGAGCACCTTTTTAGCTTTTTCCTGTTCAACGGCCGCTTTCGCTTTCTCGCGTGCCGATTGAGGCGGAGCAAACGGATTTGCGTCGGAGTCTCCAATTAAGATATGTCGGGCATGAATCTTCTCTTCCTGCTTGCCGTCCTTTGTCTCCGTCTTTCTCTCCTCGAGCTTGATGATGTGATATCCAAATTTGCTCTGAACAATGTCACTGACCTCACCAGGCTTCAGTGCGTAAGCAGCCTTTTCGAATTCAGGCACCATTTCGCCCTTGCCAAACCAACCCAGATCGCCACCTTTGTCTTTACTACCATCGGTAGAAAACTGCTTGGCCAATGTTGCGAAATCTTCGCCGGCGCGTAATCGCTTCAACACTTCTTCGGCCTGTTCACGCTTTTTCTTGTCGGTGTCTAATTCAGGATGTTTCGCGAGGTAGGCGTCTACCTCGGCGTCAGTCGCTTTCATCTTGTCCTGCAAACTATCCCTTGCGTATTCCTGCGCTAAGACGCGTGCCTCCTGCAAAACAGTCTGGACACGGACAGCCGGCTTCTTATCGAGTCCCTGTTCCTTCGCACGGCGCTCCGCGATGTAGATACGACCGAGACGCCCCTTCAACATGTCCAATTGTTCTTTGGGAATTTCCTGCTTCGCAAGTTGCGGATCTTTGCTCTTGGCATCGCTGATTATTTGATCAAACTTCTGTTGATTAATCGGTTCTTTAAAAAAGTCTTCCACATCTTTGTCTGGAATATCGGGGCCTTTGTCGCCCATCTGTTCGAAATAAAACTGGGCAAGGATGCTGGCTTTTTGGAATTCCACTTGTCGGGTGACATCTGGCTTGCGATCTACGCCATGCTCCCGGGCTTCTTCGGCGACAGCGAGCAGCCTTCGAACGTCTTGAGCAAAATCCTTGCGCGCAGCTTCATCGGAAGCAAGTCGAGCTCGCATTTGCGCAGGTTGATCTTCGGCAATCAGCGACATGTCCTCTGGTGTTAGTTCCACCGGACCGGGTCTTCTCGCCTTTACCTGCCAAAAGATCAGGCCCGCCGCAAAAAGAATTGCAACGGCTGCCGCAATGTATGCTTTCTTCGTTGAGTTCAAAATAATTTCCTTTCCGAATAACTTAGGGGTGCTGCACTAACTCGAGCAATACTCCGTGTGTGCTGGTAGGATGAACGAAAGCAACCAAACATCCCCCGGCGCCAATTCGCGGCGTCTCGTCAATGAGACGAGCCCCTTTCCTTTTCAGTTCGGCCAGGGATGCGTTGATGTCTTGAACCTTCACAGCTATATGATGAATTCCAGGGCCGCGTTTTGCCAGAAACTTTCCAACTGCTGAATCAGGAGTTGTAGGTTCCAGAAGCTCGACACGCGTATCGCCGATTGGAAGCATGGCAACTCGTACCCGTTGCTCAGCGACTTCTTCCGTTTCCTGAACGGTTAGACCCAGGGCATCGCGCCAGATTGCCAGTCCATCCTCAAGCCGCTGTGTCGCGATGCCAATGTGGTCGATCTTCATGTCTTTGTAAGCAAAAGGTCGTATAAGTCCTATAGATCCTATTGAGAACCGTCAGCGCCCAAGTCGCCCAGCAGCTCATCCACAGCAGAATAAGGGTCTCGACGCCGGGTTGCAACTTCATCCGCCAATCGTTCCAGCTGGTCAGTGGCCGCATCAGACTTGAGAACCGATGCGAGTAAACGTTCCTGTAATAGTTCCATGATGCGCCACCGGGCAATAGCGTGCCTTCGATCACTTGTCAGCTGAACGTCGCTCTGTTTGTCGCTAAAGCGTTCGATAGCCTGCGCCAACTCTTGAATACCAACCCCTTCAGTCGCAACCGTTTTTACTATGGGCGGGTCCCAACCATCAGCGCGTGTTGACAGGGAAAGTAACGACTCGAGTTCCTTTTCAGTCGCGTAAACACCTTCACGATCAGACTTGTTGATAACGAAGATATCGCCGATCTCCATTATTCCGGCCTTGATCGCCTGAATGTCGTCTCCCATTCCCGGAACGAGAACAACTACTGAAACATCCGCCGCTTTGACTATCTCCACTTCGTCCTGACCAACACCTACTGTTTCAACAATGACCTTGGAATAACGTGCCGCGTCCAGAATCGCAACGGCATCCACGGTCGCACGTGCAAGTCCACCCAGGTTACCGCGAGTCGCCATTGAACGGATGAAGACACCCTCATCTAAACCCAGCGTCTGCATTCTTATTCGATCACCAAGGATTGCGCCCCCGGAAAATGGACTGGAGGGATCGACAGCAATGATGCCAACCCGTTCGCCTTGTTCTCGATAATGCTGAGCTAACTTGTCGACTAACGAAGATTTCCCCGCACCAGGAGCACCCGTAATTCCTATGACAACTCCCCCGCGCGACGCCTTATAGATCTGCTTCATCAGAGCTGAGGCGTCTTCGGATCCGTCTTCGATTTTCGAAATTGCCCGGGCTACTGCGGCGGGATCGCCTTCATCAATGCGCTTTATCAAGCTGTCTGGTTCTGAAGTCATCGTCTAAGAAAGGATGAAGGATGGATGATGAAGGATGAAAGAAAGATGGAAGATCAAACGCGTTGTAGCGATATTCATCTTTCCGCCTTCATCCTTCATCCTTCCTACTGCCCCGTACCGGCCCGCAAGATCTCACGCGCGATAATGATTCGTTGTATTTCAGAGGTGCCCTCACCAATCGTGCAGAGCTTTGAATCGCGCCAGTATTTTTCGGCTGGATAGTCTTTGGTGTATCCGTAACCGCCGTGTATCTGAATAGCTTCTTCGCAAACCTCAACGCTTATCTCCGATGCAAAAAGCTTCGCCATCGAAGATTCCTTCGTTGTTTTCTTCCCCTGATCTTTCATCCATGCCGCGCGATACATCAGCAGCCTTGCAGCGTCGATTTGCGTTGCCATAGTTGCCAGCTTGAATTGAATCGCCTGAAACTCCGAAATGGGCTTACCAAACTGCTGGCGTTCCTGCGAATAGCGGACGGCTGACTCATATGCTCCCTGGGCAATACCGACCCCAAGCGCAGCTATTGAGATTCGTCCTCCATCCAGAATCTCCATTGCATTTACAAAACCCTGTCCCTCATCACCCAGTAAATTGCTGTCGGGCACAAAGCAATCTTCAAACACCACGCTGGCAGTTTCTGAAGCACGCAGGCCGAGCTTGTTCTCCTTCTTTGACGGAGAGAAACCATTCATCCCCTTTTCGAAGATGAATGCAGATATTCCCTTACTGCGTTTACTCCTATCGGTAACCGCCATTGCCACACAAGTGTCAGCATGGATCGCGTGGGTGATGAAGTTCTTCGATCCATTAACGATCCATCCACCATCCGCACGCACCGCTGTTGATTTGGTGCCTGACGCATCAGAGCCGGCACTTGGTTCAGTTAGTCCCCACGCCCCAAGATGTGTTCCTGAAGCCAGCGGAGTCAGAAACTTTTTCTTCTGTTCCTCTGAGCCATAATTAAAGATGTGGTTGGAGCAGAGTGAATTATGGGCGGCCACGGAGATCCCAACCGAGCCATCCACACGCGAGAGTTCTTCGATGATGGTCGCGTATTCGACATAACCCATTCCCGCCCCGCCATACTCTTCGGGAAACAACACACCAAGCAGTCCGAGATCTGCCAGCTTTGGTTGCAACTCAACAGGAAAATGCTGGGATTCATCCCACTCCATCACGTGTGGCGCGATCTCTGACTCCGCAAACTCGCGTACACTTGCTTTGATTTGTTTTTGTTCTTCGGTTAATTCGAAATTCATAGCGTTAGTTTAATAAAACCTCGAAATGGTCGCGAATCCTAAGGGTCAATTGCCAGTAGTCCGAGACGAGAGTAGGGTCTAAAGTCCTATGATCTTCGGGTCTTCATCAGTCGCTTTACTTCACCGATTGTCAATAACCGCCAGTGACCCGGCTTTAGACTCTCATCAGTCAAAGAACCGATCCGTATACGACGCAGCTTCAATACCGAATGACCAATCAGATCGAACATTCTACGTACCTGTTGGTTCTTTCCCTGATGTAACAACACTTCAAACCACGCGTTGTTCTGAGTTTCATGCAATAACTTTATTTTTGCGGGAGCAGTACGAGTGCCATCTTCGAGTGTTACGCCACGCCGTAAACGCCCGATCGCCGCCTCGGTAGGTACACCTTTCACTTTAGCTTCGTAGACCTTATCAACTCGATTGCGTGCAGACGTGATGTAGTTGGTTAACTCTCCATCGTTGGTCAGGATCAGCAAGCCTTCAGTATTGAAATCAAGACGACCCACTGGATGCACTTTACCGACTGAGTGTGGCAATAACTCAGTGACTAACGGGCGACCTTCAGGGTCAGACAGGCTGGAGAGGTAACCACGAGGCTTATTCAAGAGGACGTAGACCTTTTCCCGCGTCTTAAGTTGCGGGTTGATCAACTTGCCGTTGACTTTGATGTGGTCCTGATCCGGATCAGCTTTGGTACCAAGTTCGGTAACAACCTGACCGTTAACTGAAACCTTGCCACCAATGATGAGCTCTTCCGCATGGCGGCGCGATGCGATGCCGGCTGCGGCGATTAATTTCTGAAGACGCTCCTGCATTCGTAAATCGTGAATCGTTAATCGTAAATTGTTAATCGTGTCCGGCAAACTTTAGGTTTTCGAGGACTCGCACAAAAGCCTTTAAGAGAATGATCGTACGCCACTGACGCGACGACAAACTTTAAGTTCGTCGGACACGATTCACGATTTACGATTATCGATTCACGATCAGCTTCCCCCACTTAAATCCTGGAAGTCTTCGACGCTCGGCAATTCTGTCAGATCCTTTAACCCAAACTGCAAAAGAAAATCTTTGGAAGTGCCGTACATCATTGGACGACCGATAGTTTCTTTCCTTCCCTTCGCAACGATCAACTTCTTATCAAGAAGTGTCTTAATCGCAGATGGCGATTGAACACCTCTGATCTCCAGAATCTCCGGGACAGTGACAGGTTGTCGATACGCGATGACCGCCAAAGTCTCGAGCGATGCAATCGTCAGTTTTGCGCTGGGACGCGTTCGTAGTAAACGTCGAACGTATTCATGGTGTTCTGGCCGGGTAGCAAACTGCCAGCCACCCGCAACTTCTCGTAACTGAAGTCCGCCATTGCGTCCATTAAACTCCTCGGCAAGTGCAGCAACGGTTTCTCCCACAGCATCGCGATCTTCTTTTAAGACGCCTGCAATCGATTTGATACTGAGTGGCTCTTCAGAAACAAAAATCAAGGCCTCGATTATGGCAGCTCTTTCCGATTGACTAGGCGGAGCCAGGACCTCCGATTCGTCATCAATCTCTTCTGCTTGCGATGGATCAGCAGCTTCGACCTCAGCAACCATCGCAGCAAGCTCTCGGGCAGCTTCTTCGTTCAGAGCCGCTTCGTCTGGGGTCTCCGGTGTTTCTTGAGTATTAGTTTCTTCGTTAGTTGCCATTATTTACGATGCGACACGCGCGACAATATCGCCAAAGGTTTCGCGCTGGAATAGCTTTATCTCAGTAGTCCTCACTAGTTCGAGAACTGATAAAAAGGCAATCACTAATTCGCGTCGAGAACGGGCTCGTTCAAAAAACACTCTGAGATTGAGTTCGCCCGATGATAAGACCATGTTACGTAGACGTTCGAGCATTTCAGCCATGGAAATCTCCTCGCGCTCTATTTCCAACAGCACTTCTTCTTTGTGACGCGCGAGAATATCCTGGAAAACCTTCAAGAGATCGAAGACGCCCACCGCTACTTCCGGATTGTTCTTGTCGGTCTCAAGTTCGGCACGACGAAATACCGCTTGCTCTACCGTCGCTTTCGACCAAAGCATCTCCGCGGCAGCCTTATATTTCTGATACTCCAGGAGTTGATTTACGAGATCTGTCCGCGGGTCTTCGATCTCCTCACCGGGCGCGAGCGGATCGCGGGGGAGCAACATCCTGGTCTTGAGTTCAATGAGAGTGGCAGCCATCACCAGGAAATCACCTGCGACTGCTATATCCAACTCCTGCATTACACGCAGGTAGCGCAAGTACTCATCAGTAATGCGTGCGACGGGAATATCATAAATACTTACCTGCTCCTGTCGAATCAGGTGAAGTAACAGATCGAGTGGACCCTCAAACTCTCCCAAAAGAATCTTCAGATCGTCCGTGACGTCGTCAGAAACAATTCTGGGCACGGCGCCGGCAACCTTCAACGGCGTCTCTGACCTTTCCACGGCGGTTTTCTGGATTTCCTCGTCCACTGTCAGTTTCCCGCGGCCGTCAGGCCAACTTTCTCGAAGACTTGTTTCAGAGTAACCGACGCAATGCTCGCTGCTTTGTCACGACCTTGACTCAGAATTTGATTCAGTCGCTCGTCAGTTATATCTCTGACTCTTTGTTGAATCGGTTGTAGAAATTCGATAGTCGCTTCAGCAAGTTCACCCTTCAGCTGAGCATAACCTTTTCCGGCAAAGTGCCCTTCAACTTCCTGCGGCGTCTTGCCGGTTATCAGGTGATAAATCTCGAGCAGATTGTTAATGGCGGGACGTGATTCATCGAACTTTATTTCCGTTCCTGAATCAGTCACCGCCCGCTTGAACTTTCGAATCACCGTGTCTGCGTCGTCCATCAACAAGACACAACCGTTCGGATCGTCATCAGACTTCGACATCTTCTTCGAAGGATCTGAAAGCGACATGATTCGCGCTCCGACCTTGGGGATGTATGGCTCGGGAACTTTAAAAGTCTGCCCGTAGTCACGGTTGAATCTTATTGCGAGGTCGCGAGTCAACTCGAGGTGTTGCTTCTGATCGTCACCGACCGGAACGAGATCCGTCTGATACAGCAAAATGTCAGAGGCCATCAAAACAGGATAATCAAAAAGACCAACGGACACATTCTCTTCCTGTTTCCGCGCTTTATCCTTGTACTGCGTCATGCGCTCGAGTTCAGACATGCGAGCAATACCGTTGAGTATCCACGTTAGCTCAGCATGCTGGTGAGCGTCAGACTGAATGAATATCGTCGAGACGTTCGGATCTATGCCAACAGCAAGATAGATGCGGGCAAGATCCCGCGTTTTTTCCGCAAGCTGTTTGGGATCTTGTGGCACCGTCAAAGCGTGAAGATTGACGATGCAGTAGAAGGCCTCGTACTCGTTTTGGAGTGCTACCCAATTTCGCAGAGCTCCTAAATAGTTACCGAGATGAACATTACCCGTAGGTTGGGCACCGCTAAAGATTCGTTTTGGCATTCCTAAGTTTTATAGCAACAGTAAGAACCGTAAGATCGAGAGTACGGGCCTGAATAATAGATCCAGCAAGCCAGCCTGCATCGCAATCAACAAAATAATGAAGCCAAAACGTTCAAGCGCTTCCAATGCTGGCTTCATACTTTCCGGCAAGAGCGTATATAGAACTTTACTCCCATCCAGCGGTGGGAACGGAAGCAGATTGAAAACAGCCAGCGACACATTTAATAAGAGTGCTCGAAACAAAAAGATCTGCACGGGCTCGCTTAGCCCAGCCAACGATGTGCCGGGGTCAAACAAGGTAGTGCGTTGAACTACCTTGATGATCAGCAAAGCAACGATTGCGATCGTCAGATTCGCTAGGATTCCCGCAATAGAAACCATGATGTTGGCGATATCCTTGTTACGCCATCTCAACGGATTCACTGGAGTTGGCTTACCCCATCCAATCAAGGGAATACTTGCCAGCGGCCCACCGATACTACCAATGACAAAACCGGCAATCGGAATCAAAAGAGTGCCAATAGGATCGATGTGAGCGACAGGATTCAGCGTGATCCGACCGAGGAGGCGTGCGGTGTCATCACCAAACTTGTACGACATCCATGCGTGGGCGGCCTCGTGCGCGGAAATCGCGAACAACAGCACGACCATATAGATCACAAGTTGTGGGATTAGTTGTTCTGCGTTCACTCAGAATCTCACGGCGTTACCGGCTCAAAACAGAGCGGCCAACTTAGCACTCCAAAAACTAAGTGTCAAAACATTGCCGATTTCCAATTGCCGATTGGCGATTTCTGTTAAGACACCGGCTCAACATGGAGATCTCACTCAAATTGGCAATTGGAAATCGCAAATCGGCAATCTACCTTATTAGCGTTCCCTGAATCTGCATCGGAAGACTGTAAACGGAGTCGATCGAGACCGCAGCCATCTCACCACTGGCGCTAAACGCAAGTCCCACCAGATTTACTCCAGCAACCACAAGACTTGCATTCTGTCCGTCTGGCGAGATACGCACGATTCCTCGACGTCCTCTTAAAGAAGCAGCAACGTATAGATTGCCGTCCAGATCAAAAGCGAGTCCTTGTGGGCGACCGAGTCCTTTGTAAAAAACGTCAACTTCACCATCTTTGTTCACTCGCCAAACACAATCAAAACTCGTGACGGTCGGTCCGGTAACGTAAAGCTGATCATCAGGACCAAAGGCGAGGTGATAGGCCGACACTGAAGGTTCCAACTGAGCAAATGGTTTCTCTTCACCAATCCCATTCACTCGAAAGATCGTTCCAGTACGATCGCCTACATGCAAAACGCCATCGCGATCAAAAGCGATTCCGGTAGCTACTCCGAGGTTGCGAGAAAAAGCGACCGCATCTTTAAAGGGGTTCACCCTGTAGACCGTGCCATCGAGACGACTCGTCACAAACATCTCGCCGTCAGGGCTGAATGCAATACCCGTCGGATTAGGAATATCACCCGAGTATTCGATCACATCACCGCTTACGTCGATCCGAAATAATGTAACTGGCAACTCTTCACCGCGTGAACCAGAACGCGTGACAAACAAAGAACCATCTTCAGGGTCAAACGCGGGATTAGCGACTGGATGCAAATCGCCCGCGAGTTTGCGGCCGATTAGAAAGGGCATCGGCTCTGTTCGAACATCTCCGCTTTTCAGTGTTACCTGTACCGGTCCACCACGGCGGTCATCAGGGATTGTTGCAAGGACTCTTTTACAACCGAGCGCTACAATTCCTCCGGCAGTTTCGTTGAACAGAACCTCACACTCGTCTGGATCGCTGGTATCAAAGCTCTCGCAATCGACAATAATTTCTCCTCCCGCCGTACCGCAGACAGGGTCGATCCTGTTGATTTTAGGTTGATCTGACATTTCCGTTGTACGCAGATCCCATTGCTGTATAAACGCTCAGACCTTACAAATGGCTCATCATACTTCGCCCTCAGATCGAAGTCTAACCTGTGCAGGACAGGCTGTTAGCCTGTCGCGCTTTTAGGTGGCTGCACTATTTCGTCAGGCGGGATGCTCGGTTTGGAGGATAAGCTAGCAGCCTGTCGTAGCCGGCCGTAAGGACCCTACCTTGCTGTGCTATAATCCGGCGCGCAGTTGTTAGTGCGGACTTTCAGAGTAACCCGAGTTTAGACTTTCCGAGCAGAGAGTTGCGCACGATCGATATCTCAATGTTTAGACGACTCTGCGACTCCGCGTCGCCGAGCAAAACAGCAGCTACCCCACATACGACGTTTACCGCCCGTAATACTCATTCTGTAACTGCAGAGTCTCCACCCATCGCAACGGCTTCGAAGTTCAGGAACATAACCGGTCAAGGAGGGATGGATCCATTACTAGCGCTTTAGGCAACACGCTGGGACTAAAACCGAACCAACTTCGTCGTATAGAAAAACTCTATACGCGCCGCATTCCTCCAGACCAAATCGTTACTCCAGAATTTGCTCGCCAACTCGGAGAACTGTCTCACGAAACTCGTCGCCAGATCGGGGTGCTCATTGATCGTAAGGGACACATTCAATACGTGATGGTTGGTGACAATCGTCGAATCGAGCTTCCGGATTTCAAGCGTGTCCGCGTTGCGTCCGGCCGTTTCCGTGGTTTGCGATGTGTTCACACGCATCTTCGCGGCGAGCAACTTACACAGGATGACCTGACCGACCTTGCTCTCTTGCGTTTGGATTTGATGGCCGCGATTGACGTAGATTCGAATACGGGACTTCCCGGACTCGTCCATGCCGCGCATCTGTTACCACTACACGCCGGCGATTTAGATCATACAACTGCTCCAGATGTGTACGCGTTTCTGGAACCGCGAATGACGTCCCAACTTGATCTCGACTTCCTGGAACTGATCGATTCCCTCGAAGATGAAATGGCGAGGAACCGTCGAGCAGCAAGACGCGCTGAAGTTCGCGATCGCACGATCCTGGTCGGTGTAGCGACAGGACCAATTACTGATGCAGAGGAGTCAATGGCCGAACTTGCAGAGCTCGCGTCGTCCGCCGGTGTGGTGGTTCAGGACACGATCATTCAACGACGTTCGGCTATCGATCCGCGTACGGTTTTGGGCAAGGGGAAATTGGATGAGCTGATTATTCGGGCGCTTCAATTGGGCGCGGACATGCTCGTATTCGACAGTGAATTGTCTCCGGCACAAGTTCGTTCACTTTCGGAAACGACAGATCTGAAGATTATCGACAGGTCGCAGCTAATACTCGATATATTCGCGCAGCGAGCACAATCGAAGGAAGGAAAGATTCAAGTAGAGCTCGCGCAATTGAAATATCTTTTGCCGCGCCTTATCGCAGGACAAGACTCAGCGTTTTCACGGCTGGCGGGTGGAATTGGAGGCCGAGGTCCGGGCGAAACAAAACTGGAAACTGACCGCCGGCGCGTCAGAGATCGGATCAACCGGCTCGAAAGAGCAATTGAAGAACAACGGCAACGACGTCAGGAACGGCGCAAAGCGCGAACGCGACAAGCTCTTCCGGTTATCTCGATTGTCGGCTATACCAATGCGGGCAAATCCACTTTACTTAACGCGCTTACAAAGAGTGAAGTCCATGCTGAACAGCGAATGTTTGCCACTCTCGATCCCACCTCAAGAAGGTTGCGCTTACCCCGTGAACAAGAAGTAATTATTAATGATACGGTGGGTTTTATTCGTGATCTGCCGCCAGACTTAATCTCAGCATTTCGAGCCACATTGGAGGAGATCGGCGGCAGCAGTTTGCTGGTGCATGCTGTCGATATCTCCAATCCTCGGTGGCCGCAGCAAATTCGGTCCGTCAAGAGTATTCTTGCCGACTTACATCTAAGTGATATTCCGACAATCCTCGCTTTGAACAAGACGGATTTGGTTGATGAGGAGATCCTTGATGCGGCGTTAAGGCAGGTTCAACCTGAAGCAAGTGAAGTGATTGCCATATCCGCGATTTCTCAAGCAAGTTTGACCCCATTACTGGAAAAGGCCGGCGCGATTTTAGCTCGAAATCTGGCCCGTCCCTCGCAGCACGATGACCAACGAAGATTTGCGATTTCGCATATAGCATAATGGGTCTTAGGCCACGCTTTAAAAGCCCTCTTAGTCAAACTCGCGACAAACTCGTGAGCTACGCGATTCGTCCATTCATGCTTTTCGAACCGCGTAAGCGCTTCCTTCTACTATCTGCGATTCTGATTGCACTAACGACTCTGCTTCTGCTGAGTGGCACTTCATCAGCACTGACTGAAACCTACAAGGAAGGTCAGGTTTTAAACCGCGCAATTGTTTCCCCCGCCGACATCACGACAGTTGATATAGCAGACACAGAGCAGAAAAAAGCCGCAGCAAAAAAAGTGGCCCATGCCGTTTTCAATTTCGACTCGAGCAGAGCCGAAACGTCCGTTCAAAGTTTTCGAGCTGCCTGGGACGATCTTAAAAAACAATATGCGTCAGGAGTCAGCAAGCCTACCTGGAATGGCGAGGGCGGTAACGCTGTAGTGCGCGCGATCCTTAGTCACAACTTCAGTGAAGCAGACCTCGATCGTCTCACTGCCATTATTCGTGAAACCGCCGCCAGCTATATCTACGATGACAATGACGCCGACCGTTTGGACCAGGATATTGTGATTGTCGATGTTCGTAATCCTCTGTCACAAATAATAATGCCGGCGCCTCGTACACGAATGGTTGCAGTGTCGGCGGCCCGCCGTAATCTCGAATTGCGCATACTCAATCTCCAGGGCTGGACACCGGAACAGAAAGCCGCACTTGCTGCGGCACTCCTTCCGCTAATTCGTCCAAATGCTGTACCGGACCAGGCGGCAACTGCCGCCGCGCGCGAGAACGCAGCAAATCAAATCGCACCGGTCGTGATTTCACTAAAGCGGAACCAGGTTATCGCTCGAGAGGGAGATACTGTTACATCCACTACGCTTGCACAGATCGCTGCGATCAAAGACACGGGGCACGAGGGTCGACCATTCCAGAACGTTCTCGGGCTGTTCCTTGTTGTTGCCGCAATTTACTGGGCAGCATGGAAATTTACCGAACATCGTAGTAGCAGCAACTCAGTTACGCTACACAAGTACAAAGCATTCGCGTTAGTCGGCTCTGCCATTCTGGTTGAGACGGCTCTTATGAAAGTTGGTTTTATTTTCGGTGACAGCGTTGCAGCGCAACGAGTAAACGCCCCGTTCAACGACCCGACCATTTGGAACTTCGCGATACCCTTCGCTGCGGCCGCGCTTCTTGTCGCGATGCTTGTCGATACGCAACTCGCGTTTTTAGCAGGCATCATCACCGCAATCTTTGCCGGAATGCTTTCACCGAACGGCATGCAAAAGGCGCTGTACGCCATGGTCTCATGTTCTGCCGCGGTGTACGGGATTGGTCGCTATCGTGAAAGACAATCTGTAACTCTGGCAGGATTGTTGGTTGGGACTGCCAACGTCGTGATGGCTCTCGCGCTCATCGCATATGCCGAACAACCGTTCAGCTTGAACACGATTTTGCTGGCGCTTGGCTGCGGCGTCGTTGGTGGACTACTGACAGCCGTCTTTACTGCAGGCGGCCTACCAATCAACGAATCCTTATTTGGCATACTTACTGACGTGAAACTACTGGAATTGTCGAATGCAGATCTCCCTGTGTTGGGCCAATTGGCGTTGCGAGCGCCGGGGACCAATCAACATTCGCACGCAGTAGGTCAGTTAGCGGAAGACGCATGTCGAGCAGTCGGCGCCAATCCTCTTTTAGCCCGAATCGGCGCCCTCTATCACGACATCGGCAAGTTGGCGGCTCCAGAATACTTCGTTGAAAACCAGCAAGGAACAAATCCGCACGATCGATTGCGCCCGCAGCAAAGCGCGAAGATCATAACCAGTCACGTAACGTACGGAGCCCGCCTCGCAAAAGAGATTGGTTTGCCCGAAAAGATTGCGGACTTTATCCCGCAACACCACGGCACTCGCACGTTGCATTACTTCTTGCGCAAGGCTCAGGCGCAAGCCAAACCAAACGAGACAATCAACGAAGCCGAGTTCCGTTATCCCGGGCCAAAGCCACAATTCAAAGAAGCGGCAATCATGATGCTCGCTGATTCTTGCGAGGCCGCTGCGCGTTCACTTGCTCGACCTGATCCGGAAAGCATTCGAGCCATTGTGTTGAAGATTGTTGAAGCGATCATAAGTGATGGGCAACTCGATCAGTGCAACATCACGCTTCAAGAGTTAACAACTATCAGAGAAGCAATGATCAGCGCTCTGACTGCTATATACCACGCGCGCATTGACTATCCTGGGTTTAATGCTCCACCTATGACTACGCCACTGCCACCTTTGCCGGCGGCAAACCTGGATAGTGAAGAACGTGGCGTCAGTTATTCGAGACCATCCGACATTCCAATCAGTCGCGGCGGCGAGGTGGAAGACGAAGCCATACCTCGCAAAGTCGGAAAAGGCTGAATTCACTACCACCTCGTTAGTAAACACGAATAGGCCATATAGGTCCTATACGTCGTATAAGTCGTATACTCGATCTACAGGAACTCAAAACTGACCACGTAGTTTGTTGTAGGTTGTATGCAGGTCTTCAGGAATGACTCGTGTGTCGGCAACCGAGGTCATGAAGTTTGTGTCGCCCGACCAGCGCGGAAGTATGTGAAGGTGGATGTGGTCGGCGATTCCGGCGCCGGCGGCCGCTCCCAAATTCATGCCGATATTGAAACCCGGTGGAGAATAAACTTTGCGCAGCACTGCTTCCGATCTTTTGGTGAGATCCATTAATTCATCGGTGATTTCTTTGGGCGTTGAGCCAAGATCTCCCAAGTGCTGATAAGGCAGAACGAGCAGATGCCCGGTAATGTACGGATAGAGGTTCAAAGCAACGAAAGCGTTTGCGCCTCGATGCAGAACGAAGTTCGCTTCGTCGTTTTGAGTCTCTAGCGCGAGGCGGCAAAACACACATGAACTTCCTTCCGAGTCCACGCCGGTTGCGATGTATTTAGCACGCCAGGGACTCCACAATCGATCCAACTTATTTACCTCGGGACGCTATAGAATAGGCGGTTGCCGTCCATCACTGGCAAGATCTGTAGCGCTTCCGTTTGAGGAAGAAGCACTTGAGTTGTCATCGTTGATGAGTTCCTTAAGCTCTTTGCCCGGCTTGAAATAAGGTACGCGTTTGGCCGGAATGCTGACGGGATCACCGGTCTTCGGGTTTCGGCCTCGCCTGGCGCCGCGTTCACGGACTCGAAAGCTACCAAAACCACGCAGTTCGATTTTCTCGCCTTGATTGAGGGTCTCAATGATGCTTTCAAAGACAATTTCGACTAAGCGTTCGGCGTCTTTCTTTGTGAGTTCTGCGGCTCGAGCAACGTCCTCGACGAGTTCTGCTTTTGTCATGCATCACCTCGGTGGCTCAAAAGATGGTCCAAGCTAAACCGTGAAGCCCTGAATAAGTATTAGTTAACTTCTTGATGTGGCGAGATAAGCTGCTCGTACACTATCAGAAAATGTTCGGGTGGGGCAAGACTTGTGATTGCGCGCCGCTGAAGGGTAAGAAGCCCTGCAACAAAGATGAAGCAGGGCCTGTAATAATCGTTTGACGTTATTCTTCGTTGCTCTCGGATTTATTCAAACCGAAATCTGCGAGCTCGCCCAGGGAAGCCATCCCACCACCCGCTTCTGAAGAATAGATCTTAGTATCTACAATCGGTTCGTCTTTACCGACAGCCCTTGCGGAGAGGCCAATCTTTTTTGTTTCGGGATCGATGCGAAGAATCTTGAAGTCGAGCTCCTGGCCCAATTGAACCACATCGTCTGGTTTATTGACGCGTTCGTCTGACAGCTCCGAAATATGGCATAACCCTTCAAGGTTATCGTCCAACTCAATAAACGCACCAAAGTTCGCGAATCGCGCTACCTTGCCGTGAACAACATCACCTGGCTTGTGTTCGTTTGTGAATTTCTCCCAGGCGTTTGGTTCAAGGTCCTTAATCGACAGCGACAACCGTCGATTCTCGGTATCGATACTCGTGATAACCGCGTCAATCTCCTGACCCTTCTTCAGAACCTCACTGGGGTGCTTTATTCGTCGCGACCACGAGATGTCAGACACGTGAACAAGTCCATCGACACCATCTTCTATCTCAATGAATGCGCCGAAGTCAGTCAAATTACGCACGCGGCCATGAACACGCATTCCGACTTGATATCGCTCATGCAGCGTCTGCCATGGATTCTCCTGAACTTGCTTCATTCCAAGACTAATACGGCGCGCCTTGGGATCGACACTCAATACTTCAACCTCTACCGAGTCTCCCGGATTCACAACTTTGCTCGGATGCTTAACGCGCTTGGACCAACTCATCTCGGAAACGTGGACGAGACCTTCGACCCCATTTTCAAGCTCTATGAAAGCGCCGTAGTCTGCAACGCTTGCAACCTTTCCTGTTACACGTGTGCCCACTGGAAATCGCTCTTCAACGCTCGACCACGGATCCGGTAATAGCTGCTTGTATCCCAGTGAAACTCGTTCGCGCTCCCGATCAAATTTGAGGACCTTGACCTGGATATTGTCGCCAACGTGAAAAAGTTCGTTCGGATTCTGCAGCCGGCCCCATGACATGTCTGTTACGTGCAGCAACCCATCAACGCCACCGAGGTCAACAAACGCACCATAGTCAGTCAGATTCTTGATTTGACCTTCAACAACAATATCCTCTTCGATTTGTTGCAGCGTTTGATCTTTTCTTCCAGTGTTCTCCTGCTCAATGACTGCCTTACGCGATAGCACTACATTTGAACGTTTGCGGTTCAGCTTTATTACTTTCGCTTCGATGACTTGATTGCGCAGGCTATCGAGATTACGAACGGGTCTCACGTCCACTTGAGAGCCGGGCAGGAAAGCCGCAATACCGTCAATGTCAACGCGCAGACCACCTTTGATGCGATCGATCACACGGCCTTTAACGGTCGTGCTTTCGCGGTAGGCTTTTTCAAGATCGTCCCAGGCCTTCATGCGAACGGCGTCAGCGCGTGAAAGAACAGGCAGACCATCGGCGGTCTCCATGCTCTTAACAAGTACTTCAACTTCGTCGCCGGGCTTTACAGTGATTTCACCGTTTTCAGTAAACTCAGCGGGATTGACTATCCCTTCAGATTTGTAGCCGAAGTCGATTACTACTCCGCGTTCACTTAGACCAACAACAGTGCCTCGAACCACTTCACCTTCTTCGAGAGTGGCCTGCTCCTGTTCGAACTGATCAAGCAACTGACCAAAATCAACGTCTCCACCCACACGTGCTTCTTCAGCATCATCGAGTTCGGGAGCTTTGGCGGCAACCGGAGTAGGTTGGTTTGAGACGTCGGCAGTTTGCGGCGCAGCCTCAGGCTCGCCGGAGGTTGGTTTATTTTCCGCCTCGCTGGGATTCAGCTTGGGTTGTTCACTAGACATGCATACTCCTGTAATTCCCGATAACTTGTAGCGCGTGGGACGATCATATCGCGCTCATCTGACACTAACAATCATCGCAGTCATCGATGAACGTCAGGCAGTATTTTAGCGGCGCTTCTTTGTGTGATCCTGGCGTTGTCGGGAATATGAGCTGGCGAGGATGGAGTTTGGAATTGGAAAATGTCGAGCTAATTTTGATTCGATACCGCCCTGCCGTAGTCACCCGCTTGATCCGACAAACACCCGCCGCCTTTTTTACCGGGTAAGGCGGCAATGTACACGGCAGTATAAGCGCATGTCAAGGCGCGCAAGCGTATGCCGACGTTACATTTGTCTTCAAAAAAGAAAACGCCACGAGCAGACTCGCCGGCGTTCTCTTTTTCGATCTGATGAAGTTGCTTACTGGCTTGCCGAAAGGTTCTCGGATGTCCGAGGAACAACGTACACACCAGCAGAATGAGAACCAACGAAGAGGACATTTTGATCCTGCGAATCAAACGCAAGCGCCCAGATTCTTTGGCTGGGCAATCGACGCGACTTGGGATCGATTCGAGCCCATGTAGTGCCACCGTTCGTTGTTCGGTACACACCGCCGCCACTGTCTCCAGTCTGGAAAGCATTGCCTGCAAAGATCTCATCACCGTTTCTTGGATTGACCAGGATAGAGGTGAAGTCGCCAAAGGGTAAATTGCCTCCGCGACGACTCCAGGTCGCACCACCATCATGCGACAAGTAGAAAGCCTGTTTGCTGCCAACGTACACGTAACTCGCACGATGCGGATCTTGCACGACAGTGTTGACCGGAAAGTCAACCGGAATACCTGCAGATTGGCTCCAGGTTTTTCCGCTATCCTTAGTCACAAGAACTCCTGAAGCAGGAGTTCCAACCCAAATTGTCTCGGGCTCCTCCAGGTTGGTTGAGATGCAACTCGCACGCGGATCGAGTCCAGTACCAAACGGCAGTTTTTGCCAACCTTTGGCCGGATCGAAGCTGCGATAGAGCCCTGCGTTTGTAGCAGCCAGGTATCCAGGCTTACCAGTCTCCGGATCAACTGTATGCGCTAGCGCATTAACTGCATCGGCAAGAATTACGCTTGGTTGTTCACCGGTTTCAGGAGTACTCGATTTCGAAACTCCGAGTGCGGCAAGGGTGATATCATCAAACTTTCCAGTTGCCGGTAAGTGACGATCAGCTTGAAAGCGTTTGAGAGCCGCAAGAGTCAATGGACCACCTTTACCGTCTGGTGGACCAATATGATAGCCAGCTTTATTCAATGCCTCTTGCACGGCGGTTATTGTTTCTTCCGAAAGTATCGGCCTCTTAGCACGCGACTTAACTGCGGGCTTCACTATGCGGGCGCTGGTCCGCGGAGTTGGCCTCTTCGGTTCCGGCGTAGAAGGAGCCCACACAGGCGCCCAGGAAAGTCCCCGATCGATTGAACGATAAACACCAAGATTGGTGCCGAGGTAAATGATGTTAGCGTCGATCACGTCCTGCAGAATTGAGTACGTGATCAAACGCGAAGGCATACTGCGCATCGAGGGACGCCAAGTCTCGCCGTTATCATTGCTCACAAAAAAGAAGCCGCCTCCCGTCGCAGTGTTGATTGTTGACGCATAAATGCGATTGGGAGTTTCACGATCAGCAAGGATGGCATTAGCAAATCGTCCGCTGAAACCGCCATTGGTTGGTACAAACGATTTGCCGCCATCGTTTGACACCATCACACCGTAGTTGTTGGTTCCGATATAAATAGTGTCAGGTCGCGAAGGATGAACTGCGATTGAGTTGATCTCGAGTTGGCGGGACGTGGTAACCATCCACGAGTCAGAATCGCCTCCTTTTTCGGAGCGCCAAAAGCCCTCAGTAGTTCCTGCGAAAACAACGCCCGGCATGGAGGGATGTTGAAGGATCGCGCGCGTACGTCGGGACTGCGATGGAATGCCCTGAACCTTTTTCCAACCCTCACCGGCTGACTTACTTTCGTAAATGCCACTGCATGCGGAAGCGATGATGTGATTTGGATCGCGCGGATCGATGTCAATCGCGAAAATGTCGGAATCATCAATGATCCCAGTCTTAATAGATTTCCAAGTTTGGCCGCCGTCGGAAGATTTGTATGGAAGGTACCAGGTTCCCGCGTAGACGATGTTCGTGGTTCGCGGATCGATCGCGAGTGACTCAACGTGAATGAGATTAGGCGTATTCTGCGTCGGCAATTGCTGCCAGGTTTCTCCCGTATCATCCGAACGGAAAATTCCATTGAAGGTTCCGGCAAACAGCGTGTCGGGATTGGACGACGATTGAGCGAGCGAGTGAATCGCTTCGTTTTTCAGTTGAGAGCTTTCACGAAAACTATTTCCACCGTCAGTGGACTTGAAGAATCCCCCAGGTTCTTTGTGCCGGTGCGCGGCAACATAGATGGTGCGAGGGTTACGCGGGTCGACAATGATGTGATCGACGAAGAGCCTGGGGCGACCAAAGTTGTAAAGCAATTGCCACGTCTTACCGGCATCCGATGACGTGTAAATTTGGCCGTCGAGCGTTCCAAAGTAAAACCGATCAGGATTACTCGGGTCGACAACAAGCCCTCGGACGTCTCCTCCCGGAGGGCCCGTATTTCGCCAATCGTTCGAATACAGTGCAGGGTCTGTCGAAGAGTCGCTCGCCGTGACGACCGGAATAGAAGGAGTGACCAGGCTAACGAAAAGTAAGACAAGTGCCAGGGGGAGATATGTTTTAATACAATTCATCGTTAATTCTTCCAGGGTTTACGAGCCAGGCGGAGCGACGCCGCTCACCGAGAGACGTTAGTTTAGTACAAATCGATCGGTTTGTGTTCAAAACCTCACCAGCGAGTAGGATGCCAGTCAATTAAATCCAAGTTGTACTCAAGGGTGGTAGCAAGAATAAAGCGGGCGATGCAACTCAGATGAGGTGCATCGCCCGCTTGGCTTGTGGGTCTCAGGTGTTAAACCCAGACCGTCTATTTATTCGTCATCGCCTCTGCCACGACGGCGCGGAGCTCTGGTCTTCTTGCACTCCGGACAGGGTGACACGGCATTGGTAGTTTCAGGAGTTGGCGCAGTCGAGCCTTGCGGTACAATCCAAAGTTGTACTGTCAGGTCAGAGCGACATCCACCATCCACGACTGTGATACGGCCGGCCTCGATGCCTCTGGTGTTGACGAGGTAATCCTTGGCGCGGTCGCCTCTCTGCTGAGCCTCACCAGCGCAACTACCGTAGACGATAATCATGGCAGTTGAACCTGGTGCGTTCTGCAGCTGAATAGCATAGTTATCGAGTCTGGCCTTCTCATCGTTGAACTTGATGTTGCCATACTCGTCAAACTTTTGCGGTGGTACGGGAGCGGGCTTAATGCTGGTCGTGCAAGAGCTTGTTGCTGAGCACGATGGATCAGCGCCGCCAACGTTCACCGTAGCCGTCACTTGGCCACTAACACCATTGGTATCAACGCTGATGGTTGAAGTTCCCTGGCCACTGCTGATTGTTCCTGATGACACTGACCAGTTGTAAGTCGCCGTCATATTGGGCGGCCCACCGGCCACACTCGCAGTAAAGGTGATCGGCTGTCCAGCCTCAACGTCCGATGGGCAACTCACCGAAATAGTCGGACACGGCGGAGGCGGCGCTACGCAGCCCGTGCAATCCGCGACTGTTACCGTCGCGCTACCATTTGCTTTGAGGCTGCCATCGCTAACTTCCACCGTGGCTGTGTAAGTGCCATTTGCAACGCCACTGAGATCCCAGCTCACGGATCTCCCTTCGCCAGTCAGGCGACCACCGGTAACGGACCATGTATAGAGCAGTGTGTCGTTCTCGGGATCAGTCGCGTTCGCGGTTAGCTGCACTGTGCTGTCGCTAGGAGTACAGCTGGTCGAACTTGTACCCGGAGGGCACGGACGGGCGATCGACGTCATTGAAGCAGAAACCGACGACACCACAGGCGGCTGATTTACGTGCGGTGGTATCCGCTCATTTCGACGTCCAGCCCAGAATTGGAAGATGTATCCGTTCGGATCGTCAGAGAACACAAAGCCCGTCGGGAAACCATTAGAGGTCACCGGCCGGCTCGTTCCCGGTACTACAACAAGTCCGCGACCTACGACGTTCACGTTAGTGACTTGTTGAATTGGAATAGTGAAATCAGATGGATTGAAGTGATCCTGATCTTGCTGATTCAAATGCCTGCGATAGGCGAATCCAAAACCGAACCATCGTCGCGGATAAACCTTGAAACCGCCTACGACGTCAACCGGGTTGTTTTCAAATGCATTTGGTGTTCTCCCGGCCACATACGTAACTGAGCGAACTTCAGCGATTGGCTGGAAGTGCTTGTTTACTGGGAAGTCAAAGCCAACACCAGTAAATAGCTCATCCGGTCGATCAAGCAAAACAAAATCACCACCAAGTCCTTTCGGGTTGCTATTGAGAATGTACCCAATGTTAGCCGAAACGTTTATGTGCTTGGTCAACCTGCCATCGACAAACAAGATCGCACCAAAGTCACCGATGTCGCCACCTGGGCTGGCCCCACGCTGGAGCATGTTAAAGCCCTGGAAATCATTCCCCTTATCAGCGTACCAGCGATAGAACGGAATGATTCCGACTCCCAGCGGATTGTGCGGGCCGGTCAAGCGCCACTTGGCGCCAACGACGAACGTATTGAATGAACTCTCACCGTATAACCGGTTGATGAACGGAGCATCCGGCAGGTAAGTCGGCGACGTCGTGAATGTAAGTGGAACCGTGATCGGCAATGTAAGTGCCGTCGCGGGTAATGTTGTAGTCGCCAAAACTACACCCGGCAGAATACTCCCGGCTGGCGAGCCGATGCCTGGGAAGGTGTCTGCTGGTCCGAAGGTTCCGCTGTTCGGTGAAACCTGTGGAGGTCCCAGCTGCGCGTTGAATCCGGGAAAGCCGAACTGCTGTCCGATTTGGCCAGCCGTAAGTCCGAACGTTCCAGCGGAGCCCCCAACGAACGGGAATTGAACGAAAGGCTGATTATTGAGTGGCCGAAAGACTGCCGTATTTGCCAGGGTACCGACGTTTGGGCCACTGGGCGCCAAAACGATTGCTGGAGGGCTACAAAGAGTTGCGCCACAGAACAACTGCGAATTCGGCAAATAGAAGCTCGATAGGTTCTGTGGATTGTTTACCTTTACTCCTCGATAGCCATCTACGCTGAAAAATAGCTCCAGATGATCGTTGAGACCCACGTTGAAGCTCAACGGAATGTCAACGATGTCCACGTTTCCTGGATCACGATCGTAGTTGCTATAGGCAATGCTAAAAGTGAATTCACCCTTCCTCAGGGTTGAACCGTCATAAATTGTGAAGAGTCCGGTTGGTCCACCCGGAGGGCCGCCAGTTCCAACTGCTGGGGACTGGTTACGCGGATCATTCGGCGATCTCAAAGTCTGTGCTGATACTGCGGCACACAGCACCAACGATACGAGCGCGGCTAAAAGCGCCCTAGTTGCGAGTCTCATCGCATTCCTCCTGCGAAACGAGTAAAAATTCTGCGTATTGGCACCGCCGATTAAGAGGTCGCTTGCAAAATAACTCAACCTCGTCTCAGAGGCGACAGCTACAGGTTTGTCAAAAAGTTCAAGCCGAATGGACCATGAGATCCATCGGCGGCGCTCGGACTGCGATGAAACAGAGTACTGTCGGCCTTACTTACAGTACTCGTATTCATCAAGATGCTATTCCCGAGTTGTTCAAGCTTGAGGTAACTTCTTAAGGGAAGCCAACCTCCCGTGTCAATGATTTTTACTCTCAAAACCGCGCTTGAAAAGTAAAAAAATCATGGCGGTGGTCCGAGTGTTAAATCATGCCAGACCATACTCTACCTTAAAACGGAAATCAAGCCCTTTTCACGACTTAGCGCCCATTTTGTTTATGTTTTTTCGGTCACGCATAGATGCCCCGCATGCGTGTGTCATAGGCCACTCGGTCTATCGCCAACATGTATGCTGCGGTCCTCGTATCGACCGAATGAGCATCGGCATAACGACACAGATCGTTGAAGCTGGCGACCATCTTGTCCTGCAATCTTTCGTTCACTACGTCCTCGCGCCAGAAATACCCCATACGGTCCTGAACCCACTCGAAATATGAAACCGTGACGCCGCCCGCGTTAGCGAGAATGTCCGGGATTACAAATATTCCTTTTTGGTGAAGAATCTCGTCAGCAGCGGCGGTTGTCGGCCCATTAGCGCCCTCGGCAAGCACCTTACACTTAATCTTGTCCGCATTTTGTGAAGTTATTTGGTTTTCGGTTGCCGCGGGAACCAACACGTCGCACTCCAACTCAAGTAGCTCGTGGTTAGCTACAAATTCCGCCCCCTCGTAACCCTCAAAGGAGCGCGTTGCGGCCAGGTAATCGAGAGCATGCGGAATATTGATGCCAGCGCGATTGTAAATTCCGTTATGAATGTCCGATATTGCAACAACTTTGTAACCCGATTCGTGGAGCAATCGTGCACCAATGCCCCCGACATTTCCGGAGCCTTGAACCACTACACGGGTCTCCGAGGGACTCATTTTGAATCGCTTGATGGCTTCATTAATTACAAACAGGATGCCTCGGCCTGTAGCCTCGCGACGTCCCGACGAACCACCCAAGTCGATCGGCTTACCGGTAACGACAGCCGTAACCGTATGGCGCGCGTGCATTGAATAGGTGTCCATAATCCACGCCATGGTTTGCTCGTTTGTGTTCATATCCGGCGCTGGGACATCCTTTTCTGGACCAATAAAGTCGAGTAACTCGGCCGCATAACGTCGCGTCATTCTCTCCAACTCACCGATAGACATTTGCTGCGGGTCACAAATAATCCCGCCCTTGGCGCCTCCAAAAGGAACGTTCACTACCGCACACTTCCAGGTCATCCACGCCGCTAACGCACGGACCTCATCTATGTTTACGTCTGGTGCGTACCTGATTCCTCCTTTAGCTGGACCTCTAGCGAAATTGTGCTGAACGCGAAAACCTTCAAAGACCTGGATTCGTCCAGAATCCATCCGCGTCGGGATGTAGACTTTCAATTCGCGGTTCGGGACTCTCAGCACGGCGTAAAGATCGGGATCAAGGTCGAGTAACTGTGCCGCTCTATCAAATCGCGACATCATTGACTCGAATGGATTCTGTTCTTTGATCTCACGAATATCGTCGACATAAATTGTGCTGTACATGCTGACCATAGGATTTCTCCACCCGAGGAGCCCGGGCATGCCCCTCAGAGCAATGGGAATTTAGAAAAACGTAATTCGGGTTTTTAGTCAGACACCTTTGCCGGTCAAAACCTCATTCATCGATCCGGATCTATAACCCTGCAAATCCAATGTGACGTATTTGAAGCCTAGCTCGCGAAAGCGTTGAGCGAGCTGTTCCAGTACTTCCCGGTTCAAAACTCGGTCCATCTCTTCAGGAGCTATCTCTAAACGCACAAGCGTATCGTGATGACGAACTCTGAATTCGCGAAAACCAAACTCACGCAGGATTTCTTCGCCTCGATCAACTTTTCTCAAGCGTTCAATCGTCACGGTGGTGCCATAAGCAATACGAGAAGAGAGGCAAGGACTCGCAGGTTTGTTCCAGGTTGGCAAATTTACCCTTCTGCTTAGTTCACGGACTTCCGCCTTTGACATCTGCACTTCGATCAAAGGACTTCTTACCGCATGCTCTTTCGCCGCCTGTCGCCCCGGACGATAATCGTCAAGATCATCGGTGGTTGAACCATCCACAATGAAGTTAATGTTTTTGGATTGGGCGAACGGCTCAAGTTTGCCGTACAACTCGTCTTTGCAAAAATAACAACGATTGCCAGCGTTAGCGCTATAACCGGGATGGTCTAATTCGTCAGTTTGAATTCGCTCGTGATGAAAGCCAAATTCTTTGACTGCGCGATCAATTTCATCACGCTGGTACTCAGGTAAACTCGGTGACTCTCCCGTAACGCAGATCGCGTTCGCACCTAGTTCTGAAGTTGCAACGTACGCAACATAGCTACTATCGACGCCGCCGGAATAGGCGACAACCACAGCGCGCATCTCACGAAAGAGTGCGCGCAATTGCACCTCTTTGGCCAGCAACTCACGCGAAACCTCTTGTTGATCGTTTTCTATTTCAATGACGGTTTCGTTCACGCTATTTGGGATTTGATCAGAGGCGACACGTTTACCGGAATTACGTCCTCGCTCAACTTTTTCTTAGGGTGGACGCATGGTAGCTCATGCATCAACGGACGTGCAACACGCATCTCATTTGAAGTATTTAGCCTGATTTTGGACGCACTAATAACGCCGTGGTAACATTCAACACATCCCCGGATAGGTTTATCGAACATCCGAAGTGGGTCACAGTCTTGAGTACAGTACCTGAATCTCACTTTTCGGTTTTCACAAAAATTTCGATCCGAACAGCGATGCTAATGATTGTCATCGCCGCACTCTCTTTGTCTCTTAACGCACAAACAGACGAGTTCGGAGACACCGCCGCCGATCCTGTCAAACTGTTTGAGCGCGGGCAAAGCGCGCACGCAAGAGGCGAGTTTGAGAAGGCACTCGAATTCTACGAACAGGCAATCAAAGTTCGACCGGAATTTCCCGAGGCGGAGTTTCAGCGCGGCAATGCTCTGGTCAGCTTATCGCGTTTAGATGAAGCAGACGTCGCCTTTCGTCGCGCCATCACTCTCAAGAAGAATTGGTCGCTTCCCTACTCTGCATTGGGTGCGCTTCTCATGCGACGAGATAAAGATCAGGAAGCTGCGACTGTCTTTCAACAAGCATTGACAATTGATCCGCAGGATAACGTCGCGCTCCGAATGCTCTCTGAAATACGATTGCGTAGTGGGAATTCGAAGGAAGCACTTGAATTTGCCACAAGAGCAACTCAGAGTCAGGATGCCCCCAGCTCAGCATGGATAGGTCTTGCGATCGCGGAACGAGCTAATAACGACAAAGCCGCTGCCAGGAAAATTCTGGACAAGGTCCTAACAGACGAACCTGGGAATTGGACCGCGCTACTTGAACGCGCCGATCTGCTTACGGATGACAAAGCGTACGATCTGGCAGTCGCAGATCTTCAATCAGCTGCGAAACTTCGACCCGGCGACAAAGTCGTATACGCTCGACTTGCATTTGTATATCAACAAGCCGGCAAAACCGATGAGGCCGCAGCGGCAGCAAAAACCGCCGGCCTGGAGTTGCAAGCAAGCACTAATGGTGACAAGACAAAAGTCATCGGAACTCCAGAAGAGATTGAAGCAGCAAATAGTGAGGACGCTGCGACCTCCCGCCCTGCAATTCAGAAGCTAATCGAGAAGAACCCACACAGTGCGATGCTTGTTGCTCGTCTCGCCGCTTCGTATCGAGTGGAGGATCCAAATCGCTCGCTGGAGCTTTTTCGACGAGCAGCTGAGATGGAACCTACGGTCCCGGACTACGCAGTTGGTTATGCGGCTGCGCTGGTCCGGGCACGTCGATTTCCAGAGGCCATAGGGATTTTGGTCCAGGTTCTAAAAGTCAGTCCGCAGAATTATTCGGCCCACACGAATCTCGGCACAGCGCTTTACGAAGCAAAACGGTATTCAGAGGCAATTAGTGAATTCGAATGGGTTGTTACATCAAAACCCGAGGTGGTGGTGGCTCATTATTTTATTGCTACATCACATGACTATCTCGGAGAATATCCTGAGGCTCTTGTCGCTTATGAGAAGTTCCTCGCGAGCGCTGATCCAAAAATCAATCAGCTCGAAATAGAAAAAGTCAAACTTCGTCTACCTTTGCTTCAGCGTCAGATCCAGCTTGGGGAAGGCGCAAAGAAAAAGCCCTGAGATTCGCATGCGGTTGTTTATGTCGCACTTAATCAAACTGAGCATTATCGTTTCGAGTTTGCTGTGTTGCTCACTCGTTGCGATGGCTCAGGATCCCGGACCGACTCCACAGCCGACACCACTAACGGCGCCGCCACCTTTGCGCACCATATCGAAGGAAGAAAGATCCCAAATCGAAACACCGAGTGACGGTAAGCAACGAATAAAGCTCACGATCGAATTCGCTGACGTTCATCTGACAAACGCCGAAAGAGATACCGCGCAGAATAACTACGAAGCTGCTTCAAACGAAGTAGGCAGTTATTACGCGCTGATCAAGAACTCCTTGACGTATCTCGCAACTCTTAAGAGAGACAGCAACAAGACGCGGGATTTGTACAAACGTCTCGAACTTGCCTTGCGCGCCGACGGACCGCGACTCACCCAAATGCGCCGAATCACTCCTCTCGAATTTGCTGTTTGGATAAAAGAGGTCGAAGATTTTGCGCGAGAAAGCAGAACTGAAGCTTTGAATTCTTTCTACGGACACACAGTTGTGCGTGACTCCCAAAAGCCGGAAGAAAAGCCGAACGACAAACCGAACCCCTGAAGGTAAACACCTATGATCAGTCGAACCCCTCTGGTTCTACCTGCACTTTTTCTTGCTTTCCTAACTTGCTCAACGGTCAATGCCCAGCGCGATCACTTAACGCCGCAGGAAGTTGATCTGGTTAAGGAGGCTCAAATCCTCGACAAAAGAATCGAAGTCTTCGTTAAGGCTGCTGATCGCCGGCTAATGGTTTTGACTGGGACGCAATCTGCAAATGCCAAGCAACTGAAGAAAGATTCCGAACTTTGGGGAGAGTTGCCGACTGGATCTCACGCAGACCTGTTGGGTGACATAGCCGGTATACTTGATGAGGCGATAACTAATATCGATGACGTTAGTGCGCGCGATGAAAGAAATCCGTTACTTCCTAAAGCTCTTCGCCGGCTCGGCGAAGCTGTGAACAACATCATGACGCAAGTCGCTCCGTTTCGGGACCAGGCAAAATCTGATGGCGAAGTTGCAAGCCTTGAATCATTAAATGAGGAAGCTCAACAGATACTCGAGGCTGTGAAAAAACTACCGCCGCCGGAACCGGAGAAGAAAGCAAAGAAGAAGAATTGAGGATCGGCTTTTGGCCTTGGGTCTTCGGTCTTCAGCCAGTTAAGACAAAGTCCAAAGACCAAAGACCGAAGCCCACGCGCAAATTACCTAGGGCTTTTTCTTTACCGCTCCCGATACTGCTCTTGCTTCAGCATCAACCGCAGAACCCGCGCTGTTCTCATCACCTTCAAGTTTCGCAGACGCGCTTGACTGCAAACGTGGCGCCGATTCACCGACCGCAAAGAGTCTGAACTCCAACTTCGCTTCGGTCTTAAACCCTCCTCCAACACCGGTGATGTTTCCAAACATCCCACCAATTTTGTTCTGCTTCAGCGCAGCGACGTCAGTGTAGAGAATGAAGTCACATTGTTTCACTTTTGCTTCGGCCTCGGCTTCCATCTGCGACGATGCGTTGAGCGATATAGCATCTGCGCTGTTCGTTCGGAGTTGTTCGATGAGCCGCTGGCGCAAAGCATCCAGAGAGATCGAACGACCAGCTTTATTGTTGAACTGGACCACACCAATCAAGATTGATCCTGGCTTTTTTGCTGATGTGCCGTCGGTCGAAGCCATTGTTGGAACATTCGGTCTTGCGCTGTTGGCCTGACCCTGATTCATTCCCGGGATCATCGAGGCGATGGAAGGCGCGCCATAGAGTTCCGAAGTGCTGGCCGCTTCGCCATAACCAGCTGGAATGTCAAACAGCGCAACATCCAACGACGCCCGCGACAGTTCAACGACTTCCTTCGTTTGCGTCATCATTACCTGTCCATTCTCGCCGTAGATTTTCACGGTTTCGATGAGCGGATACCCAAGCTTGCCGTTACCCTCGTGCCTCATCCTGATTTGGTCACGACAACCAGGTCTTGAGGGACGCGTAGTTTGAACTGTTTGTGTCTTGCTGATTTCGCAATTGAACTCAACGTTCAAATCTATATACCAACCGTCTAATTCATACTTGTGACTGCCCGGATGACATGAATCAGGACCAGCGTTAATTGATGTAGAACTCTTGATGTGACGCGCAGTGAAACCAAACATGTCTTTTCGTTCACCCGTATCAATCACACTACTGACATACTCAACGACACCACCCTGGCGTCCTGGTGCTGCCGGCGCCAACGCTGGACCACCTGGCGTTGTCGACGCACTCGGCTCGCCAGTCTCCATTGGAGTGATCGTGTATTTCTTCGTGGCATCACTTAGCTGAATAGTTCGTTTTAGATCACACTGGGTGATCTGAACCATGTCGAATCCATATCCAGAGTGGCTTTCGCTTCGTTCGCGGGCGCCTTTGATCATTGTCACGGTCTCGCCGGCCGTTGGCTGACCAGCGGCACTTCCCATTGTTGTTCGATACCTAACCTTGAAATCGTTTGCAGTCGTTGTTTGCCGTCGAGTTGTTTGTGCTGCAAACAGCGAAACGCTTGCGAGCGCAATAAAAATAGATAATAGGATTCTCTTAATCACCAACATCACCCTCCGAGTTTTTTGATTTAGTCGTGGATCTCCCGCAGTCTCTCTGTGGCGCGTTTGATTGCTTCGACGATCCTCTGAAGCGACTCTCTTGTGTTCGTCGAATTGCGATCATCGATCGATTGCCGGAAATCAGTTAATGGCTGAGCCGCATAGCCAGTATAAATGCCGGGTGCGTAGATTTGATGTTTGTACCAACTTCGCCCTCGCAGCCCGCGTTCATCAGTAAATTCACGCTCAACTGCAATCAGCGTATCGTTAATGTTGGCAAGTTTTGCTTTGTCACCGGTCTGCGACGACGCGCGCTGTTGGATTCGTTCCGCGCGCTCCGCCGCTTTACCAAATTCCTCGATCGCATTGTTCATCGCCTTCTCATCCAATGATGAGTCAAGCTTGTATTCCTTCGCGAACTTCATCGCTTCGTTGAAGAACTGCTGGAGCTGATTCGCATAGTCAGTGTAATCGAACGGCAGCACGTCGGCGTTTGCCAGTCGCATGCTGAGCGTTCCCCATAATTGTGCGGCGGCAACGTGGTAAACAAAGCCGGGATCACCAAAGTGATCCATCCAATAAAACGAATCGTACGCAGAATGGTAAACGCCATAGTCTCCGTTGAATCCCATGTCGATAGACGGAACACCGAGATGCTGCAGAAACGGCGTGTAGTCTGAGCCGGAACCTAATGAATCAATACGAGCTTCAATGATCGGATCGCCTGGCAATCTTGCTTCCCGGGCGCGCTCTTGCCATTGCTGATAGATGCTGGTGCCCTTCTTTGGATCCTTCACATCACGCGTAACACCTCGCAACACTTTCCAAAGCGACGGCACCGACGACGCACCAAAGTTGCCGCCCGCAACAGCGACGTCAACATTCAAATAGGCCACAGCTTTCTCGCGAAGATCTGTTGCATATTCTTCTGCCCATTCAGTGGATCCAATCAATCCGTACTCCTCAGCATCCCAACTGCACAGAAAGATTGTGCGCTTCGGTGTCCAGCCCTGTTTGAGAAGTTCACCAAAGCCACGCGCTACTTCCAGCATTGCTGAGGTGCCACTGTTTGGATCGACAGCACCAAAAACCCATGCGTCCCGATGATTGCCCATCACAATCCAACGATCCTTCTGCTCACTTCCATCGATTCGAGCTACGACGTTCCAGATCTTTCGGGTTTTGTAATCCATGTCAGTCTTAAGTCTGACTTTCACATCCGAAGTTCCACCGACGTGATACGCGAACGGAAGGCCACCTTGAAAACCTTTTGGTCTTACTGGTCCCTGAAGCGGTGCGATCATGGTCTTCGCAACGTCATAAGCGATTGGTTGCACAGGAATTCGAGTTAAGTCCGTCGCTTCTTCCGGCTTTAGACGAGGAACTCCATCGATGGCGGGTTTTCCGGGTGTTAAGGGATCACCCGGATAATCGAACAGGTATTGAACAGAGCCGCGTTGGCCGGACGCAACTGGACGCCAGGGGCCTTTCGGATACACATCACCCTGCATGTATCCATCGTCGGCGGGATCGGAATAGATGATGCAACCAATAGCGCCGTGATCCTGTGCGACTTTTGCCTTCACCCCACGAAACGAGTTGCCGTATCGCACGATAACGATCTTGCCCTTTACATCGACACCCAGTTTCTTCAGTTCTTCATAATCAGTCGGCAATCCATAATTCGCGTAGACGAGTGGTCCAGTGACATCGCCGCTGGCACTGTAGCCATTGAAGAGTGGTGTGATTTTTGGATTTGACGAGGATGGATCTCGCGCCACAACTGCCTCGGTAACAGAAAGTCTTTGCCTGCGATTCGTGATTAGCTCGACTATGCCAGGCGCGTTCGGATAAGGGAGCCAAACGTCGTACTCCTTTAACTCCGCGTTCAATCCATAACTGCGGAATTGATCGCGTACATAAATTGCGGTTGCGTAATCTTCTTTGGTCCCGGCGATGTGGGGCTCCAGTGTCAGACGACGAAGATGCTCGCGCGCAGATTTAGGTTGAGGAACAGCGCGAAACTGTTCTTCCCAACGTTTCTCTGCCAGGCCATTTTCGGAGGAGAAGCCGTCGAGTAATAGGGTATTTGCAGTTTGGGAAGTTACGATCCTGGCTGCTAGCGATATGAATAAGAGCGAAACCAGGGTTAGCGAAGTAAAGGTGCGAATGTTGTGATTAATCATTTTGAATTTAAGTGGAGTTGCGCGATGCCTCTCTGTGCAATCTCAGAGAAATCCAAATCACAGCACAATGCCGTGCTGACTGAACAATTCATGACGTAGTGCCGTACAATCAAACATGAATTAATACTCCCTGAGGAGCATTGCGATGGACAGCAGATACTACCCCAATGTAGAAGCCGACCTGCCAAAGTTAAACTCCGAACTCCGCAGCCTCTTCGATAGCGAGTACGAAGTTCAGAACTTTCAGGTGTCAACTACCAGCATTATTCAGGCGCGCAAGTCAAACACGCTTCGCGATCTAACCGGACTTTCGTCCGCGCTAACGATAAAGATCACCCCAGAAACTGGCGGAACACGGGTCGAGATCGGCATGCAGAAGTGGTTCGACAAGGCTGCGGTAGCTGCTGTTGGAGCGATCGTCTTTGCACCGCTGCTTGCGCTCGCAGCACTCGGCGCTTACTGGCAATACAAGCTGACTGAAGACGCCTGGAAGATAATCGAAGATCACATTGCAAGCAAAGCGGGTGGTTACGTGCCACCGTTACCTGGAAGATGCGGCACATGCGGAGCAGCCAATGTCGCAGGATCTGATTTCTGTTCTTCGTGTGGTGCAAACTTGAAGATCGGACGCACTTGCTCATCGTGCGGAGCCGAACAACGCGATCCGGGCGCCAGGTTCTGTAATAGGTGTGGGAAGCCGCTGTGATGTCCGATATGCTTTAGCTTGTCGCGACGCAACCAACCGAGCCCCAGAAGGATCATGCCGTGATAACTTGGGGCTCGGGTGGTTGCGTCACGACAAGCTAAAGCATATCGGACATTTCTAGTCATGCCGCAATGCTCGAACCGGATCGATCCTCGCCGCACGCGCTGCCGGATACAGAGCCGCAACGATCGACACCACTAAGGCAAAGAGAATTGCACCAATTGAGAGATAGATCGGCAGCGAGAAGAAGTCGATGAATGACGCGCCTTGTGGTTTCAGTATGAATCGATAAGCGAGGCGGTTGGCGATCCCATCGATTGCCCACGCGACTAGAACTCCGATAACACCACCGAAGACTCCGATCACCGCAGCCTCGACAAAGAAAATCAATTTGATTTCCCGATCCTCGGCACCGATGGCTTTCATAATACCGATCTCGCGGGTGCGTTCGAGAATCGACATGATCATTGTGTTGGCAATACCGAATGAGGCAACCAGAAGTGAAATGCCACCGAGCAATCCTAAAACCGAATCAACGATCAGAAACACCGTGCGAATTTGCTCTAACTCATCGACAATCGAGAAACTCGAAAAACCCAAATCAGTAATCTGCTTTCGCACGTCCGTTAACTTCACCGGATCTGACACCCGAACGACCGCAGAATCGTAACCCTCAGTCTGTCCTTCGCTGAGGTTACCTCCCTGACGTGCCAGAGCAAGAGCCACGCGACTCATAGGACCACGATGTTCTTTGCTCCAATCGTGCGCGACCTGAAGTGGAATGTAGATGCCCGCGCCGGGCATCAACCCACGTAAGCCCCCTTGCCCTGCACCTTCTTTTATCTCCGTATTGAGGACTCCCGATATTCGAAACATTCGACTCTGCAAATCAGAGCTAGATTCATCGAGGCCTTCATCTTCGAGTGGGATGCCGAAGAAGTTTGGCCCTGCCTCGTCGCTTTCACTCTTTTGTGTTTTTGGCTTTTCGTCTGGCGCAGCTAATAGCTCAAGAGTTTTCCCGACTGCATCTGCCGGTTTGTCGTAGCCGAAATCGCGGGCGAATCGTTCAGTGACAACAGCTTCGGCAGCGTTTGCAGACGAAATCATCTGGCCCGCCGCGAATTTTTGAAAACGTGACGACGCGTTTGGAATGTTCGCGCCCCCGACGTTCTGACTGAGCACCTTGCCGTTGGATCGCACGTAACTTCCGAAGTTGACGTTCGGCTCAACATACGCGACTCCCGGAATCTTTGCGATCTCCTGAACGCCTGCATCATCGAGAATGCGCGATGGTTTTTGATCAGAGCGTTGACGACCATTGCGACGTTCGCCTTCATCCCGACGACCAGTATCTCGCGCAACTCCAGCAAGGTTGCTGAGGCCCTGTCCAAACACTTGAATCTCATTGAAGAGATCCAATGCACTAAACCTGGCTAGCATGTTCTGCTGCAATCCAAGCCCAAACGAAACCATAGTGACGATGACTGCCACACCTACAATCACACCCATGGTCGTCAACGTTGCGCGCAGCTTTGCCTGGCGCAGGTTTCGAAGTGCGAGGCTAAGGATGTCGAAAAAACTCATAGACGGTCTTGGGTCTTTGGTCTTTGGTCTTTGGCTTTTGGTCCGAACGAACGAAGGGCAAAAATAAGGCCAAAAACCAAAGGCCAAAGGCCAATTTCAAAACACCAACTTCACTGCCTCCGGAGTCCAATCAGCGAGGCTGTGCGTGACAACATCGGCGCCGGCAGCACGCAGTTCTTCTTCACTCACTGTGTTCGTAATTCCAATCGTATGCATACCAGCTCCACGCGCTGATTCGATGCCTGGTGGCGAGTCTTCGATTGCTACACATTCGTTTGGCAATACTGGAAGCAAACGTTCGCTTTGTCGCTGCTGGTTTAATTTCTCGAGGCCTCGCCGGTAACAATCTGGCGCAGGCTTACAAACGGATACATCTCCTGCCATCACCATCACTGTGAAGAGCGGATCGAGATGAGCTCTTTCAAACACATATCGGATCTCTATGGAGTCTGCCATGCTAACCAAGCCAAGTGAGAAATGACGCGAGCAGGCTTTGAGGAACGTGAGCACACCGGGAAACAGCGGCAACTCATCTTCGATCATTTTGCGATGAAGCACAGTCTTTGCCCCGAGGACGCTTTCGAGAACACCGTCAGACATCCGCTTTTTAGCACGCTCGAACATTGCCTTTACGAATGTCCTGTCGTCCATTCCCAGCGCACTGAAATACCACTCCTCTGTTAGATCGATGTCGTGTTGCTTTAAAACTTCTTTGTAAGCAGTCATCTGAATGGTTTCATCGTCGATGATGACACCGTTGAAGTCGAAGAAGAGCGCTTTGATCATTGGTCTTAGGTCTTAGGTCTTGGGTCTTGGGTCTTAGGTCTTGGGTCTTGGGTCTTGGGTCTTTGGCCTTTGATGCCTAGTCGCTAGAAAACTCAAAGGCCCAAGACCTAAGGCCTAAGGCCGATTGGAATCAATTTCCGAGTCGCCTATTCTGCTCCTCAAACAACTTCGGCAAGCGTTCACTCTCGAGCACATCGAGGCGACGCAATACCTCCGTCAGCGACAATTCGTTTTTCAGATTAACCTGATAGTCGAGATCAGCACGCAATCGATCTTTCTCCCCCTGCCGGTTCTGAGACATCATGATTATCGGCGCCTGCATTCCTGCGATAACTGCGAGAACCAGGTTCAACATCTGGTAGGGCACAGGATCAAAACCGCGAACCAGAATGTAGGAGTTGAAGATTATCCAAAAGATGATCAGGGCGATTGAGACGCCGATGAATTTCCAGCTGCCACCAAACTCAGCAATCAGATCTGCCGCTCGATCGGCAAGTGTTAACCTTGCTTTCTCTTCTTCGTTTGCGTTCTTCGACACTCGCGAACGCAGCAGTTGATCAGTTCTACGCAAACGATCGGTCAACGCACTCAACATATTTAATGCAACATCAGGATTGGATCGCACAAACAATAGGAATGCGTCTCGTGACAGGATGGCAAACCGGCCATCTTCAATTACGTAAGCGTCAGCTGATCTTTGCCGACCATCAATCAGCGACATCTCACCAAAGAAGTCGCCCTGAGCCAGTTCAGCGAGTGTTACTTCGTTCTTGTCTTCGTCCTGAATGCTGATTCTGACGCGACCGCTTTCAATCAAATACATCGCGTCGCCTTTGTCCCCATGACGAAACAGACGCGTATTGCGATTGACGTTCTGTTCAGAAAGCAGGCTGCGTAATGTCATCGCTTCACTATCGTCAAGCGATGCAAAGAGAGGCACTGACCGCAGCGCCTCAAGAGTCATTTGACTAGCCGGGTTGGACATGGGGAACCCCTCCGAATATTTCAGATTGAAGATTTAAGATTTCAGATTTCGTCAGTAGTCAGTGGTCAGTGGTATAAGACCCATTCGACCCATTGGACCTATTCTACTGACTACTGACTACTGACTACTGACTAATCTGAAATCTTAAGTCTTCAATCTTAAGTTCTAGAGCACTTTCCCATCCTTCATAAACACAATTCGATCAGCAAAGCTGTTTGCCAACTCATGGTCGTGTGTGACCATCAGGATCGTAAGTGCGTCCTTGCTGACCATGTCGCGTAACAAACCGAGTAGCTCGTGCGCGCGAATTGAATCGAGGTTGCCGGTTGGTTCGTCAGCGAGCAGAACCTTTGGATTGTTCGCCAGTGCTCGCGCAATCGCCACCCGCTGCTGCTCTCCACCTGACAACTCCGACGGCTTGTGCGACATGCGATCTTCCAAACCAACCCGAGCGAGTAGTTTCCCGGCGCGGGCCCGACGTTGTTGTCCTCTTAGTCCGCCAAACGCTAAAGCCAGCGCGACATTTTCCTCCGCACTCATGGTTGGTATTAAATTAAAGTTCTGAAAAATCATTCCCACAGAGAACCGTCTGTAACGCGCCATTTCCCGCTTACTAAATGGACCAAGCGGTTTGGAAGCAAAAAACACTTCTCCACTTGAAGGATGATCCAAACCACCCAGCATGTTTAGAAGCGTTGACTTGCCTGAGCCAGAGGTTCCCTGAATAGCTACGAACTCTCCCTCCTGAACACCCATCGAAACGTTGTCCAGAGCGGTGACACTATTGGTGCCCATTCGATAAATTTTGGAGACGTCCCTCGCTGCTAATAGTTCAGACATTCAGTTTTCTGACTCGCCAGAGTTCCACTTGCTCTTCCTCAAAACCCTTCAACGACATTTCAAACGATAACGCTTCAAATTCGCTTGAATTCAGCAAGTCGGCGACACTTGCATCGTCAAAAATTGCGCGAGAGATTATCACGTCACTGCCGTTTGACAGTCCCTCCAGACGAGCTGCCATGTTTACGGTAGAACCGAAGTAGTCGAGCCGGTCATTAAGCGTTACTGCAATGCATGGGCCCGCATGCATCCCAGCTTTCAACTGAAGGGGCATTACGCCATCAGGTGGATTAGTAAGAACAAGCTGAGCATCCAACATCGCCATCAATGCATTAACAGGTTTACGAAAGACTGCCATCACTGCATCGCCGATTGTTTTCACAATTGCGCCATCACGCTCGGCAATGACTTTCTTCAGAACGTCGAAGTGGTTCATCACTCTTCCAAAGGCAGTGGCATCTCCAATCTCGCGATAGAGTCTTGTCGAATGCCGAAGGTCGGTGAACAAGACAGTCAAAGTTCCAACCGAGATCTGCTCGCCGGGTCGCAGGGCTTCAGTAGAAAACAGATCGCGAAACATCTGAAGCGCGGTAACTTCAGCAGCCGTTGCAGCCTGATCCGTCCATGCAGTTCTTTCCAGGATCAGTAATTGTTCAGCGTTCGTTTTATTAACGAGAGAAAATGCAGAACGCTCCGAAACATTGATCACATCGTTACTCCACCCGGATTCGGAAAGCGTAACGGTAGCGGTTGGAGCGCCAGTCGGGGAAACATTCACGATCTGCGACCCTGGAAGTTCGAGTGCGCGCACTCGATAGTTTCCCTCGCCTAAAGGCAGTTCGAGGACACGGTCGGCTCCAGCGGGCAACAACTGCTGGACGACAACATGCGGCGTTCGTTGCGGACTTCCTACACAGAAGTTGTCCAGTTCAACTAATCGAATCCCTGGATTAGGTTTGAAAGTGAGTTCCACGAATTGATCGAAGTTCGCAGTGATATCAACTCTGCATGTAGCGCAATGTATGTTCCCAGGCAGATCTTTTAACGAGGATCCCGCATCGTGTGCACCGCGACACATCGGACAGAGCAAGTCCCAACGCAAATCGAGCAAGCCGGCACGTGTCGCTCGCAGACATGTCTCCAACACCAAACGCCGAGATAGGTGCCAGGCGTCTGCGAGTTCGTATGGACGTATTCTCACAATCGAAAAGTCGTCGCCCGTTCTCAGAAAATCGACTAGACGTTCGACGGCCGCGCGAGCGTCGCTCGACTCGAGTTGCATGCTTTCATTAATGAGACGTTCACCCAGAGCATTCAAACGAGACTGATCGAAATCCGGCAGTGCGGTTGTCGCGTCGCTCAACGAAGGACTAATGCCTTGCGATGCGAGTTCGTCATATTTATGAAACGCGGCGCGGAATTTCGGTCCACTGATTAACTTGATTTGAAGTGGAATTGCGATACTGCCGATTGCATTTCGTGGCTGTGCGCGCACTTCGTACGTGACTTGCGTTCCACCTTCAGGGTTTGGGGTCAGTTCCGCGAGCGCTCGCATGCGTGCCATTGGGCCTTTGCTGTAAACACGCTCGATCCCAAAACGAAGCGGTCTCACCCACTCGAATGGCTGCTCTTCCCATTCGAGATCCATTCCATGGATCGAAAGGCGCACCTTCCGACGCGCGTTACGCAAAGGCTTCCTCGCTTCATCGACTTGGATTGCAGGCACACCGGTGTCGCGATTGAACCGATTGGTGTCAGCCACAAACGGCCACAGATCTTCCCGACTCGATTTCAGATCGAACGTCCAGCGATAGTGATACTCGCGCATGTTATTTCAGATTTAAGATTAGCCGAAAATGGTCAGTGGTCAGTAGTCAGTGGTCAGTTGTATAGGACCGATTTGACCTATAGGACCGATTTTGACTACTGACCACTGACTACTGACCACTGACCATTTTCGGCCAATCTTAAATCTTAAATAGCTAGACTTCCTTCCACTCCGAATCTACGTCTTCGTGTGACGAAGCGACGCGATAGTTCTTCGACTGAACTTGTTTGGTAATCAACAAGTCGTCTTTCGTTTTTAGCAAGTCTGCGCGGCTATACACTGAGAGTTCGAAATTGTAACCGTGGGTTATCGCATCCTTCGGACAAGCCTCGACGCAATAGCCACAGAAGATGCATCTGCCGTAGTCGATGTTGTAAACCTCGGCATAACGTTCATCGACGCCGATTCGGTCCTGAGCAGGCCGCGGATCATCACGGGCAACAATGTAAATGCATTCTGATGGACAGGCAGCCGCACATAGATAGCAGGCAACGCATTTCTCTTTTCCGTTCTCGTCGACGTGTAGTAAATGCTGACCACGATAACGTGGCTGCACGGTGACCGGCTCGTCAGGATATTGCACCGTCCACTTCCGTTTGGGAATATAAGACAACGTCACTCCCATGCCTTGAATAATTGCCTTAGTCGACTCAATAACGTCAGTAATGATTGACATGCTTTCCTCTATACGTTTGAAATTGATTTATTGGCTCGGCGCAGGGCCAAACCCAGAAGTCCCTGAAGTGGGAGTCACTTCTGAGCCCGTCGCTTGCCAACGCGAGTCTCGCCAGACAAAGCGATCTACAAAATCGTAGACGACCTCACGATCCCTCAGTTGAAACCGAACCTTTCCTAACAATGTTGCACGATCTGCGCGAAGGGTTAATCGAAGGTCTTCAAAGTTCCACTTTTCAGTGTTCGCGTCGCGCTCGATAGTATTGATGTATTCAGCTTTTCCTTGCATTTTGCCGTTTGGCCCGCTGGGCCCCACATAGTCGTCGGCGAGAATCTGACCAAGCTTTTTCTTGTCGGCGTTTATGTTGGCAACCGTCCACTCATTCTCGAGGTCACGCAGTTGTGCGAGCACAACTTCCTTGTCAGTAGGAGGAGGACTGGAACTTTCGGAATTCGAGTTTGTCTCGGGAATAATCTCGGTTGATGAGTTCGTGTTGTTATTAGCTGAGTTGTTTGTATTTGAATTGCTGTTGGAGACAACGACGGGGTTAGCTTTCTTTACGATACGCGGAATCAACAGTACCGCCGCGACAGTGAATCCGACCAAAAACAAAAACAAGACACCAAGTATCCCGACAACCAATGGCCAGCTTCTCCGTTTTCTTGCTCCGTCGGCAGCAACATACGAGGGCGGCTGATACGCAGGTGGGTTCCACCGGCGATCCTCGGTTCCGCGACCAAACTCGGTCACCTCATCATCCTCCGGCAATGACACCAACGGCGTTCCATCGTCGATGCAATAACTCAAACTTTGATCGCTGAATGTCTTGTTACAGGTTGGACAACGTTTCATGACGAGCTAACCCTAATGCGACACAATCGCACCTATGATCCACGCAATAAAAATGGCGCCGTAGACAAGAAGACTGAGTGAGCCGGTGATGATACCCACGATCGCCAGTGGTTTCCCAGTAGTAGTTTGGGGCGACTTGTTGATTTGATTCAACCCGATTAGACCAAGTATCAGCGCTGCGATTCCGGGTATTGGTCCGAAACAGAATAAACCTGTGAACAGTCCAATTACTCCGAGAATCATCGAGGCAGTAGCCAGGCCATTCTGTTGTTGTCGTCTCGGGTAAACAGAGGGCGGTGGTGGTGGCTGCCACGCGGGAGAAGGTCGTGGTAACGGTTCTGGAACCCAGGCACCCGGAGCGTTCGGATCAGGGGACCTCCACGTCGGTTGCTCCGACATCGGTGGCGCATACGGCGGTCGTTGACCACCGAACTGAGGTTCGTAGCCAGTATCGATCAGGATCGTACCGTCATCTGAACAGAAAGTAATCCAGTTCTCGGTGTACTGCTTCTTACATTGGGGACAGTACTTCATCAGCTACCGTAAATACGACTGGTACGTCAAACGAGTTCAAGTTGACTAAAGAAGTATGCGATTTCGATCGCAGCATTTTCATCGGAATCCGATCCGTGAACAGCATTCTCTCCGACTGATCCACCGAATTGCTTCCGCAGAGTCCCTGCGTCAGCCTTTGCCGGATCCGTTGCGCCCATCAAGTCGCGCCATGACTTTACTGCCCCTTCTTTGTCGAGGGCCATCACTACACAAGGTCCGCTTGACATAAACTCCGTCAAACCTGGAAAGAATGGCCGCTCGCGATGAACAGCATAAAAACCTTCCGCTTGACGACGCGTCATATGAATTAGTTTGAGTCCGCGGATTTTGAAACCACTGTCGAGGATCCTGTCAATAATTGACCCTGTGTGTCCGGCGCTAACAGCGTCGGGTTTGATAATGCCGAAAGTTAAGTTCATCGTCTGCTTCACCATTAATACAGTTTTCTTAAGGCTTAGCGGGAATAAAACTCTCACCAGTTGGCCTTGGTTGTTCCACCTTCTTCTTATCGGGAGTTACTTTTGAAACCTCACGCTTAGGTCGGTCCCCAGTATTCTTCGGCCGTTCACCACTGATTAACGCTCTGGCGCCAGGCACGGGAGTCTGTATCGACGCAGACTTGGATTTGTTCGCATTAACCGGCGACATCGCTGCTGATTTATCGGTTGTCGTCTTATTCTCAGTAACCGGAGTCGGCGACGGTGTGCTCTGTTGAGTCACCGTAGAAGGTTGTTCTGATTGAGAGCTGGGAATTCGCGTTAAGATAAGTGCGATCACGATACCCGAGCCTGCCAGCACCACAACCATCCCAAAGATCCAGGGGATCACACTTCTGTTCTTGATCGGCGGTGAAGTTAGAGTATTAGGCTGGACTCCTTGAAGTTCGGGTTGATAACGAATTGTACTCTGAGGCGTTGCTCGTTCGGGTTGTGGAGCCGCGACCGTTGGAGCCGGTTCAGTCTTTGGCGGTGTCAAACGCCACGTGGCATCCAGATCAAGACGACGACTTACGTTCACTAACTGCGCACCATCTGCCAGGCAGAACATCATTGTTTCGTCGGCGTAGGGTCGTTGACAAACCGGGCAAGTCTTCATGTTGCAAACTCTCCCTTCCGCAAGCAAAGCGCAGACGGTGCGATCAACGAAGCGCTTGTTTCATTGCGGCACCGATATTCGCCGGTGATTTCGCGACAGAAATTCCGGCCGCTTCGAGGGCGCTCATCTTTTCCGCTGCTGTACCTTTACCGCCGGCTATTATCGCACCAGCATGTCCCATGCGTCTTCCCGGTGGAGCAGTTTGTCCGGCAATAAACGCAACGATCGGTTTCGTAACGTGCTCTTTTGCAAACGCGGCTGCTTCTTCTTCTGCAGTTCCACCAATCTCCCCGATCATGACAATACCCTCAGTCTCGTCGTCGGCCTGAAACAGTCGCAAAGCATCCACATGCGTTGTTCCAACAATCGGATCACCGCCGATACCGATCGCTGACGACTGGCCAAGTCCGAGAGCAGTTAGTTGACCCACGGCTTCATACGTCAACGTCCCGGATCGCGAGACGACACCAATACTTCCTTCTTTGTGGATGTGGCCGGGCATGATTCCGATCTTGCAACGACCGGGTGAAATTATTCCCGGACAATTTGGTCCGATGAGGCGCGTGGCTTTGTCAGAGAGATACTCTTTGACCTTGACCATGTCGAGTGTAGGAATTCCTTCAGTAATACAAACGACGACTGGAATTCCTGCATCAGCGGCTTCCATGATTGCATCCGCGGCAAATGGTGGCGGCACATAAATCACCGACGCGTTTGCACCGGCTTCTTTGACCGCATCAGCGACCGTATTAAAGACTGGGATGTTTTCGTGTGTCGTCCCGCCTTTGCCAGGTGTTACACCACCGACGATGTTTGTTCCATACTCTATCATCTGTTTTGTATGGAAAGTTCCTTCCTTGCCGGTAATGCCTTGCACAACGAGACGAGTGGATTTGTCTACAAGAACGCTCATGATTAGTTAGTGGTCAGTAGTCAGTTGTCAGTGGTCTTTGGCTTTTGGTCTTTGGCTTTTGGTCTTTGGTCTTCGTTTCCGCGACTCCTGTGAGAAGAGCAATCGGTAATCGAAGACCAAACACCAAAAGCCAAAGACCACTAACAACTGACTATTTCGCTAATCTACCCTTCCCTCTTACAAAAGTTCAAACTTCTCTCCGTATGTCGGTACCTCAGCAGTCCAACCAAACTTCTCTCTTATATGACCTGCCATTGCTTCAGCGGCTACGGGCTCGCCGTGAGTCAGGAATGTTCGTTTCGGAGGATCCTGTTTCAGACCTTCCAGCCAACGCAGAATCTCTTGCCAATCAGCATGCGCCGAGAAGCCACCAATCTTTTCGATTCGACAGCGGACGGGTATCCATTGACCCAGAATCTTCACCTCAGGCTCGCCATTCTGAATACGGCGTCCGGTGGTACCCGCAGCCTGATAACCTACGAACACGATCGTGGTTTCGGGATCGGGAACAAGTCTCAGAGCGTGATGTAACACGCGCCCGCCAGTCATCATCCCTGATGCACTGATAATGATTCTTGCGCCCTTTGCTTCATTTAACCTTTTCGACTCTGCCTTGGAAGATGCAGTGCTCATCGAACGCGTCCGAAGGGGATGACGTTGACTTTTGAGTATGCTGGCATACTCTTCGTCGTGTTCTTCCTTTCGATTTGCGTAGACCGTCGTCGCAGCTGCCGCCATCGGTGAATCAACAATTACCGGCAGAACCGGAATTAGGTTTTCGTCCTCTAGTTCACGAATGAGGTAGAGAATTTCCTGAGTTCTCCCAACCGCGAACGCAGGAATAAGAACAGGAGCGTTCCGTTTTGCCGCGTCGTTAATTATTCGGGCCAGAGCTATCTTCGGATCTTCGGGATCATGCAGCCGATCTCCATAAGTTGATTCCACTAACAGATAATCACAAATCGGAGGCGGCGTTGGATCTTGAATGATAGGCTGATCGTAGTGCCCGAGATCGCCTGAGAACAAAATTTGACGTCCAGTTCGATCCGCACCAGCACCTTCGATCCCAACCAGGACCAGACTCGATCCCAGAATATGACCCGACACACTGAAGGCGGCAGTGATTCCGGGAGCAACCTGAAAACGTTCCCCGATATTGGTCGTGCTCTTTATTAATTCAAGACTCGCGTCAGCATCCTTCTCTGTGTAAAGCGGCAAAGCGGGAGCATGCTTAGTCACATTATGCCGGTTCCTATAGTCAGCATCTTCTTCCTGCAGCCTGCCCGCGTCCGGAAGAAGGATCTTCAACAAGTCGGCAGTTCCACGCGAACAGTACACAGGTCCGTGAAAGCCTTGCCTCACTAACCTTGGTAGATAACCCGTGTGATCGATATGAGCATGAGTAATCAGAACGGCATCGATCCCGCGTGGATTAAAAGGTGGCTCTTGCCAGTTTCTCTCACGAAGCTCCTTCAAACCCTGGAACATTCCACAGTCGACGAGAACCCTTGCTCTGTCGGTCTGAATGAGATACTTCGAGCCCGTAACTGTTCCCACGCCACCCCAAAATGAAATAGATGCCAAACGGTCTCCTTATTATTTACACCGAGACTTCGGCTGTACGCAGTTGAGGTCTCTCGCGGCGGTAACCGAACCAAACGAGTAGAGCAGGAATGAGTAATGCGAGGTTCCGCAGAGCGGTGGTCACACCGAGTTGGCTTGCAATGATTCCTCCGAAACAACCGCATTCCAGCGGCTCGCCATGGAGCACATAAACGTAGTAAAGCGCATAACCGGCAAATGCCATTAAAAGTACCGCGGCACATATCGCGCCTAGTCGAATTGTACGCGGCATTAGAAGCAGGACCGCGATAACTATCTCAATCAAAATCACTGCAATTGTAATGGGCCACGACCACCGCTGGTTGAAGCCAGATCCATTTAAGAGCTGACCAACGTTCTCTGCGAATGCTTTGGCTATTACTAATTTGGCTCCTGCGGTAAACAGAAAAAGCGCGGCAAGCAAGAAACGATTGATCCGCGCGAGCCAGGTGAAGATCCGGCGGGTGTGTGAGTGGGAGATGGGGAGAGTGGGCGAATGGGAGATGGGGAGAGTCGGCGAGTCGGCGAGTGGGCGAGCGGGCGAATCGGCGATCGCCCCTTCGAATCCGTTACTCTCCTGGTTTGAATGACTACTCAACTCCGGGCCTCCTTAATCGCCCCATCGCCCACTCGCCCACTCGCAACTACGCCGCCAACCCCACAACTTTCTCCGCCGCGTCCTGCATTCCGTTTGCCACCGTGAAATTCAATCCAGACTCACGGATAACTCTCTGGCCTTCTTCAACGTTAGTTCCTTCCAATCGAACAACGACCGGAACTTTGATTCCCAAATTCTTTGCTGCTTCGACCACACCTCGCGCAACCATGTCGCACCGAACAATGCCACCGAAGATGTTGATGAGAACTGCCTTTACGTTTTCATCGGCGAGCAGAATACGGAATGCAGCTTCGACGCGTTCCTGAGATGCACCGCCACCAACGTCCAGAAAGTTCGCCGGCTCACCCCCTGCAAGTTTAATGATGTCCATAGTGGCCATCGCCAACCCTGCGCCATTTACCATGCAGGCAATGTTGCCATCGAGTTTTATATAATTCAGATCAAACTTCGATGCCTCTATTTCGAGTGGCTCCTCCTCGTTCAAGTCACGTAGTTCGAGAAAGTCCTTGTGGCGGAAGAGCGCGTTGTCGTCAAAATTGATTTTTGCATCGAGCGCAATCAACCGGCCGTCTTTGGTCAACAGGAACGGATTGATCTCAACAAGTGACGCATCCATCTGCTCGTAAGCGTTGTACAAAGCCTGCATAAACTTCACGGCCTGATTGATCAGTTCTGCTGGAAGACCCAAACCAAAGGCAAGCTTTCTGGCCTGAAATGATCTAAAACCGACAGCCGGATCGATCGTTTCCTTCATTATCTTTTCAGGCGTCTTCGCTGCCACTTCCTCGATATCCATCCCACCCGCTGATGAAGCCATGAAGACCGGCCGTCCCGAAGCGCGATCTAAAACGATTCCGAGATAGAACTCTTTATCGATCGGCAAACCTTCTTCGATCAGAAGCACGCCTACTTCTCTGCCTTCCGGTCCGGTTTGATGGGTCACCAGTTTCATGCCGAGCATTTGTTTGGCGATGGATCCAGCTTCCTCCGGACTCTTAGCCAATTTCACACCGCCGCCTTTGCCACGGCCGCCTGCGTGAATTTGAGCCTTGACGACAACAACCCCCGTGGCCAACTCTTTTGCAGCCCGTTCTGCTTCGTCTGGCGTTCGAGCAACAATGCCACGCGGAACCGCGACTCCGAATTTTTTTAGAAGTTCTTTTCCCTGATACTCGTGAATCTTCATGCAGTGATCCGTAATAGATGTTTTCTTTGGGTAGAGCGGACGTTGAGTTTAGCGACGAGGTAGGATCACTGCAAGCGAGGATAATGTCCGATATGCTTTAGCTTGTCGTGACGCAACCAACCGAGCACCCAATTTTCAAGACAACCCTGATCACTTCGGGCTTGGTTGGTTATGTCACGACAAGACAGACGCATATCGGACTTAAGAGGAACAAACCATGAGCGAAGTAATTGTCACATCACAACAAAATCTTCGAAACGAAATCTGTTACGGATCGGGTCATACCTTGATAACGGATGAACCACGCGAAACTGGTGGCGAGGACCTTGGTCCTGATCCTTACACGTTACTACTCGGCGCACTCGGTAGTTGCATTTCAATGACTGTTACTCTCTACGCTCGACGTAAGAAATGGCCACTCGAACAAGTAACAGTGCGGCTCCGACAGAATCGTGTTCACGCTAAAGACTGCCAGGAGTGCGCGCAAAACAGCGAAGGGTACGTTCATCGAATCGAACGTGCGGTAAGTTTCAAGGGAGATCTCACTGACGAACAACGCGAACGGTTACGCGAAATCTCACACAAGTGCCCGGTGAGTAAAACACTTTCGTCTACGATTGTGATTGCAGAGTTGGTCGAATAAAAATTGGTCGGGACGGAATTCTAACCAGTGACCTCACGCACCCCAAGCGTGCGAATTACAAACGACTTACCCGTCAATGCTTTCGGCGACCTGCCGTCTGAACGCCTCCACAGTTCTCTATTAGTACTAACAGCGTCTCGAAAAGTTGGGTGTCAGCGCCAAAGGCTTACCGCAACCAGAAGCACCTTTTTAGTCGCGTCAAGCATGAAATCGCCGAATCGATAACAAAGTTTGCTAACAAGATCGGCTCCAGAACTTTTTCAGAACTTTCCTATAAGTTTTTGAGGACATCCGGCACCTGGAGTGAGATAGATTTTCGACTTCGAGAGAGGCAGTGACCACATCGGTCTCGAGATCACGATTGGGATAAGACCGGCGTCAGTCATCAGGAGGCGGTGAACTGACTTTCATCGTCGAAGAAGACTGTTGTGGCTTTCGGCACCAGATGGGTAAAAAAGGAGAGGGTACTTATGAGAAGGATTCCATTATTCGCGATCGCAATTCTGGTTGTTATCTTCTTCATATCTCAGAGTGCTTCGGCGCAGTTTCCAAAAATCAAAATTCCGAAACCGAAGCCGACGCCGACCGGACAAGCGGAGCCGACGCCGAGCGGCGAGCCGCAACCATCTCACCCGCAGCTCGAAGACCGTGAGACGGCAAAGCCGGCGGCCCCAGGCAGAAACGCCGGCGAAGATCAGCCGACAATCGCCAAAGACTCCATCGTGCTTACTACTCAGAAAGGGCGCGAGGTGGGAGGGTACGAGAAGCGGGGCTGGGTGCCGGAGATTGAATACAGTGTCAACGGCCCCATCGCGAGCGGCAGCAAACTCTCTGTTGAGTTCATGCTCGCGGGGAAGCCCTGGGTCAGCTTTGACTGTGAGACTAACGAAACCGAACGGGGTCACTCATGGCACGTAAGATGTGGCGGCGATGACATTCCGGCGGGCAAGCAAGTGGCCTATGCAGGACCCGTCGCTTTTGCTATTCGGCTTCGAAACGAACTGCAAGGGACCAACACGACGCTTTTCAACGGTACGGCGAGAGTGGTCTTGATTCCCTCTTCCGATCCTAAAATTGATAACCGGGAGTGGTACGTGGATGAAGATTGGAGAATTCCATTCGGCTACGTTTTCTGGGCTAAGGATGAAAGCCACGGAAACCAAACAACCCTTCACGTGGGTTTCTGGGTTCGCGGGAATACGCCGGACATCGAAGCGCATCTCTTCTATCAAGGCAAGGACCTCGCCAAGTGTTCGCGGCCAGGGAATGGCGCGGCAGATTGGAACCCCAACCTGCCCCGGTGGGGCTTTATAAACTGTGACTTTCTTGGAGTCTATCCGACGCCGCCTCCTGAAGATGAAGGGTACGACCCACGGTTCGGCGTCCGTAACAATCCTGGTGACTACGAAGTCAAGGTACTTCTCGTGGGCCATCTCGCGCGCTCGATAAAATTTAGAGTGGCTTCGAACGGCAGCTTTGATAATGGGATCGCCACCACAAATAAGATTGGCACTGATCGCGTGATCGTCCCGGTCGAAGTGATCGGAGATGCGAGTGGCCCATGGGACCGAAATCTATGGAAGACGGGTGCGTTCTACGGGAATCCGTTAACAGGTTTCACTGCGCCTTGAAGGCGAAACGGGTTGCAGTGGAAGCTGTGCGGGTGTTGCGATTTCTGGTTTGCCACAATTCTGCCACAAGGCAAGAACGGCTGCCGCAGGCGACAGCCGTAAGTTGCTTGATTGAATTGGTCGGGACGACTGGATTCGAACCAGCGACCTCACGCACCCCAAGCGTGCGCGCTACCAGGCTGCGCCACGTCCCGATGACGGTCTTAGTATCCTGTACAAGAGTAAATTGTCAAACGCGTGTTTCTAATTCACTGCGCTTTGTTCTGCGTTTCTTTTTCGAGGAGACTCAGTAGTTCGCGGAGTTCGGCGGCTAACTGTTTCAGTCCCTGGCGCTCTTCAGCGGTCTTCGCAACAACAGCAGAGCGAACAAAGTTCGGAGGTGATGGAAACCCGTCAGCCTCAGAGACACTCGACGAGTTCTCTCCAGATTCCTCACCAACCACTTTCAACTTGCCACCACCTCGAAGATCATTCGAGAGTCGCTTTTTCGCTCCGGCAATCGTGTACTGATCCTCGTACAGCAATTCCTTGATGCGGAGCGCCATTTCAACGTCGCGCTTCCGATAGACACGTTGTCCCGCTCTGTTCTTTTGCGGTGCAAGCATCGGAAACTCCGACTCCCAATAGCGCAACACATGCGCCTGCACACCGGCAAGTTCGCATACCTCGCCGATCTTAAAGAATAGCTTCTCGGGAATTGCGACCGCGGGACGACTCATCTCAAAATTTGACCTGTCGGGAAGTTAACTGGCACGACTGAAAAGTGTGGAAAAGTTTGGAAGACGATGGCAAGTCTGCCAGCTCGTGCAACGGGCGTCATGTTACTCGGGCGAACTTTGACGTGTCAATACTTACACTTAGAGTCGATTAGTTGAAACTGATTCTTAAAGGTAAATCCTCAGGTTCGTAGTCAGTCGTCGGTAGTTAGTGGTCAATAGGTCGGATAGGTCATATAGGTCCTATTCGACTGACAACTGACCACCGACTACTGACCAATCTGAAATCTGAAATCTTCAATCTAAAATTCCTCGGTTGGCAATCGGAAATCGGCAATGCGTATAATCCGCCTTCCCAAAACACACGGGAGGAGCTTCATATACTGTGACAACCTCGCCAACGGCGTTTCGCATTGCAACGCGACTTGAGCATGTCGGGTTTTCCGATATCGTCAAAATTCGTAATCGCGTTATGGAACTTCGCTCAAGAGGCGCCACCGTCTACCAGTTCGAAGGTGGCGAACCCTTCATGCCGACGCCGGAGCCAATCAAAGATGCGATGAAGCGTGCACTCGACGAGAATAAAACTCAATACGCGCCTTCATCTGGTATACCTGAGCTGCGAACGCTGATCGCAGAGAAACTTCGTGTCAACAATAGGATTCCAGCGCAGGAATCAGATGTCATTGTTCTCAACGGTGGAATGCAAGGTTTGTTTGGTGCTTTTCAATCCGTCCTGAACCCAGGCGACGAGATGCTTGTCTTCTCACCGTATTGGACACCAATTAAAGATCTAATTGCTCACTGCGAAGCGAAGATGATCCTTGTTCCTACAAACGAAGCTCGAGAACTTGGTTTCGAAAGGACTCTGGCTCGACTTGCAAGTGAACACACAAAAGCGATCTACTACAACACTCCTCAGAATCCTGGCGGCGTTGTTTTCACCCGTGACGAAGCGATTGCTGTTGCGCGTTTCGCACAGGAACGAGATCTTATTGTCGTAGCAGACGAAGCATACGAAGATCTTGTTTATGATGGTGAACACTTTTCAATCGCATCGCTCGACGGAATGTTTGAGAGGACCATCACTTCGTTCACACTTTCCAAGTCTTACGCTATGACGGGATGGCGGCTCGGCTATGCAGTCGCGGCTGAACCATGGATGACAGGTTTGAAAAAGACAACGCTCTATTCATCGAATGGAGTATCAACTCCCACTCAATGGGCCGGCGTCGCGGCAATGCAAATCGACCCCGCTACGCTGCAAGAGAACACGAATGAGTATCGTCGCCGACGTGATCTACTTTTGTCTGGTCTGAACGAACTTGGACTGACCTGCGAAAGTCCTGCGGGTGCGTTTTATGCATTCCCGGATGCCACACGAATCAGTCGTGATAGCAGGGAGGCAGCAGAGATTCTTTTAACCAAAGCAAATGTCGCGGCAGTGCCTGGCATTGTTTTTGGACCTCATGGCGAGGGCCACTTGCGCTTCTCGTTTTCAAATCCAATTGAAATGATCGAAGCCGGTCTTGAGTCGCTACGTCGAAATCTATAGAGGAACAGCGACTCATGCCTAACGATCAGGATGAACAAACGAACGCTGCGACCTTGACTGAAGTGCCGACTGAATTTGAGTTCATCAAACGTTTGCGCGAGCGCGCAACTCTAAGTTCACAATCCTCTCAGCACAATCAGTTAGTAACTGGTATTGGCGACGACGCCGCGATCGTGCGGTCGACTAGCGGCAAAGACACCGTCATCGCAACCGATCTACTCGTTGAAGACATAGATTTTCGTCGGAGCACAGTGCCTCCCTATTTTCTCGGCCATAAAGCACTGACAGTTTCACTCTCAGACATTGCAGCCATGGGTGCTCGGCCGCGTTGGTGTCTTACGTCAATCGGCTTACCGGAGGATGTTTGGCACACAGAGTTTCTGGATAGTTTCTATGACGGACTATTCGAACTTGCTCGTCAATACGACGTACAGTTAGTAGGCGGCGATACGTCGCGCACGCCGGACAGAATTGTGATTGACTCGGTTCTGGTTGGTGAGTGCGCCTCTGACAGTGTTCTAAGGCGTTCTGGAGCAAGTTCGGGCGATCAGATCTTTGTCACCGGATCCCTTGGTGGATCGGCTGCCGGTTTGAGATTGATTGAAAGGGGCGCACACCTGGCAGATCAGAATCTGGGAAGCACTGAAACCCAGGCATTGGATCAAATTCTTCTGCGCCACCTGAAACCAGATGCTCGAGTAGGCTGGGGAATGGTTCTTGGCCAGGAAAGACTGGCAACGGCAATGATTGATATCAGCGATGGTCTTTCTTCTGATCTCAATCACGTATGTTCCGAGAGCGGCGTTGGGTCACTAATCGAGTCGAGCTTGCTGCCAATAGATCATCAGGTCGTTGAGCTTTGTGGGCGTCGTGCTTTGGATCCACTGCAGCTTGCTTTACACGGTGGTGAAGACTTCGAGTTGTTATTTACAGTAAAACCAAACGACGTTCCGCGTTTACCAAAACGGGTTGACGGCGTTGGTATTACCCGGATCGGAGAAATCAGACCAGCTTCGGCAGGCGTAAAAATATCGGAGGGCACACGCGTGTGGGAACTGACTCCGAAAGGATGGAAACACTTTTAGGATTTCAGATTGAAGATTTCAGATTTAAGATTTCGTCAGCGGTCAGTGGTCAGTAGCCAGTGGAATAGGCCATATAGGTCCCATAGGTCGTATCACTACTGACCAATGACTACCGACCACTGACCGCCAAAGAAATCTTAAATCTTAAATCTGAAATCTTTAATCTTAAACAGAAAGACATGCTTCGATTTCGTAACACTCTATCCGGACGCGTTGAAGAATTTCACCCGCTTAATGAAGGTGAAGCGAAATTCTATTACTGCGGGCCAACAGTCTGGAACTATGGCCACATCGGAAACTTTCGCTCGGCCGTTGCCGCTGACATTTTACGTCGATACCTAAAGTTCAAAGGATTCAAAGTCACACACGTGATGAACATCACTGATGTTGAAGATCGAATCATCGCGATGTCACAGGAAGCGGGCTTGAGTATCGATGACTACACCGCAAAATACATTGAAGCTCTGTGGGAAGACTTTGATGCACTCGGCTGCGAACGTCCGGACATTGTTCCCCGCGCAACGCGACACATTCCAGAGATGGTGACGCTGATTGAGAAGCTACTGGCGAATGAACACGCTTACGAGTCAGACGGGTCTATCTATTACCGCATCGCATCGTTTCCGGAATACGGAAAACTTTCCAAGATCAATTTCGCGGGTAACATCGCCGGCGCCAGTGACCGTGTCGATACGGACAAGTACGAAAAAGAGGACGCTCGAGATTTCGCCCTTTGGAAGGCGCCTGACTCGGAGACAGAACCAGCATGGGATTCGTCTATAGGCCGCGGACGGCCTGGCTGGCACATTGAGTGCTCGGCAATGTCGATGAAATATCTTGGCGAAACGTTCGACATTCACGCCGGCGGCATTGACTTAGTTTTTCCTCATCACGAAAACGAGATCGCTCAGAGTGAAGGCGCGACCGGCAAACAGTTCGTCCGTTACTGGATCCACTTCGAGCATCTAAAGGTTGACGGCGAAACAATGTCGAAGTCGAAGGGCAATTACTACACGTTTCGTGATGTAGTCGAGAAAGGTTATTCACCCGCCGGGATCCGATATTTTCTGCTCAGCGTTCCGTACAACAAACAGCTGAACTTTACTTTCGATGCTTTGGCGGGCGCTGAAAGGACGGTCGCCAGCCTGCGAGACTTTCGCGCGCGGCTTAGTGAGGCCAAAACTGAATCAGGTAACAATGAAAAACTTCATGAAGCAGCGACTCGCGCGTTAAAGGAATTCGAAGAAGGAATGGATGACGATTTCAATACTTCCATCGCGCTCGCCGCCATCCACAATCTCTCACGCGAGGTAAACACCGCACTTGCTCGCAAACAAGTGAAAGAAGAAAACAAAAAGGAACTACTCCAACTCTTAACTCGTTTTGATAGTGTGCTGAACGTGCTCGGCGATCAGCGAACCGAGATGCTCGACAGTGAAGTTCAGGCAATGATCGACGAACGCCAGGAAGCACGAAGGCGACGTGATTTTGGACGAGCAGATGAGATTCGAATCGAACTTGCAAACCGCGGCATCATTCTAGAAGACACGAAAGATGGTGTTCGTTGGAAAAGAAAGTAGTTTGGTTTGGTCTTACCTTCGAGCCAGTTTGATTTCATTCTCGAGTCTCATTGTGTTTTAGGTCTTCACTAGAACCTCTGCGCCTTCTCTGCGTCTCTGCGTCTCTGTGGTTGAATATGTGAGACCGATCTTCAACGCAGAGCGCCTCTGCTTGTTCAAAATCCAAGCAGATAAGAATGATGAAACTCAACTAAAAACAAGACGGGAAGGGTGGTTTACCCCGCTCGTCTCGCATTGGAAACGGGTCAGTACCACCTCGCGGTAGCAGGTGGGTACGAAGTTTTCTTGAATGTGCGATGAATAGCTTCGCACCCACCCGCTACCGCGAGGTGGTACTGACTGCTCTATAGAAGGAGTCTGTCATTGAACGAAGTAAGACTTGAAACAGATCGTCTCATCCTTCGAATGTGGCGCGAAGAAACCGATTTCGAACCATTCGCTGCACTATCTGCTGATCACGAAGTGATGCGTTACCTCGGCGGCAAACCTCTGGATCGATTAGAGGCGTGGCGCAATTTCGCGTTTCACGTCGGGCATTGGCAATTGCGCGGTTATGGACATTTTGCGGTGGAAGAGAAAGCGACAAATAAATTCATCGGCCGCATCGGTTTTCTCAATCCAGTGGGCTGGCCGGCTTTTGAAATCGGATGGACACTTGCCCGGGGCTCTTGGGGAAAGGGCTATGCAACCGAAGGAGCACGTCGCGCACTGCAGTATGCCTTTAAAGAGTTGGATAGGTCGCACGTGATCAGTTTGATTCATCCTGACAACAAAGGATCGATTCACGTAGCTGAACGGTTGGGCGAAAAGGTAGAGGGACACGCGGAACTCTTTGGAAATGAGTTGTTGGTTTACGGCATCGACCGTCCTCAGAGTTAGTCCACATATCGCAGAGGGATATATGTCAAACTTCGATGGATTCAGTACCACATTATGCAGTCTCTGTGCTCCTCTGCGTCTCTGTGGTGATTGAGGCGCCTTATTCACCACGGAGACCCGAAGACACAGAGGGGCACAGAGAACTGCGCGAGGTGGTACTAACTCCATCCAAGTTTATTGCCCTTCGGTCAACCGGAGTAATCGATCTATCTAGCACCGAGACATCATGAGAAAACTTCTTGTCTTTCCCTTAGTCCTTGCCTTGTTACCATCCATTCACGCTCAACAACCTAATCGCGTCAAACTTGCTACTGAGGTTAAGAATGAGTTTCTCCACGCATGGAATGGTTACAAGAAGTACGCCTGGGGACATGACGACCTCAACCCGTTGTCAAAGACCTATCATGATTGGTACGCACAACCGCTCCTCATGACTCCAGTCGATGCGCTGGACACAATGTGGTTGATGGGATTTAAAGACGAGTACGCGAAAACTCAGCGTTATGTCTTAGACACTTTATCGTTTGACAAGGACCTCTCCGTTCAAAACTTCGAGGTCACTATTCGTCTGCTTGGTGGACTACTGTCAAATTACCAATTGAGTGGCGACAAGCGTTTCCTGCAACTCGCAGAAGACCTCGGTAACAGGTTGTTGCCGGCTTTCGATTCGCCCACTGGTATGCCTTATCGCTACGTCAACCTCAGGACCAAAGCGGTTAGCAAACCTGTCAGTAATCCAGCGGAGACGGGTACGCTCCTGATCGAGTTCGGAGCGTTAAGCAAGCTCACTGGCAATCCTGTTTTCTACGATAAAGCAAAGCGAGCTTTGGTGGAGACGTACAAACGTCGATCCTCGATTGGTCTCGTGGGTGAATGGATTAATGTCGAAACCGGAACATGGACAAAGACAGATAGTCACATCAGTGGCGCGATCGACAGTTACTACGAATATGTTCTGAAGTGTTCTGTGCTCTTCAAAGATCCCGATTGCGGATCTATGTGGCGCAATAGTGTTACAGCCATTAACACATACCTGCAAAACCCCATCGTGTACTCCGGAACTCGTAAGCACGAAGGCAAACCAATAGAGTCTGTTGCCGCACGCGTTTGGTATGGCCACGCAGACATGAACACGGGCAAGCGCAGCGCAACGACCTACGGCGCCCTCGATGCATTCTTTCCGGCCGTGCTTGCGCTCTCAGGCGATTTGGAAAAAGCAAAGCAGCTTCAGGAATCTTCGTTCTTCATGTGGAAGCTGAATCACATTGAACCGGAGGAATACGACTACTTTGCGGATAAGATCACATCGCCCGGTTACGCACTGCGACCGGAGATCGTTGAATCAACCTACTACCTATATCACTACACTCGCGACCCATACTACCTGCGAATGGGTGAACAACTGTGGCGTGATTTTGTGAAGTATTGCCGCACGGATGAAGGTTACGCCGCGCTCAAGAGTGTGGTAACAAAACAAAAGGCTGATGCGATGCAGAGTTTCCTGTTCGCGGAGACGTTCAAATACTTCTATCTGCTATTCGCACCAGCGGAGACGCTCGACTTCGATTCAGTGGTCTTTAACACCGAAGCCCATCCGATCAAAAGAACGTGGTAATGTCCGATAGGTTAGATCTCAGTGGCAAGAAGTCAGTACCACCTCGCGGTAGCGGGTGGGTACGCAGTCTCGGAAACAATCACCCGAGCAGACTGCGTACCCACCCGCTACCGCGAGGTAGTACTGACTTTCTTGCCACTGAGTTTCTGAACCTATCGAACCTGAGATCTCAAATCAGCAGTTTGTGGTTTATATTCCACTCCTAAATTCTCAAACAGGAACGCAAAGATATCGCGTGTTTGTTCGATCGCCTTTGTGGTGTTGCTGGCTCCATGTGCCGAGTTGGTGTCGATACGAATCAAGATCGGTCCGTCGCCTGCCTGAGCTGCCTGGAGTACCGCGGCATATTTGAAGTTGTGTGCAGGCACAACACGGTCGTCGTGATCTGCGGTTGTTATTAGTGTCGCTGGATATTTGGTGCCCGGCTTCACGTTGTGTATCGGCGAATAAGCATATAGTGCCTTGAACTCAGCTTCGTTCGCTTCTGCCGAGCCGTAATCAGCAATCCAGTTCCAACCGATCGTGAACTTATGGAAGCGCAGCATGTCCATGACGCCAGCCTGTTCCACAACAGCATGAAACAACTCCGGCCGTTGATTCGAAACGGCCCCGACTAACAATCCACCATTCGAACCACCTTGAATCGCCAGCTTGTTCGGCGACGTGTATTTGTTTTGGATCAGGTATTCAGCTCCGGCAATGAAATCGTCGAAGACATTTTGCTTCTTCAGTTTTGTTCCCGCCTCATGCCACTTCTCACCGTACTCGCCGCCGCCACGCATGTTGCACGACGCATAAATCACGCCTTGTTCAAGGAGGGCCAACCGGATTGAGCTGAATGTTGGCGAAGTAACGACATTGAAACCGCCATATCCATAAAGCAGCGTCGGATTGTTTCCATCAAGCTTAATTCCCTTCTTGTAGACCAGAAACATCGGTACTCGAGTACCGTCTTTGCTATTGAAGAACACTTGCTTCGTTTCGTAGTTTTCAGGCCTGAAGCTTGGGATATCAACTTTGTAGAAGACCGACGATTTCTTTGTGGCGATGTCGTATTTGTAGATTGTGGGTGGAAAGTTAAAAGAGGTGAAGGTATAGAAGACATACTTGTCATCGTTTAGACCACCGAAACCGCCTGCAGTGCCCAATCCCGGCAACGTGATTTCGTTCTCGAGTTTTCCGTCGAGACTAAAAACATAAGAGCGGGTCGCGACGTCTTTCCGCCACGAGGCAAACAATTTTCCACCTGCTGTTCCAACGCCCTGGAGTGGTTCACTCCGTTCGGGCAGAACATCTTTCCAGTTCTTCTCGTCGGGGTTCTTTGGGTCGATCAACACAACGCGACCGTTCGGCGCATTCTTATCCGTTCTCACCAAAAACATGTCGCCCACATTGTCGATAAAACCAAAACTGTCGTCACCAATTTCGGCGACGATTGGTGAAAAGGTCGTTTCACCTTTACTGAGATCTCTGTAGAAGAGTGCGTTCCCCCGTTTGCCTTTGCCGCGTTCTGAGACGTTCAAAATTGCGAAGCGCTCGTCTTCCGTCGTGCCCACATTCTGGAATCGCTGCGGATGCTCCTTATCGTCGTAAATCAGAAGGTCGGCAGATTGCGGGGTTCCTACCTTATGAAAGTAAACTGCCTGGAATTCATTCTTAGTGGTGAGCTCTCTTCCCTTTTCAGGCTGCGGATAACGACTGTAGTAGAAGCCATCGCCCTGCCAGGAAACCCCAGAGACCTTTAGCCAATTCAATTCATCGTTCAGGAGATTGCGAGTTGCTATCTCCATCACGTGAATCGTTACCCAGTCAGAGCCACCCTGGGAGGTTCCATATGCGACGTACTTACCATCCTTGGAAACCTCAAAAGCACTTAGGGTTGATGTGCCGTCAACCGAAAACTTGTTCGGATCAAGAAAGAGTTCGGGCTTCCCATTTACGCCTTTCTGAATGTAAAAAACGTTCTGATTCTGAAGTCCGTCGTTCTTGGTGAAGAAGTACGTGTCGCCACGACGAAATGGAGCAGAGACACGCGGGTAGTTGTAAAGCTCAGTCAATCGAGCTTTGAGCTTTTCGCGATACGGGATCTTGTCAAGATAGGCGAAGGTGACAGCATTCTGTGCCTGAACCCATGCTTTCGTTTCGGCGGAATTCTCATCTTCCAACCACCGGTAGGGATCGGCCACCTTCGTTCCAAAATAGTCGTCAACCTGATCGACTTTCTTCGATTCCGGATAGCTAATCTTGGGGTCGTTCTTACCGTCTTTTGCGGTAACAGTGCGAATCGGCGAGCGAGCGACCGTCGTCAGGAACGCGGCCATCAAAGCAATCACGAAGAGAGTTCGCCGTAAGTTTGATCTCGATTTCATTGTTCTTATCTCCGCAGGCAGGATTCGAATTTGCGCCTACTCTAGATCACGAACCGCCAAAGTTCAAAGTCAGGTCAATTAGCCACAGATGTCCGATAAACTTTAGTTTGTCGTGACGTTACCAAGCGAGATCTGAATTGCATGCGTTTGTTCAATCTGGATTTGCAAAAAAAGCGAAAACCCCAAACGGCAGTTGGTCCGCCGAACAGAAGCACCTCAACCGCAGACACGCAAGCTCTTCTGTCGGAGCGCGGCCGTCCCCGGCCGCCCCCGTCCGACAGAACCACCTCGTATTCTGAAAGTTGAACTCGTGTAAAACGCAAAAGGTTCTCACTGAACACCCGCAGTTATCTGCCATACCTCGACGGAGCAGAGATTCCTCAATTCATGAGGTGGTTCTGTTGGACGGGGGCGGCCGGGGACGGCCGCGCTCCGACAGAAGAGCTTGCGTGTTTGCGGTTGAGGTGCTTCTGTTCGGCGGACCAACTGCCGTTTGGGGTATACCCTTTTTGTGCAAAGCCATCTAACACTGTGAATTTTGGTTCTTCCTTGGTTCACACGACAAACCAAAGTTTGTCGGACACTATGTAATTTGAGATCTCTTCCGGGCGGATGCTAGAATCGGGCCGTGTTCAATCCGCAGCCTTTACATTTTCGACCTCTTGAGACCCGCGCAAACCTCTTCGCGGACTAGCCTCCCTGTCAACTGAATCACAGCTTAATACTGGCCGATACTTTCGGCCATTGCCTAGCTTTCACCGATTCTCTATCGGTTTTTGACAAGGAGAAAAGATCATGTCGAGCAGCGTACTCGCACCACCGCGCCGTCCGGAAATCAAGACAGCACTGCCAGGTCCAAAGGGACAGAAGATTGTCGAAGCGGACGCCCAGTTCGTTAATCCAGCATACCCTCGGCCTTCGTTCAAACTCGTCGCTGAACGTGGCTCCGGCGTTTGGGTGGAAGACGTGGATGGAAACATATTTCTCGATTGCAATGCCGGCGTTGCAGTCTGTTCCACAGGCCATTGCCACCCCGAAGTCGTGAAAGCCATTCAGGACCAGGCCGCAGAACTGATTCACATGTGCGGAACTGATTACTACTACCGGCACATGCCACAGCTTGCTGAGAAACTGGATGCGATTGTTCCCGTTCAGTCACCAACACGAACGCACTTCGCAAATAGTGGAACGGAAGCTGTTGAGACTGCTTTGAAGCTGGCGATGCACGCAACGGGACGTGAAAAGTTCATCGCATTCTTCAATAGTTTCCATGGCCGAACACTCGGATCGCTTTCACTAACTTCATCGAAGGCAGCCCAGCGAAAAGGATTCAAACGTCAAGCGCTCGATGTTGTACACGTGCCCTATCCGAATGAATTCCGAAATCCGTTTAGTGCCGCGGACTGTGGTGACGGCGGCGCTGGTCAGGGAGCTCTTAACTGGATTGAAGAGCGACTATTCAAGACGACTACTCCACCTGAGGAAGTTGCTGCGATTGTGGTCGAAGCAGTTCAAGGCGAGGGAGGTTATGTTCCTGCTCCCATGGATTTTCTGAAAGGCTTGCGAAAGATTTGTGATCGGCACGGCATTCTGCTGATCGTTGACGAGGTTCAGTCAGGAATGGGTCGCACCGGAAAGATGTTCGCGAGCGAGTACTACGATGTCAAACCTGACATCATTTGCATTGCGAAAGGCATCGGCTCAGGCTTGCCAATTGGAGCCTGTGTGGCGCGTGCTGATTTGATGAACTGGAAACCCGGCGCTCATGCATCAACGTTTGGTGGAAACCCGGTTTGCATCGCAGCGGCTTTGAAGACTATTGAACTACTCGAAGGCGGACTAGTGCAGAACAGCGCCGAGGTGGGAGCTTACCTTAAGGCTGGTCTTGAGAAGTTAAAGACTAAATATGATTGCATCGGCGATGTGCGTGGATTTGGTTTGATGATTGGAGTTGAGTTTGTCGAAGACAAGACTTCGTTGACGCCTGCTCCGGATCTGAGGGATCGCGTGGAATCGGCGTGTTTCGAGCGTGGTCTGATCGTATTGGGCTGCGGTAACAATAGCATTCGCTGGTCACCGCCGCTCATCATCACCAAAGAAAACATCGACGTCGCGTTAGAGATCTTCGACGAAGCAATCGCCGCTTCAATTTGAGCCACAGATTTACACGGATGAACCAAGTCATTTTCCATATATCATTTGACACTCTTCAGTTGCCATTTGGCGTCCTCGCAGGCTTAAATGGAAATTCAGATATGTCAAATGATATATGGAAAATGAATTGGTTTGTCCGGAAGATCTGGCCTAAAATCGTTGGGCTACACCCTTAACGCATCTGACGGTATCTCGCGCGATTAATAATTCTTCGTCGGTTGGAATCACAAAAGCACTGAAGCGGTTCTCAGGTTTGCTGATGTCGCCTTCAAAACCGTTTCTGGCAGAAGAGTTCTTTTCGTTATCCAATTCAACGCCCATCCATTCGAGGCCGTTACAAATTCTCTGCCTTACCTCTGGCGAGTTCTCGCCGATGCCGCCCGTGAAGATCAAAGCGTCAGCGCCACCCGTTGCAGCCAGAAACGCGCCGATATATTTCCGCACTCGATAACAAAACACCTCAATCGCGAGATGAGCGCGACGGTCGTTATTCTCTTTCTCTTCTGCCAACAACTCGCGCATATCGTTCGTCAAACCGGAAATACCAAGCAGACCTGATTGCTTATTTAGCAGGGTCTCAACTTCGCGCGCTGACAATCCTTCTTTGACACTGATGAAGTCAACAATCGCCGGATCGATATCGCCTGATCGCGTGCCCATCACCAGGCCTTCCAGCGGCGTCAAACCCATTGACGTATCGATCGAATCACCGCGCCGGATTCCGGCGATTGAACAGCCGTTGCCCAAATGAATTGTGATTAGGTTCGTCTCGTCGCGCGGAATCTTCTTCAGTTGTCGATAACGATATGCCACGTATCGATGCGAGGTGCCGTGAAAGCCGTAACGACGGATTCGATAGCGACGATAGAGTTGATATGGAATGGCGTAGAGATACGCAGATTCCGGAAGTGTTTGGTGGAATGCAGTATCAAACACTGCAACCTGAGGCAGACCCTGCCCAAAGACGTCCCGAGCTGCCTGAATACCTTTAATGTTGGTTGGATTGTGAAGGGGTGCCAGCTCGATACAGTCTTCAATAGCCCTCAATACCGCCTCGTCGATCGTCACCGAATGCTTGAAGTGCTCACCGCCATGAACGACGCGATGACCCACGGCGTGAATATCAGCGACGCTTTGAATCTGTTCGGGTCCTTCAGGAGAGCATGCCCAACGCTGAATAAACTCAACGGCCGCACGCGCGTCTCGTAGCCTCGCCGTCGATAGTTGCTTCTCTCGCGAGTCAGCCTGAAGTGAAACGATTGATTCACCACCGATTCGCTCCAATGAGCCGCGTGCAAGCCGCTGATCTGTGTTGGTGGAAATCATGTCCAGATCAGTGGCGATGATCTGAAACTTTATGGTGGATGAGCCGCAGTTTAGGACGAGGACGTTCATTTCGATTGGGTATAAGACTTATTTGACCTATAGGACCTATTCAACTGACCACTGACTACTGACTACTGACTGTGTCCAATTCCGAAGCGCAATTCATTCGTTCAGCTTGAGACGAACTTCATTAATCCGCGCCCTTAGTCGTTCTTCATCGATATTACCAATAACACCATCCTTAAATACCTCGTTGCCGGCGACGACTGTCATCACTACGTCGAGCGCCGACGATGAAAAAATCGCGGCGACCACCGGATCGTAAATTGGAAGTTGGTGAACTCCTTCTAACGATAACACTGCAAAATCAGCCGACGCGCCTTCTGAGAGCTCGCCAACGCTGCCACCCAGTTTCAAACACCGCGCGCCGCCGATCGTTGCGGATGAGAATACTTGATCGGCACTAATCGGTGCGTCCATTCTTCCCAACAATGCCGCGAAGCGAGCCTCCTCGAGGATGTCGCAGGTATTGTTGCTCGCTACCGAATCACTTCCTAAACCCACGTCGATGTTTTGTTTTAGAAACGCCGCAAATGGAGCGCGTCCATGACCGAGCTTTGCATTTGACTTCGGGCAGTGGGCAATCTTTGTCTTCGTCTCGGCCAATGTCTCGAGATCCTTCTCGTCCACTCGAATGCAATGCGCGAGCAGTGGCTGAGCCTCCAGAATTCGTCTCTGTTGTAAATATTGAATCACGGAAATGCCTGGTGTAGACCATTGAATATTTCGCTTTGCCAATCCATCCGCGAACATCCCGCAGCCTTCACGAATCAACGCTTCCTCCGCCGACGATTCGGCTGCGTGCATCATTAAGGGCAACGATTCCGTTTGCGCGTAATCCGCTATCAGCTCAAGTTGCTTGCCACAGACTGTGTAAGGTGCATGCGGAGAAACACCAACCCTCAGTAGATCAGACTCAAGCTCACGAAGCTCAGCGATTTTGGTTTTTAACTTTTCAAAGTTTTCGTTGACCAGGCGAGGATCAGGTCCAAACGATTCCTGAAATACTGTGCCTCGCAAACCAACTTCCTTTATTGCCCTGCCACTCATCACGGCAACGTCGCTGGCATCAGCGACGCAGGTTACTCCAGCGCGCAGGGCTTCACATGCCCCCCACATTGCTGAGACGTGGATATCGTCCGCGTTCATTCTTTCAAGTCGTGCGATCGTGAGCTTTCTTAACCAGGCAAAGAAGTCTGTTTCCTCTTTTTCAAGATAGCCGCGCATCGCCGTCAGCTCGAGATGCGAGTGGGCATTTACCAGGCCGGGAATAATTGCGCAGTTGTCGAAAGTCTTTACATTGGCTTCAGGATACTTTTGGGTGAGAGAGGTACGATAACCAACTGATTCGATTTTCGAATCTTCGATAGCAATCGCACCATCAGCGATTGGAGGAGAGACCGCAGGTAGGATCCAGGAAGCGGCGTAGATGGTTACCATTTGGTGTGCGGGTCAGTGGTCCGTGGAGTATAGGTCCTATACGTCATATAGGTCCTATTCGCTACTGAAAATGTTTGGTTCACTCACCGATCTTCGTCCGAAGCGATGTTCCGAGTCGGCGCAAAGTATGCACTAGATGTCGATTGCCCTCGATCGAGGTGATCACACTTAGACTAACCGCATGCTCGTGTTCTGAAACTTCCTTAACCTCAAAATCTTCAAGACGTAGATGTTGCTTGTCCAGTTCGTCGAGAAGCGCCTCAAGAAATTCAGCCGGGTCAGTCGTGTTCAAATGATAGTGAAACAGCCGCGACCTCTTAATAATCAATCGCTCAACTCGACGCAGGACAACCAACACAAGAATTATGGAGACTGTTGAAAACAACGCGAGCGGGAAAAGCCCTTCACCGATCGCAATACCCACTGCGCCAACGACGAAGATCGTTGCCGCTGTCGTAAGTCCTGTAATCGAGCCGCGGGCTTGAAGAATTACTCCGGCACCCAGAAAACCAATGCCGGCCACTACCTGCGCTGCCAGTCGTGCGGGATCTGTATAAGCCGCTCCACCGCTGATGTGACGCGACACAATCATGTAGAGCGCAGCGCCAAAACAAATAAGCACATTTGTGCGAAGACCTGCTGCTTTACGATTGAGTTCACGCTCTAATCCGATCGCGCCGCCACAAACCATCGCGAGTAGCAATTTCGCTGCGATCAAAATTGGAGGCGACGTAAAAAGGAACAAGGTTAGCCTCTGGAGCGTGTCAGCGATTAACAGGCGCTGTACTTTCCCTTAAAGTTGCGCCCTGCCTCTTATCGTTTTTTATCTGTTGATATCTCTGCATTATCGACTGGACGTATGCTCGCGTTGAAGGAATATCGATGCGCTGAATGAACTCCGTTGACGTCAACGGCTTTCCGTCCTGTGCAACTTTGTTCCATTCGAGGGCTCGGCTTGGGCCGGCATTATATCCCGCGACCATGCGCGTTTCTGCATCCGGGTTATCCTGAAACTGTTCGCGAATTTTTTCCAGATACCAACATCCTATTTGGATGTTGTGTTCAGGATCCCGCAGGAATGCCTGAGGGTCGCTGGTCATTTGTCTTTCAAACTCGCGCATGCCAGTTTCCGTGGCCCACTCGCGTCCGACCTTTGGCGTGACTTGCATTAAACCCACTTCACCAGCTTGTCCGATCTTCCAGGGGCTGAAGTATGTCTCCTCGTAGATCATGCTCCACACGAGATCGGGATCGACACGATAGATTGCCGCCTGTTGTGCAATCAGGGCGTCGTAGCGATGGGTCCAATATTGGTTAAAGAAGTAAGCGGCGAAGATTACGGTGAGGGCTATTAGAAGAACAACCAAAACACGTTTCATTAAGATTCAAGTTATTTCCGATTTCCGATTGCCAATTGCCAATTTTGTTCAGCTATGTGTTTGTCACGGCTGCAAAGGCTAACCCAAAATCGGCAATTGGCAATTGGAAATCGGCAATGACTTCTCAGTTTTTTCGTCTGAGTCCGGACCAAAAACTACCTAACGAGTATGCAGAATCGATACCTTCGTAACGGGACCTCAGGGCATGTTCGTCCAGTACGTGTCCTTGTAACCAGACTTCCGCATCGAGCGTCGCGCCTACTTTCAACGATTCCCCGCGAAGTGCTCGCTGGTTAACCAACACCTCAAGCTTGATTCGTTCAAGGTCAAGGTGGATCCAAAATAGTTCGCCACCAGTTAAAGGATTGCGCAACGGCTTATAAGTTATTACGCGGCCTGACAAACTCCAGTCGTTCTCATGGGAAGCACGTGTAGGTGCGGTTTTTTCTAGAGGCGCCCAACGAGTTTTGCCTTTCGTTTTTCTGACTCTGGCCCGATAAGCCAGCCCACAGAGACCGACGTGTAATTCCTGAGCACGAAAACCTGCAGGGCCTACTTCAGTAAGGTTCTGCAGTTCAAACAGTACTTCACAATCTGTTCCTTCACGAAATCCATGAATAACGGCTTCGCCCTCTTCGTCGTACTCGGTCAATGCCCACGGCGTGATCGTTTGATTGTAACGAGCTCGAAAACCAGGACGACAATCGGCGTAAAAAACGCCATTACCTGATTCGTACAATACGGTCCAAACTTCTAAACCTTCGCCAAGTTTCCAACAGCGTCCATGCAGGACGGCGCCCCTTCGATTCAGCTGAGTAGGCTCACCTTGATCACCTGCTCGCTCAGCCAGGTAGTTGAATGCCTTTTCACTTGAAACTTCCAAACCGATTGTCTCGAAAGTAGGATTCATATCGATCATCAGTTGTCAGTCCGTGTCAAATAGGTCGTATGGATCATATAGGTCCTATACTACTGATCAATTAGCGACGTTGTAACTTCACCAGAAAATTTTCGCAAGTGCTTTTTGATTACGTATTATTGCGCGGCGCGCTTTCTCTGTCTACGTTTTGTCGACTTGCCATTGTTGCTTTCCGATTTTGGTGCGCGCGTCTTGAAACCGCGGATCACTTTTTCCGGTCCGTACTGTGGCTTAGCTCCGGAGCGAACCATCTCGGCGAAGAGGTCCACATCGTAATCAGCTTCACGCGACATCTCTTCACGAATCGCATGCAAGACTTCAAGAAATTTCGGACGACGATACATTGGGTTTCGGATTTAAGATTTTGTCAGTGGTTAGTGATCAGTTAATAAGTCCAATAGGTCATATAGGGTCCTATTGCCTGTTGCAGATTAAATCTTAAATTTTTAAATCCCCCGTCTTCTCCGTCGCTTCCGACACCAAAAATTCCGGAGTCACAATCATTGGAACGAAGAAGCCGGCGGCGGTATTGAACAACCGTATCCGAGCCTGACGTCGAACGTTTGCAAGATGACCAAAATTCCAGGTAACGAGGTAATCGATCTTGTGAAAGGAAGCGATCGCAACGTGCAACGCGTCTGCGATGTATTTGCGGTGAAAGATGCCTCGCGAAATATAACCTTCTGCCAGAATCGCCGCCTCTTCGGTTAAATCAACCTGTTCCAGATTCTGCAAGAGCCTTAGATACGACGTTCGATGAGGCTCTTTCAGCCTGCCTAACTCTGCCGCGACCAGGGGTGACACAACGGCTCTATAGTCGTGCATCTCATGTTCCCACCAGCGAATCGTGAGATCGCGACGAAACGGCTCGCCGTTATCGAGATAAGCACCAATGACCGAGGTTTCGAGATATATGTTCTGCTTCATGGAGTCGATACTACTTCCGGCAGGTTCGATTCAACCCTTGGTTTTTGTCCCAGTGGCACTAATCGAATTGAACCACGTGCGAAATCAAAATAGATATGAAAGTTCTTGAGAAAGTTTCCGCCCAGTATGCCGCTCTGTGTAAAACCTGCGGTCTCATTTACTGGTTCTAAGTCGAGAACGGCCGCGCTGATCTTTTCAAGCGTCGAAAGACCAAGACTCAATTTTGGTAGTTGAAGTAGTTTCACGTCTTCCGTCACACCAGCAGCACCGAAGACTCTCATCTTCGAGGGCTGCAATAGATCAAGCAGCTGCTCCTGTTGCGATAGCTTTTCGGATATGACCGTTATACTGGCCGCCGTATCGATGATGAAGTTTAGTGTTTTGTCAAAACCGACAAGTCCAACTTCACCGCTCAAGAATCCACTCGACGTTGTTCGCAGCGGAACTTCAATCGCAGCGTCATTAGGTACTATCGGAATTAAAGACTGTGTGCTTTCACCTCTGCGCAACTGCGTCCACGACTCGGTAATATCTGATTGATTTTGTCGGAGCAGTGTAATCTGACGATTGCCATAGTCGAGCGACGCAAGGAACTTCGAAACCACCGAAAGGCCCAGATACCCGTCAACGGGAATGTTTGTATCAAAGAAATGTCGAATGTAGACAGGAACGTTTTCAACTTTGACATCACCTATCTCGATCGAATTAACGTAACCGTAAACGATTTCAAACTTGCCACCACCACCAACTGCGCGAGCCATTCCGCCACGAGCTACCGCTTTCAATCCGATCTTCTTGGCTGTTAGATCCGAGATGACGGACATACCCGAACCGGTATCCAGAACAAATTTTAAGGGTTGCTTATCCCCGTTGATCCGAATGCTCAGAATCGGTCGATTGTCGAACGACTCAAACGCGATCGACGTTCGCGGTGAACCCGAAGCGACGTAGAGCGCACCCTGCCGTCCAAGGTAGCGAAGGAAATCGATCAGCCCAATAATGCGAGCGCGGCGATCTGCATCGGTCTTGGGAGCGATTAATAAAAATCGCTCGTAAGCATCCGCTGCTTCCTTATATCGCTCGTTGCGGGCTGCAGCTTGTCCGAGATTAAAAACATAATCAGGTTCTTCAGGATCGAGATTCACTGCCTTACGTAATCCTGCCAAACACGAAGCGACACGGTTCTCGTAGAAGTCCACCATCGCCAAACCCGCTACAGCGAGGGCTTCCTTTTCGTCAAGCGAGAGCGCAGTGCGAAACTCCTCGACGGAGAGTCGGAACTCACCCGCTCCAAGAATCGAAGCACCCAACAATGCGTGTGCACGCGCCGACAGTGGCTCGATCATTATGACTCGAGCCGCATTGTCATAGGCTCCTTGCAGATTACGCTGCTTGAGTAGAGCAAAGCTGAGGCCTAACCGTGCTTCAGAATCTCGCGGTTCTTTAGTCAACAAGTCGCGAAAGATCTTTTCGGCGGTCGGATAGTCACCCTTCTTCAGGGCCTTCTGGCCTTTGCTGTGTTCTTTGGTTGATGCTTGAGCTCTCGATGGTACGGCAATCAGGAGGCACAAAAGCATGAAGGCGGCCAGACTAAAAGCCGCCAGCTTACGAACGCCTTTTTTCAAATGAGACTGCATAACTCACCTTCTAAGGCAACTGTCTCTCAATGGTGGCGGGGAGCGTCTCTGCAAATACTTTAACCTATTTCAGAATTTCACCTGTCTTCATTGACCAGAGCACCAGGTCGAGTTCATCGCAATTGATTCTGACGTCTTTTGCAAATCGCAGGAATTTCTCTTCGACGTCAAGGTATTGCTTTCTGGTCGAGGGTGGTCTCGCCGAGTCCACAACTCCGACCTCGGCCAAACACCTCATCACATGCTTATCAAGTATCGCATGTCCTTTGATACCGATGTTCCGCAAAAAATGGCTGGCTTCTTTGTAACCGAGTCCCTTGATCTGCTTCTCCTGTGCTAACCAATCTCTGCGCTCCAGGGGATCGGAAAAGCCGCGCAAGCGCCTACGGAGCTTCATGCCAAAGTTCACGCGAAGGTAAGATCTGGTGGTAACGATATACCGAGGGCGGGCGACGGGAAAGCGATGTGCTCCAGCTCTCTTCAGAGCCTGGGTCATCTCCTCGGGTTCGCCATCAAGAAGCAAAGACCTGATCGCGTCAACTGAGTTGAGACCCATTCGAGCCGAAGCTCCTGCCGTAAAAATGCAGAACGCAAGTTCTTCCCAAAGTCGGGCATCAGATCCTTTACGCCAAACTTCATCGAACTCACTGAGCCGATTTTTTATTTCTTTTCTTCGGGTTCGGTGAGTTGCAACTACCCTTTCGACTGTTACCGGTTCTTGATTACGTTGCACTTTAGTTTGTCAATAGCGCGATTCTATGAGCGCGTTAGAAATATTGTCAACGAAGTGATAAGGCAGTGATCAATCTTAATCGGTCTTGGGACTTTGGCCTTGGGTCTTTGGCCTTTGGTCTTCGTCGGGTTGAACACGAACGCTATAGTCGAAGACGCAATTCCAAAGACCGAAGACCCAAGACCAAAGTTTCACTTATCACTCATCACTAATTTTCGGTATTATGTCGACACGGGGGTTGATACCGCCCCGAATCAGACCATCCTCGCTTACCGCTGAGCGCATCAAAGCGCTCTCCCCCTCACGAATCCCTGATGACTGGATAGCGTGTTGGTGATTTGCATGCGTCGTGCTTTTAAAACATTGATTAGCTTAGTGGCCACGACAATGTTCGTCTGCGCCTCTGTCGCCTCAGCCGGGATCGTGGCGCAAACTAAGCAGTCGTCGCAGCTCGCGACGCCGCAAGCCTCACCCTCGCCATCCCCGAGTCCCTCAGTTGAAGAAGGGCGGCCGCTCTATGGTGTTCAGGGAGTCCTGGTTGAAACATTGTCGGGCAAAGTCGTCGCATCGCAGCTACCCGATCAGCAATTCAATCCCGCCTCCGCAGTAAAATTAGCTACCTCACTAATCGCGCTTCGCACACTCGGTCCGCAACATCGCTTTGCAACGGGCGTTTGGACTGACGGTCTCCTTGATAAGTCAACTGGCACGATTACCGGAAATCTGTACGTTTCGGGCCGAGACCCCTCATTCCATTACGAACATGCGGTACTGCTGGCGAGCGAGTTAAATCGTCTGGGAATCACGAAAGTGACCGGTGACCTCATTGTTGCGCCCAGCTTCACTATGAATTTCAGTTCCTCGGCATCGCGCTCTGGTGAACGGCTTTACGATACCCTCGATTCGAGCCTGAGATATGCAGAGGCAACGCGGGCATGGAACTATGAGCGGACACTGCTAAACGATCAGACGAGTCTTCAAACGGTTCCCAGTATCGCCGTCATGGGTTCAGTTGTCGTGGGGCCTGTATCAACGGGCGGGAAGCTATTACTGACTCAGAAGTCAAGCAAGTTGGTCGATATCCTGAAAGTGCTGTTGTGCTACTCGAACAACTTCATGGCCGAGCGTATTGGCGAGAGTTTAGGCGGCCCTGAAGCGGTACAGCGCGAACTCGTCACATTGCTGGGAGTATCTTCGGATGAAATAAAGCTTTCATCGTTAAGCGGGGTGGGTGTAAATCGAATTTCGCCGCGCGTGATGATGAAGATCTACCGCGCACTGCGTTCAGAGCTAGAAAAGAACGGCCTGTCTCCAACCGATATCCTCCCCGTGGCCGGAATTGATCCAGGCACTCTACAGGAAAGGTTTAAGGGCCCAACCTGGCGCGGCAGTGTCATTGCTAAGACAGGGACGCTGGTAAGAACCGATGGTGGCGCAAGCGCATTGGTTGGACAAATGCGCGCCGCGAATGGAGAGGTCCTACTCTTCGTAATTCTCAATCAACGAGGCAGCGTAGCGCGTTTCCGTGAGAATCAGGATTATCTGGTCATGCTGATTCAGAACACTCGAGGCGGTCCTAAGCCTTTCGACTACAAGCCGCTCACGTTGATGATGCAACTGTCAGATACCGAGAGTACCTTCGGAACGGCTGATGAATACGAGCCGAAGAAAGTCGAAAGTCCAAAGTCGAAAGTCCAAGGTCAAGAGTCCAAGACTTTAGACGTTAGACTTTCGACTTCGGCCAAAAGCTGCGCCCCGTCGATCCGAAGATCGCCGGGGCGCTTTACCGTCCTAACTGCTGGCGGCGTGCGGCACCGCAACAGCAGCGGACGATTCCCTAATTCTCTCGGTTGAGCAACCCAACAGGGATTCTGCCCTGCTCTCTAACTAACACTCCCAAAACACAGTCATTTCCAGACAGCTTCCAATGTGAATCACGGTTGTTGCCGTTAGGAAACAAACTTCCGTACGCGTCACTTAAGGTGACGATTATCGATAGGTCCAGGATCGGGCTGGAAAGACTTTCAATGGAAATGGCTGCAATTCATGCGAATTGAGTATGGGCATAGGTGTTGCCAAAGGAACTCACAGGGACGCAGTTTGTCCTCCGCTACATGAGTGCTTTCGGAGGTAGATGCGAAATGAAACGCAACGGTCGCAAGACAACGAAACAACACGGGTTCACGATCATGCAAATGGTCGTGACGATCGCAATTATTGCGATTGTCAGCACCTTTGGAGTGCTCGGTATCAGGAAGGCGCAGGCTGAGTACCGCGTCCAGAACTCAGCGAGGCAACTCGCCGTCTACCTTGAAAAAGCACGAGCTGACGCGATTCGCCGGCACGCTACACCGGGTAACGAGTCATGGGTCGAAAGCTTTGCGCCAGGATCCAACACCTACAACGTGAGAATGGACTTTGGCGACGGCACACTTCAGATTCGGACCTTCCAACTTGAATCTGGCGTGACTTTCCTTACCAATCCCTTCAGGACCTCTTTCGATTGGCGAGGCAGAATTCCTTCGAGATGGGTCTTTCAGGTAAAAACCTATGGAATTGATCCCGTGCCAGTTGACGTTTCGGGGTCCGGTGATATCACCGTTGGAGATCAACACTTTCCTGATGACCTGATTCCAGCCGTCGACATTGCGTCGGTAACCGGCGACGTCATACCCGATGCCACACCAACTCCAACGGCTACCCCTCCACCAGCGCTACCGCCTCCAGCTGATTCTCCGACGCCGACACCGACACCCACACCAAATGGAAATGGAAATGGAAGCGGCAATACAAACCCGAACGGAAATCCGCACTCGACTCCGACGCCAACTCCGATTCCAACTCCAACTCCTACGCCTACTCCCACACCCCCCGCTGGTTCAACTCCGACTCCTACGCCCACTCCTTTGCCGCCGTGCGTGGTAAGTGTGTATCCGTCGTATTTATCCCTAAGCCAAAGCAATACTGACAAACTGACCGGAACCGTGACTTTATACATGGCCAACGCCACTACCCCTCGCATCATCAGTGTCACCCAGGCAGGAAACGGCAACAGCATGACATTCGACCTCTCACAATCGCGAATCGAAGGTAGTGGGTCGAGCATTCTCACCATAGGCACCAAAAACGGCGCCGGCAATCGTGGTGCATTCACTGTTGACATTAGTGCTAGTCCAACTTGTGGCGACACTCAACACATAACAGTAGAAGTTACCAACTAGAGGCAGACTGAAAATGGACCGCTCAATTAAACGTAAACCCACAAGAATCAGTACCGGCGAAAAGGGCTTTACTTTGATGGAGACCGCGATCGCCCTGGTGATTATGTTTGTGGTCTCGCTGGGTGCGGCGTCGCTGTTCGCGTATGCCAGCAATGCAAACAGCAATGCGGATGATCGAGAGCTGGCAATGGCGATTGCTCAGAAGAGATTAGAATGGCTGCGTACGATTCCTTTCACCACGCAAACTCGATCCGTCGCATATGCTTATCCGAATGGTGGACTGGCTGCAACAAGTCCAGGCGGCGTTGTCGAGACGGTCACGAATGCAGGTCGTAGTTATCGGGTCACCACTACTATCGTGGACAATAACTTTGTGCCTGTCGGCAACCCTGACGCCGGTGCATGTACTTTGAAAACTATAAAGATCACAGTGACTCCACTCGGTGCTGCCAATGTATTCCGCTCGTTTTCAGTTACAACTGTTCGGTCTACCCAAGTTACGGGCAACTATTAAGTCGATAATCAAGTGAGGGACCTATGACATCGCTACGGACCAAAAAAAGTTCGGGCGGCTTCTCGCTGCTGGAACTTCTCATCGCGATGGCGATCACAATAACGCTAATGACAGCGGCAACCACCCTCCTTGCCGGCGCACTACGCATGCGTTCGCGGGAAAATCAGAAATCGGATGCGCTCGCAGATACACAAAGAGCTCTGAACATTCTGACTCGCGAAGTCGCGGATTCAGGTTTCAACCTGAATAACAATGGCATCGTCGCGGGCAACTCAGGGCTTCATACCCTCCGGATTCGGTCAAATCTAAATAAATACGACCTTACGGCCAGCGATCCCGCGCGAAATGGGATTGGAGTTGCGGGTGAGGATGCTAACGAAGATATCTCATACTTCACCAATTTAGCGGACAAGACCAAATACCTGGTTCGACACGATGAATACGGTTCCGGAAGCACTGTGCTGGCGAACCGTATCGACGAAATGAATTTTCACTATTTTGATCAAAAGGTGACCTATGCCTGCCTTTCAGGTGACACTGACATTTCAAATCTCTCGGTGGCTGAGGTTGCAAGCCCAACTCAAGCGAAGTACGTCGTCATTGCTATCGCGGTGACTCTGGATCAGATTGGCACTCCCGGGAGTCCGGGTTTTCAACCACGCTACTCAGTTCTCCTCTGTTCGGACGTGGCACTAAGAAATTCAGGTCTGTGGAATTATTAATGACCTTGCGCGAGGTTTGTTCTAATGCGATCTCATAAAGCAGCTAAACCGACACGGAAGCGCCAAAACGAACGTGGCGCTGCACTAATCACAGCAATCCTTCTTTCGTTGTTGTTATTAGCGGCGGGGGGCACTCTGGTTCTAACGACTTCGATGACTGGCATTACTGCGTTGGATGCAACCGCTGAGATGCAGGCTTACTACGCGGCTGAATCGGGAATGTCGAGAACACTCGAAGTTCTTCGTGGAAATGTTGACTCGAATCCGGCGGGAACCAGAGCAACATTCCATAACGTCGCATGCACACCCGGCCTATGGACTGCCACGTCGGGAAACAATGTGAATGTGGCGAGTGATGGAAGTACTATTTTTCGCGTCACGTCTATCGTAGACCTGGACGATCCAACTGGTGCCAATTGTGGCGATCCTAATTACAAACCCACTCGTTTGAGAATTCAGGTTACGGGCGTTGGCCGAAACAATGCTCTCAAGAACATGGAAATGGTTGTTAACCGTTACACACTCAGCTATCCGGTGAACGCTACTGTGACAATGCCAAATGGCAGCGGCAACCCCATCAATTTTGACTTAGGCGGCAGTAATGTGACGTCAGCGTCAGGTAACGATTCGTATGGCACGGCGCCTCCGGTCGCGGCATTCGCGGTAGCCAATTCAGACTACAACGCAACCAATAACATTATTGATGGCTGTCAAGCGGACGGCAGCAACTGCAGCGGAAGTGCCCCAAACGTATCACCGGCCGACCCGTTGGTGCTGAATGGTGGCAACACACCCAGCTTTCTCGAGTCAGTCAAAACGGCCAGGGACTTCTTATACGGCAGCGAGGGAATGAAGCAGGCAGCCATCAACCAGGGTAGATACTTCGCTACGGCCAATGATGCACTCAACAGTGCTGCCGGCGTAGGAGCAAACACGACGACCTATCCTGACGGCGTTTTTACGTTTATTGATGGTGACTTTACGCTTGGCCCAGGCAGCCCAACTGGTCAAGGCACCTTGATAGTTACGGGAACACTTACTCTAAATGGCAACTTCAATTGGAACGGTGTCATCATGGTCTTAGGTGGTGGAACCGTAGTGCGTAGCGGTGGTGGTAATGGAAACATCTACGGAGCAATGTTCGTTGCCAAGTTTGCCGCCTCAGGCGCCGACAGCGACGTATTTGCTGCACCGACGTTTAATACTTCTGGCGGCGGCACTGCGAACATTCAATACAATTCAGACTCCATAGACAGAGCCAAATCAGTTGGTGGTCACTCCGTGTCGGGCATACGCGAATTCTGAGTTCATTTCAGATTTAAAATTTAAGATTTCAAATTGGCCCCAGTCTGGTCGGGTGGACAGTCGTTGATGGTCAAATCGGTCCTATAGGTTATACAGGTCCTATCTTCCTGACCATTAACTAATGTCTAACTGACCACACTGCGGCCAATCTGCAATCTGAAATCTTAAATCTTAAATGACAAGGTGCTTGACACCTCTGTCGGAACAATCCCATGATGAGTTCCGTTGTTGAGTCAACGCGGCGCCTGCCAACTATGTCGCTCTGTCATCGCCATCCCAAAAACAACGAGCTTTGTCGAAATGTCTGACATTTTGTTGGTCGAAGACAAAGAGAGTTTGCGACACGTCATCCGATTGACGCTGGAAAACGCCGGATACACCGTTACCGAATCAGCCGACGCCCGCGCTGCAATCAACGAAATCTCCACCACCCGATATCGCCTTGTACTGACCGACCTGCGAATGCCAAACGGCTCCGGGCTTGATGTTCTTCGCGCTGCCCGAGCATCAGACCCCGATGTTCCAGTGATCCTGATGACCGCATTCGGATCGATTGACGAAGCGGTCCAGGCAATGAAAGACGGTGCGCACGACTTCCTGCAAAAGCCAGTAGACTCAAATCACCTACTGCTGCTCGTTGAACGCGCACTTGAGCAGGCACGACTTCGCAATGAAAACATTTTGCTGCGCGAAGACTGGTCGCGTCGTTATGGCTTTCCACGAATCATTGGTGAGTCAGACGTGATGAAACGGGCGGTAGGAGAAACACAGCGAGTAGCTCAAACTGAAGCTACGGTTCTGCTGCTTGGAGAATCGGGCACCGGCAAAGAACTATTCGCGCGCGCGGTCCATCATCTGTCAAATCGTCGCGATAAACCGTTGGTGGCAATCAACTGTGCTGCCATTCCGGAAACGCTCATTGAGAACGAACTCTTTGGTCACGAGCGAGGTGCGTTTACCGGCGCAAGTGATCGAAGACAGGGTAAATTTGAACTAGCCTCAGGGGGGACTGTTTTCCTGGATGAGATCGGAGAGTTACCGCTTTCAGTACAAGGAAAACTTCTACGCGCCATCGAGGAAAAGGTAGTCGATCGTATTGGTGGACGTGCTCAGGTTCCGGTTGATGTGCGTGTCGTCGCTGCGACTAACAAGGATCTAAAGTCTGCGGTCGATCAGGGAGAGTTTCGGGGAGACCTGTTTTTCCGGCTTGCAGTTTTTCCCCTCGAGATACCAGCACTGCGTGAACGAGGTGACGACGTTGTTCTTTTAGCAAACCACTTTGCTTCTCAACTGGGCCATGAACTTCGCGGACGTGAAGCCGAGCTCAGTAACGAGGCTATCGCGCATATAAGAGGCCGAGCGTGGCCGGGCAATGTGCGCGAACTCGAAAACGCCATTGAGCGCGCCTGCATCCTGTCTGATTCGCTCGTACTCGAGCCCCGCGACCTCGGATTGGTTTCGCCTTCAATCGATAACGATAAGTCGCTTAATGATTTTGATCTCTCCGGCACCCTCTCTGAAGTCGCCCATCGCGCGTTGACTGTCGTTGAGCGCAAGAAAATTTCAGCAGCTTTGGCAACGAACTCCGGTAACAAAAGCCGAACTGCAGAGGATCTCGGGATCAGTTATAAGACGTTGCTCAATAAGATCAAAGAATATGGCCTCTGACCTCGATGAATGATCGTAGGAACGGCGACACCCGCCGCGACAAACCAGCTTCCCCAAACAATAGTGACCCGCACATTTCTGACGATCAGGTCGGACGTATCGCAGGTGAGAGCCTTGAACAAGTCGGCGCCGCGTCCATCGATGCTAGTCCACGTCAAACTCAACCGAGCACTGGCCGAAGCGCATTTTTTGTTGGCGCGGGAATTCTGATCAGCAGGATCGTCGGATTAATCCGGCAACGAATCTTTGCGCACTACTTTGGCCGTTCCGGAGCTGGAGACGCGTTTAGCGCAGCCTTCAGAATCCCAAATTTTCTCCAGAATGTTTTTGGCGAAGGCGCGTTATCAGCATCCTTCATTCCGGTTTACGCGAAACTACTAGCGCAGGAGGACGAGAAAGAGGCAGCGAAAGTAGCCAATGCCGTCTTCGGCGTATTGGCGTTAGTCACATCCCTTATCGTTTTAATCGGCGTCTTTGCAACACCGTACTTTGTCACTGCCATTGCGCCGGGGTTCCAGGACGAACGCCGCGAGTTAGCGATTAGACTTGTCAGAATCTTCTTTCCCGGTGCTGGTCTATTGGTTCTCTCCGCGTGGTGTTTGGGTGTTCTCAACAGCCACCATCGCTTCTTCATTTCATATACTGCACCGGTCGCCTGGAATGCTGCGATCATTGCTGCCCTGGTTTTTTTCGGCCATCGTCTTGACCTCGATCCATTAGCAGAAGCAACGGCCTGGGCTTCTGTGATCGGCAGCGGACTGCAGTTCGCTGTGCAACTACCGACAGTTCTCCGACTCATTCACCGTTTTCTGCCTACTCTTGACGTTTTCAATGAGCATGTGCGCAAGGTGCTGCAAAACTTTTTTCCTGTTTTCATGAGCCGGGGAGTAGTGCAGATAAGTGCGTTTGTCGATGCGTTTCTGGCCAGCTATCTCGGGCAAGGCGCAATGGTAGCGTTGAACTATGCTCAAAGTCTGTACACGCTTCCCGTCAGTCTCTTCGGTATGTCAGTTTCCGCCGCTGAACTACCAACGATGTCGAAAGAGCTTGGCAGCAAGCAAGCTGTTGCAGACTCCTTACGTCAACGTTTGGATCAGGGATTACATCGGATCGCGTTTTTCATCGTGCCATCGTCAATGGCTTTTCTTGCACTTGGAGACGTAATCACTGCTGTCCTTTATCAGACCGGGCGATTTGTCCAGGCTGATACCACTTTCGTGTGGGGGATTCTGGCGGGGTCAGCGATTGGATTGCTAGCCTCTACACTTGGTCGTCTCTACTCATCGACTTACTACGCGCTTCACGACACACGCACACCTCTTGGCTTTGCGATTGTCAGAGTCATCCTAACGACGGTGCTCGGCTATTTTTGTTCGTTACAACTGCCACGGATGCTGGGTGTCGATCCACAGTGGGGAGTTGCAGGCTTAACCGCGTCAGCGGGCATTGCAGGCTGGGTCGAATTCGCATTACTCAGGAGGTCATTGAATCGGCGTATTGGTCGAACCGGTTTGCCGTCTTCCTACGTAATTAAGTTGTGGCTTAGCGCAGGAATTGGGGCGGGTCTGGGCTGGGGCTTGAAAGTCCTTGTAGGGCATCGTCACCCGGTGATAGTTGCGGTCATTGTGTTAGGCGGATATGGCGTTACTTATTTCGGCGTCACTTCCCTCTTCGGTATTGGCGAGGCCCGACGGGTTATCTCTCGCGGCCTGAGAATGCTCAGGCTCTAGTGATGGACGTTTTCTGGAACTTGAGTGTGGGTCTTCCAGTTTTGCGGGTCTCAAGAGTTTTTCCCCAATTTGCCCCACGAAAATCTTTTTTAGAATTCTCTGGAAACCGTTCAGCATTGATTCTATTACTTGAATATCCTGGAAAAACGGACGGTGCAGCGGCAGGCAACTTAAGGGAGCCGGTCCTGGACCGGCTTTTTTGTTTAGGGCCTCTGGTGAGCCCACTCACTGTCGGTTGGGTGCGGTAGCCCGACTGTCAAGGGGGCTCAATCCTATTGATTACTCCTCCGATGTACCTGAGCCTTCCCTGGACAGTCGGGTTACCACACGCTTTGAGATCTGAAATCTGAGATCACTGGGTTATCATCAACCCTGTGCAGCCCGTTATTTTCACTGAACAAATTAGAGAGATCGACCGACTTACCGTCGAGAACTATCGCACTCCTTCGCTCTTGCTGATGGAAGCAGCAGCAAATGCCTGTGTTCAGGCTATCCAGACCCACTTTGCGAACGGATTCTCAGATCGGAAGGCCCTCGTCCTCTGTGGCAAGGGCAACAACGGAGGCGACGGCGCCGCGGTGGCGCGTGGTCTATCGCGACTCGGCGTACATTGCGACGTGGTTCTTTTCGGAAGAGTTTCAGAAACGATCGGTGACGCGCACACGAACCTTGAGGCGATTAGCGAACTAGCCGGTTTCGCGGCCGGTTCAGCGCAGGCACCCGCACCGGTATCATTTACAGAATGTGACGGCATTGCAGCCTGGGAACAGCTTGCCAGACCGCGGAAAGCCTATGACATCATCGTCGATGCTCTGTTCGGAACAGGTTTGACGCGACCCCTCGAAGGTGTGTTTGCAAAGGTAATTGATCACCTGAGGCTTCTACGACAGGCTCGAGATCGTGCTGCCGGTTTGCGACCGCTGATTGTGTCAGTTGATATTCCCTCGGGATTGAATGCGGACCAAACCAATCCTATTGGTCCAACAGTTCAGGCGGATCTCACGATCACATTTACCGCTCCAAAGCCAGCGAATGTGTTGCCACCCGCTTGCGAGTTTGGTGGCGAACTTGTAATCGCGGATATCGGTTCACCACAAAGTCTCATCGAGTCTTGCAGACCATGGTTGTTCGTTACAGAAGAGGAAGACGCCAGGAATTGGTTGGTCAGTACTCGCTACACACCCGAGTCGTACAAGAACACTCATGGCCACGTACTCTTCGCGGCTGGTTCAAGGGACTACACCGGCGCCGCAGCACTTTGCGGGAGTGCGGCAATGCGAGCTGGGGCAGGCTTAGTAACCGTCGCCACACCCGCTTCTGCTCAAACATCCGTGTCTGCGCGTCTCATTCCAGAAGTTATGACAACAGCGCTGGCAGAAACGGATCGTGGTGTTGTCAGCGACGACGCAGTCGAACACTTTCTGAAACTATCTGCGAAAGCCACGGTCGTAGCGGTTGGTCCCGGCCTGACGTCAGACGACGAAAGAACCCGAAAATTTGTTCGTCAGATTGTCGAGAGGCGCGGTCAACCGGTTGTAATTGATGCGGACGGATTGAACTGCCTCGCTCCCTGGCCTGACGATCTAAGTGGCTCAACGGAGCACCCGTTGATCCTGACGCCCCATCCTGGCGAAATGTTGAGATTGATCGGCACTGATAATAAGTCGTCGCTTGCCGGGAGATTGGCGGTCGCCCGTGAGTTTGCTCGGACTCACAAAGTGATACTTGTACTAAAGGGGTCGCGCTCACTTATCGCCTCCCCTGACGGACGAGTGTTCGTGAATCCAACTGGAAATGCAGGACTCGGCACGGCTGGAGCAGGAGATACCCTTACCGGGTTGATTGCCGGTTTTCTTTCGCAAGCCTTTGGAGCACTCAAGCAAAACGCAAACGCGCTTGATGCATCCATTGCTGCCCTCTACATCGGTGGGTTGGCTGGTGATTTCGCAGCGCGCCAATTGGGAATGCGAACGATGGTTGCTTCCGATATCCGTGATCATTTTAGCGAGGCAATAAGATTCCTCGATCCGCAAGGGGAGCAACCATAGGGCATGTCAGTTTCCTCGCGCATACCACTTGGGGAGTTCGCAAGCATCTCCCCGCAACAAACGTTCGAATTAGGGCACGCGATTGGATCTCGCCTTCAAGGAGGTGAGATTCTGCTGTTGAGAGGGCCGCTCGGCGCCGGCAAGACCATATTAGTAAAAGGCCTTTGTGCCGCGCTCGGTATTGATGAAGAGGATGTAACGAGTCCGTCGTTTACTCTGGTAAACCCTTATGACGGGCGACTCAGACTCTATCATCTGGATCTTTACAGACTCGACGAAGGAGCAAGTGCTGCACACGCAGTTGACCTAGACGATCTTCTTGCGGACAAGGATTCGGTTATCGTAATCGAATGGGCTGAACGTATGGGCCGTTATCCATTGCCGCCAGATGTTTGGAAGATTGAGATCGCGGGCGATGGAGATGATCCCAGGAAGATTTTGATTCAAGCTAGACGAGCAGAAGGCGGAAGGATGAAGGATGAAGGATGAAGACGGAAGCTCCCGATCGACATTCATCCTTCCGCCTTCATCCTTCATCCTTCATTTTCCTGTTATCATTCCAACAAGGGAGGGAAGTATGCCATATCCAGAAATCATGATTCGTCCCATGCGAGAGGACCTGACTCGGCTGGGAGTCGAAGAACTACGAACTGCGGACTCTGTTGATGAAACCGTCGCCAACACTTCGGGGACATTGATGGTCATAGTTAATTCCATTTGTGGTTGTGCAGCTGGAAAAGCAAGACCCGGAGTTGCGCTAGCACTTCAACATCAGAACAAACCGGACAAAGTGACTACTGTCTTCGCGGGCGCCGATATAGAGGCAACAGAACGAGCTCGAAGTTATTTCAAAGGCTACGGGCCGTCGTCTCCGTCAATCGCGTTGTTGAGGAATGGTGAGCTGGTCTACATGTTGGAGCGATATCAGATCGAGGGAAGAGATGCGACACAAATCGCGGGCGAGTTAACGAAGGCGTTTGATGAGTTTTGTAGTTGAAGGTCTTTGGCCTTTGGTCTTTGGCCTTTGGTGTTTGAAACAGAATCCTCGATGAACAAAGACCGAAGCGCAAAGGCCAAAGACCAAAGACCGATTATCGGAAGATCTTCATCAACTCCGAATGCAACAGCACTACATCCGGTGATTGCTGCAAAGCGAGAAAGTAGTTCTTTTGAAATTCAGTCCCTTCTTCGGCTGGGCTCAATAACGATTTCGCTCGTGTAATCAGCTCGCGGGCGTCCTCGTCAGTAGCCGGCTGTTCCATGTCTCTGATGTCCAGCGCCTCATCGATCTGGACAATCACTTCAGACAATCTGTGCAGCCAATCAAACCACGGATCCTTCAAGACCAGTTGCAGGAATTCATAACTGTTTCCGATACGATGATGCGCACGTTCGTACCCAATGCGCTCCAGATCGAGTAGCATCTTGTGTAACCGCAAAAGACCCTGGCGTAAGTGCTTTAGTGAGTCGCGACTAGCATCCGACATTGGATCGCTCATGTGAACCCCTTTGACTCAGATTCCAGATCACAGATCTCAAATATAATGGATCCTGGAGTTCAATCTGGGATCTGAGATCTGAGATCGTTTCATTTCAACTCGTTCAGCAGCTTCTCGGCATCAATCAGTTGCCGATGAACTGAGGCTGAGGGAGCCTTTAGATTGTAGATGCGGATTCGTTGATTTAATTCATCAACGCGTTCACGAAATTCTTTAATTGCGCGCTGCCAGTCCCGGTCTTCAACATCTTTGGCAGTTCGACAGTAAAGTTGCTTCGCCCGGGACAAAATGTAGTAGGCCTTTTGAAACTGGTCCTCAATATCCTTGCGTTCCTCAATCCAGGCGGGGGCAAACCCGGCGTTACGCAGAAGCCGGTGCACGCTCCGTAGTTCGGGTTTTTCATATGGATTCTCGGTTAAGTCGATCGGCTCGCCGGAACCCGGTAAATCATCAAACTCACCACGTTCCATTGATTCTCGAATCAATCGATCTATTAGAGGCTCCCACTTGTCCATAAGATCACCTCAATTAACTAACGTAGCACGAATGTAGCTTGTTCCGTGGTGGGAGCGCCGAAAGCAGGATGAAGGATGAAGGCGGAAGGATGAAGATAGTGAGTTGTGAGTGGTTAGTGTAAGGCGGTGTATAGGACCTATAGGACGTATCCGACCTATATTTGCCACTGACCACTTACCACTGACTACCTTCATCCTTCCGCCTTCATCCTTCATCCTTACTCCATGCTATGATCCCGCGCGATGCCGAGTGCTATTTTCCTCACTACGCCAGTTGAGGACCTTCACAAGCACAAGATTGCACGGTTAGGACCAAACCTCGCTCGCAAGCTTGCTGCCGCTGTAGCCGCTCACGCGAACAAACGACAATCCATTGAAGCGACGGTTGAGGATCTGCTGACTTATTTGCCGATGCGATATGAGGACCGTTCCCATCTCGCAAAAATCAACGATCTGGAAGACGGCACAGAGGCGTCGCTGGAACTCCAGGTTAAGCATGCGGGCGGATACGAAGTTCGGAATCGACAAGCTTTCTCCAAGTCGAGGCTGTTTATCTTCGAGGTCTCAGGCGTTGATGTTGATAACAAGACGGGTAGGCAAGTTGTCGTTTGGTGGTTTGTCTCCGGTCGGCATGCTTACGATGTGATCCAGTTTTACACGAAGAAACTAAGCCGTGGGACTCGCTTCATCACGTTTGGTCAGTGGGAGTGGGATAAAAAACGCGGTACGTATTCGTTGCGGCTTCACCGTCCGGCAGATGAACTTGAAACGCTCGTCTCATCCGAAACAGACAATGTTGATTCAACGAATCCGGAAAACGTTGAAGCAAACATCTCAGATCCGTCACTGGCTGCAATTCATGTTGGCCGTCGAGTCCCCGTCTATCGCAAGCTCGGCGATTTCAATTCCAAGCGAGTTCGAGAAATTATTCACGCCGTACTCGCGAAGCTAGACGATAAAGAAATACCGGAGACACTGCCTGCTGAACTTCGCCAAAAGTCTCGCCTCGTACCAAGAGCCCAGGCACTTCGCGAGATCCATTTCCCTCCAAAAGACGAATCGATGGTCGACTACGAACAATCCAGAAGTCGAGCGCACATAAGAATGATCTTCGAAGACTTCTTCTGGTTGGCGTTTGCAGTCACATTGAAACGAGGCCTACGCATTCGTGAATCGAAGGAGTTGAAGATTCGTATCGATAAGGAAGTTAAGGACGTCATTTCAGCCGTACTTCCGTTCAAATTAACTACGGCGCAACGAAAGGTCACCGCGCAGATCTTCAACGACATGAAGTCAACCACGCCGATGAATCGTCTGTTGCAAGGCGACGTCGGGAGTGGCAAAACCATCGTGGCCGTAATCGCCATGATTGCGGCAATGGAAAACGGTTATCAGGCTGCATTAATGGCGCCGACAGAAATACTCGCCGAGCAGCATGCGCGCAACATCAAGCGCCTCCTCGCCAAGACTCCTTACCGGGTGGAATTGCTGACGGGGTCGGTTCGCTCTTCGGAGAAACGCAAACTGCAACAAGCATTACAAGCGGGAGAGATTCACGCTTGCATCGGCACCCAGGCTTTGATCCAGGACGCAGTTTCGTTTGCGAATCTTGGATTGGTTGTGGTGGACGAACAGCATCGGTTCGGCGTGATGCAAAGGGCAGAACTAAGAGCGCGGGGCGTCAGCCCGGACGTGTTAGTCATGACCGCAACACCGATTCCACGTTCATTAGCCATGACGGTTTATGGCGACCTGGACGTCTCGATAATCGATGAACTGCCGCCGGGTCGCACTCCAATAGAGACGATGGTCTTCGGAGAGGACCAGCGGCAGGAAGTCAAACAATTAATATCGCGCGAGGTTAAAGCAGGTCGTCAGGTTTATGTTGTTTATCCGCTCGTCGCAGAATCTGAAAAGATAGACTTGCGCGACGCCACTCGACGCTACGAGTACCTGCGAGACACGGTGTTCCCCAAAATATCCGTGGGACTGTTGCACGGTAGGATGAAGTCAGCCGAGAAAGAGGAAGTGATGAAAGCGTTTGTCGCAGGTGAGACAAAGATCCTTGTGACAACCACGGTTGTCGAAGTCGGCGTAGACGTTCCAAACGCATCCGTGATGATTGTGGAGCATGCCGAGCGTTTCGGATTGTCACAACTTCATCAACTACGGGGCCGCGTTGGTCGAGGAGCGGAGAAGAGTTATTGCGTGCTTCTGACCACTGACAAAAAGACGATGGTTGCTCGTGAGCGTTTGGGCATCATGGCAAAGACGAATAATGGATTCATAATCGCCGAAAAGGATCTCGAACTGCGTGGTCCAGGGGAAATACTGGGAACGAAGCAATCGGGTCTGCCCGAGTTTCGTATCGGCAACCTGGTTCGAGATCAATCGATCCTGGAAAAGGCGCGGACGGCAGCTGAATACTATTTAACCGAGCGCGCCTCATCGCCACAAACGAAAAGGATGAAGGAATATCTTGCCGATACAACGCGGTTCGGATTGGCGAGTGTGGGGTGAAGTGTCGTGCTTTTACTTCGTGTTTTGTGGCTTTGGTCTTAGGTCTTTGGTCTTTGGCATTTGAGCTTCGTTCTAGCGGGTGTCGCGTTCGAAGGCCAAAGACCAAAGGCCTAAGGCCCAAGTCCAAGAGCACGAAACACTAAGTTCTAAGTACATATTTAATGCGAATAATCGCCGGTATATATCGAGGTCGAAATCTCAAGAGTCCGCCGTCGATGCAAGTGCGGCCCACTTCGGATCGACTGCGCGAAACGCTCTTCAACGTTCTTGCGCCGCAAATTATTGATGTGCTTTTCCTCGATTTGTGCGCCGGCTCAGGCGCGGTTGGGATCGAAGCCCTCTCGAGAGGCGCCGCTCACGTTACGTTCGTCGATCGATCGCGGAAGATGTGTGGTCTGATTGAGTCAAACCTGGATCTGTGCCGGATTCCTGAAGATCAAACCGAAGTTGTGAACGATGAAGCAAGCGACTTTCTTCATCAGCGCCTGGTTCGAAATCTTCAGCCCTGGGACATTGTCTACTTCGACCCGCCTTACCAGGATGACTATTTGAAAGTACTGATGTCTCTTGGATCGCACGCTGACAAACTGCTAACGCCTGATGCTCTTGTGATTGCGGAGCATCATCACAAAAACCAACTACCTGAAACGATGGCCGCTCTCAAACGCACAAGAGTACTCAAACAAGGCGACTCATCTCTCACGTTTTTTGCTTTAACTTCGTGACGTTTCGTGTGTTTCGTGGATCGCCTTGCGAACGAAGAAAGCACGATCCACGAAATACACGAAGTACACGAAACAGATCCGCTCATGCAAACGACAATCCTTGCGCCATCCTGCTAGAATCGATTCATGTTAGTCCTCGGCATCGAAACATCCTGTGATGAAACCGCGGCCGCCGTTATTCTTGATGGCCGTGAGATTGTTTCATCCGTCATCTCCTCGCAGATTGCAGTTCACAAGCCGTTTGGCGGCGTTGTTCCCGAACTTGCTTCCCGCGAGCACCTCGACAAGATTGTTCCCGTTGTGACCGAGGCCTTCGTCCGTGCTCAAGTTACGCAAAAAGATATCGATGGCATTGCCGTGACAGTTGGGCCTGGACTCGTTGGGTCGTTGTTAGTGGGCGTCTCTTATGCAAAGGCGATGGCTTATGCGCTTGATATACCGTTTGTAGGTGTCAATCACATCGAGGGACATATCTATTCCGTGGCCTTCGAGAATCCTCCGATTGAATACCCTGCCGAGGCTCTAATCGTTTCGGGCGGCCACACAAACATCTTCTTCATTCCCGAACCTGGGAAGTACAAAGTTGTCGCAAGAACACGCGACGACGCCGCGGGTGAAGCGTTCGACAAAGTTGCAAAACTTTTGGGACTAGGATACCCGGGAGGTCCCATCATCGAGCGACTCGCGCGCGAAGGAAATCCAAAGGCAGTCCCGTTTGCAATTCCGCGCATGGGCGACGGATTACCAGACTTCAGTTTCAGCGGATTGAAGACAGCAGTTACCAGGTATGTACGTGAAACTGGCCTGGCACCGGTTGAAAACGGCAGCGAACCTTCGCAGGGCATCAAAGACTTAGCAGCAAGTTTTCAACATGTGGTCGTCGAGTCGTTAGTAAGGACGATGGAGAGGATCGCCGAAGAGTACTACCCGCGAACTTTGATCGTCGCAGGCGGAGTTGCGTGTAACGGCAAACTACGCGAGGTGTGTCGCGAAATGGCGAAGGAATTGGAGCTTCCTGTTTACTTTCCTTCACCGCATCTTTCGACAGATAACGCGGCAATGATCGCTGCAGCTGGGACCGTAAAATTGTTGGCCGGCGAGCGGAGCGATCTCGATCTCAACGCCGACGTTACGTTGCGATTGCAGAATGTTGATTTAGAGGAAGAGGCGAAGAAGAGGGCGGGTGTCAGGTACCGGCTCTAGTTATTTCAGATTTAAGATTTCAGATTTCAGATTTGACACCACCGGGCTTCAGCCGGTGGTGTCCAAGAAGATCTTTCGCTTCGACTGAAATTGAAACACCACCGGGTTAAGCGATGGTGTCCAAATCTTAAACCTTAGATTCTATTGGTTTCGTCACGCGAAACCGGGGGGCCTTATCAACCCTCTATCGTGCTCATCGCCGTGACGGCACGCTTTTCATATGCCGCAATGGTTGCGATGTTTTTCTTCTCCACTTCTGTCAAAGAGACATCGGTGAAGTTTGAATCGGCTTTGTACCAGTCGAGGCTTGAAAAGTATTTTTGTAGCCAGGGCTCTTTGAATACCTTCCCATGTCGCGCATAGATCTCCTGTCGCATCTGAACAGCATCTTCGAGAAACAAGCCTTCCAACAATGCGCGCGTGATCGGCGTGTTGCTCAAGCCCTGATGAAGTTTGTTCTCATAACGAACGATGGTCTCGACATTCAGCTTGTCGCTACCCGATAACTCCTCGTCCTTGAAATTCTCATCAGGGGTGTACCAGGGCTGCCCGAAGAAATACTGCTGCAACCACTCCGCTCTGAACTGTCTACCGTGACGCGCATAGACCTCGTTGCGCAGCAATCTGAGTTCGTGGAGGCTCAACCCCTGCAGCATTGACTCCGATATGGTCTTCCTTTCGAACAACTCCATGTCACCAGGCAGCAAAGCGACTTTGCGCTGTCGTTTCTGAGCGGTGCTTAGAATCTCGAGGTTCTTCCGCTCATTAACAGAAAGGCGCTTTGGATCGTACTTGTCGCTTGACGTGTACCAGTACCTCTCATCGAAGTACTGTTGTAACCATGGGTTGTCCTCAAACCGCTTACCATGAATAGCCTCGACTTCAGCGAGTAAAACCGTCCATTCCGCGCCACTATGCTTGCCGAGCTTTTTCGCGGTGATTGGGCGATCCACCCAGTAACGCATGTCCCCTGGTTGTATCGTGTCGTGCTTACTCGCCTCGGCTATGCGAATGACATCGAGGTTACGTCGCTCAGTATTGTTGAGCATCGAGTTCTTGAAGTCAGGGTTTGGTTTAAACCACGACTGTTCTTGAAGGTACGCTTTGATGTCGGAGTCCTTGAAAATACGACCATGGCGGCCGAACACAATTCCGCGCAACATCTTTAGATCTTGTAACTCGAGAGGTTGAATCTGAGACGCTTTGATCGAAGTCTTGCCGAAATCGAAGTCTTTCCATGCATCTAAAGGGTCCTGGGCGGACACCCTTAACGCTGCAACTGCGATCAGACTCAACACAAAGACGACTTTGAATCGCCGGGGGCTCATGCGCTTCACCTCTTTCAAAAAATGTCCGATATGCTTTAGCTTGTCGTGACGTAACCAAGCATACCCGCTTCAACCGATCGTTCGCGTTGGTTACGTCACGACAAGCTAAAGCATATCGGACAGCAGATCACCCGAAAATATCTCGTACCTTGTCGACCAACCCCTTGTTCTCTAGATCCTTGTTTTCAACTTCAGCCAGCTGTTCCAATAATCGACGTTGCTCTCGCGTTAGCGATGTAGGTGTCACGACGCTGACTGAAACGAAGAGGTCGCCTTTACCGCGTCCTCCCAGTTGCGGCATTCCTTTGCCTTTCAATCGAAAAACAGTGCCCGTTTGGGTACCAAGGGGAATCTTGAGCTTCTCTTCTCCATCCAGTGTCTTCACCATGATGTCGGCTCCAAGAGCTGCCTGTGCAAAAGTAATCGGCACGGCCTCGTAGAGGTTGCTACCTTGTCGCTCAAACTCCTCATGTTCGGCAACGTGGATAACCACGTAGAGATCTCCGGCGGGTCCTCCCTGAGTACCTGCTTCGCCTTCCCCCTGAACTCGAAGTCGTGAGCCGGTCTCGACACCCGCGGGTATCTTGACCTCCATCTGCTTTTCTTTCTGAACGCGACCAGCGCCCTTGCATTCCTTACAAGGAGTCTTAATCACCTGGCCGGCGCCACGACACGTACCACATGTTCGTGCGACAGAGAAGAAGCCTTGTTGGTAACGAACCTGACCTGTTCCAGCGCAAGTTTGACACGACTCCGCCTGTGTCCCGGGCGCTGCGCCAGAACCCTTGCAAGCTTCACAGCCTTCCAGACGCGGGATGCGCAACTGCGCCGTCATACCATTCGCAGCTTCTTCAAGCGTGATCTCCAAATCGTACCGAAGATCTGCCCCGCGCTGAGCTGCACTCCGTCGCGATCCTGAGCGCGAACCACCAAAGACATCTCCAAAACCAAAAAGGTCACCAAGAATATCCTCAATGCCGCCGAATCCCGGTGCTCCCCAACTTCCAGCCCCTGCGCCCGTCGAAACACCTGCATGTCCAAAACGGTCGTATCGACGACGCTGCTCAGAATCCTGAAGTACGCCGTAAGCCTCAGCGGCTTCTTTGAACTTCTCTTCCGCGCTTGCGTCGTTAGGGTTCTTATCAGGGTGATACTTCACGGCTAGACGCCGGTATGCACTCTTAATCTCCTGCTCTGATGCAGCTTTGGTAACTCCCAAAACTTCGTAATAATCGCGTTTACTCATCCAGTTCTAAATTAACCTCACTTAAAAATAAGTCTGAAAAGAATGGCTATACTTCTGTAGTTGTCGCGTCAGGGGCGGGACTCATCATTGCCGTGGTGAGTTGTGCAGCGGTTCGTTCAAGATTCGTCAAGGCTTTATTTATATCAGTCAGACTCGTTCCCCGATTGGCAGCCTCCGCCTCAGCGAAGTTGCGTTCTGCGAGATCCTGATCGTTTTGCGATAGCAACCCGCCAAACTTGGTAAACGATTTCTGGGTGTTCTTCAGCAACGACTCGAGCTTGTTACGCAGCACAACCAACTCTTTGGCGTCTCGATCGCTATCAGCAAATTCGTCTGCTTCCCGAATTAATCGCTCGATTTCATCTGGCGTTAGTCCGGATGTCGGCGTTATGCGCATCTGTTGTTCTCGTCCCGTGGCCTTATCCTGCGCAGACACCGATACGATTCCGTTTGCGTCAACCTCAAAAGAAACTTCGATCTGAGGCACTCCCCGCGGATTCGGTGGAATGCCAACCAACTCAAACTTACCAAGCGAACGATTCCCCTGGGCTACTTCTCTCTCGCCCTGTAGGACATGGATCTCAACTGATGATTGATTGTCGACAACGGTTGTAAACGTCAAACTGTTACGCAGTGGAATCGTTGAGTTGCGCTCGATTATCTTCGTAAACAAGCCTCCTCGTGTTTCCAGACCCAGGCTTAGCGGCAACACGTCCAGAAGTACGATGTCTTTGACGTCTCCACTCAGGACTCCACCCTGTATGGCTGCACCCATCGCGACAACTTCATCCGGGTTAATCTCAGCGGAAGGCTTTTTGCCGAATATCTTTTCTACAGTCCGTTCGACAATTGGAGAACGCGTTTGACCGCCAACCAGTACGACTTTATCGATATCGGCCCGCTCCAGCTTGGCATCTTTTATCGCGGTGTGGCACGGTTCGATGGTTTGCTCGATCAAATCTCGTACGAGGTCTTCAAACTGGTCGCGCGTGAACGATTTGTTGAAGTGTTTGGGACCGGTTGCATCTGCAGCGATAAAAGGGAGGTTGATATTCGTTTCGGTTGTTGAGGAAAGTTCGCACTTCGCTCGTTCTGCAACTTCTTTCAATCTTTGCAATGCAAGTCGATCCTGGCGAAGGTCGATTCCTGTGTCTTTCAAAAACTGGTCGGCCATCCAGTTCATGATCCGCTCGTCCAGGTCCTCGCCGCCCAGGAATGTGTTTCCCGATGTTGAAAGGACTTCGAAAACACCGTCGTTCATTTCGAGAATTGAGATATCGAAGGTGCCGCCCCCCAGGTCGTAAACTGCAATTCGCTCTACGTCTGATTTACCCAGGCCGTAGGCAAGAGCGGCCGCAGTCGGTTCGTTGATGATTCTTTCCACGCGCAAGCCGGCAATTTTCCCTGCGTCTTTTGTTGCCTGACGCTGTGTGTCGTCAAAGTATGCTGGTACGGTGATGATTGCATCAGTCACGGCCTCGCCCAGAAAATCTTCAGCCGCAGCCTTCAATCGCTGCAGTACGATTCCTGAGAGCTCTGGCGGACTGTAACTTCGACCTTGAACACGAATGCGCGCGTCCCCGTTTGGTGAATCGACAATCTCGAACGGTGAACTTGCAGACATTTTTGAGACTTCATTCGAGTTGAATTTGCGACCAATGAGACGTTTGACTGCGTAAACAGTGTTAGCGGCATTTGTGACTGCCTGCCGCTTTGCGATTTGGCCAACCAGCCTTTCACTTTTATCAGTGAATCCAACGACGCTGGGTGTGGTTCGGCCGCCCTCTTTATTTGGAACAATTTGGACTGCGCCGCCTTCTAGCACTGCGACACAGCAATTAGTGGTTCCCAAATCTATGCCGATCGTTTTTCCCATCAGTCTTGCCTTCGGTAATTTGTCCTAACTCCGTTTGGAGACCTTCACGAGTGCCGGGCGAATCAGCTTGTCACCCAGTTTATAACCCGCCCGGATCTCCTGAATTATCGTATCAGGTTCAAACTCCTCAGTTTCCTCGGTTACCACAGCCTCGTGAATGTGTGGATTAAAACGCTCGCCCACGGCCACGATTGGCTTTACACCCAACGCCTCGAGTACGCCGCTCAGCTGCTTGTAAATGAGATCCACGCCACTAAGAAAGTGTCGAAACTCATCTGATTCGTTTGCCTCAACTGAAGCTTCCGTCTCCAAAGCACGCTTAAGATTGTCCAGCACTCCGAGAAGTTTGGCGGCCACATCAGCAACTACTCTGTTGTAAATGTCACTGCGTTCCCGGTCGACGCGTTTCCGATAATTCTCAAAATCCGCCTGGCGTCGAGCCAAACGATCCTTGAGTTCCGCGGTTTCCTCTTGTACACGCTTTAACTCAGCTCGTGTCGCAACAAGCTCCGCAGTAATAGGTCCGCCCTCAGTAAACTCAACCGAAGGAGTCGCGTCTGGCTGAGTCAGCTCAGAGTCCGGCTGCATCTCTTCTTCGTCTGAGTTAGTGGTGATGTCGGGATCTTGAGAATCCATTTCAGGGATGGGGTCTCCCGAAGGTTCGCTTTCTGCTTCAGCATCGACAAAGCGGATCGGAATCCGACTTTGTTTGTTTTTACTATCACGTGCCATTTGGAAGGATCGAAGTCGGCTCAACGTTACGACGCAATGGCTCCGCTCAAGCGATGCTCAATCAATCGCGCCATGTAGTTTACCATAGCCATAATTCGGGCATATTCAATTCTCATCGGCCCAACAACACTCAAAGTGCCGACTCGTTCATTGGATCCAGCGCGGTAAGGGGCGGTGATAAGCGCACAATCTTGAAGTGAGCTGGCTGGATGTTCACGGCCGATGACAACATGTACATCGCCGAAATACGAGCTATCGTGCGAGATGCACTGATTAAGGATTTTTATGAGGCGAGATTTTTCCTCGAACGTTCGGAACAGTTCCCGCATCCGTTCGATATCAGCAAAATCTGGTTTACTAAGAATGTTCGAAGCTCCATCAACATAAACGTCACTTGCTTCTTCACCTTCAAGGCTTCGTTCGCACAGCAAAACCGCGTTTTGGAGTAGGCGATCGTAAAGCGCCTTCTCTTCTTTCATCAACTCCACAATTTCAGCGCGTATTGATGACAGGCTCTTGCCACCGAACTCCGTGTTCAAGTATCGAGCAGTACGATTCAGCTCTTCCTGCGTTAGATCTTCTTCCGTCGTTCTTATTACCTTGTTGTGAATGATCCCAGAGGTGGACACCAGCACAACCAGGATGCGCTTGTCAGGAAGTTCCACAAATTCGATATGTTTTAGCCGATTCTCAGCGAGCGATGGTGAGATAACGATACCGACATTCTCAGACAACGCTGAGAGAACGTGCGATGCGGCTTCCATCAAGCGATCAGGCGAGGCGACCGCGTCGATGTCACCAACAGAAAAAAGGTCATCTATCGCTTTCAAATCGCCGCGCGATAACCGCGCTTCACCCAGCATATTGTCAACGTAGTAACGATAGCCTGTATCGGTGGGTACACGTCCGGCTGAAGTGTGCGGCTGCTCTACAAACCCAGCCTCTTCAAGCTCCCCCATCACATTACGGATAGTCGCCGGGCTCCAGCCATACCCATGAGCGAAACGGTCCGATAACACCCTCGACCCGACCGCCTCCCCTGTAATGAGGTGCTCCTTGATAAGTGCAGCAAGCAGTCCCTCCATTCGCGGGTCGATTGATCGCGAGGCGTCGGCTCGCATGCTTGGGTTACGACGGGGCATAATAATCGAACTAAACTGCCTATCTAGAAGCCTTAGGCCGTAGCATGAAGGACAGCTGCATTACGTCAACTGCGCCTGTTCAGTGGCCGTTTGCAGTATAAAGTTTTCAGCAAACCCCTGCAAATCGAGCCTAAGTTTGACCCGGTCGTCAAAATTGGTTCCGACATTTGAACCGCTTGTTTCGACCCAAAAAATTTTTTCCACAGGTAAGTTGTTGATAAATCTAGGTTTCATTCAAAAAGGCTGCAACCGAGATCGGGACTTCGTCTCATGTCCACGTTTTTCCTAGGAAATCCGCACTTTTCGGCGCTTGACCAAAGATTGACGCACTCAACGACGCCTCCTTAAGATTATTCGCGTTGGTCTCAAATACTGGTGACTCAACCGCGTTACCTGGTCTTGATCACAATTTATCGTTGATCCCGGCGGTGCTGATCCTATCTTTTCAGACCAGGATGGGTTCTATGGTTCACAAGAGTGAAGCGACAAAATACTTTGCCGACGCATTTCGGCAGTTGGGCGGTAGCCGAGGTGTGCCGTCGATAGACTTGCGCTTTTATCCGTACGCCGGACTGAGACACACAATTCGGCTTCGGTCGGGCCGTGTTTATGTGCGCCTGTCGGATATTTGTAAGGATAGTTCTCCGGATGTTCTGCGTGCACTAGCCTGGATTCTTGTATCGCGTCTTCTGGGTAAGAGAGTTCCAGCAATTCACGATCGCGTCTATCGCGACTACTCATTCACGCCCGCGGTCATGAGAGCTTCAGATCTTGCGCGAAGAGGTCGTGGTCGAAAACACATTTCATCAGCGCAAGGCGAGATTTATAACCTCGATCGAATGTTTGCCAAACTTAATCGCAAGTTTTTTGAGGGTGAACTTGCTAAGCCGACGTTGACCTGGTCACAGCGACGCACACGGAATATCCTCGGTCATCACGACCACATCTACGACAGCATCACGATAAGCAAAACTCTCGACTCCGAAGACGTGCCGGAATGGTTCGTTGAGTACATCCTTTACCACGAAATGCTTCACATCAAACATCCGGCCCGTCTGATAAATGGCCGCCGTTACTATCACACGAGCGCCTTCCGACTGGACGAGCGCCGGTTTCCGCTCTACGAACAAGCTCAACGCTGGCTTGAACAATTAGCGCGTCAGAGAAAAGTGCCACGCACGAGAGCCGCGTAATAGTTCTTGGAACCAATCAAATCGGGAGACGTTATTAGAATCGAGGTAGGTGGGCTCCTCAAGGAAGGCGGTCATTTCTGGAAGTGTTTCAGACTTGGCCGCCTTTCTGCTTGTCTCTGATTTTCGTGAGCGTTGTCGGGGTCATTGGTCGGTAATAAGTCGTATAGGTCTTATAGGTCCTATACGCTGACTATGCGTAAGAAAGTCAGGGCCTGGTTTGAAAACCCCCGGCTGGACAAACGCGGAGTTGCCTAGTTAGACTACGCGACTTGTTCAGGGCCCGGGTGGCCCGTCCGTAGTCCGCAATACAATTATTCAGATACTTTTTCAGACGGAGATTTGAAGATTTATGGCGATTCCTGCAACGCAGATAAGACGAGGTATGGTCATCGTTTTCGAAGGCCAGCCTTGCAAAGTAGTTGAATTCAGACATCACACCCCCGGCAATCTGCGGGCGATGATCCAGACCAAATTACGCAATATTAAGACTGGCTCCTCTTTCGAGCATCGTTTTCGTTCAGCAGATACGGTCGACCGCGCTTCCCTCGAACAACACGAGATGGAATACCTTTATTCCGACGGTTCGCATCATCACTTCATGAATACCGAGAGCTACGAACAAGTAGCCCTAAGTGAAGACGATCTTGGTGATGCAGCTCAATGGTTAACTCCGGGATTGAAGATACAGGCCGAGTTCTACGAAGGCTCACCTATCGGCATCGATCTACCTGCGTCTATGGAATTGGTGGTAACGCAGACTGAACCCACGTTAAAGAGTGCAACGGTCTCGAACGTCAACAAACCTGCAACACTCGAGAATGGTGTGACAATTACAGTTCCTCCATTTGTTAATGAGGGCGACAGGATTCGCGTCGATCCAACTGAAGGCCGTTACATCGAACGTGCTAAGTGAAGTTGCTCGGGTAGCGTTCTCAGATTTGAGATGTGTTCGAGATCTCAAATCTGAGATCTGAGATCTTATATCTGAGATCTTATATGTACCTGGCTTACAGTCTACTCCTGACTCTCGGACTGATTGTTCTAATACCTCACTTTCTTTATCAGGCATTCGCTCACGGAAAGTACATCGAGGGGCTTCGTCAGCGACTCGGCTCGCTTCCGCCCATCAATAATTCGTCAAAGCCTGTCATTTGGCTTCATTGCGTTTCAGTTGGTGAGACTCAGGCTGCGCGTCCGCTCGTGTCGCGACTTCGCTCCGAGTTCCCCGATCATTTCCTGCTGATATCAACAATTACAACAACCGGGCAAATTCTGGCACAAGACGTTTTTCGACATCAGGCTGACGCCGTCGTTTACTTTCCGTTTGATTGGACCTGGACAGTTCGACGTGCGTTTAAGGCAATCAAGCCGGACGTTGTACTGATTATGGAGACTGAGTTGTGGCCGAACTTTCTGCGCGTGTGCGGTAATCAAGATGTTCCGGTCGCGTTGGTCAACGGCCGAATCTCTGCACAGTCTTTTCGCCGTTACCGGATGGTTCGCTTCTTCCTTCGTAAGGTACTGTCGCACCTGAGTGTCGCGGTGATGCAGTCAGACAATGATGCGAAACGGATCGCGACGCTGGGAATGCGGGACGAAAAACTTTTCGTTAGTGGGAACCTCAAATTCGACGTGGACCCAAGTGGAGTAATCGCCAACTCCACTGAAATGTTCCGGAAGCGTTTTGATATTAAGCCTGAGCAATCACTTATTCTCGCGGCCAGCACGCACGGTCCAGAGGAGAAGATCATTATCAAGAGTTTCCAGGTGTTGCGAGATAAACACAAAGTTCGGTTAATCATCGCTCCGCGACGACCTGAACGTTTTCAAGAGGTAGCCAACCTCGTCGCCGGAACCAGCCTGAGCTCAGCACGACGTTCCAAAGATCCACAGGGCGACGACGCCAAAGCGGAGATCATCCTGCTCGACTCCATCGGCGAGCTACCCGCCATTTATTCACTTTGCACCGTGGTTTTCGTTGGCGGAAGTATCGTCAACAAAGGCGGTCACAATGTGCTTGAGCCGGCAATGACCGGGGTGTGCGTCGTAACGGGTCATAACACACATAACTTTCAGGCTATTGTCGAATTACTTGTCGAAGCCAATGCTATCGTGCAACTCCCACCAATTGAGCCTGAAAAGGCAGATCAATCTCTGACCCGAGTCCTCGGAGAGCTCTTGAGTGACGGTTATCGTCGCAGCGAACTTGGGAAGCATGCCAGAGAGATAGTGCAACAAAATCAGGGTGCGGCAGATCGCACTCTCTCGCTTATCAGCCCGCTCTTCCGCCGCACCATTTTGAGAAACGCCTCAAACCGGAAAGCGTTGGCAACGAATTCATCTCACTCATGAAATCACTGGTTCTTCCACCACTCAGCGCGTTGTACGGAGCAATCACCCGTAGTCGCACAGCGCTGTATGAACGTGGCACGTTTCGCACTTTCAAGCTGGAACGACCTGTAATCAGCATCGGCAACATCACCACCGGCGGCACAGGCAAGACTCCTCTAGTCGAATGGGTAGCGCGCGTCCTCGCTGGTTCCGGTAAGAAGGTTTGTATCTTGACGAGAGGTTATGGTCGTGAAAACCCCAGGAACAGAGTATTGGTATCAGACGGCACTACGGTGTTTGCTGATCCTTCCCAGGCAGGAGACGAACCCTTCCAACTCGCAACTGATCTAATCGGCATCGCGGCTGTTATTTGTGATGCCGATCGCTTTGCGGCCGGCCAGGGAGCAATTCAGCATTTATCAACTGATCGCTTCGTGCTGGATGATGGATTCCAGCATTTGCAACTAGCGCGCGACCTGAACATTGTTGCCATTGACGCAACCGACCCGTGGGGCGGGCGGCGGATGCTTCCCTATGGACGTTTACGTGAACCACTCACGGGCCTCAAGCGGGCCGACTGCATTGTGTTAACAAGGTGCGAACAGGTTGATGATCTGGAACGCATTCGCAGGGAGATAGCTAAGCGAACCGGAGATCGTCCCGTCTTTCATGCGAGAATCAAAACTCGGCGAATCGCTCCAATTCAACAGTCAATCTTTAAGGCACAACCTCAAGAACCAATCGCGGGATTTTGTGCTGTCGGCAATCCTCAATCTTTTTTTACTCACTTGAACCGAGAAGGCTATCAGCTCGTTCTCAAGAAGTCGTTTCGTGATCATCATGTCTATACGCAAGACGACGTCTCAAAACTGAGCAAAGCAGCAATACACGCGGGCGCACAGAGTTTGATGACCACCGCAAAGGATGCCGTTAAATTGCGTGGCCTCCAGTTTGAGATCCCTTGCTATTCACTTGAAATAGATCTCGAGATTGAAAACGACTCGGAATTGAAACGAATGATTTTGGAAAGTGCTGGTCGCTGATTCATTAGGGTCTTATCGATTCTCTGCAGTAGTTCGTGTGATTCGTGGATCGTCTCGCGTCCGAGCTACAGAAGGGCGATCCACGAATCACACGAAACGCACGAAACATCTGAAGCTGCTTCGCACACACCGGCTTCAGAAACAGCTGCCGTCAACTCTAAACCGCAGAGCATCCACATATCGCTCGGAAAAGAGCAAGTTTAGGAGATCGCTTAATTTCCTGGCGATGCTGCTGGTGATGGAGTGGGCTTCACCGGAGGCGATTTGGTTTCAGCTGGCGGCGGGACCGAAGTATCAGGCGTTACAGTACGAGTGGGTTCAGGCAAAGGCGTCACTTTTCGATTCGCATTGGCATTGCCATTTGCATTCGCGTTTGTATTCTCGTTTGTATTCGCGTTGATGTTTGCGGGAACTATCTCTTCGACAGGTGTCGGCGAGACTGCGGCGTTCGCATTAGCATTAACGTTCGCGCCGGGCGGAACGGCGCCACCTGATGGAATTCCCTCTTCGCCCCTGCCCGTCGGCGGTGGTGAAGGCTGCACAGGTTGACTGTTTGGATCGGCAATCAAGTTTGACTGGTTGGTGTTTGTGTTTGATGGTGTCGCTGAGTTACGGGTAAACGCATAAATGACTGCAAACAACAGAAGAAGCCCAACCGCAGAAGGAATCAGGATCTTGAATGGATTCAAACCTGGCTTCACTGGCGGGGGAGACGGCGCAATCGGAACATTCAGTGGTGGACGTTGAGGACTAGGCCTGGGTTCGATGCGCGGACGAACAACGGTAATTTCATCCGGATCATCAGGTAGCGGCGCTTTCGTGGGCGTAGTCGCGTTCAACTTCAGGACACTCATTCCGGCTGCAATGGTCAAGTCTTCTAACAACTCGCTGATCGTCTGATATCGGTTGGTTGGTAGTTTCGCCATCGCGCGCGCGACCACTCTCCCAACCGCAGGCGGAAGGTCTGGTCGCTCTTCGAGCACGGAAGGCACGGCCTCCTGCAAATGTTTCATCATGACGATCGTTGGCGATTCGCCCGTGAACGGTACGTGTCCCACCAACATCTCGTACAAAATCACTCCGAATGAATAGATGTCAGAGCGGGCATCTATTGCCGAATCCTGCGAACACTGCTCGGGAGACATGTATTGGGGCGTTCCAATAACCAGGTTTGGCGCTGTCAATCCGCTGTCGATTGGTCCTTCAGGTTCATTGATCTTTGCGATTCCGAAATCCAGAACCTTTGCGTGATCGCCACTCGTAGTGCTGAGCAACATGATGTTGTCGCTCTTGAGATCACGATGGACGACGTTTTGTGAGTGGGCTTCCTGCAGCGCGTCTCCAACCTGGCGCATGATGTCCACTGTTCGGGCTAACGACAGCGGGCCTTCATCGCGAATGAGCTGCTTAAGAGTCTTTCCGCTCAAGTACTCCATGACCAGAAAGACTATTCCGTTTTCATCTTCGCCAAAGTCAGTGACGCTGAGTGCATTAGGGTGTGAAATACGGGAAGCTGCTCTTGCTTCTCTCGAAAACCTCGCGACGATCTTTTCGTCTGCGGCAAGTGACGGACGCAAGACTTTGATCGCGACAGTCTTGTCCATCAACACGTGAGTGCCGCGATAGACGGTGCCCATCCCGCCGCCACTCAATCGCTCATCGATTCGATATTTGCCGGCTAGTGTCTTGCCTATCAGCAAGTCGTCAACAGTCTCGAGCGCAACCCCGTCGGCAGGACACAGAGTCGTAGTGTCAAGATACTCAAGCCCGCACTTCGGACATCGTTTCATTTGCAGTTGCGCCTCATGAGATTTGATCCGGGAGAGCAGTCAGCGTACCACAGTCATTGCCAATTGCCGATAGGAACGCTTTATCCACAGATTACGCAGATTTTTGTTTGATTGAGTTGGGCGAAGCTTTACCTCGTTCAATGAAATCTGCGTAACCTGTGTAACAAACCGACCACTTCTTGTTTTCTTAGCAAGAAGTTGCGAATTTGAACCAATAGTTACGCGACTAGACGGATCTTCTCTGTGCATCTCTGTGTCTCCGTGTCTCTGTGGTGATAAAAACGTCTCATTCACCACAGAGGCACAGAGACACAGAGATGCACA
>DASYPT010000129.1:0-13435 GCA_036006355.1 Pyrinomonadaceae bacterium | reverse complement strand
GGCCTGCCGTCGCTTTGTTACAGCAGGCCTTGAGTAACTATCCGTGTAACAAAGCGACGGCAGGCCGTCGCACTCCAAAGTATTTGGTTGTGGCCTTGTCCGTACTTCACGTATGATCAGGCTCATCCACACTTAAATTGGAGTTCGAAAACATGAGTGACCGCAAATATCGTCAGCGCGGCTACATGGAAAACGATCGCGAGCCGCAAAAACCGAAGCCACAGACCGGTCCTCGTCCAGGGCCAAACAGATACGAACCTCGGGATGGCCCGCGTTCACCCCGGATGATGGCATTTGGCGAAATAGTCAAATGCACTTCATGCGGAGCAAAGGCCCCAACCCACATCTTATTGGATACCACTTGTCCAAAATGTAATGCTGATCTCCATTCCTGTCGTCAGTGCAACTATTTTGATCCTGGAGCACACTTCGAATGTGGTAAATCAATTCCGAAACGCATCGTGAATAAGAATGCACGAAACACGTGCGAATTGTTCGCGCCCCGAACTGTCGTAGAGCGGGAAACATCCTCAGGCGCTCCGACAGATGCGAAACAAGCGTTTGCGAATCTGTTTAAGAAATGAGGTCAGTGGTCAATAGTTAGTGGTCACCGGAATAGGTCATATAGGTCGAATAGGTCCTATACTCACCAATCATTGACTACTACCACTGACCTTATACAAGCTCCACCTTCAACAAATCGCGGCGCTCGTCGTATAACTTCAAAATCAACTCCCCAAAGATAGTATTCGCCCAGGCAAACCACGACCGAGTAAATTTCTTTGGATCGTCCTTGTCAAACGCCTCATGCATGAAACCGGTGCCTCCGTGCGTGCGCTTCAGCATTCGCAAGCAATAAATTATTTCCCTGTCCTCGGTACTTGTTAGGGCTCGCACAATTATTCCCAGCGGCCAGATCATGTTCACACCGACGTGTGGCCCACCAATCCCCTCTCCCGCTCCACCGCGGAAGAAGTAGGGGTTCTCGGAGCTTAGAATTAGTGCACGCGTTCGACGGTAAACCGGATCGTTTGGAGAACAACAACCAAGGTACGGCAATGACAAGAGACTCGGCACATTTGCATCATCCATCAAGAGCTGGTTTCCAAAACCATCAACCTCGTACGCATAAACCAATCCTTGTCGCTTTGATATCGCTTTGCCATAAGTACTAACAGCTTCAGCAACTTGTTGAGCCAGGGTTCGACACTCATCAGCAAACGCTTTATTCGATAAGACCGCGGAGTGAATCTCAGCAAGTTGTCTGAGCGCTACCACTGCAAACAGATTCGCTGGAATCAGGAATGGATAAATGCACGCGTCATCTGACGGACGAAACGCGGAGTGAATCAAACCAACTTTGCGTGTAGGGTTACCCAAACCATTGAACGGTGGAGTATCAATTGGATTGTCGGTAGTTCGTTGAAATGTGTACGGCCCAGGTCCATTAAGTCGTTGCTGTTCACGCAAAGTTTTGACTATGAGTCCAGTTGCTTGCTGCCAGTCCTTATGGAAACACGATGTATCGGCCGTCAACTTCCAGTATGAGTATGAAAGACGAATTGGATAACAGAGTGAATCGATCTCCCATTTGCGCTCGCAGAGTTCGGGACTCAGCCGCGGTTTGTCATTGACTCCCCAGGGACAGGCCTTCGCGCCGAAACTAAATGCGTTGGCATACCGGTCGAGCAAGATGCAGAATGTCTGGCGATTGATGACGCCGGCAACAAGCTCTTTAAGTTGCTTGTCTTCGCGCGCGAGGGACAGGTAAGGCGTAACCTGGGCGCTTGAATCTCGCAGCCACATCGCGTTGATATCTCCAGTCACGACGAGAGTGTCTGGTCGATTCTCTCGCGTACCGAACGCCACTGTTGTATCAAGCGTGTTGGGAAAGCAGTTCTCAAACAGCCAGGCTAACTCGGGATCGGCTATCGCTCGTTTCACTTCCCTTATCTTTGCCTCGACGGCCTCGCTGACAAACTTCCTTTCCGAACGTTCTGGACGAACCGTTTGAAAGTCATGTCTTCCGAAAACCGAGGATTTGCGCGCCAGCGTAACTGCGGTCGTTGAGAAAAGGGCTTTCAGAAATGTGCGGCGATGATTCACGATAGTCCTCAAAAGGGAGGGCCTGCTAAAGTTTTCGGCTTAGAAGATCTCCAAATATAATGCGGACGTGTTATTCCGTTTCCCGAAGTGACGTTCAATCTAACAACGAATTGTATGGATAGCTCTGGTTGATGGCTACAGCATGACGCGATTTTCAGCAAGACTTCATGTGGTACTCGCTCGTGACGCGCCCCTTGGAGTAGTCTTTCGGCGCGGTCCATCTAAACAAGTCTGCACTATTTTGTGGGATAGGAAGACTGACAAGTTTTCTGTGGGCCAGTGGCTAAAAGGTCGTATTTACGAACGTCGTAGTGATATCTCCCAGGACGGGAAATACCTCATTTACTTTGCGCAAAATGGCAAGTGGAGTTCCGAGGTAAAAGGCTCGTGGACTGCAATCTCCAAAGCGCCCTACCTGAAAGCGGTGGCGATTTTTCCGAAGGGCGATTGCTGGAACGGAGGTGGGCTATTTACCAGCGCGATTCGTTATTGGCTCAACGACGGATGCGGTCACACTGTTCTTCGCAATACCACCCTGGTGCGCCGTGATCTCAAATTTGAACCAACAACAAATTATGGTGGTGAGTGTTTGAGTGTGTACTACCCGCGGTTACTTCGTGACGGATGGCAACACATCGAACACGTTCGGCGCGCGCAGTGGAATAACCTTGACTACTTTGAGAAGCAGTTGCCGCACGGCTGGGTACTAAGAAAGATCGCGCACGCGGAAATCGGAGCACCCCCTGGAAAGGGATGTTATTGGGACGAACACGAGCTTATTCACCCTGCGTCGTCGCAATGTGTATCGTATGCTGATTGGGAATGGGCTGAGGTCGATCGTAACCGTCTTGTGTGGGCGCAAGCGGGAAAACTATTTGCGGGGAAGATTGCGAAGCGAGGTTTAGTGAATGAAGTCCAGCTCTTCGATTTTAACGACATGCAGTTTGAGCCACTCGAAGCGCCATACTAAAGAGACGGGAGCAGCTTTGCCACAATCGCAAACCAATTCGGAGCCAAAACCCTCCACACAGAACAATGGAGCATGATCATGAACCACGCTATCTCGCGTCGCACGTTCTCAAAACTGATTGGCGTAACGGCTGCGTCTGCTGCTGTTGGCTCGTTGCCAATCGTGGACTTCTCGGCAAGGACATCAGCAGCACCTGCAATCGTCCGTCTGAGTTCTAACGAGAATCCCTACGGACCAGCGCCCGATGCTTTGAAAGCGATGACCGAGGCATTTAGCCTGGCATGGCGATACCCGGACGAATACGCCGATTTGCTGACAGGCGATTTGGCCAAACTGAATTCTGTTCCAGCGGAACAGATTCTGCTCGGCGATGGCTCGGGCGAGATCTTGAAACTCTGCGCCGTGGCATTTACAGGTAGGGATAAAAAGGTTGTCGTCGCGAATCCGACATTCGAATCGATAGCTCGACATGCAAGCGTGGCAAACGCCGATGTTGTGAAGATCGATTTAACGTCCGACTTTCGACACGACCTGGATAAAATGCTCACCGCAACAGGCAACGCCGGTCTTGTCTATATCTGCAATCCAAACAATCCAACTGCCAGCATCACTCCCAAGACCGAGATATCCCAGTTTCTCTCGAAGGTACCACGCACAACGACAGTGCTCGTCGATGAGGCATATCACCATTATGTTGACTCTAAAGACTACGAGAGTGTGATTCCGCTGGTGAAGGACTATCCAAATCTGATCGTGGCGCGGACGTTTTCCAAGATCTACGGGATGGCTGGTCTGCGCTGCGGTTATTGCGTTACTCAGAGCGCAAACATTCGTGCGATGAAAACACATCAGGTATTCGATAGTGTAAACATCATGGCGCTCGCGGCGGCGACAGCAAGTTTGAAGGACACGGAACACGTTGCACGCGGTCGCAAACTAAACAGTGAAGTCCGAAAGATGGTTTGTGGTGAACTTGAATCGCTTGGTTATCGGTACATCCCGTCGCATGCTAACTTCATGATGATTGATCTCAAACGTGAAGTGAGACCGGTCATTAACACATTGTTTAGTCGCGGAGTTGAAGTCGGACGAGTCTTCCCTGCCCTACCGAATTACATGCGCGTCACGATTGGAACCGACGCCCAGATGAAATCCTTCATGGCGGCGTTTAGAGAAGTAATGGCTTAATGCTGGGACCGCAGGCGTCCTCGCCTGCCCCCATCAAGGCCATGATCGGTCCCGCGGGCAGGCGAGGACGCCTGCGGTCCCCGGACGAAGAGATGCGAACTGTTAACGCCACAAGATACGTCACACCACTTCGTGAAGGCGGATCACTTCCCGCTATCATTGAAGCAGATGACGATGGAATGTACGTGCTCAAGTTTCGCGGAGCTGGCCAGGGAGCAAAGGCATTGATTGCGGAAGTAATCGCCGGCGAAATTGCAAGGACTGCAGGCTTGCTCGTTCCTGAACTGGTCTTCGTGATGCTGGATCCCGACATTTCAAAAACAGAACCTGATCCCGAAATACAGGACCTGATCCGAGCAAGCGGAGGACTCAATCTCGGTCTTGACTATCTTCCTGGTTCAGTCACATTCGACCCGGTTGCGGAAAAACCAGATGGCGAACTTGCTTCGCGTATCGTGTGGTTCGATGCTTACGTAACCAACATCGATCGGACAGCGCGTAATGCAAATCTCCTGATGTGGCACAAGCGACTCTGGTTAATCGATCACGGAGCCGCGCTCTACTTCCATCATGGTTGGACCGATATGGCGCAACGTGCGAAGGACCCCTTTCCGTTGGTTAAGCAACACATTCTGCTTCAATCTGCCAACGATATTGAGACCGCGGACCAGGAAATGAAGTCGACGCTAACTGACACTGCAATTAGAGGAATCGTTGAGCTCGTTCCAGACGAATGGATGGATGGAGGCTCGCCATTTCCGAACGTCTTGGAAATGAAGGAAGCTTACGTTGAATACTTATTGAGGCGTCTCGACGAGCGCCGATACTTTGTTGAGGAGGCGCTGCGTGCCCGATCAGTTCAGGTATGACTACGCGGTCATTCGCGTCGTGCCGAAAGTAGATCGTGAAGAGTTTATCAACGCGGGCGTAATTCTCTCGTGCCCGGACAAATCTTTCCTGGAGGCACGAATCAAGCTCAATGAGTCACGCCTCCTGTCTCTGGATCCCTCTCTTGATCTGGAGATGGTACGAACTCACCTCGAAACGATCCCGACTATCTGCCACGGTGGCGATGGTGCTGGACCGATTGGTCAGTTGCCGCAGCGTCAACGCTTTCACTGGCTGGTAGCTCCGCGTAGTACGATAATCCAAACCTCGCCAGTACATACCGGCAGATGCTCCGATCCTGCTGCTGCGTTAGAACATCTGGTGGCGAAAATGGTTCCTTCCTAACCAACTACAGTAACCACTGACTTCGAAGGTACTGTTATCGTAAACGAACCTGCCGAAACTCCTATCGGGCTCAACTGCACCTGGTTTTCGTTCGCTGACGTTCTATGCGGCGTTACTGTTCCAGGGATGTTCGACAAACCAAGTAAGCTAACGGTGACCGTATGAGAATTCTTACCCGTGTTAGCAAGTACGATCGCTACATTCCCCGCAATCGGTCTCACCCCTGTGACTTGAAGTGTGGCATCACTCGAAGTTGAAGTAAGAACAACCGAACCAGGCCGAATGAACCTGCTGTAGTGCCCAAAGACATAGAGTCGCTTCGGCACCTGGAACGAGTCTGTTGAAGGCATCGCGTTAATTAGTCCCTGGTTGTCGTTATTGAGCGTCATGATCCACCAGTAGAACCAGGCGCTAAATCCACCGCCATTCAGCGCCTTGTAGATTTCTGTTGACCACGTCAGACCATCGTCAATACTGCCGTTGTACCGGCCATCAAGGTTTGAATCTTCAGTCTGCCAGATCGGCTTGTTGTACTGCACGCAACTGTTGCAGAGAGTATCGAACTTATCGGTTCTGCCATATCCATGGGTAGCCATGATCGAGAGTGCGGAACGCATACTTGGATCATTCAGGAGAGGAAAGCCCCATGAGTTATCGAAGTTCGAATAAATCGCACTCTCAGGCGCCATGATCTTCGCTGTTAGTCCACTCGATGCAAGCGCTGGCTGCAAGTGGTTAGCGACAAACGTGTTCATTTCTGACGTTGTCCACTCGCAGCTATCATACGAAGTTCTCGTGGTCGGCTCATTTTGAACACTCTCCACCTGGGCCTCGAAACCAAGTTGTGACTTCGCATTGTTGAGCCATTGCACTTTCAACGCTGCAAGATTCGGGTAGTACTGCGATAACACGTGACCTCCGTTCGTACAGGAGTTGTTGTCTTTCATCCATGAGGGCGGACTCCAACTTGAGACTAGATATTTGTTAACGCCGTACGCGGCATTGACTCTCTGAAGCCATCTCATTTCACTTTGAATGCCCCAGAAATTCCAATCGTAAACTCCCGGTGAAGGATTGTAATTGCACAAAAAACTGCCGACCCGAACCCAACTTAGGCCGGCTCCCGGTTGGCTGGTGTTGTAAAGCAGATCGAGTATTTGAGTTTGTTTTGCAGGAGAAAATGAGTCGATGTCGTTCGCAACCCACGTTGCCGAAGCCCCGAAACCTTCTACCATTTGCTTCGGATTGTTGTAGTAAACGCTCACACTCACGTTGGCCGCGTAAGAAGATGCGGGAACGCCGACGTAGCTAATGAGTGTCATTGCCACGACCAAACATCGGGTAATGAAACGTACCGTTTGTTTATCTTTCATTTTTGCCTCCGTTTTTGTGAAGTGGAGTGTCAAAGACTAGGGGCCTAAAGACGCGAGGGGCTGCTGGAGAAACACAAACGCGGTAACGTGTCAGTCGACGAGCACATATCTTAGTAGCGCTTCGAACGTCGACCCACACGCTTACTGCGTTGTGGTAACGAATTCGCTTTTAGAAACTCTGTACGCCTCGGAACCCGCCCTTGGCAGTCTTCATTATCCAGCCAATCACTCGAGCCGTGTCGTAGCAGTAGCCGAGTATGTAGTTGCACGTCGAGAGGCAATGCTTCGTGCACTCCACTTTCATTTCGTCCAACTGCTTCGCGTCAAACTTGTGATCACCAACAACACCCCAATCATGAGTGGCTGAGTACATCGGAAAACATGGTGCTAACGTGCCATCAGTCCTGATGATTAGTGAGTTTTGACCGGCACGACACTGCCAGGGTGGAACCTCACCGCGCATGAGCATCTTCATATCTTCCATGTGCTGGATGGGGTTCACCATCTTGTAGCCTTCGTTGACGCGCTTGTCATTCAGATAATCGAGTAACGCATCAACCTTGGGCCAATCTTCCCGAGTGAGATAGGTCTCATTCTCCGCAAGGTGCTTGAAGTGATCCTGCTCAGTCATCGGAGTCTCGTTTATGTGATAGTCCGTCGCGATTCCGTTGTCGTGAGCAATCTCAGTAAGCTCCTTCACGTCGTCCATGTTGTTATGGCAGATGTTTATATTAAACATCACCGTATAGCCGTAGATCTTTTGCTTCTTTATCAGGTAGTCGAAGTAGGGACGAATGGGCTCCAGAGCCTTCGGCAGGGACTTCCGATCCTTCACCGAGTCGACCGCGAGGTTTACGGTGGCCAGACCCGCATCGCCAAGACGATCGATTACATCTGGTTTCATCAAGCGTCCATTGGTCGGCAGGTAGACGAAGATGCCTTTCTGCGCACTGTAATAAACGATTTTGTGAATGAAGCTCGGGCGCAACAGCGGCTCTCCACCCATCAACGCCAACACGCGCGACCCAATCGAGTGCAGCCAGTCAATGGAGCGTTTTGCAACATCTTCGCTCATTCCCTTCACCTTATTGTCGTATGACCAACAATAGTGACAATCCAGATTGCACTTCCAGTCAGTGAACAGATAGGGAATTATCGGCCGCAACTCATTTCGGTGAGTCGGGTACCTGGATCTGAAATAGGGCGCGCCCCATGTCTTCCACAATCGAACGCCGTTCAACTTGAGGTACTCCTTGTGAGTCATCTCTGTCGCGTTCGCACGTTGAGGATATGGTGGTTCGGGCAACACCTCCTCCGGATGCGCTTCGAGCGTCACCCTATTCGGGCGTTTATAAAGGATTTGGTGCAACTGCGGATCGATCCGAAACGGGGGCGGAGTCGCTGCATTAACTTCTGGCGGAGTAGTACTCATCTGTTAGTCCTCTAGGGTTGGATTGCAAAAAAGTCTGTATACCTTACCGAGAAGTGCTTAGTTTATTCAAGTAAGCGAAACTGTCAAAACCTATTTTGCGGTTCTGGCGAGCTTAGACAAGAAAAATTGGCTTTTGTCGCTGGGATGGGACCGTAGGCGTCCTCGCCGCCCCGTCAAACACAGGCCATGATCGGTCCCACGGGCAGGCAGGGACGCCTTCGGTCCCAGTGCCGTCATTGTTCTTCGCTCGGTTGCTCAGCCTGCGGAGTGAATTCATCAAGTCTCGCCTTAACTTGTGTTTCGCTGCCCTGGCGCCGAACAGTCAGGGTGACTTCCGTGCCGGGCGAAGTGCCGGCAATCAGATTACGGAACGAGTTCGGATCGTTGACAGTGCTGCCGTTGAGCGCCGTAATAACATCGCCCTGCCTTAGACCGGCACGATCTGCGCCACTGCCCGGCTTGACCTGATAAACCAAGATTCCCGATCCTTGCGTAACACCAAGCTTCGAAGCTCCTTCCGAAGGTATTTTAAGAACAGTAATCCCGAGTTGCCCTCGCCTTACTTGACCGGTTTTAACCAACTGCTCCATTACCGTTCGCGCCATGTTCGACGGCACAGCAAAACCTAACCCGATGCTGCCGCCGGATGGCGAAAGAATTTGTGAGTTGATACCAATCAATTCGCTGTTAGTACTCACCAAAGCGCCACCGGAATTGCCTTGATTAATCGGCGCATCAGTTTGCAGGAAGTCTTCGAAGCTGCCATTACTGAGGCCGGTTTGACGACCTTTAGCACTGATGATTCCCATCGTGACGGTTTGACCGATTCCCAGTGGGTTGCCGATTGCCAGCACCACGTCGCCGATGCGAGTACGATCGGAATCACCTAATGCCAGAACGGGTAAGCCGCTGGCGTTAATCTTCAACACCGCAAGGTCGCTAGGCGCATCCGAGCCGATTACTTTTGCGTCGAGCGTACGATTGTCGTTTAGGTCAATCTTGATCTGATCGGCGCCATCGATAACATGGTGATTCGTAAGTATGTATCCATCCTGAGTAACAATTACTCCCGAGCCAAGTGCTTCTCGTCTTCGTTCGATGGGTGGTTGCTGCATGCCACGATTGCCGAAGAACTGCTGAAAGAAAGGATCATTCATGAAGGGATATTGCTGCGGCTGACGCACTCGCATCGTCGAGTGAATAGTAACAACGGCGGGAGCAACTCTGCTTACAACATCAGCATAAGAAGCAACCGGCAGAGTAGCTGAACTGCCGGGCGCTGATGAACCCGGTGGATTACCAGTTCCCGGATCTGACGTTGACGCTAGATGAAAAGTACTGGTGTTCTGCCGATTACAACCGGCGATAAGAAAAGAAAAAATTACCAAACTGAGTACAAGTGCAAAACGGGATAACTGTAATAGGGAATGGCTTGCGAAACTTCGCATGTCTACCTCCTTGTTAACTTGCGAGCTACTACACTCTACTTTGGCCCAGAATCCTCAACACGACAAAGCTTCGCTCTTTTGGTATGTGGTTCGGTCTTTGTTTTCTTGCGTATCTGTTTCCTTTTCGTGTTCTTCTTCAGTTGGAAGCGGCACAGAGGGAACATGGCTGCGGGTGGTGCCCTAATTTGGAATCGGCCAAACAGAAGTAGAACGGCGAGCGAAGCGACCGATTGACCTCACCCAACCTGAAACGTACGAATAACATAGGTCAATCGGTCGCTTCGCTCGCCGTTCTAATTCGCTGTAGCCGTTTCACTTCTGAGCGATTGAATGATCATCAGCCAAGTCTATTCGTCTATTCAACTGCTCGGCCCGCAACTGGCGTTGGCTTTTCTCCTATGGCACAGATCCAACCTTTGTTCTTCTCTTCAATAACCTTAACATCGTCATAACCTGCCGATACAAACAGTTCTCTCTGATCCTGCACACTGAGGCTCGATGAACTTAGGAGTTTCATCACAGGCGCCATCAGGCTATCGAATCTTCCCCCTCTATAAGTCTCAGCAATCACTGCGAAGTGCCCGCCCGGCTTCAATACGCGCCGAACTTCCTTCATATCGTTAACCAGATCAGGCCAGTAGTACTGGGTTTCAACTGCTGTTGCCACATCAAAATAATCATCGGGAAATGGCAATTGCGAGACAGAACCCTGTCGGATTTCAACGGACCCGTCCTTTATTAATTGCGCGTTCTTCGAACGTGCGACAGCCACACTTCCACTCGAGTAGTCAACACCACAAACGAGTCCTTCCGCTGCGACAGATGAAAGCTTCTGAATGGTTCTGCCTCCGCCGCATCCTATATCAAGGACTTTGAAGTCAGGCTCAATGAAGACTTGCTGCAATCCCCAGTCGGTGAGTGCGGAATGTGAGAGATTCATCGCCCAAAGGAACGGACGACCGAGCCATTTATTAGGTTTTCTAGCCTGGCGAGCGAGGTATATGGCAACAGCTATTGTGATCGCCCAAATTATGACGCGTCGGACCATGGGAATTAGATTGCGCGGTCGCTACCTCATTTTAAACCGCTTTACATCAAGAGCATTGCTTCGGCTTTGCCATTTGTTGTGAGGCATGGCTCTGCCTTGCCGTACGCGAGCGTAATTGGTTTTGGGCTTCGCCCCTCGATATGTTTTACAGCTAGAAGGCGTAGCCCAAATGAAATCTACGCTCTCGTACGGCAAGGCAGAGCCATGCCTCACAACAGATGGCAAAGCCAAAGGCAATACTCTTGATGTAAAGCCGTCTTAAGTAACAAGCGTCGTTCGCTTCCCCTCCCAGAGTCCTCTTGTAAAATCCGGAAACTTCACTGGCGCGCTTCCCTTTGCCACCGAAATCTGACTTAACGGTCCAGGCACGCTCCAAGCGGCGGCATCGTACACATCGATATCAGGCTCGAGACCTTCACGCATGCATTGAATCAATCGATAACACATCAAATAATCCATGCCGCCATGGCCACCTAATTTTCGCGCCATCTCGCCCTGTTTCTTCCACAACGATGACTCGTATTTCTCCTTGTACTTGTCCAAAGTAGTAAAGTTGTGTCCGCCTTCCTGGCCGTCGATAAAGATCCGTGGTGGATAATCGCGGAAAATTCCTTTCGTACCCTGGATCAGATTGATCCGATCATACGGCCGCGGTGTGCTGACATTGTGCTGCAGCATGATCGTTCGTCCCTTCGCCGTCTTGATGATGCTGGTGTTGTAGTCACCAGTTCGATAGATCTCCTTCCACTTGGGATCGCCGGCAGCTACGTGCTCTCTTCGATAGGTTTCAAGTCCCATATGCGATGAACTCATGGACACAATGTGATCGAACCTGTCTCCTCGATTGATATCCATGTACATCGCCATTGGCCCAAGACCGTGCGTTGGATAGAGATTGCTATCACGCAGCGTGTGATGTCGCCGGCGCCATAAACCTTCATCTTTGTTTTCAAACAAGATCTCCCGCAGGTCGTGATTGTAAGCACATTCACCGTGCACTAGATCTCCGAACATCCCGGCCCGTACCATGTTCAGCACCATGGTTTCCGAATCGTTGTAACAACAATTTTCCATAATCAGGCAGTGACGACGTGCTGCTTCTGAGGCGTTGACGATACTCCAGCAGTCTTCAAGCGTATATGCTGCCGGAACCTCGGTTCCAGCATGCTTTCCATTCTTCAGTGCGGAAAGCACTTGAGGTACATGCCATTCCCAGGGCGTAGCGATATAGATGAAATCAAGATCATCACGGGCTGAGAGACGCTCGAAGTCGCGTTCGCCATCGGCGTAGATTCCTGGCGTTTTCTGACCAGCCTTCTCAATCAACTGTGCAGCTCGAACACATTTGTCTTTGACTACATCGCAAACAGCATTCACAACCACCTTATCGATCGCCAGGAACTCCTGAAGCGTACTTGTTCCCCGCAAACCAACACCCACGATGCCGAGTCGAACAACTTCGCGAGGTTCAAACTTTACACCGATCATAGTCGCATGCGTTGAGGCGGTTCGTTGGGTCGACTCCTCACCCTCAGAAATATGGCCGTCCGCGATCCCTGACATCGTGATTCCGACGCCCGCTATTCCAGCCGCCTTTAATAATTCTCTTCTTGATAATTTTGAATCATTGTCACTCATGGATATTGCTCCTCAATTTTGCGGGTAACTAAATCTCTCTGCGCATCCTCTGCGTCCTCTGCGGTTTAATGTCCGATATGCTTTAGCTTGTCGTGACGTCACGAAGACGGACGATCGTTGAAATCTCACAGCCTGTTGGTCACGTCACGACAAGCTAAAGCATATCGGACATTAAACCGCAGAGACGCAGAGAATGCGCAAAGAAGATCGATTTCCGCTGGCATCATGAGCGCACAGTCACGCTTCGATCTGCCTTCTTCCAATTTCCTTGATTCGCTCGTCTGGCCATTTCTCAAGGTAGCTGTATTCAGGATGATTAGGTCTGCCTTTACATGGGTTCCTTGCCGCGTTGTAGCAACAGATTAAGGACCAACGCGGATTTGGGCTTCGATTGGCATCAGAGCGATGCAGCAAGTTTGAATGAAAGAACAGCGCAGTGCCGGGTTCCATTTCGCAGTAAACGAGTTCCAGGTGTTTCAGAGCCAGATTTACGCGATCGATGTCAGCGCCTGTTTGATCGCCCGTCTTGTTGTGATCGATTCGACCCATCAAGTGCGAACCTCTAAGCACTTGTAAACAACCATTCTCTTTGCTCGCGCGATCGACCGCTATCAGACAGCTTGCCATGTAGGGATACAAACAGCTATTCGAGTACCAATAACCGTAGTCCTGGTGCCATTCCCATGAGCCACCTACAAATGGCTCCTTCAACATCATTTTGTGGTGATAATGATAGACCTCACCGTCTAAGAGCTGTTCCATCGGTTCGACGATCCGCAGGCAACGCACGAAGGCACTGTAAATGTCATCCTCCAGGGAATCGGTCAACCAGAGTTTGCTCGTGGCCGCATTCGCGTCGCGACGTTCCAACGCTTCTGTCTCCAAACGTTGATCGTTTTTGGCGATGCGAATGAGAAGATCCATTTCTTCAGAATCGAAGAGCTTCTCCCACCTGAGAAAACCATCGCGGTTGAATTGATTGAGTTGATCCTTGGTTAA
>DASYPT010000128.1:0-38616 GCA_036006355.1 Pyrinomonadaceae bacterium | reverse complement strand
GCTGATCAGAAACCGGCAGCCGACAAGCTTCAGATAATTGATTTGCCCGAACCTGTACGACAGGCTGTCAGCCTGTCATGTGCCGAACCGAACCCCGACAGGCTAACAGACTGTCCTACACCCGAACCGACACCACCATCGCGTCCAGTTCGTGCACCTCGTCGATCGTTTGCAGAAGTGCTCAATGCTTTCATGGAAGAGAGCAACATCCGTTGGGGTGAAATTATTGGCGGCTTGCTAATCATTGGTTGCTCGACCGCATTGGTTGTTAGCCTCTGGTCACAGATCTCTCAGATTCCTGTTCTGAAGTTTCTCATCTTCACTACGGTCACTGCAGTCTTGTTTGGCATTGGCATGTACACAGATCATCGTTGGAAACTGCCAACGACGAGTCGCGGAATTCTGACAATTGGAACTTTGCTCGTACCTCTTAACTTCCTTGCAATAGCGGCGGTCTCGTCGAGCGAGACGTCGGGATCATTAGTGCTTGCCAGTGAACTTCTGGCGCCTGCGATCTTTTTATGTCTTGTTTATTTTGCCGGTCGAGTAATCACCCCGGGTTGTTCACACCTCCTGGCTGCCGGTGTCCTTGGATCCTCTGTTGGTCAACTTCTGGTGAGACACTTTGCAACCATTGAGTCCGCACCTTTGATGTTGGTTTCACTCGGTGCTTTTCCGGTGTTGTGCTACGTGATCGCTGTTGGTCTCGCGCTGCGTTTTGTACTTTGCGACGGCAAAGTGGACCGAACGGAAGTCTCGACTGTCTTCACTATTCTCGGGACCATGAGTTTCGCGGCCTTACTTCCGTTTGGTCTATTGCTTTACAAGACTGGTCCCTTCTGGATGTCGATCATGTATCTCGCTCCAGTTGTGACGCTCTGGGGATTGCCCTTACTTGCAACTGGAACTGTCTTATGGCGGCGAATTCAAGATAAAGAATTGGTTTCGTCACGTACGACGGGAACCGCGCTCGGACTTCTTGGTTTGATGATCGCTTTGACGGGCATGATCCTGGCGTGGCCGAATCCCGCCAGCATAATTCCCGCAGCAGTCATCAACTTCGCAATCCTGACCAGTCTGGCAATAGTGCTGGAGATTCCTGCTGCACACTTCTTTGCCGCTGGTTGTTTTGGAATGGCTTACCTGGTCTCGTTCCACGTGTTGGCAGGTCACATTAGTTGGGAAAACCTGCGCGTAACATCATTGGTTAACACGTGTCTCGACATCACGAGTGGCCAGGCTCTAATCGGAGCCTTCGGAATCTTCGTCGTGGTCTCGGATTGGCTCCAGCGTGGCAGTCGTCGTAACGAGAGCTACTCGTACCTGACAGCGGCATGTCTAGTTGCCGTAATTAGTCTCGCGATGATTGTTGTTTTCGGACCGGTTCTGGGAAACGAGCTCCAAAGCATTTCGCTCGTGTTTCTGATCTATTCGATCGGGGCACTTTGGATCGCATGGCAACGACGTCTCGCAGCGTTCACTTGGATCGCTTCATCGTTGACTCTATTTTCAGTGGCAAGTTTGTTTGCCTGGAACATGCATTACTCGTTTCCCTGGCAGACAAGTTTCCTGGCCTTTGCTTCACTAAGCGCAGTCGCAGCGATAGCGATTTCAAGACGTGCTGATCTGAAGTCGATCTCTCAACCACTGAATTACGCATCGCTAATCTGTCTGATTCTTGCAGTTCTTTCTCTGTTTCAGACCAACCCGTGGCAAGTTACCTCGATGCAGGCAGAGAGAGTGTTCTGGATGGCGGCGATCTGTCTGGTTGCCTTGTGGCTCAACCGTCGTCAATTGCTATTCACGGCTTTTCAGATCGCCTTAACCGCAGGTGCAATCCTGAGCGTCAAAGCAACGCTCCAACAATACGAGTGGTACACGTACTTGCCTCACGCATTCATGCATCCATCCGCGTTACAGATTCAGGGGACCATTCTCGCGCTATTGAGTCTCCTTTGGATCGGTGCGCGCGTGATTGTTAAGAAGCGTGCGGTGCTGGGAGCGCAGGCGTCCTCGCCTGCTTCTTCCCAACACGCGCCTGAGTTGCTTACGAGCAGGCAAGGACGCCTGCGCTCCCAGCACGCGTCCGGAGATTTTTGGAAGCTCTTGGACACGCCATACTCAATTGATCGCGTGATTCCATGGGTGCTGCTTGGTGGCTTTGTGCTGCTGGCGATTTACGGTGCCGCTTCAGGTGTGGCGCAGGAATTCGCGCCGAGCGGATCAGAAACATTGAATTGGAACATCGCGGGCTTCCCTCACAGCGAGGCTTTCGCACTTGGCTCATGGATAGTAATGGGTCTGCTCACAATCATCATGCTGGCCAATGCCTGGGAACGTAAGCAAAGGTTCTATCTGATCGGCGCCATGATCGCCGGCTGCGCGATGATCCCGTTGCTTGCCGGCAGGTTTGAATTGCAGCTGGCGTCCGCAACTGCCTGGCGCTTCCTGGCTGCGATCTTTTTTGCACTTGGTTCGGTCTTGATTTGGTTTCGCAAGCAGGTTCGATCACAACTGACATCGTTTGGTGTGCCGCAGATGGACGCGGATCCGGAATTCACAGTTACTCTTGGAGTACTGCTGATTTCGTTGACCGTAATACCACTGCTTCTTCTGACAGTCTATTCAGCATGGCAAGCCGTTTCACTCGGATCAGTTCAAGCTCCCATCAGTGGAGTTTTCACTCTCTTAAGCAACGATACTTCCTATGCCCTGCCGTTAATCATCGTCGCTTTGGTGCTAATTGGATATTCGATCCGCGAACGAGCGCCTCTATTCAGCTTCTACGCCGGTCTTTTCTTCAACGCGACTGTGACGCTTGCGTATTTGTTTTCGTTAGTCTCCTCAAACGCTGCCCTGGATTCTGTTGCGCTTGTGAGGCTAACCCAACTCAATGTGATCGCATTAGGAGTGTATGGGCTCTTCTGGTTAGTGCTTCGCAACAATTGGTTCGAGCCATTGAAAGATAAAGCGAACCAGGCAGAGATGTTGTTGAAACTGCAAATGTGGCTGGCGCTCGGCCTGAACCTCGTTCTTATCGGAACGACACTCCTCGGAGTGGTTTTTAATTATCTCGGGCACTTGGCACTGGTCGTTGGCGATTGGCTTGGTTGGTTTGCACTCGTGATCTCATTCATTGGATTTGTTCTGGTCGAGCGATCGAGAAATGAGCGACTGCCCGTCATTGGCCTTGTTTCGATTGTCGTCTCAATGGTGGGTCTAATGGCGTTCCGATTTCCAATCGAGAACCACGGTCAATTGCGATTTCTTGCCGTAGGAATGACAACGTGCGCGTGGCTGATGTTCGCTGCTTCTTACCTGGGTGAGGCATCCTCAGAACGTTTGCAAAGAACGCTAAAGCTTGATAGCCGCTGGTCTTCTAATTCGATCACCGCAGCTACGGTGCTCGGCGGTGTTGCTTGTTATCTGCTCCTGGTGCTACTTCCTCCTCTGAGTCGCCAACATGAATTGTGGTGGAAGATCGGCATTACAAGCGCCCTGTGTGGACTCGCAGCTGCCTTACAAATGCGAACGCTAAGACGCACTTATCTATATGCCGCGGGCTTCTTACTGAGTGCCGGGGTTTCCATCTGGTGGCTAGCCACCATCCCAAACGATGGACTACTGTTGACTCACTTCCTTGAGGTAAACATTTTTGCAGCTTGCATCGCGTCAATTCTTTGGCTTTATCTTGAATTGCGAGCGAGACGTTTGAAACAGAACGACTCAACTAGTGGTCTTTCGTATCACAACGTGGTTGCGATCGTTTCTGTCGCTTGGCTGATTCCGCTGGCGAGTTTCTACCTTCGCAGTTACTCCATCGAGCCCACGTTAATCTGGTGGGCGTGGGCCGCAGCCGCCGCGTTGATGTTCTCAGTGCTCTGGGACCGCCGAGCGAAATACGCCACCGCAGGTTTGTACGCGCTCGGGCTAATAGCATTTGCGCTAGCGCTGTCGCAGATAAACTTGACACCGAAGAAAGAGGCATGGTCTGTCACCATGTTTGGGGCAATCTACGCACTCGGTACGACGTTGTTGTGGCGCCATCGCTCAAAGCTCATCGCACTAGCTACAAAACTCGGCATCGTTCCACGCATCGAATCAACCACAACACAAGTTACCTGGGTTTCAGTTGTCAGTATTCTTTCAGTTTTGATCGTTATGCTGTTCAGCTACATGATTAATGTCTTCCCCTTCAGTTTGGAATTTCGACTTACCACTGCGATAGCCGTAGCGGCCCAATCAATCACATTTGGTCTACTTGCCGAAGGCGCCGTTCAAACAAAATGGCGCCGTGGTGCGATTGCCGCGTTTCTCATCGGTGCAGTCTTATTTGGTTGGGCCTGGTTGACACCTGATGTGAACGCAACGTGGCTGAATAGAAGTGTGATCCTGCTCGTCGAAACTGCCTTGCTTACCGATGTCTACGGGTTCTCCATTGGGAAAATTCGAAAGCAGAATGAAGCGTGGGCAAAGTCGATCAGTTCCGCTCTTCCTGCACTACTCATCGCGGGGTTTGTTGCTTTAGCTTTTTCATTGAGCACCGAACTTTCTGATCAATTGAGCTTTGGCTCAGTGATTATTAGTCCACTGGCATTAATCGCAATTGCTGCGGTCCTCATAACTGCAGCTGTAGTCCCGGTCTGGTTTGCAATATCACCTGCGCGCGATCCACTGAGTCTCAGTCAGCGAGGCCGGATGAATTATGTCTATGTGGCCGAGCTAATGCTGGCCTTATTGTTTTTCCACATCCGTTTGACGATGCCCTGGTTATTTACCGGCTTCTTCGAACGTTATTGGCCGTTTATTGCGATGGCAATCGCGTTCGGTGGTGTGCTCGTAAGCGAGGCCTTGCGACGACGGAACTTGTTAGTCCTTGCACAACCCATCGAACGAACAGGTGTGTTTCTGCCGTTGCTTCCGGTGCTTGGATTCTGGGTTGCGACGTCGGAAGTGGATTACTCGTCGTTGTTGTTTGTGGTTGGCGGCCTGTATGGATTACTGAGCTCGTTGAGACGATCATTTCTATTTGGAATGCTTGCGGCAATCGCGGGCAATGCAGGGCTTTGGTACGCACTGCACGGAACTCAGGATTATCAGTTCCTCCAGCATCCGCAGCTTTGGTTGGTTCCGGCCGCCTTGTCCGTGCTCTTGGCTGCGTATCTGAACGAGGACAAGTTTTCAGAAGATCAAATGGCAGCCATTCGATACTTGTCGCTAGTAACGATCTATGCATCGTCAACAGCAGATATCTTCATCAACGGCGTCGCAAATTCTCCGTGGTTACCATTAATTCTTGGCGCGTTCTCGTTGGCCGGAGTGTTCTCGGGAATTATGTTCAAAATCCGTGGATTGCTGCTCTTGGGTTCAGTGTTCCTCTTGCTATCGATCACTACGATGATTTGGTACGCCTCAGTGAATTTCGGATGGACCTGGCTGTGGTACGTCGCTGGCATTGCAACGGGAGCGACGATCATCTTCATGTTTGCAGTGTTTGAAAAGAAGAGAAACGAGGTTATGCGGATGGTTGAGGGGTTGAAGGAGTGGGAGGTTTGAGTTTTTGGAGGAAATAGGACCTATAGGACCTATTTCCTGCCCACAAAGCACGCGCACGCGAAGCTTATTTCTCCGCCAGCTTCCTTCCCGCGTTCAGATTGTCCCAATTCAGAAGCGCGTTGTAGATCAGGAAATAACTGCCCTTCGTTTGTCCGCGCCAGAAAGGATTTGTTGAGAATAGCAGCACGTGTCCGTTCCCTTGTGGCACATCTATCACCGCGGGGCGCTGGGCAATCTCGTCACCACCGTCCAGCAGTCCTGAAACAAACAAGTCGCGACTGTCTGCATAACGCAACACAACTCTTGGTCTAAACGCTGGGGGAATCAAACCGATTGCGTTGCGACGCGCTTCATCCGTAACCGGCGGCGCTTCCCACGGTTCTACACGCGGCGGTGGTTCTGGAATTTCCGCGACTGGTCGTCCCTGTGGCGTATCGGGATCATCGGGAGTACCTCGTCCCGTCGCTCTTCCTGCGGGTCGACCACCGCGACCTCCTACTCCGTTGTTGATGTTAAAGATTGGCGGCCCTGAACAATACATTGCGAGTGAATCACCGTATCCATAAGCGATAGGGCTCATGGCATCAACAGTCTTAGTTCTTAAAATCACTCCAACGGCACGCAAGCGTTGTGATCTGTTCACACTGACTCCGCCCGTGAAACCGTAATTGATCGCGAAGTCTGATGTGTCGTCGACAGTGATGAACACTCCACCATCCCGCACAAACTTCTGCAGGTTCTGCAACCCTGACCAACCTAGTCCAGGACGCATATCGTCGGTTTCGTCAGTCTTGCCGAGGTTAGGCGTCAGCCCTGTTGTCTTCCACGGTATCGGATTGCCATACATCGGCATCCCACTAATGATCGCCTGCGAGCCACGACCCACCGGTGCGAACAGAATCACGTCGTACTTCGACTTGAGATTTGGATCCTTTGAAACATCCTGGGTGCTGATGTAGGCAAAGGGAACCTGGTTTTGATCGAGCCCCAATCGATACCAACCTTCGTCCTGCGTATTCAACCACGTATGCATGACTGCAACCCGTGCCGCACGTGCCGGATGAGTTTTTACTGAAGGGGCATCAGCTACGGCATACACCTGAATGCCGAGTTCGGTTGCGATTCGTCGCACTTCATCGTTGCCCTTGCGAATGATCAAAGAGCCGCGATTGAATTTCTTTCCAGCTGCTTCAAAAGGTTCTTCGGCACTCTCCATCTCGACATCTTTCAATCGATATCGCAAGGTGATGAGAGCATTGTCAGCGTTATGATTGATTAGATAAACAGGACCGGAACCGTTAACGCCGCCGGGTGAACTGACCGTACCTGTCACTCGCTCCATCGGCGCTTGCAGCACCTTTGTATCTACAACGCGCACGACTTCGACATTTGCTGACTCACCCATCGTCCATGAAGTGTCATCGTAAATATCTTGTTGCGGATCGTTTGGCGCCCAGTACTGGTAATCAAGTAACGCATCGGCAATACGACTGTACGGTTGATCCATCCGCACAATGTAACTTCCGGCCGGGAACGTACGGTCTTCAGTCTTCGACGCAGGCGTAGGTGACGCAGCCGGAGATGGTCGTGAGCCGCCGCCCTTCTTTTTAAGTGCTACTGTGAACGGTGCGGTTGCTTTGCTGATCTCGACGCCTTGCGATTGAAGTGTCCGCAACAATTCGGCCTGGTTGCCAGGTCGAGGATCGTCACCGGGAAGCACGTACGCCGCTGGTCCTTCATTCTTAGGCTTCTCGACCGAACGTTTACTCTTCAGGTAGAAATTCTTCAGAAACAGTTTGCCGTTGTTGCTGAAGTAGTAAAGTGAAGTTAGCAATGCAGTCTGTTCGTAGTTGTTATTGTTTCGCTGCGACCATTTTGCTTTTGGTAATGGAGGATTTTGCTTGTACCAGGTGCGTTGATACTCACTTGGACTCAACGTACGTTCGAGTGTGTCTGCACCGCCATTACCAAAGGTTTCGTAGAGACGACTGATTCCGTTATGCGTCGCCGCCATAAACATCAGATAACCCGGCGACCACGTGTCGAAGTTGCCGTGTGCGAAAACTCCGGGCATGCCAAACTTCGTCATCTCTGAAACATTGTTCCAGCCAATCATCTGCCATTCGTCGGTAAGAATTGGATCCACCCATGCGTTGTACGGTCCGTCACCGATCGTGTTGTCGTACAGGTACGGAACTGACTCGTGTAAATCATGAAGCACCTGAGGCTTCCACGTCAGGTATGTGTTCAAAACATTTCGAGTAAGCTTTAACGACAAGCCAATCGCATCACGATTGTTGTCGTGTGCGACATAGTGTCCCCAGTAGACGAGCGGCGGCCAGTTTTCATTCGGATGAGCAAGATGCCAGTTGTAAACGTCAACCATCCGATTACGACCGTCAACTTCAACGACTGGAGTAATCAAAGTAACGAGATGTTCACGGATGAATTTGACATAGTCACTGTCGTCAACCGCGAGACGATACGCCAGCTCCATCAAGGCTGTAGGCGCGCCGGTTTCAGGCGAGTGGATGGTGCCGGTGATGTAATAGATTGGAAACGAGTCAGCAACGAGTCGATCCGCTTCGGCTTCGTCCATATTGATGGTTCGTGGGTCTGCCAGCTTGGTTAACCGAGCGCGATTTTCGTCTAACTTCGAGAGCAGTGACTCCGAAGCAACTGCGACCGCGATCATCTCGCGACCCTCTTCAGTGGTACCTATCGAGTAGACCTTCACGCGCGGCGTAGCTTTTTCGAGCATGCGCATGTATTTGTAGACGTCTTCTGCATACGGCAACTTGCCGGGTGCACCAGCGACATCTCCAAGCACAGCCTTTGGTGTGGGAACATTCGGCGAAGCGGGTAAATAATCCGTTAAAGGTGAGTTGAAGTATGGAGCAGTTGTGTATTCCTTAATCTTGTCCGTGTAATCCTGATCGACCGGTTGATTCGGATTCCGACCCGGCTTTATCTGTGCTGCGGTGTTTACGAAAGCGGCGATGACGATCAATAGAGACAATGAGAGCAGAGAGAGACGACGCGTCGGATTCATCTTGTTTTCCTCAGATTGAAATAGACAGAAACGAATTCAAATTTGCGCTTCCACGTACCGTGATGCCAGAACTATTGGGAATGCTTCTTGAGGAGAAGAAGCTTTTAAGCTAAAGGACGCACGTAAGTCAATACATCCATTTGGTCTTTGGCCTTGGGTTTTAGGCCTTAGGCTTCAGGCGTCACGGCACTTTTCGGGGTGAAACAATGTCATGAGACTTGAGATTTGGTTTAAGCGAACCCGAGCCAGATCACACGCAAAGACCGAAGACCTAAGACCAAAGGCCAAAAGCACGTTTGCATTCATCTCCGAAGTTTTGTAAGAGTCTCAGTTGTGTCAGACCAGAGCGTCAAACCAGGTTTGCCGTCGGCGTTGCCGCCAGAAGAGGCTGCGCAGCCTCACATTAAGTCGCCCAGCAAAGTCGCTGGCGGCATTCCGGCCATCATTGAAGCGCTTAAAGTCACAACGTCAGAGGTCGGCTTGGTTACTGGCGTAAAGACCCTTCTGAAGATCAACCAACCAGGTGGGATCGTCTGTCCGGGTTGTGCCTGGCCAGAGCCCGATCAGGAAAGATCGCATTTTGAGTTCTGTGAAAATGGTGCGTTCCACGTTGCTGAAGAATCTACGACGAAGCGTGTCACTCCTGAGTTCTTTGAAAAATGGAGTCTCGCTGATCTCGCATCACAGTCAGATGAATGGCTGGGCGCCCAGGGTCGCCTCACTCACCCGATGTTTTTGCGTCGTGGCGCGACGCACTATGAGCCAATCTCCTGGGACAATGCATTTGAATTGATCGCCGGTGAACTCAATTCCTTGAATTATCCGGATCAGGCAATCTTCTACACTTCCGGCCGCACCAGCAATGAAGCGGCATTTCTGTATCAACTTTTTGTGCGACAGTTTGGCACGAATAACCTCCCCGATTGCTCGAACATGTGTCACGAGTCAAGTGGTACTGCACTCAACGAAACTATCGGTGCAGGCAAGGGAACGGTAACCCTCAAGGATTTCGATCAGGCCCGGGCGATCTTCGTGATTGGGCAAAACCCGGGAACTAATCATCCGCGTATGCTGACGTCGCTCCAGCGAGCGAAGCGGAACGGAGCAAAGCTTGTCCACATCAATCCGCTGCCGGAAGTTGGGATGGTGCGGTTCAAACATCCACAGGAGGTGACAAAGCTTTTTGGTTCGGGAACTGCACTCGCTGATCTTTTCCTGCAAGTCCGAATCAACGGCGACGTTGCGCTGTTGAAGGGAATCAGTAAGGCAGTTCTGGCTGCTGAAGAGAAGCTGCCCAGACGGGTTCTCGATCATCGCTTCATCGGTCGATACACCCAGGGGTTTGACGAGTTTGCGGCCAGTTTGAATCGTGTGTCATGGGACGAAATCGTCCGGGAAAGTGGCGTCGCCAGAGATTTGATTGAACAAGCAGCGCAGATTTTTGTTGAATCGGAACGAACGATATTCTGTTGGGCCATGGGTCTGACTCAACATCAGAATGCGGTGGCGAACATTCAAGAGATTGTGAATTTGATGTTGATGCGTGGTCAGATCGGGATGCCAGGTGCCGGCGTGTGTCCGGTTAGAGGCCACAGCAATGTTCAGGGCGACCGGACGATGGGCATTTGGGAACGTCCGACAGAGACTTTCTTGAATCGACTAGCAACTGAGTTTGATTTTGAACCTCCGCGCAATCATGGCTTCGACACTGTGAAAGCAATTCATGCGATGCGTGACGGCGGTGCAAAAGTATTTTTCGCACTCGGAGGCAACTTTCTTTCGGCAACGCCCGATACCGAATATACCGCGGCAGCATTGCGGCGCTGTCGTTTGACCGTGCATGTTTCCACCAAATTGAACCGTGCACATCTCGTCACGGGTGACACCGCTCTGATTCTTCCGTGTCTGGGCAGAACGGAGTTCGATGCCCAGGCAAATGGGCCGCAGTTCGTTTCAACTGAAAACTCGATGGGCGTCGTTCAAATGTCACAGGGAACTTTGGAGCCTGCGTCGCCTCACTTATTAAGCGAGCCTCAAATTGTCAGCCGGCTCGCTCAGACAACATTGGGCCAACGATCTACAGTTGATTGGGAAGGCATGGCCAGCGATTACGATCAAATTCGGGTAAAAATTGAGCGCGTGGTTTCTGGTTTTGAAGATTACAACGTGCGTGTTCGCGAGCCTGGAGGGTTTTATCTTCCGAATGCGGCGCGAGATCGAGTATTCAACACCAAATCGGGCAAAGCGAAGTTCACGATTCACGAACTGCCTCGCTTGAAGTTAGAACCTGATCAATTTTTGATGATGACCATTCGTAGTCATGATCAGTTCAATACATCGATTTATAGTTCGAATGACCGTTATCGTGGAATCAAAGGCGGTCGCCGAGTGGTTTTTCTAAATCAAAAAGACATCGAGGCACTTGGTTTAAAGCCGGGGCAGCGTGTAGATCTAACCAGCCACTTTGAAAATGAGGAACGGACCGCGCGTCGTTTCGCCGTTGTACCTTATGATATTCCGCGCCAATGCGCCGCAACCTATTTTCCTGAAGGTAATGTGTTGGTGCCGGTTAGACACGTTGCCGAGAAGAGCAATACTCCGGCATCGAAGTCGGTGGTAATCAGCATTCACCCATCGGAGTAAATAACCTCGGTGCCGGGAGCGAGGAGAGGAATTTCAGATTTAAGATTCAGATTTCAGATTCAAAAGAGACTCTTAAGGCCAATCTTAAATCTGAAATCTTAAATCTGAAATTCCTCTCCTGAGCTCCCAGCAACCCAATTCAAGGATGACGAGTTATGAGTGCGAAAGTCGCAAAAAAGAAAACCGCAGCCACAAAGCAAAGCAGCAAGAAGCGACGCCCTAAAAAGAAAAAATCTGCAAAAAGCGAAAGCTATGCGAATTTGGTGGCCCAACTCCGTAGTCTGCTTAAAGACGAATACAATTTCATTGCGAACACCGCGAATTTTTCTTCGCTGGTTTACAACGCTCTACCGGACGTTAACTGGGCCGGGTTTTATCTGCTTCAAGATCACGAGTTGATTCTTGGCCCATTTCAAGGAAAACCCGCTTGCGTTCGCATTCCAGTTGGCAAAGGTGTTTGTGGGTTTGCCGCAAAACAATGTGAGACGGTGATTGTGCCGGATGTGAATGAGTTTCCGGGCCATATTGCCTGCGATCCGGAGTCGAAGTCGGAGATCGTAATACCGCTTTTTGATGGTGAACGCGTGCTTGGTGTGTTGGACGTAGATAGCACGTCTCTGGCACGGTTCGATGATCAGGATGCGGAAGGGTTGAATGAACTGGTTACCGTGCTGGTTGCGCACGAGGAAGGGCTGGATGAATAGCATCCGTGGTCTTTGGCCTTTGGTTTTGGGCCTTTGGAATCCTGACGCGAATTAGAACGGTGATCGAAGCGACCGACTAACCTCGCCGCTAAGAACCATGGTTGCTACTGAGTAGGCGAGGTTAGTCGGTCGCTTCGCTCACCGTTCTAATGCGCGGGTTGAATCCTAACGACCAAAAGCCAAAGTCCAAAGACCCAAGACCAATGCTTTCCATCCGCCAATCAAATCAACGAGGTCACTTCAACCATGGTTGGTTGAATACCTATCACACCTTCTCTTTCGATCAGTATTACGATCCACGCTACATGGGCTTTCGTAGTCTCCGCGTGATCAATGAAGACTTTGTCGCATCCGGTCGAGGGTTTCCCAAGCATGGCCACCGGGATATGGAGATCATTACCTATATTCTCGAGGGCGCACTGAAACACGAAGACAGCATGGGCAATGGATCAGTGATCCGGCCTGGTGATGTGCAACGAATGACTGCCGGAACTGGCGTCAGACACAGTGAATTCAATGCGTCGGCGGACGAACAGGTTCATCTGCTTCAAATTTGGATTATTCCCAACGCTGATAATTTGCAGCCGTCGTACGAGCAGAAGGCCTTCACGATTGAGGACCGTCGAAACCAGTTACGGTTGATCGCTTCGAGTAATGGTCGCGGCGGCTCTGTCACTGTGAATCAGGATATCAGTTTGTTGGCATCAATTTTGGATACTGATGAGTCGGTTGCTTACTCGATTGATCCGAAGCGATATGGTTGGCTTCAAGTCGCACGAGGCAGCGTTGAAGTAAACGGTGAGCAAGCAAGTCAGGGCGATGGAGTGGTGATTGTTGCGGAGTCGGCGTTAACAATCCGAGCAGCTGAGCCTGCAGAAGTCCTGTTGTTTGATTTGGCCTAGCAAAGATCGATCTCAGATCTCAGATTTCAGATCTCAGATTTCAAAAGGAAGATCGGCTGTCGCCAAATTATTTGAGATCTGAAATCTGAGATCTGCAATGACAACTGCGAAGTCAACTATCGAGAACACCGTAGCTGTCCCTGTACCTCGTAAGTGGCGGGCCTTAACGCTCCTCGCGCTCGCCGAACTCTTCGGTATGTCGCTTTGGTTCAGCGGCTCGGCAGTTGTTCCTTCACTCACAAAAGAATGGCATCTCACCGAATCCCAGGTGAGTTGGATATCGATTGCGGTCCAACTGGGTTTTGTTGTCGGAACCTTAATCAGTGCTGTACTCAATCTCTCAGACATCATCAGCTCCCGACATCTCTTCGCGATTGCCGGTCTGGCTGGCGCGCTAATAAACGCCACTTTCGGTCTCTATGCTCACGATTCCGGCTCAGCAATAACTCTGCGATTCATCACAGGTATCTGTCTGGCCGGCGTGTATCCGCCTGGGATGAAAGTGATGGCGACGTGGTTTCGCAAACGCCGGGGCATGGCGCTGGGCGTACTTGTCGGTGCGTTAACGTTGGGTAAGGCGACACCTTATCTGGTTAATGCGGTGGGCAGTGCTAATTGGCGAAATAACGTTCTTCTGGTATCGGCGATGGCGGTAGTCGGAGCGATCATCGTTCTACTCTTTGTTGACGACGGCCCTCATGCACTGCCGCGAGCGACATTCGATTTGAGCCAGGCAACAAAGGTTTTCCGTAATCGAGGAGTCAGACTGGCGAGCTTTGGATATTTCGGACACATGTGGGAACTGTATGGCATGTGGATCTGGATTCCAGTAATGATGCGCGCGAGCGTTGCCATTTCCGGTGCAAGCCCACAATTCGCGGAGGTTGGTTCGTTTCTCATAATTGGTTTTGGCGCGCTTGGTTGCGTGTTGGCTGGAGTATTGGCGGATCGCGTAGGACGAACACTCGTAACCTCGTGGGCAATGGCGATTAGCGGCAGTTGTTGTTTAGTGGTTGGTTTTCTTTATGGCGGCAATCCTTACCTTCTGTTTGTGATTGCGGCGATATGGGGAGCAAGTGTCGTAGCTGATTCTGCGCAGTTCTCGTCATGCATAACGGAACTTGGTGATCCACAGTACATCGGAACCGCTCTGACTTTGCAGATGTGTCTTGGCTTTCTGTTGACCACCGTTTCGATTGAACTGATCCCGAAGGCGGTTAACGTCGTTACATGGCGATATGCATTCGTGCTTCTGGCGCCCGGACCTTTTCTGGGAGTCCTTTCAATGCTGCGACTCAGACAACTACCCGAAGCATTGAAGATCGCGCATGGTCGCAGGTGATTTACCCGTAGATTAAGCAGATTGCACAGATCTCAGTTTGAAAGTAGGCAGCCACTCTCCGGTCTCTAAAACAGAATCTGCGTAATCCGTGTAATCTGTGGATGGTTCTTTCTTGCCAAATCACTGAACCTTCCGTTAGTCTCCACCGTACAGGTGATTGTGATGTTACTCCTCTACCGTAGACATTAAGTTTGCACTGACTTAGCTCCGCGGCAATTTTTTTCAAGGCTGGCGGAGCAGGTCAGTATCGTTTGCAGTTCATCTGCAAGCGGTACTGGTGTGCCACTTCCTACTCGTTTCCCAAACAACAACCAATTCTTCAAGTGGCGCCTTCTTGGCGATCCACCCCGAGGGCATTATGGAAAGAACAGCTATTCACGTCCGTAATCTTCGCAAGTGTTTTCGCAAGCGCAACGGCTTTCGCAAAGTGTCCGAGCTTTGGGCGCTCGACGATGTGTCGTTCTCAGTTGCGGAAGGAGAAACGTATGGGCTGCTCGGTCCTAACGGTTCAGGCAAGTCCAGCCTGATTCGAATCCTTTCAACCTTGCTAATCGCTGACAGTGGCGAGGTCGAGATGCTTGGACATCCTCTGCCTGCTGAACAAGAGCAGGTTCGGCGGATCATTGGACGTGTAAGTGTTGACGCAGCTTTCTACAAGAAACTCTCTGCGCGCGAGAATCTGCTTTACACGGCGCTCCTCTATGGTCAAAAGGCGCGCGACGCCGAAAAGCGCGCAATCGAGATTCTTGAAGAGCTGGGCATGGAGAACACGAAGTTTTCAACGCCGCTCGAAGAGATGAGTCGTGGAATGCAGCAAAAGATCAGCATTGCTCGCGCTCTGATCCTCAATCCGCCGCTGCTTCTGTTGGACGAGCCAACAACCGGATTAGATCCGAAGAGCCGTCGTGATGTGCAAACGTTTCTCGAGAAACAGAAGGAACGCGAGGGAACGACGATCTTATTAACAACGCACGACATGGCCGAAGCTGAAAGATTGTGCGCGCGAATCGGATTCCTCGCACATGGGAAGCTCGTTGCCGAGGGCACACCTAACGAACTAAAGCGACGCGCAAACGCAATCGATCTCGATAATGCGTTCATAAAGTTAACTGGCGAAGAACTCTCCGATGAGGAGCTGGTCGGAGTGGAGGAATAAGATGGAAACAACAATGCGACAAACGTGGGCCTTTCTTTTTCGAGGCTACCACTTGACGCGGCGCTACATTGGTTGGGTCATCGTCTTCAACTTTTACGCTGTAGTCACCTCCGCAACAGTAGCGTTGATCGGGGTCGCCGCAGGCAATTATCAATTGACGATCACGCTGGTGGTTGGAGCACTGCTGTGGAACTACATGTCGTCGCTCTATAACGAGATTGCGATGTCAATTGCTTATGAGCGTTGGGAAGGGACCCTGGAATACACATTCATGGCGCCTGTGTCTCGATCGATACATCTGCTCGGCGTCAGTTTGTACTCGCTTATCAACAGCGTGATAACCACGCTGATAGTGCTTGTTGCCCTGGTGTTTCTAACTAACCTGAATCTACGAGGTGTGAATCTTCCGGGGGTGTTGGTTGTGGTTGCAGTGAGCAGCTTCGCGTTTGTTGGGCTTGGATTGATTGCTGCAGTGTTTCCGGTGATGAGCGCTGAAAGAGGCGCTGAGGCCACGCATATCTTTCAAGGCTCGCTTCTCCTGGTTTCCGGCGTTTATTATCCAATCGAGGTCTTACCAGGATGGTTGCAGCCGTTGTCCGCAATTTCGCCGGCAACGTATACGCTCGCTGCCTGTCGTAGGCTCTTCGGAGTTGGAGTGAGTGGTTCTACTTCGGATCACCTTTCTGGAGCGCCGCTTTCATCTGTCTCGCATGAACTGTTTGTACTTGCCTTAATGGGAGCGGTGCTAATGCCATTTGGTCTCTGGGTGTTCCTGAAGGTGGAGGCCTGGGCCAAAAGGGCAGGGAAGCTAAAGAGAACAGGATGAGCAAAAAGAAAACAGTAGTGCGCGAGTCTATGGAAGAGCTTGGGAAGCGCACTCGCGAGATCATTCGTAAACTGAAACGCACATATCCCGGTGCGAAGTGTTCACTCAATCACTCGAATCCGTTTGAGTTGTTGATTGCCACGATTCTGTCGGCACAATGTACGGACGAGCGTGTGAACATCGTGACTGCCGATCTGTTTCGTAAGTATCGAAAGCCCGAGGACTATTTGAGAGTGCCTTCAAGGGAACTTGAGAAGGACATTCAGTCAACGGGTTTCTTTCGAAACAAGACTAAATCGATTCAGGGTGCTTCGAAGATGCTGACCGAAGAGTACGGTGGTCAGGTACCACACACGATGGACGAGTTACTTGAGCTTCCAGGCGTTGCACGGAAGACAGCAAACGTGGTGCTGGGAAATGCTTTTGATATTAAGGCGGGTGTCGTTGTTGATACTCACGTGACTCGTTTGTCGCACCGGTTGAACCTGACACAGGAGAAGACGGCGGAGAAGATTGAGAAGGCCTTGATCCAGATCGTTCCGAAGAAAGATTGGGTGATCTTTCCTCATCTGATGATCTACCACGGCCGCAAAGTGTGTCGGGCGAGAAATCCAGCGTGTGACGATTGTCAGATCGAGAAGTTCTGCCCATCGTCGTATCTGAAGACAGGCGTGATGCCGGGAAGCTGACAGGCGGGCACCGACCGGAGAGACACCACCGGGCTTTAGCCGGCGGTACTTCAATTTCATAGCTACATCGACGTGCGGATACTGCGGACACCACCGGGCTTTAGCCGGTGGTTCTTCAATTTCGGAGCTACACGAACAAGTGGCTGGCTTTCTGGAGACCATCGGCTTCAGGATTCAAATTTTCCCAGCCAGGATCGCGAGATAGCTCTGAAATTGAAGGACCACCGGCTAAAGCCTGGTGGTGTCAGGAGGTGCCGCACGTCGATATTAGTAAAGAAATTGAAGAACCACCGGCTAAAGCCTGGTGGTGTCCAGGCCCAAATCTGTAATCATCACATGCCTACCGGGGTGCCCTCGCGTCGCACTGAACCCGCTGTACGGCACTCGCTGGCGTGGTTCCACCAACATGGCTAGAATGGGCGCCGTTCCTTCATCTTGAATCCGAGTAATTCAACTCGATCGGTTTGCATGACCGTGGGCTTTATTTCGCTTCGTATCGCATTTTATTCATCGCACCTCAGCCTCGCGGGAAAGGAAGCTGCCCCTGAGTGAGCTACCGGTTCCCCTGGCATCGCCTGACCGACGACCAATTACTTGATCTGCGGGTCTGCGATCTTCCCATCAAAATTAAAGGTTCATTCCTCGAGCCACACATCAAGCGGCTTTACAGTGAGCTCAACAATCGTGGTATTCGGTTCAAACCACATGTGTGGCTCTCTGAAGAGTGGTTCTCCCCTGATGGTGTTCCGGGCATTGCCATCCCTTTCTATCTGGCGCATCCGCGACTTATGAAGCTGGAGCGTAAGCAGATGCTGGAAATTGAGGGAGGGAGTGACACCGAATGCATGCGCATCTTGCGCCACGAGGCCGGACACGCACTCGACACCGCTTTCCGATTGCACTTCAAACGACGCCATCAACAATTGTTCGGCTCGTTTGCAGAACGATATCCAGACTTCTACAAGCCAAAACCGAAGAGTCGTAAATTTGTACTGCACTTACCAGCCTGGTATGCGCAGGCTCATCCTGCAGAAGATTTCGCTGAAACCTTTGCCGTGTGGCTGACGCCTCGTTCGCAGTGGCGTCGTCGCTATAAGGGTTGGCCTGCGCTCCGCAAGCTCGAGTACATCGATGAGTTGATGGCAGAGATAGCGGGGACAAAACCACGAAACAGAACGAGGACGAAGGTTGAACCGCTGTCGGCTCTTCGCCTGACGCTGCGTGAACACTACAGACGTAAACGTCAGCGCTACGATTTCGAATGGCCTGCTGTTTACGATCGTGATCTGTATCGAATTTTTTCTGACGAACCGCAAACCCGATCGCGGCCAAGTGCGGCGAGTTTTATTCGCAGCGTGCGACGCGAGGTGCGTCAAATCGTTGCTGAGGGAACTGGAGTTCACCAGTACACGATCGATCATGTGCTTCAAAACATGATCGATCGTTGCAAAGAACTTAAGCTCCGCGTCACAACACCTTCACGCGAAGCCCGTCGTCGTGTAATGATAGTGTTGACGGTGCAAGTAATGAACGTGCTCCATTCGGGTTATCATCGCATAGCCGTATGACCTTTGAGCCACGCAAGAAACTTCGCATTATCGTCCTTGTTCACGAAGACCTCGTGCCTCCCGATTCGTTGAATGGTCTATCCGATAAAGAGAAGCTGGAAATAAAAACTGAATTTGACGTCGCCTCAACGTTGAAGAAGATGGGGCACGACGTGTATCCGATCGGTCTTTACAACGAGCTCAACGTGATCGGCAATGCGCTGCTCGAACACAAACCTCACATCGCTTTCAATCTGCTCGAAGAGTTTCATGGCTACCCACTTTACGATCAGCATGTAGTTAGCTATCTCGAGTTAATGAAACAACCCTACACGGGTTGTAATCCGCGAGGGATGACGCTGGCGCATGACAAGGCCCTCACGAAAATGATTCTGTCGTATCACCGCATACTGGTGCCTAACTTCGCGGTGTTTCCAATGAACCGAAAAGTCCGACGGCCTAAACGTCTGACTTTTCCGCTGCTCGTCAAGTCCATTAGCGAAGAAGGTTCGGTGGGAATCGCACAGGCTTCAATCGTGCACGACGACGAAAAGTTGGCGCAGCGCGTTGAGTTTATTCACACGAAAAACAAAACGGCGGCGATCGCAGAACAATACATCAAGGGCAGAGAAATCTACGTTGGAGTTATCGGCAACCAGAATATCCAGACATATGCGCCTTGGGAGTTGGTAATGGAGAAACTCCCTGAAGGTGCTGAGAACATTGCGACGCTGAAAGTGAAATGGGACCCAACCTATCAAGAGCGAGTTGGGGTGGTGACTCGTGCGGCTGAGTTAACTCCCGAGCAGATGAAGACGCTGGAGCGGCTATCGAAACGTATTTATCGTTACTTGTTTTTGAGTGGCTATGCTCGACTGGATTATCGGATGACAGATGAAGGTCAGTTCTATCTTTTGGAAGCAAACCCGAATCCTCAAATCGCCCACAAAGAGGATTTCGCAGATTCAGCTGAATACAGCGGCGTTCCGTACGATCAACTCCTGCAAAAGATTATTACTGTGGGATTGAATTATGCGGGGCGGGAAATGTAGGGGTTGTGGTTGTTGGTCTTCCGCATAGGACCCATATGACTTATGGACCTATAGTTCCCAAGCACAAACCACCAGGCACGAAGCACTAAGCTCGTTGTAGCTTGTGATACAGGGTAAGCGTAAAAAGCAGAGTCAACGCCAGAGTCATGGGGCAACACTCCCGAAGTTTTCGTATGCTCTTTTTATACGAACAATCGCGAGTTGATCCCAAAAACTTATTGACGGTCCTAAGTAGAATTTTGCGCTGGACGATTCGACCGGATCCCAATCAAAAAACAACAAACGCCAGGTCCTCTGGACCAACGCCAACGACGGAAGGTCATATTGACCGCATCCTGTTTTCGTATCGCACAAAAGGCCCACAAACATACGTTATAGACTCCATTAGCGAAACGAAATCGTGACTTCTTTCAGTTCGGCGTGGGCCTCTACATAGCGTTTCGTCACGAAACAGTCACATTGCTTGTTGAAGCACTTTTTCGCAGAGGCTAAGATACGCGTGCTTTTAGCGGTGCTCCCTCACTAAGAAATACCAAAACAAAAGCGAAATTAACGAAGGAGAAGGTACTTCCCTGTTTATGGTTTGCCCAAAACTATTCCCTGGAGCATTGATCGCTTTTGTGATCCTTGGAATTAGCGCTTCAACTGCATTTACTCAAACACGTCAAAGGGTTATTCAGACTGAGCCCAGCGAGGTTTCGTGCTCCCTGGATGATCCTGCATTCGTGGCTTCTACTTCGGCGGCTGAAGCCAAATCAACCTGGGTAACGAAATCAAAACCGATTATCGACGTCTCAACGACCAGCAGCTTAATTGTTGCCGGAATGCCAAAGTTTCAGCCTTTGCTAATGGCAGCAATTGATGACCGACTTGGCTCGCCCTACCACTGGGGTTCGACTGGACCGAGAGCCTACGACTGTTCCGGGTTTGTCTGGAGTATCTTTCAGGCAATCGGGATCGATTTCGAGCGTGGCAGTGCGCGCACTCTTTTCGCGCGGTTCAGTCCACCATCACCTGAGGATACATACAAGTTCGGCACGTTAGTTTTCTTCAATGGCCTTTCACACGTCGGCGTCGTTGCTGACGAAAAAGGCTTCTATCACGCCTCACGTCATAACGGGGTTGTCTACGCTACCTTTGAAGGCTACTGGGGAAAACACATCGACGGTTTTCGTCGAGTGCCACTTCCGGCAGGAAAGATCACCGACTGAAAATATTTAAGATTTCCGATTGCCAATTGCCGATTTTGTCTTGTTGTGTGTCTCTTCAAATCGGCAATTGGCAATCGCAAACCGGCAATGTATTCAATCTTTATTCGGCGGTGGCATGAATCCGGCACGATGTGTGTCGTCACGAGCATCCCAGACCACTACGATCTTATCAATAGCGATGTAACAACTCTTTCCCTCTGCATCGCGAAGATGCAGCACCCCACTTTCAACCTTAACAACATCTCCACGCAGACTCGCTGAACCGCCACAGTAGACGTCAATGCGTTTGCCGATAAATCTTGAAAGAAAACTTTCCATAATACCTGGCCTTTGGCCTTCGGTCTTTGGACTCCGATTACTATCGCCTCTCGACCGTTCGAAAGGTCAAAGACCGAAGGCCAAAGACCAAAGCCCTATTTCTTAAACGTGATCTTCACCAGCGGCACTGTCTTCGGATCATCCTGTTGTTCGCGCTCAAAACTCAAGAGATCGTAGTATGCGCAGCGTTTGGTGGTAGGGAAGTTGCGACATGTTGTCGGTCGTGCGTGATAAATAGTGCAACCACGAGTTTCAGTATTGAGGAACTGGCATGATTCTCCGAAAAGAGGATCCTTCTTCCTTCGCAGGATCCGTTCCTTTTCAAAAAGCTTTGTGAAGCGTGCGGTCGCCACTTCTTCCGTGACGCCGAAGTGTTTTGCGAGTCTGCGAATGTCTCGAGGCGCTACCTGCACTCTCTCGTAAACCGAGCAGCAGTACGCCGGGCAATCAACGCAATCGTACAACGACTTCTTTCTACCATTCGCGAGAATGTCTCCCATGATCGTTAGTCTTCTCCTGGAAGTTTCTATCGTCTCTTAGACTTTTTGTACTCGGCCAACAACAGCTTCATAAACTCGTCACGTCGATCATAAAGGCGTTTTCGTGTTCGTGACTCGTGACGAGTTAGAGCATAAGCCGTAATCAAAGGAAGCGCCACAGTAGAATCAACGTAACACACAACTGCGTCCGGCAATCTGTCAGGATCAACTTTGCCCCACGACACCGCTTCACCCGGTGTTGCGCCCGATAACCCACCGGTATCCGGACGAGCGTCGGTGACTTGCAGGAAATAATCGTGACCGCGTTCGTCAATTCCCAGTACTTCCTGAATCTGTGGTTCAGTTTGGAGCAGAAAATTCTTTGGCGAGCCGCCGCCCAGAATAAAGACAGCTGATTTGCCGCTGGTCTTTCTCTTCGCGACTTTGTCCGCGTGTGCGATGCCTCTTTTTGCCGCAAGGACTATCGCGGCAGTTTCGTTAACGTCTAAAGAGGGATCAAATGCGAGTTTGTTGCCCTGGATTGCTTTGGCGGCGACATTCATGCCGATAGATGAATCACCTGGCGACGAAGTGTAAATCGGCACTGCGTATTCATAAGCGACAGCAAGCAATGACTTGTCCGCAATTCCTAATTTCTGCTCGCGCTCGTGAACATAACGGCCGCACAAATAGTGAAATTCTGCAGTTGACATCGGCCGTTGGAATTCCGGAGCTTCGATGATTTTGCGGAAAAAAGCGTCGGTATCAAGCAAGACCGAGTAGTCAAAAAAGATGTCGTAAATACGAACCACTTCTTCCTTGCGCAGAACGATATCGGAAGTAGTTGCATTGCCGAGGTGCATCGAGAGTCCGATGCCGAAATGAGTGTCGTGATAAAGATTCGCTCCCGTGGAAATAATCCAATCCACGAATCCTGCTTTGATGAGTGGAATAAGTGCTGAAATTCCCAGGCCGGCAGGCGTCAGCGCGCCCGTAAGAGACAACCCGATCGTAACGTCAGGTTCCAGCATTTTCTGAGTGAACAACTGGCATGCTTCACGAAGTCGCGCAGCGTTGTAGGCAAGGAAAGCCTCATCGATCAGATCGGCGGCATTTATTGATTTAGTAATTGGAGCGGGATCGATTCGACGGCCGCTCAGGAACTTGCTCTTGTGTTTTTTAGGCATTTAGTTGTGAAAGAATTGATCAGAGCTGAATAGGACCTATAGGACTTATTTGACTTGGAACCTACTAAGATTTTCCAAACACTCCTGACACAAACAGTCTTTGTACTTTGAACGCAGGCCGCTTCTGGTCTCATCGTCCAGCTTAACCTCGGCACACCAACAGCCCTTCAACGACATGCCACATACGAATTCCTTGCCGCAGGATTCGCACTTCAAATCTCTGCCGCCAGAGACAATCGCGTTAATAACATTCAGCACTTTACTCATCTTAGCTTGCGGTCATCTCCGACGCAGTCTCTTCCTGCGCTCTTGATACTTTTAACCATCCAATACGGCGCTCGTCCGCTTCGAGCACTTCGACTTCCAACCCCCGAAACTTAAATCGTTCACCAACTGGTGGCACTTTGCCCGATTCGTTAATGACGAGCCCAGCTATCGTCGTGAAGTCGTCAGCTTCAATTTCCATGTCGAACAGCCGCTCGATTTTACCGATCTCAGTTGAACCGAGGACTTCGTACCAACCGTCGCCCGCGTCTTTGATGTCCTCCAGTTCCTCGCCGGCAATGTCCTCATCTTCGATCTCACCTACGATCTCTTCGAGAATGTCCTCGACAGTCACCACGCCGCACACACCGCCATACTCGTCGATGACCATCGCGAGTTGCACATGGGCCTTTTGCATCTCTTTCAGAAGTTCATCGACTGGTTTTGTTTCAGGGACGAAATAGACCTGACGAATCAACGATCGGATGTTGCTCTCTTCAACGCCTTCTTCCCAGCATTGCAGCAAATCGCGCACGTAGATTATGCCTTCGACGTTATCCATCTGGTCACGATAAACAGGGAGCCGCGAGTATTTCGACTCGAGCATAATGTCGCGAGCCTCACGCACAGATGCAGTTTCGGAAACTGCGACGATATCCGGCCGTGGAGTCATCACTTCGCTGACCCGAGTGTCGCCAAACTCAATGATCGAATGGATCAGCTCACCCTCTTCTTCTTCAAGAATGCCTTCGGCTGCTCCAACGTCAATCAACGCCTGCACACCGCTGACGTCATCATCTTCTTCCTCTGTCTCATCTTCGACTATCTGCCCTTTGGATTTTGACCGATCAAACAATCGCTGAAAGGGATCGGCGATGAAGGCCATGATCGGAAAGAATGGCCGCACGACAGGCATGAGAAACAAAAGTGTCGCTTCAGGATTTCGCGTAGAGATGAATAACGGAATGAGTTGTCGGAAAATGCCGGTCAGAATCAGGCCGGCTGCTAATCCAACCAAGACCAAACGTGGATCGGGAAAAAGATACAGCGAAATAGACGTTATCAGGACAGCAACAACCACCAGCAAGATCTGGATCATTGCAGACAGCGCAAAACTAAACCGGGGTCGATATTGAAGTGCCTGTCGCAGAAAGGCGAGGTTGCGGCGCTCAGGCTTATCGCCGTTTTCCCCTATCAGCCGGCGGAGGCCGACATCGCTAAGCTGGTCGAAGGCCATCGCGACCGTAGCCAGCACGGAGAGAACGATTAGAAGCAGGAGCGTGAGTCCTATTTCAAGTTGCATCGATGGGGATTAATAGTAGGGGAAATCGATTCACTTGTCAGGTAAGCAATTGCCGATTTCCGATTGCCAATTGCCGATTTGAAGACCTCCGGCAACGAACAGAACAGAAAAATCGGAAATTGGCAATCGGAAATCGGCAATGTTCTAAATACGGAGCTTTTTCCTCAACTTCATTTCCAGCCGGTTCATTTCGCCGTTGTCGGTTTCATGGTCATACCCGGAGAGATGGAGAAGACCGTGCAGTAATAACTGTGCAATCTCGCCATCGAGTGTTAGACCACTTTGTTTTGCTTGCCTGGCCGCCGTTTGAATGGAGATCGCAATATCACCAAGATCACCGTCGTCAGAATCACTCGGGAATGAAAGCACATCCGTTGGTTTATCGATGTGTCGGAATTGGCGGTTAAGTTCACGGATCTTTTTGTCTGAAACGAAGGCCACGGTCACTGAAGCATCTGCCTTGCCGATAACGTCAAGCATCTCTGCGACACGATCGATCCATGGGCTCGTAACTAACTTTCGGTTTCTTTGTCGATTGACAACCTCGATCATTATTGAAGATGTCAGATTTGAGATTTGGTCTTTGGTTTGGTCTTGAACTCAGAGCTTCGGACCTTGACAAGACCAAAGGCCTAAGGCCCAAGACCATTCTTCAATCTTAAATCTGATTTTTCTTACTCTGTTCTTCGTAAGCACGGATGATCAGCTGAACCAACTTATGGCGAACCACATCTTTATCCGTGAAGTAGACAAACTCGACATCTTCGAGACCCGATAGAATTCGCTCCGCTTCAATCAGACCGCTGCGTTTTCCCGTCGGGAGATCAACCTGCGTGACGTCGCCTGTGATTACTGCCTTGGAACCAAAACCGATGCGTGTGAGAAACATCTTCATCTGTTCGCTGGTTGTATTTTGCGCTTCATCCAGGATGATGAACGCATCAGACAATGTGCGCCCACGCATAAAAGCTAGCGGCGCAACTTCAATCACGCGTTTCTCGAGCAGTCGAGTAACGCGCTCGTAATCGATCAAATCAAACAACGCGTCGTAAAGTGGACGCAGATATGGATCGACCTTGTCCTGCAAGTCTCCAGGGAGAAACCCAAGCTTCTCTCCCGCCTCAACGGCTGGCCGCGCAAGAACGATCCTGTTCACCTGTTTTTGCATCAGGGCCTGCACTGCCATTGCAACAGCGAGATATGTCTTTCCAGTTCCGGCGACACCGATGCCGAAGACAACATCCTTCTCTTGAATCGCTTGAATGTATCTGCGCTGGTTGGCAGATTTTGGAGCAACTTGTTTCTTACCCGCTGGATTGAAGCGCGCCTTGGTGAAGTAGTCGCGAAGACTCAATGCGCGGTCTTCGGCTATCTGTGCGAAAGCCTCGCGCAATTCTTTATCAGTGAAATGCTTGCCTTCCTTGAAGAGGTCAGAGAAGTCCTGCAGTATTCGTTGAACCGTTTCAACGTCAGCCGGATCGCCATCAATTGAGACATCCTGACCACGAGCATCAATACGAACGTCTAACAATGATTCCAGGTGCTTAATGTTCTGATCGTGAACACCGAACAGTGTTTCCAGACCCCGAGGTGGTAGTTCAATTTTCTTCAACTGCGGTTAATTTTCTCCTTCGATCGACAAATGTGTGGCAGCAGTTGAGGGTGATTGTAACGTCAGCATATCTCAGTGAATTGCACGCTACTACAAGCTTCGTGCGGGTGTCAATTTAGTCTGGTTTTCTCTGCGCTTCCTCTGCGTTCTCTGCGTCTCTGCGGTTCATTCGGGCCTACAAATTTTTACCGTAGAGACGCAGAGAACGCAGAGGAAGCGCAGAGAAGGACCTAAACTGGGTTCTCGATAATCAAACTCACGGACTGCCCAACCCTGAGCTGACCCGTGCGCGTCACGGTGCCATAAACACCGGCATTATTTTCGTTGAGACGTATGACAGCCTTCATAATACGGGGGTCTGATTTCGAAGTATCCGGATCCAGATTGAGCATAACGCAGCGCAGATCGCGCAGCGTCACACTAACCGTTGGTCCCACTTCCGTGTCACCAAACACCAGCGTGCCGCCGATCCAACCATCTTCGAGAAATGGTTCTGTTGCGTCTGACTCAATCAGGATGTTTGCTCGAAATCGTCTGGTGTCCAGGTTTGTTTCCAGGTCTCGACCAAGTGCCGAGATGGTTGCCAGATTGATGACAGAGACGCTCCCCTCATCAAAAACTCCGTGCTTGAGTTTCATTAATTCCACAGCGCTTCCCAACTGCGTCGAAATACTCTTTTCCAACTCCTCGGATTCCAGTTCAAGGTTAAGACCTTCTGGTGTGCGAATATGCGTAGGCGTAGGCTCCCCGGCATTATCTTCGAGCCCCAACGGTTGGTACATTAAGAGCTCAGGAAGCCGACTTGCGCTAAGCCAGGGAAAGCCGCCGTTATCGTTGAGCCGACGAAACGCAAAGCGTCGATCTCCGTTCAAACCGTGCCAGCCAAGATAGGCAGACTGCGTTGGGATCCCCGCCATCGACTTGACGGGATACCGAACGAGTTCATGAATATGTCCGATATAACGAATCATGAGTGCATTGCGTCGGCTTGTCTTCGAACGGCCGTCCGAAGTTGATATTACCTAGCGTTTCCCGAATCCCCCAAATTGCCGCTACGGGATCTTCAAGCCCCTCTCTGCAAGAGTACTAAATGAATGCGAACCCTGCGACCGACTCCCGTCGAACAGAAGCCGTTACCCCTAACACACGAAAGCTCTTCAGTCGGAGCGCGGCCGTCCTCGGCCGCCCCCGTCGAACAGTACCCTGGCAAATTGAAACGGAGCAACGCCAACTCACAATGCTTCAATAGGCAGAGACGAGTGTTTGACGGGGCGGCCGAGGACGGCCGCGCTCCGACAGAAGAGCGCTCGTGTGTTAGGGATGATGACTTCTGTTCGACGCGGCCGAGGACGGACGCCCTCCCACTTTTGGAGTAGATTTTCAGTGAGTCAATTCGGTCGCTTGACTCTCCGCTTTTGGCTCCCTATACTCCGTCACTTGCCTTGGCGGGCTTAAGCCGGTTTTAGTAGTTTTTGGAGAGATTGAATGCCTAATCATAAATCAGCAGAGAAGCGTGTCCGACAGAATGAGAAGCGTCGCGCCATTAATCGCGGTAACCGCACAAAAGTGCGAAGTTACATAAAGAAGTTGCGGACGGCGCTGGATTCCGGTGACAAGCAGCAGGTGGCCGACATTCTGCCCGAGGCCATGTCTGTGATTGATAAATCAGTGCAGAAGGGTGTTATGCACGCGAATGCAGCCGCACGTTACAAGTCGCGGCTGACTGTTCGGGCAAATCAAGCGGCTAAATAGTTCTTAAGACATTTGGGAAACATGCGAGGCGGGTCGGTAACGACCCGCCTCGCTTTTTATTTATTGATGAAGTAAAGAAGGGACCTCAATGTACACAAATCCAGACGAGATCATTGCTAACGTTGACGGATTCGAATCGTGTCGCACCGGCAAAGACGGCTTCAGGCATCAGGACCATCTCATTGTCGCCGCCTTGTATCTGCAGCAACTTAGTCTCACGGATGCAATATGTCGGATGCGAACGAACTTGCTGCGATTCCTGGATCATCATCAAGTGGATCGCCAGAAGTACAACGAAACGATCACGGTTTTTTGGTTTGAGTTAGTTTCTGATCTCTTGAATAAACTGCCAGACTCAACTTTGGTAGAGAAGTGCAACGCAGTAGTGGAGTCGCTTGATAACTCTGCGTTGGCGTTTGAATATTACTCGAGGGAGAGATTGTTTTCGGATGAGGCCCGAGCCTCGTTTATTGCGCCAGATCTAAAAGATTGGCGGTGTAGAGACTCAAAACCAACTCAAACCGCAGAGACGCAGAGATAACGCAGAGATTTTCAGCTTGCCAACTCACACACCAGCATCTCGAGTTGTAGTCGCGGCGTGGCTTGAGATGTCTTAATTGCCAGATCGACAGCAGCGATCAGCTGAATACCCTTCGCTAATTTGGCTGCATCGCTTCTTTGCAATGTCGCCAGATAACCCTCTCGCTTGAATGGAGGCATCGAAACGTTGCGAAAGACCTCGGCCGGTCCGCCCCGCGACAATAGATCCCGACCCATAGCAAGACGTCGATAATTGCTTGCAATCAAGCCAACAAGCATCACAGGCTCCGCACCGTCGTCGAGCAGTCGATGCAAAGTCTCGAGGGCGCGCTTCCGATTCTTTGCCAGCAAATGATCGGCGAGTTCAAAGTTGGACAATTCTCGCGAGCGACCTATCAAATCATCAACCAAATCAAGCGTGATCCGGCCACTGTCGATTGCGGCGGCGGCGAGTTTATCTAGTTCGGTATAGAGTGTCTGAACGTCAGTACCTACGAGACGAATAATTTCTGTCAGAACCTGCTCATCAATTGCTACTTTCAATTCCCTCAAGCGCGCCTGGCACCATTTCCGGGCCTCGGCGTCTTTGATTGGAGAGAAGTCGACGACGGTACAATTATCGAGCATGGCTTTGCTGAGCGCCTTGCGTTTGTCCAGATCGTCGGCAATAAAGATCATCACCGTCGAAGGTGCTGGATTCTTCACGTAGGCAATAAGCACCTGCTCATCTGCGTCGCGTAATTTGGCGAAGTCCTTGATCCTCACAACCCGACGACTCGACATCATCGGTAGCTGCTCGGCCGCAGCAACGGCCGATTGAACAGCGTCTGTGAGGAGACTGAAAGAGGAATTGTTGAATTCACGCAGAAGTGTCTCGCTCAACGCCGCATTTGTGATTGCATCAGCGGCGACGCCTCGCAAATAAGTCTCTGTCCCTAACAACAAATAGAGAGGTCTTATCGTTTCCCTTAACGAGCGCTCGAGCTCAACTCTCGTTAACGTCTTCATTTCTTGTTGATCTCGACGGCATTGATAAGTGTGGAGACAATACTCTCAGCGAAGCTGCGCGACATTCGCAGAATGGCCGGGTCTTCTTCGTTAAAGAAACTGCGGGGATCACTGGCAAACTCATACTCACCACGAAATACGAAGTTCTGATTATCGTAGAGCACCTTGTTCTCCGATTGATCGCGAACTGTAACGGCGGCCGTGATCGTAACCTCAAAAATACGAGCGCGTCCTTTATCGTCGAGCAACACACCGCCGAAATTGAATCCTCGGATCACGCCCTCAATTACAGCATCAGCTCCTTCGCGCTCACCCTGAACCCGAAGACCACGGCCACGATGGACGAGTTCACGCATTACGGCATCGGTGAAACGCGATCCAATCTTGTAACGAAGAGCCTGGCTCTCTAGTTGAAATGCCGGGACTGCAACGGTCTTGATCCGATCGGGAAGTTGATTCTTAGTGACTGGCTTGTAGCACTCGGCAAATCCAGTGACGAAGAGGAGCAGTACACCAAGTGAAGTGACGCGCAGGACTGTTGTGGCTTTTTTCATAGGTGGCGAAAGTTTGAGCGGCGATTCTCTCGCACCGTGTTGTCACAAGCAAGCGCCTTTACCAATTTAGATCACGGTTGGATGCAGTCAGTATCCCGACGAGTCGGGATACTGACTGCATCCAAGTTTGTCTCTTGAAAACTTGCCAACAAAATCTCGACTTGTGCGTAACCTCAATTGGCCGTCTTTCCGAGAATGGCGTCAATCACTTTGACGGTCTCAATCGCAGCCTTGACGTCGTGAACACGAACGATGTTAGCTCCTTTCATTACGGCAGCTGCGATTGATGCCATCGAGCCGTACATCCTTCGATCGAGCGGAGCTGCGTCACCGGCTTCGTCCGCAAGAATGCGTCCAATGAATGACTTTCTGGAAGTGCCAATCAAGATGGGCAGGTCTGAAAATGCCGCTTTAAGCAGGTCCAGCTTGTCGATCAATTCAACATTCTGTTCCTGACTCTTTCCGAAGCCAATTCCCGGATCTATCGCGATTGATTCACGCTTGACTCCGCGTCGCTCAGCCATCTTAACGCTCGCAGACAAGCTTGTTGTCATTTCATGCATGATATCTGCGACGGGAGGTAAGCGATGCATCGTTGCTGGCGTACCACGCGAATGCATCAGAATCAGCCCTGCTCCTGCGCGAGCTGCCGCGTCGGCGATATAGAAATCGAAGCGAAGTGCTGATACGTCGTTTACGATTCCTGCACCCGCGTCAAGTCCTGCTCTTGCGACTTCCGACTTTGTAGTGTCTATAGAAATCGGCAGATCGAGAGTCTTGGCGAGCTCGCTGATTACAGGGACGACTCTGTCAATTTCCTCTTCAGCGGAGACCGGGCCAGAGCTACCTGGGCGAGTGGATTCGCCACCTACATCGATCAGATCCGCGCCCTCGTCGCGCATTCGCTTTCCATGATCGATCGCGTTTTCAAGAGATAAAAACTGTCCACCATCACTGAAGCTGTCAGGAGTAACGTTGAGGATCCCCATTACGAGCGTGCGCTGACCGATTGTCAGTGCGCGGTCCTTGATGAGCCAGGTGCGTGTCATCTTAATCCTAGTATAGGACCTATAGGATTTATAGGACCTATTCTTGACGAGGGGTAGATCTTAAACAAAAAGGGATGAGCTTTCACCCATCCCTTTTTTCTCTTTCTGTGCTGAGACCCTAGGCCGGTGCCGGATTGCCACCTGTGATCGGCGGAAGAATCGGTTTGAGCGGCTTGGACGATGGTTCCTTCAGCTGTGGTCGGTCCTCGTCGCCACCATCCGGTAACGGTGTTGTGTCGTCGAGCGGCAGACCTGCGACTATGCGTCGGATCTCAACGCCATCGAGTGACTCACGCTCTAACAAACACTCAGCAAGGCGAATCATCACGTCTCGGTTTTCTTCGATGATCGATTTAGCACGCTCAAATTGAGCGGTGATGATTTTCTTAACCTGCTGATCGATCTTGATGGCCGTGTCTTCCGAGAAGTCGCGATGTTGAGCGATTTCACGTCCGAGGAAGATCTGTTCTTCCTTCTTTCCGAACGTGAGAGGTCCCATTTCAGACATACCATATTCACAAACCATTGCTCGGGCCAACTCGGTCGCGCGTTCGATATCGTTTGACGCGCCGGTAGTGATGCTTCCAAGGAAAGTGTCTTCGGCAATTCGGCCACCCATCAGAATCGCAATCTGGCCGAGCAAGTATTCCTGGCTGTAGTTGTGTCTATCACCTTCTGGAAGTTGCTGCGTAACACCGAGCGCCATCCCGCGTGGAATGATCGTAACCTTATGCACCGGATCTGCATTCGGCACCTTCAAGCCGACGAGAGTATGGCCGGCTTCGTGATATGCCGTGACCCGCTTCTCCTCGTTTGAGATAACCATGCTCTTACGTTCAGCGCCCATCAACACCTTATCTTTTGCCAACTCAAAGTCGCCCATTGCAACGAGCTTCTTGTTGTAGCGAGCTGCGTTGAGTGCGGCTTCGTTAACAAGATTGGCGAGATCGGCGCCCGTGAATCCGGGAGTTCCTCGCGCGATAACTGAAATATCCACGTCTTCGCCAAGCGGTATCTTGCGTGTGTGGACTTTCAAAATACCTTCGCGTCCGCGGACGTCTGGTCGAGACACGACAACTCGCCGGTCGAATCTCCCTGGCCGTAGCAAGGCGGGATCGAGAACGTCCGGCCGGTTTGTCGAAGCGATCAGGATCACGCCGTCGTTGGATTCGAAACCATCCATTTCGACGAGCAACTGATTCAGAGTTTGCTCACGTTCATCGTGTCCACCGCCGAGACCAGCACCGCGATGACGGCCAACTGCGTCGATTTCGTCGATGAAAATTATGCACGGCGCATTCTTCTTACCCTGCTCAAATAAATCACGTACACGAGAAGCACCAACGCCAACAAACATCTCCACGAAATCCGAACCGGAAATCGAGAAGAATGGGACGTTCGCTTCTCCCGCGATTGCGCGCGCGAGCAAAGTCTTACCCGTTCCCGGAGGTCCCATCATCAAGACGCCTTTGGGAATTCGTCCACCCAGTTTCTGAAACTTCTGTGGTTCCTTGAGGAACTCGATAATCTCCTGGAGCTCTTCCTTCGCTTCTTCTACGCCGGCAACGTCTTTGAATGTCACTCGCTTCTGCTGGTTGTTCAGCAGCTTGGCGCGCGACTTTCCGAACGACAACGCCTTGTTGCCACCTGACTGCATCTGGCGCAGCATGAAGATCCAGATCGCAATGATAAACAGCAGCGGCGCCCAGGTAATCAACATCGGCCAGATGTAACTGCTGCTCGACTCTTCCTCGACCTTGGCGACTCGGGGGTGTCCGTTAACAACCTCACGAGCTTGATTCAGTAGATCTCTCTTGTAGAAGTCATTAGAGAGAGCGATTCGATATTCCTTATTGTTGTTATCGATTGCTACAGTTTCACTCTGCTTTATTGTGAGTGATTTAAGGGTTCCGCTTTGGATCAACTGATCCAGTCGTGTCAGATCGACGGGGTCATAACTACTTCCGCGTGGATTGACCAACTTATAAAGCAAAAGTGCTCCCGCGATAATCAGGAGCCAGAATACGATCTGTCTTGCCGTAGAGCTCAAATTCATTAACGCCTCCGGCGCCGATGATAACTTATCCCGACGCCCTTTGTCGCTCCCCCGATTCGCGATAAGCAAAGCCGGTGGAACAGATTACCCTCAGTAAAAACAACCGAAACTTCGATGCCCACAGCGAAGTTTCAGTTGCGCAAAAGCTGCACTAACTCGGTCCCACTAGCACAAACACCGCAGATGGCACCTTTTGGACTATAAAGTTTGGTTTTCTCTTTTTCAATCGTTTTCAGCATCAAACTCCAGCCAACCCTTTTTTCGCCGGATCCTGAAGCCATTTGGTAATTCGACCACTCGACCACCTTTGCTTCCCTGTAAAAGCCCGTCCACAGCGATTAGATGCACCATTTCGAGCCGTCTTGAACTGCCGCGGCCATTCGAGATCCACTTTCTAAGCGCTCGTCGCCTCACTGCTGGAGGAGAGTCTGCCAGAACATCTACGCGTAGTGCAGGTAAGTTGTTTTCAGGATTAACTGGGGTACCTTCCATGGCTCTCGTGAGCAGCAGGTCCGCGTCATTAACCAATACCGCTCCGTCATCCTTCAACAAAGAAGCAGTTCGGGAAAGAGCCTCGACAACCTTCTTATTCACCTGCTGCATAAGTGGCAGGAGTTGTTTGCGGATTTTGACCCTGGCAAAGCGCTCATCGTCATTCATTTCGTCATGAAGGAAATCAATTTGACGCTGATGGCAATACTCTTCCGTTTGAACACGACGCCCCCAGAGTAATGGTCGGACGAGAGTAATTGGGGATCCTTTTGATAAGGGACGAAGCGCATCCATTCCACTTAGGCCCTCGCCGGCAGTTCCTCGAATGAGCCGCAGAAGTACAGTCTCCGCCTGATCGTCCATCGTGTGCGCTGTCAACACAAATTTGGCGTGAAGTCTTCTGGCGGTTCTTTCGAGAAACTCATATCGCAAGCGTCGCGCTGTCTGTTCGAGGTTTTCTGACGCTGCGCTCGCCTCAGCTTTAACATCCGCACGACCAATCACCGCCTTCAAACCCAGTTTCCGGGCTAACTGTCTGACCCATTGTGCATCTTCCTTGCTGTCTCGGCGGATGCCGTGATCGAGGTGTGCCGCACAGATCGTCAGAGAAGTTCGGTTGGCTTTGTTCAATTCATCGAGTGCCAGAAGGAGTGCGGTCGAATCTGCTCCCCCCGAAACAGCGACGATTATTGTTTCGTTGAGCGGCAGCTTGAGCCGGCGCCATTCGGCAAACAATAATCGTGGAAAAGTGTGCAACCTGGAAGGTCGCTTAAACCGTGTTCCCATCCCAACAGCTTTGCACAAAAAGCCAAAATCCCCCAAACGGGCAGTTTGGCATGGTTCCCCTGGCCCCTGTCGAACAGAAGTCACAACCCCTAACACACGAGCGCTCTTCTGTCGGAGCGCGGTCGTCCTCGGCCACCCCCGTCGAACTGTACCCTGGCAAATTGGAAACGCAGCAACACCAACTCACAATGCTTCAATAGGCAGAGGCGTGTGTTCGACTGGGGCGGCCGAGGACGACCGCGCTCCGACAGAAGAGCATTCGTGTGTTAGGGGATCGGACTTCTGATCGATGGGGGCGGCGACGCTATTTGAGGGGCGCGACACGCAAAGAACCGCGACAATTTGTTGAAACAATCGACTTGTTTCTCATTTAGATCCATCAACGCAACTCAATCGAGTCGGCGAACAGAAGGGGGTAGGTGCGGTGCGAGTTGAAAAGCAAATCAGATTTAATGAGTGGCTGCTTGGATCCACCATTCTTTGTCAATCTTGCGGATGTCTTTGGTTAGTTCCGACTGCGGCGCAAGCTGCTGACAGTTACGTCTGCCGGCAGTGTGGAAGTACTGTGGATCTGAAGTCGAGTGGGACGAGCAACGAGCAACAGACCAAAGTAAATAAGTCTGGTTAAGAATTCTATGTGATTTGCGTTGCTGTTAAAGGCCTGACCGATCTGGTCAGGCTTTGTTGTGTTCGCAGACGAAAGTAGGCTGCCTTCACCTGGTTTATTCGTGTTCTTCGTGTATGCACGTGGATCGGTCTTCAGCCGTTAGCAGACGATCCACGAAATACACGAAATAACACTAATTGAAGCCATAAAACGCTCGTTAGTGGTGTTTACCATTCAGAACCAGCATTCAAGAAGTCCAACCCCAACGCACTAAACCTGGAGGATCACATGAGTATCACCGCTTCCGTCCGCAGCTTACGTCTCCTCGTGCTGCTGCCACTGCTCACGTTGTTCTTAGCTTGTTATCCAGAGACACCAGTCACCTACTCGAATCCTCAGCAACTAAGTATTAGCCAGTGGCTGATCGAGATGCCAACCGGTGATAATCAGGTGCAGTTAAGCATGCGCTACTCCAGGAAGCGCGATGGGAACGGTTCCGGATACAGCAACACCGACTTTCGTGTTCCGTTTGATCAGCTCGTCGGGCTTACTCGGGAACAGGCGATGTCCTCGGGAAGCCACGTTCAATTTCAACTGAAACGAGACGCCGGAGTTTTCAATTTTGAAGGCTGGTTCAAGGAAGGTAACGGATCCGGTCACTTCACGTTTAGTCCAAACGCCACGTTTGCTGCTGATTTGAGTCGCCAGGGCCTCGGTAAAGCAACGGATGAGCAATTACTTTCAATGGCATTGGGGGATGCTGGATCCGCGTTAATCTCTGAACTCAGGTCAGAAGGATACGATCTTTCTACGCTCGAACAGTTGGTGAGAATGGCTGAGCACGGCGTGCGTCTCGACTACGTTCAAGGTTTGAAGTCACTAGGTTATTCACTCAAGTCGGTAGATTTCCTCGTAAAGATGAAAGACCACGGAGTTAATCTGAACTTCATTCATGAACTCGCTGGTCTCGGCTTTACGGGTCTAAGTGCTGAGGACTTGATTCGAACAAGGGATCATGGAGTCAGCGCCCGTTTTATCAATGAATTCATAGCGGCAGGATATTCGCGAGCGACGTTGGAAGACTGGATCACCCTGAAAGATCACGGCGTGAGTACAGAGTTTGTGTCAGCACTCAAAGACCTGGGTTACACCAGACTTGATCTGGATACGCTTCGGACGATGAAAGACCACGGCGTCAGTGCATCTTTTATTAAAGAGCTGAAGGATATCGGCTACGACAGCGTTCCGGTTGAACAGTTGGTGAGGCTCAAGGATCATGGTGTGAGCGCCGCCTACATCAAGCGTTTGAAAGACCGGGGATATGGCGACCTGTCGTTGGACGAATTCATCCAGCTGAGAGATCGAGGGACAAAGGACGAATGAGACTATTGCCGGTTTCCGATTGCCAATTGCCGATTTGGCTTTGGCCTTTGGTCTTGGGTCTTAGGCTCCAAGTGTTACTAATCCGGTGTTTACTTTGTTAGCGATCAAAGACTAAAAACCAAAGACCAAAAACCAAAGGCCAAAGCCAAATCGGCAATTGGCAATCGGAAATTGGCAATGATTTGACTAATCTCTGCCCGCCAGTTAGGTTTCTTGCCGTTTCAGGCATCTAAAGACGGGAAGTTTGCGCTCTAAGTCTTCTCCCGCAACCTTATTTCTAGAGGACACAGATGAAATCAAAGAGAATGTTGGCGGCACTTCTGGGTGCGCTATTTAGTTTACAAACGCTCCAATTAACGGCTCTTGCTGACGAGGGTATGTGGACGTTCAATAACGTCCCCCGCGCGGAAATCAAAAAGAAGTATGGTTTTGAAATCACTGACGCATGGCTGAAGAAAGTCCAGCTGGCGTCAGTCAGGTTTAACAACGGCGGTTCCGGCTCTTTTGTATCGCCAAATGGTCTGGTCTTGACGAACTATCACATCGTCGAAGATATCGTTAACGAAGTTAGTACTCCGGAGAAGGACCTGGCGAAGGAAGGTTTTCTGGCTCGTACTCGGGCTGACGAGATCAAAGCACCGAGCCTTGAGTTGAACGTCTTGATGAGTATTGAAGACGTGACGAGCCGAGTTAATGGCGCCGTCAAAGCCGGCTCCACAGATGCGGAGGCATTCGCAGCTCGTCGAGCTGAGATCGCCGCCATCGAAGGGGAATCAACTAAGGCCACTGGCCTGCGAAGCGATGTAGTAACTCTGTATCAGGGTGGCCAGTACAGTCTTTATCGTTACAAAAAATACACCGACGTGCGTTTGGTGTTTGTGCCTGAATTCCAGGCAGCTTTCTTTGGTGGTGACCCTGACAACTTCAACTTCCCGCGCTTCAATATCGATATGGCACTCGTTCGAATTTACGAGAACGATCAACCTGTCCATCCAGAAAGCTATTTCAAGTGGTCAACGACTGGCGCCAAAGAGGGAAACCTGGTCTTTGTGACAGGCAATCCGGGCTCAACTTCACGACTTGATACCGTCGCGCATCTGCAGGATCTTCGAGACAACGCGATCCCCATCGTTCTGCGTTTGCTGGAACGCCGTGAAGCAATGCTCAAGAAGTACATGGCATTGGGCGAGGAGCAGACAAGACAGGCGCAGAACGAACTCAATAGTGTTCAGAACTCCCTTAAGGTTTATCGCGGTCAGCTGGCAGGTCTAAAAGATCCATCACTACTGTCTCGCAAGACGAAAGAAGAAGAAGCTCTTCGTAAATCAATTGCCGCAAATCCGGAGCGCCAGAAGAAGTACGGCGATGCGTGGGATGCAATTGCGAAAGCGCACCAGAACTACGCGAGCTACATTCGTGACCGCCGAATCTTCGACCAGGCCGGCGGCTTCAACACGGTCTTTTTCGGCTTTGCGCGAACTTTAGTGCGACTTGCTGATGAGAGTGCCAAGCCAAACGCCGAGCGCCTGCCCGAATACACAGATGCGCGCCGCGCTTCGTTGGAACTCGGCCTCTATTCACCTGCTCCAATCCATGCGGACTTTGAAAAGCTGAAGCTGGCTGATTCGCTCGATTATATGGTCGAACTTCTGGGTGCTGATAATCCATTAGTCAAGCAAGTGTTGGATGGAAAGAGTCCCGAAGCGCGCGCGAACGAGTTGATTGATGGGACGAAGTTGGGCGACGTCGAAGTCCGCAGGCAACTGGCAAAAGGTGGGAAAGAAGCGATTGCGGCTTCTACGGATCCGATGATCGTTGTTGCCAGACTCATCGATCCCAAAGCCCGTGAGGTTAGGAAACGCTACGAGACGGAAGTCACCGGAGTTGAGCGCACAAACTATGCGAAGATAGCGAAAGCACTTTTTGAGACGGAAGGAAACAGCCTTTATCCGGATGCGACGTTTACTCTGCGTCTTTCGTATGGAGCAGTTCAGGGTTACATGGAAAACGGAAAGAAGATTCCTCCATTTACGACGCTGGGCGGTCTCTATGCGCGGGCTGATTCATTCAAACAGGAGTTTCCTTACAATCTGCCATCACGTTGGTTGGAAAAGAAGTCGGCTCTTGATCTGAATACACAGTTCAATTTCGTTTCTACCAACGACATCATCGGTGGTAATTCAGGTTCACCAACGATCAATCAGAATGGCGAACTGGTCGGATTGATCTTCGACGGCAACATTCAGTCGCTTGTTGGCGACTTCATGTTTGACCCGTCAGTGAATCGAGCCATCTCGGTCGACTCACGCGGCATGCTCGAAGTGCTGAAAAAAGTTTTCGGTGCGAATGAGATTGTTGCTGAGCTAACGGCGAGTTAGTTTTCTGTCCGATATGCTTTAGCTTGTCGTGACGTGACAAAGAGGCCCTCTGTTGCGTCGCGCCCTAATTTGAAATGGGACATGAATTAGAACGGCGAGCGAAGCGACCGATTGACCTATTATTCGTACGTTTTAGGTTGGGAGAGGTCAATCGGTCGCTTCGCTCGC
>DASYPT010000127.1:0-59666 GCA_036006355.1 Pyrinomonadaceae bacterium | reverse complement strand
CGTGACGCAACCAACCAAGCCCCAAAGATTCAGAGGTTCTTAAAAACTCCGGGCTTGGTTGGTTGCGTCACGACAAGCTAAAGCATATCGGACATTCTCTGCACTTCAACAAACAAGGAGATCACGATGCGAAAACCAGCTCTGATGGTCATTCTTCTTCTCGCGGCCGTCGTTAACGCTCAAGAAACCAGCACGGCAAATGAGAAACACGTATCGACCAGCGAAGCAGCAGTTGCTCTCGATGCAACCGGTGCAGCCGTTCTCGAAGCGAAACTGCTCACAACATCACTCAACGGCGCTCCGGACACTCCCGTTACTAACACTCGAATCGTAGTTCGCAACATCAGCCCGATCGCATTCGGCTTTATTTCGGGCATCGCAACCTTCTACGATGCGAGTGGAGTGCGATGTGGTGAAGGAGTATTTAAGGCAGACGTTTTGGCCCCGAACGAGTCGTTTGAAACCGACACTCCTGGAGTCCGGATTCACTGCGCCGCCTCTTCATGGAGAGTTGTTGCAACGAGCCTGATTCCTCGAGTAGTTCCCAACTCGGCTCCAACAAATTCGAAACTGGTAATTACAATTGATGGTGAACAGCATCCGTTGCAGTTAGATAAACCACTCACGCTCAGCGGTAGCGACAAGCCACGAGTCATCGTTGTTCGTGAAGTTCCTTAATCAGTACGTTCCTGCCTTGACCATCGCTTCTTTCGGGCTCTAGCATGAACATTAAGCAAGAGAGCGAGCCCGATTGGGGAAGAGTTTTATGGCAGACGAAGAACGGAAATGTGGACATGTAACTTGTGACTGTCGTGTCAGTGACGATGAAAAGTACTGCAGCGAATACTGCCGGAATGCTGAGAAATCAAAAGTAGCAGAAATAGGCTGTGGTTGTGAACATTCGCCATGCAGATAGGTACAAGTTAGTCCGCGCGCCCGTCAGATTCACACTCCTCACTGTCCCCTAATAAGTACGACTGTAGTTTTTCGCGGCACGTCAAAGTGTTCTCGACGTGTTAATGTACAGATACCGATGATGCTTCCTCTTCTGATCGAACTGCAACGCCTTAAACGATTGGATCGGACCGGTTGGTCTTTGCGAGGATTACCAAACGGGACCGAGTCCGTCGCGGCACACTCATTCGGAGTTGCTTGCACTGCTATGTTGCTGGCGGATCAACTTAGCCGGCAAGGTGTTGATATTAACGTAGAGAAGGTAGTACGAATTTCCTTGTTGCACGATTGGGCGGAAACGCGAGTCGGAGACATGCCGAGGACGGCGAAGATCTATTTTGGAAAGGAAGTTACTCGCAAAGCAGAGACTGGTGCGTTCGCTGACATAGTTACAACATTAAATGAGACGGGTGAGTATCTCGATCTGTATGAAGATTACGAGAGTCGTATGAGTCTGGAAGCACGACTAGTCAAAGCAGCAGACGTCATTGATTTGTTAGTGCAAGTATTGGCCCTGGAAAGAGCGGGAGCTCGGGGCCTTGATGAGTTTTGGGAGATTGCTGAGGATCCGGATTTCCAATTAACCGGGCCGGCCAAAGAAATCACAAACCAACTTGTTCTTTCACTCCTGAATGCAAGAAGGGAACTGCCCCAAATTTCGCGCCAATGACTGATCTGCTATCTGATTTGACGTGGGGCAAAGCACTCATTGGCGTTCTGATTTTTGTCGGGACCTTCGTCGCCAACATCGCCCTCGTTTCTTTTATCCTCATCAAGATACCTTCTGATTACTTTAAGACGACTCACAAAACCCAATTCTGGGCGGGACCGAATCCGGCACTTCATGCCGCCAAAGTGATTGGCAAAAACATTCTGGGCGTTTTTCTTGTTGTCTTAGGCATTATTCTTTCCATACCAGGCGTGCCAGGCCAGGGTCTGCTGACGATCTTGCTGGGAGTTGTGTTGCTGGATTTTCCTGGAAAGCGACACCTGGAACGCAAGTTGTTAAGTCGACAAGAGATTGTGAAGACCATCGATCGGTTGCGTAAGAAGTTTGATAAGCCGCCGCTGGAACTTGATTAAGTGCGATCTCAGATTTCAGATTTCAGATCCCGGATCCCAGATTCAACTCTCGGACCCATCATTAGAGATCTGGGATCTGCAATCTGAGATCTACCCCTTCGTTGACAACAAAAAGTCTTGTTTGCTAGGTTGAACGCCACTTTCGCGATTCATTGGCGTTTGACGTATTATTTGCGCCCTAAGGCTTCGTTAATGCTCAAGTATCTCAACGCCAGAGTTGCTTCTTCACCATGTTTGCTGTTGGTTGTTGTCCTTTTAGTTCTCACGAGCTCTACAAGCTGCAGTTTGTTCGGAACTCACAAGAAGGTTTCGATACCGCCTCTGCTTCCGCGGGTAAACGGCACGCGGGAACAAATGATTCAGGAAGTAAATCGACTTGCCTCAGTCAAATCGATTCACGGAAAGTTAGACATTCAGTTTGAAGACACTTCGTTTGCGTCTTTTGGGATTGCGGAGAAATACCGGCAGGTAGATGGAAACCTGACTCTTCAAAGGCCGGGAAAAATTTTTCTCGCACTCCAGTTTACGATCGTCGACATTGCCCAAATGGCATCTGACGGCGAGCACTTTGCCGTGGCCATTCTGCAAGGCGATGAGAAATACAAGCGCTTTGTGAAAGGCACTAATAGCGCTGTTTACTCTCGACTGGACCGTAATGGTGACAGTGCGCCTGCAACCAACAGCAAGCAAAAAGGTGAAAAGCAAACTGTCAGTGCTCTGTCGAATCTTCGGCCGCAACATTTGACCGACGCATTCATGATTCGCCCGATCGATCTGAATGCGGGTTCTATCTATTCACTCAGCGAGTTCTTTCAAGAAGAGGCTGACACGCGACCGAACAAGAAAGGGTCGCGCGTAATGCGGGGCTACTATCTGTTGGAAGAACTTTCTGCACCGAAAGATGGTGAGACCAGTGTGCTCCGGCGATTCTGGTTCGATCGGGTCGATAGAATTCGTCTCGCACGCCTGCAGACTTTTGACGGTCGAGGCCAGATCGTTACTGATGTATCGTACTTCGATGAAAAGCCGATAGGCAGCGGCGAGACTGTTTCACTGCCAAGCCGAATTGAACTCACTCGTCCTCAGGATCAATACAAGATAAGTCTTAGCTATCAAGATCCAGGCTCAGTCGATCTTAATAAGGACTGGCCTCCTCAGGCCTTTGTTTTGCAAAACAAGGCAGGATTGCCAGAGGTGGATCTCGATGCGGAGAAGTCGACAAAACCCAGCCCAAATCATTAGTTCTTCAAGCTTGGTAGATATCCACAGCGAACTTGTATTAACATCTGTGGCTTGATTCTGGCATTCATATTAGGTTCCTGCTTAGTTAGACCTATCTGAAGCGTGCCGAATGGAATAACAAACGGACGCGAAATTTCGATGCGAACAATTCTGCAAGCTGAAAACCTGGAAAAGGTTTATCGAATAGGAAAAGTTGATGTGCCCGCATTGCGCGGCGTGTCTCTCGAAGTTCAGGAGGGCGAGTTTGTTGCCATTATGGGTCCTTCGGGCTGCGGAAAATCCACAATGTTACATCTGCTCGGTGGGTTGTTGACGCCAAGCAGTGGGCGAATTGTGATCGATGGTGAGGACATAACGGCTGCGTCCGATGCGAAACGAACGGAGGTGCGGCGTAAAAAAATTGGCTTTGTCTTCCAGCGATTCAATCTATTTCCCACGTTGACCGCTGAAGGAAATCTCCGACTAGCGGAGCGAATTCATGGCAACGGGGGTGGCGACCCTGCCCGGCGGCGGGAGGTGTTAAAGCTACTGGGACTTGAAGACAAGCTTCATCACAAGCCTCTTGAATTGTCTGGCGGTGAACAACAGCGGGTTGCACTGGCTCGAGCTGTTGTTACTCGTCCAGCTATAGTTCTGGCTGACGAACCGACGGGAAATCTGGACTCCGAGAACTCGGCGTTAGTGCTAAATATGTTTCAGGAGTTGAATTACCGGTTTCATCAAACCATTATCATGATCACTCACAATCCCGAGGCTGCAGCAATGTGCCGGCGTATAATTCAAATGCGAGACGGCCATATCGTTGAACCCCAGCCGACGGTGCGATTGTGATAATCGTTTACATACCCACAACAGACCGCTAGAATCTAGCTACCTTCCAGCCGCGGTCATCGTGGCTGACTACTTGCAAGCTTGAGGATGTGCAGGGCCTGCTAACCACGCTGAAAAAGATTTTCTTTTGGAACTACGCACGCAACACATGGCAATGGGATGTGCTCTGCGTTGTCATTCTGATCTTTATATTTTTGACACCAAAAAGCTGGTTTTCGGGTGGCGAACGGTCTCAGGCGCATGAGCATCAAAGCCCAATTGTCAAAACGGTCCTGTTGACAACCGAAGTTATTGGTAATCAAGAGGATAGGGTTCAAATTGAACGACAGGTCCGAATGATAACGGGGCGCGACCGAGTGGAGATAGTGGACGTTCGAAAAGTGGTCGCTACTGATGGCAGAGTAACTGGCTTCGAGGTTGACATACGATGACCTTTCCCTATAATTGCACGGTTTTTTCCGAGCCTCGGGAAAGGAGACACGTTTAAGGAGTATTTATGAAGAGATTTATTCCCCTGGGTTTAGTTGCAGTTCTAACCCTATCCGCTTTCATAGCTGTTTCCCCGACAGCAGCAAACGGCCAGAGCGCCGGGCTGGTGAGCTCGGTGTTGAATCGGTTGGAAAAAAACAGAGCGAGCTTGAAGTCGCTGCGAGCTGGTCTGACGATGGAAAAATACAATTCCCAGCTTGGTACCAATGATAAGTCAACGGGTGTTGTTTCTTATCAGCCGGGTTCAGGACGAAACGCGTCAGTGCGAATTGAGTGGACGAGTCCGCAGCATGAAATCATTGCCGTGCAAAATGGAAAGTACACTCTTTTCCGACCTCGTCTGAAGACAGCTTACACAGGAAGTTCCACAAAAGGTCCAAGACCAGCAAATGGAATTCTGGACATGATGTACATGTCGCGTCAGCAATTGGAAGCTCGTTTCGAGCCTTTGAAGGATGTCCGTGAGGAGACGATTTGGGGAGGTATTAGCACGATTCACCTGACGCTGATTCCGAAGGGAAATGCGAGTTACAAGTACGCCGAGGTTTGGATTGATGCGTCTGGGATGCCAGTGCAAAGCAAGATCGTCGAGAAAAACGACGACTCCACAACAATGCGACTCTCAGCTTTAGAGAAGAACATTAAACTGTCGTCTGAAGAGTTCCAGATTAAGTTGGATTCAGACGTAAAGGTCATTAAGAGTTAACGAGGTCCTAAGACCAACAGCCTTGAGGGCTCTGTTTGTAAACAAGCAGGGCCCTTCGTTTTTGGGACGTCTTGCGTTCTCGTTATCGGGTCGCATATTCTTCGCGTCAAGACGGTCCATCGATTAGCATCCAATTGCCTCGAGTAATGAGAAAGACCACTTTTCTAAAACTAAAGATGCGTGAGGCGAGCTTTATCAGTCGCGCACTCTTATCAAGTAAGCACCCCGTACTTGCCCATCTCATTCCGATGCGCCGCTGCAATCTGGCGTGCGGTTATTGCAACGAGTACGACCACACGTCAAAACCAATCGATCTGGAGATCATAAAAGCACGGCTCGACAAGCTTGCACACCTGGGAACTTCAATCGTGACGATTTCAGGTGGCGAGCCAATGATGCATCCCGAACTGGATCAGATCATTCAACACATCCGTACGCGTGGAATGATCGCCGGTTTGATATCGAATGGTTATTACTTCACGCCTGAACGAATCAAGCGTCTCAACAAGGCAGGCCTCGAGTACTTGCAGATTAGCATCGATAACGTTGAGCCTGACGAAGTTTCACGAAAGAGCCTTCGAGTGCTCGACAAGAAACTGCGCTACTTATCCGAATACGCAGACTTTCATGTCAACATCAACTCGGTGATTGGCGGAGGTATCAAGAATCCGGATGATGCGTTGACGGTAGCGAAGCGCGCTACCGAGCTGGGTTTCTCAACCACTGTTGGCGTGATTCACGATAGCGATGGAACACTCAAGCCACTTTCTGTAAAAGAGAAGAGCATCTTCCAGCAGGTGAAGAAGCTGGGAAATAAAGACCACGCTCGGTTGAATTGGTTCCAGGACAGTATCGCGGAAGGTAAACCTTATCAGTGGCGATGTCGTGCGGGCGCCAGGTACTTGTATGTTTGCGAAGAAGGTTTAGTGCACTGGTGTTCGCAGCAGCGCGGCTATCCGGGAATTCCTCTCGAGCAGTACACGATGGATGATTTTGATCGCGAGTACAACACCGAAAAATGGTGCGCGCCGACATGCACACTTCAATGTGTTCACCAGGTAGGAATCCTCGACAACTGGCGCGATCCGCAAAAGACTCCGGAACAGATGGCGAAGGAGCAAAAGGATCGCGAGCGTGTCGATGATATGCTCAAAGCGGATTGAAGTACGACAAACTAAAGGTCGTCGGACTAATTCACTTCAACCTCTCTCGTACCGAATCACATCTCGCATCAATCTCCGAGCACGTTTTACTGTTCAGGAATTTTTGATATTCAGCGACTGCCTCATCCTTACGACTCAACTTGTCGAGCGCGTTCCCAAGATAAAAATAGATTGAATCGTCTGGTTCTCCACCTGCGAGCGCGGTACGAAACTCAGTAATTGCCCCGTTCAGATCCCCAGCCTCCATTAAAGACAGCGCCAATAGTTTGTGTGTGTGAGCATTGTCTTCAACCTTCAATGCTTCTCGATACTGTCTGATTGCGGCAAGTTGGTCTGAACTTACTTTCGCGAACGAGGCTTCGGCAAGATGCGAATCAACCGAACGCCTATCTCTGTATTGATAGACAGCGAAGATGCCAAGTAACAAAGCAAGGTACGCTGTGGGAACGACGAATCTGTGTTTGACATGTTCGATTCTGGGTGGACGCCAAATTAGAAGAGTAGCCAGATAAATTGGAACGACGACAGGTGGAAGGAAGAATGCGAGTCCGGCCCAGAGGAATGCATAATGAAGAAAGAATCTCCTCCGAGCGGAAGCGAGGATCAACGTTGACAACAGGGCAGCTAAGACAATTGCGGTGGGTCTGATGAGATCAAATATCTCACCGGCCGACATGTTAGCTGGGAAGTTCACTTAAATGCGGACCGAGGTCTCCTGCGACTTTGTATATTGACACTGAACTCGACAGTCCCAATCCAGAGAGTCTTCCAGCCATGATGACGATGGTCTCTCCAGGTCTCACCACGCGAGCTTCGAGCAATGTGTCTTCACCTGCTTTCAGCATCTCTTCGGTAGAGTGGGCTCTTCTGACCAGCAGCGGTTCAACGCCCCATATCAACGACAATTCGCAGATGGCTTCCGGTCGATGAGTCAAAGCAATAATCCGTTGGTCGGGACGCAAAGCCGACAACCGTTTGGCCATAAGGCCCGAAGCGGTGAACACAGCAGTCACTAGCGTTCCCATTTCTTCAGCTGCAAACACCGCAGCTTCACACAGTGCTCGACTCACTCTGCCAGATTGTTGACCTGCCCACTCTTTCAGATGGTTCGGTGTTGTACGTGCAGTTTCTGCCGATTCAATGATGCGGGCCATCGTTTGCACCGCAGCAACCGGGTAAGCTCCGGTTGCCGTTTCATTCGATAACATAACGCAATCAGTCCCGTCCCAAACTGCGTTGGCTACGTCAGAAGCCTCGGCACGGGTCGGTCGTGGACTGCTGACCATCGACTGCAACATCTGTGTGGCAGTAATCACCATCTTTCCTGCCTTGATCGCTTTCTCGATGATGGTCTTTTGATAAACGGGAACTAGTTCGACACTCGTCTCGACGCCCAGATCGCCGCGCGCGACCATCACACCATCGGCCGCACTAATGATTTCGTCCAGATGATCAATGGCTTCTGATTTCTCGATCTTGGCAATTAGCGGAGCGTAACCGCCTGACTCCGTAATCAGACGTTTTGCGCGTTCACAATCAGCCGCTGTGCGAACAAACGACAGCGCTATGTAATCCGCTGCCTGTTGCACTGCCCATTTGAGATCGACGATGTCCTTTTCGGTCAATGAATCGATTGGAAGGGCAACACCCGGCAGGTTGATCCCCTTGCGTTCACCCAGGGAACCGCCATCAACTACTCGACAGATGACTTCTGTTTCGGTTGTTCTTTCGACGGTGAGGGCAAGGGCTCCATCATCCAACAGCAAACGAGTTCCTGGTCGCACAACTTTCGGAAGGTCTGGATAGTTCGTCGAAACGCGCTCGGCGTCGCCTTCTATCTTTTCCGTTGTGATCGTGAACAGTGCTCCCGCTGAAAGCATTACGGGTTGACCGTTCTTAAGTGCACTCGTGCGGATTTTGGGACCGGAAAGATCGACCAGGACTGCTAACGGCGAGCCCATCCTTTTCGCGGCTGCCCGTGCTAACGCTATGTCAGCAGCTTTCTCTTCGTGTGTGCCGTGCGACATATTGATGCGAACGCCGTTCGCACCAGCTGCAAGTAATTGTTCGATTACTTCAGCTTGACGTGATGAAGGTCCGAGCGTGATAAGGATTTTTGCTTTTCTCAAAATGATGCCTGTGCTGATTTCAGATTTAAGATTTGGTCAGTGTCTAGGAGTATAGGACCTATTTGACCTATAGGGCCTATCCGACCGACGAAAAGCCACTGACCACTGACTCCGGACCAACCTTAAATTTGAAAGTCGTCAAACTCCTTCTCAAGTCTTTTCCGCCGTGAACCCATTATGAAGCCGTGTATGGCCATCACGACCCCAGTCAGCATGTAAGTCAAGCCGGCAAATCCTGATAAATGATAACCACCGAACCAAACCAGTGAAATTGAGATCAACGCGATGAGGCAATTCAGGCCACTCTCCTGAATGCTGCTGATTGTGTCGAAGCGTTCCAATTTGTTCAGCTCCAGCTCTTCTCGGCAACGATATGCGTGGACGTGAAGCAGAACAAAAACCACGAAGATGGCAAGATAGCCGACACCAAAGATCAACATCAGTGTTCCCATCTGAGTTTCACTCTCGAGCATTGATTCGATGTTACCGTTTGGCAGACGGACCTCGCCGTGCCCTCCGGTGACCTTACTTACTAAAAACGTGAACAGGAACTTCAACGGGTAAACATAGAACAAAACAAGGAACAGAAGGATAGCATTCAGGATAATCGTGACAGTGTCCTGTAGTCCGTAACGGCGGAAGAACTTGTGCTGGTTGTACCAAACGAGAAATAACAAGGCGAAGCAGATCGCAAAAGCACCGAAACCACTCATCGCGTGCGCCAGCTCATTAAATGTCTTGGGTACTTCCAGAGACACAACAAGTAGAGTGATAGCAAACCCAAATACGGCGTCGCTCAGACCTTCGATTCGCGAAATCTCTTCACTTCGCCAGCGGAACTTACCAGCCGCTCCAATACGTTTTTCTATTAGTTTCTCTCGAATCATTTTTGCAGGCTCCGGGGATAGCCAATCGTTGACGCTGGGGGTGCGGGCGAGTCGATCTCAGATTTCAGATCTCAGATCTCAGATCTCAAATGTGATGCGACCGTGGGGTTCAAATCTGAGATCTGAGATCTGAAATCTTAGATCCATTCGCCTGCGTTCCCAGCAGCCTGAAAAACTTAATCGGCGCTCGACTGTAATGCTGACTCAACAACTTGATCTATTTGCATTCCCGTGTCGTATCCAAAACCGATGAAACGTTTCGCCAACATGCCTTGCCGATCAAAGACGAATGTTTGTGGAATAGCCTGGCTGTCGGATAGTAGTAGCTGAACGAGTTCGTCATCAGGCTGACCGAGCGCATATTGAATGTTGAATTTGTGGGCAAATGCCGGAACTCGCTCAAGGTCATCTTCACCACCGACGTTTAATCCGACCACTCTGACTTCGTCTTGATGACGCGACTGCAATGCAACCAAATGAGGAATACTATCGCGACACGGTCCACACCACGTGGCATAGAAGTCGAGTATAAGCACCTTACCTTTGAACTCCCCGAATGAATTGTGCTTTCCGTCTGCAAGCACCCAGCCCATTTTCTCAATAGACTTTCCCTTGAGTGGAGGCATCGGTAGAGCAGTTGGAGGAGGATTCGATACGACGGGTGCGTTCGAGTTACCTGGGTTGTCATTGCTATTGCAAGCGCAGACGATAGTCAGAACCAGAACGACGAGAGTCAGTGTTATCGATCGCCAAAAGGACATAGCGTTACTCATCCGTTTCTCGGTCCGCTTCGTGATTAGTTTGAACTCTTCCCACTTCTTCTTCTGGTAACGTTTCACCTGGGACGCGATATTCACCTTCCACCCAACGTCCAAGATCGACGAGTTGACAGCGTTCAGAGCAAAACGGACGAAACGCATTATCTTTCCACTCGATTGGTTTACCGCAGGTAGGACATTTCATCAACTTGAAAGCTAGTGGACACGCCTAAACAAGGGAGGCAGGTCGCTTGATCAGAATTCGTCTCTTCACGAATTTGATCGTACCTTCGCGGCGCATGGCGTTCAAGCGCACGGTGACGCTTTCGCGTGTGGAACCAACAATTGAGGCAATTTCACGGTGAGGGAGTGGAATGTCGATGAGCACACCTTCAGGTTCGGAGACGCCGTAACGGTCGGAAAAATCAGCAAGCAACCTGTCAAGCCGGGCGGGAATCGCATTAAGTGCGAAGTCAGCAAGACGACGTTCTGCATGTTCAAGGCGTTGACCGATCAAACGGAAAGTGTAATCATGAAGCCGGTTATCCTCAGCCATCCCCCGTTTGAAATCCGCGACGTGAATTCGCAACAGTCTGGAGTTTTCATAGGCAACTGCAGAATTTGCGCGCTGCCCCGCAACAGAATAGAGAGCCGACTCGCCAAATAGCGAGCCCTCTGGAAGTATGTCGATAACAGCTTCTCTCCCAGTTTCAGTCTCGATGCGACAAAGCTTTATTCGACCATGAATAATTGCGTAAAGACAGTCAGCTGGTTCCCCGGCACGGTAGACAAATCTACGGCGACGAAAATCCAGAACGACTGAGCTGTTGGCTAAATCGGAAACGAGGCTGTCGTTAAGAGATGAACCGAATTCGAGTTGATGAATTATGTCGGCACGGTCACTGGCAGTCAGGTCCCGTGCGCGCTTTTGATCTTGACCGACTTTCATCTGCCTATCTCTCCAGGGATGGAGTTGTAGTTATAAATCGGTTATCTCAGCGTGACTGCGCATATCCAAGGTGGTCCTTAACGGGTCAGTTGCTTTTGAATTGTAAGGAAACCCGCGACTCGAAAAAGGTCTGCTATTTCGGCGATTTGGAACTTGACTCAATGCTTGGGCGAGTGCGGCACGAAACGAATTAACCGAATGGCCCGAGACTGTAGCATGAAGGCCCAAAAGGGGCAAGAACAATAACGGTCCACGTTTTGACACTTATGGAGCCAGAATCAAATATCCTCGTCGTTGACGATAATCCCGACAAACTACACCTGCTTGAGTCAGCCTTGAAGCTGGCTGGCTATCGTGTCACTACCGCAACCGATGGCGATGAAGCGCTCGCGGCAATCGAATCGTATCAGCCGGATCTAATAATCACTGACGTTATGATGCCGCGTATGAACGGCTATGAGTTGGCCCAACGAATAAGGTCCAACCCGCGTACGAAGTTCATTCCGGTGATTATGCAAACCGCGGCCGGCAGGCGGGTCGAAGATCTACGACGAGCATCGGAAGTGGGAGCGTTAGGGTATATCACCGATCCAACCGATCTCGATTTGTTGCTGGCTCGGACCAGGACGCTGCTGGAATTCAAGGCTTACCTGGATGTTTGTGAGGAAGCGGCGTTCACCGACCATCTTACCGGTCTCGCAAACCGGCGGAGGTTCGAAAGACAGCTGGAACGTGAAGTGAATCGTACGCTGCGTCTGGAACACCCGTTCAGTCTGTTGATGATTGATATAGATAATTTCAAACGTTTGAACGATACATTCGGCCACGATATGGGAGACGAAGCGATCCGACGAATTGGTAAAGTTTTGAGGGAGGGTACGCGGGGAATTGATTTGGCCGCACGTATCGGAGGGGAGGAGTTCGCCGTTCTGCTTGTTGAAACTGAGCTCACCCGCGGGCTTGAAGTTGCCGAGCGCCTAAGAATGGCAATTCGAGATTTGTCGATTCCGCCTGTTGATTATCTTACGGCAAGTTTTGGAGTTGCAGAATGTCCTTCAAGCGCGCGGACTTCGACTGATATTCTTAAGGCGGCCGATAACCTGCTTTATCATGCTAAAAGAACCGGCCGAGATCGGGTTGTCGGCCCGGCGTCGATGAAATCGAACTCAGCAGTGGCCGGAGACGTACAAAGCGAAGGAAAAAGAACGGGTACGTGAGGTTTGCGATGGCTGATTACAAAGATAGGTTAGATGAATGGCAACAAGCAGCACGGCGTAAAGCTCGTGAGCTGGATGAGAAGTTTGCCATCTCGGATTTAGTGGGTGAAGGCGCGCGCGTCGCAGGAGAAGCGGCTAAACGTGGTGCTGAAACTATGGCGAACGGCGCTGAGCGGTTGCGGAGCGAAGCCCAACGAATGACTGAGGATGAAGAGGTTGGTGACGCAGCACGTCGAGCCGCGAGTGGCGTGAAAAAAGCCGGCGAAGTGTTTCGTGATGTGGCTGGCGATGCCGGAAAAAAAGCGGGTGAAGTCCTCGGAGATGCCAAGGGTTATTACGATCGTGCGTCTCAGATCTACGGAACCGGGGCAAGCTTTGCACGCGCTTCGAGTGCTGCTACGTCAGGAGTGTTGAAAGCAAAGGATTGGATCAAAGAGAACCCAGGTAAAGCCGCACTAGTCTCGGTGTCGTTAGTGCTTGGCGTAAGAGCTGGCGCTGCGTTTCCCGGACTCGATGCAGTGTTGTTAGGATCGCATCCGCACTGGTTAACTCATTCTGCTTTACCAGTCTATGGATTGAGGAAAGCGAGTGAGAAGTTTGATAAATACCTGAAGGACCAGGAAGAACTAATTGGTCGCGGCGAGTTAACAGAAGCAGAACAACAGCGTATTGAGTTTGAGCGGAACATTGCAAAGTTCGTAGGTGCTCCACTCTTGGGCGCGTTTAGTTGTGCCGCAGGCGCAGCAATGTGGGCCCAGATTTTCCAACCTGGTGCGATCACCGGTGCGCCGATCAGCTGGCTACTTGGCGGCAATCCTTTTCTTGATGGTGTGTGGCTGTTTGCAAATGGAGTGATTTGCTTCCATCAAGGTTACAAGTTCTTCATGATTGCATTGGCGAATCAGGATGAAGTGGCGAGGGTTGTGAGGGAGATTAAGGGACTCTTGCCTGCCGCCACGGTGAGTTAGCTATATATCTTCTTGGATACAGTCAGTACCACCTCGCGGTAGCGGGTGGGTGCGCAGCGTGTTTTGACTGTCGATCTTGAGGCTGCGCACCCACCCGCTCCCGCGAGGTGGTACTGACTGTATCCAAGAAGATCTGTGGATCGTTATTTGATCGTAATCGGGAACGGCCAGAAGCACAGCGCAAACACAATCAAAGTCAGAATTCCAATCACAACACGTTTCGTTCCCAGCGGCTCCATCACCGGCGGCTGCGGATGTTTTACCTTCAACATTATTCCTAATAACACCGTGTACAGAAAGCCGCTCGGACTTCCGTGCCACCAAAAGCCAAGCACGGCGAGTAATGCCATTGAGACGAAGGCCGTGCGCCCAATTATTTTGTGTGCTCGCTCCCCAAAGACCGCGAACGTTCCATGTCCACCATCCAGTTGACCCACTGGCATTAAATTCAAGCTGGTAACCAAAAGTCCGATCCACGCCGCCATGTAGTAGGGATTGATCGGAGAATTAATTTCGAGCCTCACGCCCATTAGCCGTGCGAGTAAGCGAAACAGCAGAGGATCGTTGAAGTAGATTCCGGAACCGGATGCCTGAATACCCGGGGTGCCGATGGTTGCAAGACCGATCACGGAAATCGGAATTGCAACTACAAACCCTGCCAGGGGTCCCGCTAAGCCAATGTCAAACAGCGCACGCCGCGTTGGAATCTGTGACTTGATCTTTATGAACGCTCCGAATGTACCAGCCACGAAGTAAGGAGGCGCTGGCAGGAAATAAGGCAAGGTGGCGTCAACGCCGTAGTACCGGGATGCTAAATAATGACCCATTTCGTGCGAGAACAATATCGCCAGCAACGATGCCGAGAACGTAGCTCCATTCACAATCACATCTGGATTCAACAAGGCGAACTTAAGGAGCGCGCCAACTGAATAGATATAGGAAAGCGGCAAATAGAGAACATAGTCGATCGGGGTACGGAGTGCCGGCTCGGAAGGCGGCACATCTGCCACTAGAGACATGCCGGCAAAAATCGTCGACAGAACGGTGAGTATGAATAGCCCGCCATGTATTCTCCACTCTCGTGCTGAGATGGTAGTGGATTGACGAGGCAAATCGTCAAAGTGAGGTGCTACTTCTCGAATAGATTCGTCCATAGATATTCGACGGGCTGTTAGCCTGTCGTACACTTAGAAGACTAAAGGCTAGAGGTTGGATGCTCCTGCAATTCCATCTCTAGCCTTTGAAGAAATGTCCGATATGTTTTAGCCTGTCGTGACCCAACCAATCAAAGCTCAAATGATTCAGATCTTGTTAGAAACTCGGGCTTTGGTTGGTTGCGTCACGACAAGCTAACACATATCTGACATCAGCCACTATCTTCGCCATTCTCGTGCGCTTGAAGTTCTTTGCCGGGTTTGAAACGAATTGTTTTGCCGGATGGGATAGCGACTTCTTCGCCAGTCCTTGGGTTGCGGCCGACGCCCCGCTTTCGGGGCTTGACGACAAAAACTCCAAAACCTCGCAGCTCAATTCTCTCGCCCCTGGTAAGTGCTTCCTTCATCGAATGGAAAAGTGCCTCAACAGCCTGTTCGGCCTTCATTTTTGGAACACCTGTTTTGTCGGCAACGCGATTGATAATGTCTAACTTAATCACGACCAGGAGCCTCTCTTTTCTGTCGCGCCGGACAGCACGACTCGACTGGGCTACAAAGCAGGTCAGGATGATAGAGAGGCCCGACGAACACTGTCAAGGAATTGCTCAGAACTAATGAAAGCGCCGGTAAAACCATTGCAATTACACGTTTGACAAGCGCTTTCCTGAAAGCTAACCTCAAAATTGTTGAGGTGGTTGCACCTCTGTAGGTTTACGACCAGAGTTTAGTTGACATTATGTTTGGAATACGAAGACGAAAGCCGCCACCGTTTGGAGGTGTGCACGTCGATGACGATAAAGACATACAAATCCTGAGACCAGAAGAGTCTTCAAGAGACGATTTGTGGTCTGAAGCTCGTCTACTTTTACGCGATCTGATTTTTGCTTTGATGATTGCATGCCTGGTTGTGGTGTTTATTGTGCAACCAGTCAAGGTTGAAGGCACATCGATGCTGCCACGACTCCATGATGGCGAGCGAATCTTTGTCAACAAACTCATCTACTACGACGATTGGCGGTGGGGGCCAAAGCTCGACCGCGGTGACATCGTAGTCTTTTGGTTTCCTGACGATCCGTCGAAAAGTTACATCAAGCGTGTCATCGGATTGCCGGGCGACACTGTTGAAATTCATGAGGGTATCGTAAGAGTAAACGGGCGAGACCTCGACGAAACGTATCTGGATCCGCGATTGAATCTGTCGCATCGAAACGCCGGTCCTCATTACGTGAAGCCAAACTATTACTTCGTGATGGGTGACAACCGCGATAATTCGAGTGATTCGCGAATCTGGGGCCTTGTTCCGAAGAAATACATCTACGGAAAAGCACTGTTTCGTTATTGGCCGTTGACTGCGGCCAGTGTGATTCATCACGAGAATATTTCGTCTCCTGTGCCGCCCCCGACACAATACAACCCGAACGCACAGGAAACTCCAGAGTTTGAGTCACCTCAATAGTCCCGTGTTATTCAAACTATCATGATCGGCTGGCTGCGGTTGGTATTGATGATCTTCTACTCGCCGCTGCGCGGGGTAAAGGAAGCGCGCGATCGCGGATCACTCTTGCCGATTGCCGTTATCGCCGTTCTGAGTCAACTCGGATACGCCCTCGCCTCAAAACGTTTCGCGGGTGCTACCTCTCTTAGATCTCTTCTATGGTCGGAATTGTTTCAGAGCGCAATGACTGTGGTGTTGGTCGCTGTAGTCTTTGTTCCAGTCTTAACACTCGTTGCAAATACATTTGAACGCAAAGGCAGTTTTCGGGTCGTGTTAACACAGGAATACGCTCCGTTGGCTGCGAGCATGTTCTACGTGGTTACGGCGAGCAACCTTGCGTCGATAGCTATTGCGGCGTTCCTTCATTATTCAGGGATACAGGCTAGTCATCTTTCGAACGTTTTGCAGCACGTGGATGAGTTCAAAGCGGCGCTTCCACATTCAGCCTTTTGGGATACCGTATCTCAGCAAATGGGCGATCCCGTTGCGATTTCTGAATCGCTCTTCAGGATGCCAAAAATTGCGTTGTTCCTGATCGGAATGATCCTGAGTGTTAAGGAAGCTTTTCGAACATCGGGATTGCGCGCAGTCGGTGTCACGATTACGAGTGTGCTCGGCGTGATCCTCATCATGCCGCTGTGGGCCATGTTGTTTTCACACCTCTTCGGCTCTCCATTCCTTCTGTTGCTGGTTTTCATTTTGCTTCGAGGATACTTCACCGATTTCATGGGTCAGCAGCGAGCGAAGGCGGCTTTCAGGAAGAACATGGAATTGGCAACACTGAATCCGGCGGATGCGTCAGCGCATTACAACCTGGGACTCATTCATCAATCTCGAGGAGAACTTGACGCCGCTCGCGAGCGTTTTGAGAAAGCCGTACAGATCGATTCGGAGGAGATCGACGCCAGTTATCAACTCGGCCGAATTGCTCGCGCACAGCAGCGATACGCTGATGCCATTCAACATTTCGAACAGGTAGTTTCGCGAAATCCTGCGCATGCACAATACGAAATATGGAGAGAGGTGGCCGCGACGTACATCGCTGCGGGCCAATATGAAGACGCTCGGACCACACTCGAGCAGTTTTTGGAGCACCGTCCGTCGGATCCTGAAGGTCTCTATCTGATGGGGCGAGCTCATGCCGGTCTCGGTCACCGCCGTGAAGCGACGAGCCTGATGCAGGAATGCATTGAAGCGGTGAAGACGGCGCCCGCTTTTAAGTATCGCGCAAATAAACGTTGGATGAACGAGGCTCAGCAATTTATTAAGAGCGGGCAATAGAACCTATAGGACGTATTCGACCTGTCACTTAAAAATCATGTCTGAGAAAATCCCTGCACTCCTTGCCCTCGAAGATGGTCGCACGTTTCGCGGTCGATCGTGGGCCGCAGACGGTGAAGTTTGCGGAGAGATCGTCTTCAACACATCGATGACCGGTTATCAGGAAGTGCTCACCGATCCGTCCTATGCTGGTCAGATCGTCTGCATGACTTACCCGCTGATCGGAAATTATGGCGTAAACAGGACCGACTCGGAGTCATCGCGTCCATGGGTTGAAGGATTTGTGGTTCGCGAGGCGAGTCGTTTGACGTCAAACTGGCGCGCCGAAGAGAGCCTTTCCGAATACCTGAAGCGTTGGAATATTGTCGCGATTGAAGGCATTGATACCCGAGCACTCGTGCGTCACATTCGCGATAAAGGCGCAATGCGCGCTTGTCTATCGACTACCGAGTTGGACGAAAAGAGTTTGGTGAAGAAAGCGCTCGAATCACCACCCATGGAGAATCGAGAGTTGGCGAGTGTTGTTACCACTAAAGAGCCATATGATTTTCCCGCCGAAGGCAAAGAGCGATTTCATATTGTGTGTTACGACTTCGGCGTAAAGAGAAATTCGCTGAGAGAACTTGCCCAACTCGGCGTTCGCACTACGGTCGTTCCGGCATCGACTTCTGCCTCTCAAGCTCTCTCATACAATCCGGATGGAATATTCCTTTCGAACGGACCTGGCGATCCGGCCTCGATGGATCGCGAAGTTGAAGAGATCAAGCAATTGTTCACAGCAAACGTGCCGGTGTTTGGGATTTGTTTTGGTCACCAGTTAATAGGTCGAGCGTTTGGCGGTAAGACATTCAAACTCGTCTTTGGGCATCGAGGTGGAAATCAGCCCGTGAAGGAAGTCTCAGGAAGAGGGGTTGAGATCACTTCACACAATCATGGGTTTGCGGTGAGTGCGGACACGCTGCCGGCCGAAATTGAAATCACGCACATCAATCTCAACGATCAGTGCGTTGAAGGAATGAGACATAAGACGCTTCCAGTGATCTCAGTGCAGTACCATCCCGAAGCCGCTCCCGGCCCCCACGATGCTGAGCATCACTTCCGACGATTTGTCGAATTGATGGAGAGAAGGTAGGCCTTTGGCCTTTGGTTTTTGACCCTCGCCTGTCGTTCTAATTCGGACCGCACCCGAAGACCAAGACCAAAACCCAAGGCCAAAACCAAAGGCCATTATTCTGGCATCTTTAATTCGCCCGTTGTCAGATCAGGCCGCGCACGCGCCATATCGTCTGGCGTTGTGTCGAGATCGGGATGCCCGGAATCGTGATGATGCGGATGTGACTGTTTCGCATTGTCATGTACAGGCAGCTGGTTTACTTCGGCAGGAGTCGCCGGCGCTGGCTCAAGCAAGTCTGCGAGACCCTCACTACCCCGATGTTCCATCCAGTGACGATAGCTTACGGTAAGGATCGCAACCACGGGAATAGCCAGAAAGATTCCCGCCACGCCGGCTAATTCTGCACCGGACAGGATAGCGAAAATTACTGCGAGCGGGTGCAGATGAATACCTTGTCCAATGAGACGCGGGTAGATGAAATAATCCTGCGCGATTCTCAACACTCCGAGAAAGACCAAAATCAAGAAAGCGGAAAAAGGACCGGCATGCAGGAGCGCAAGTAACGCTGCAGTAATAGCGATTAGTAGCGGTCCGACGAGAGGCACAAACTCAAACACACCGGCCATGAAACCCATGACTAACCAACCAGGCAGTCCGAGGGCGAAAAACCCCAACGAACAGATCAGTCCAATGATCAAGCAAGCCGTTAGTTGAGCGCGAGTGTAAGCAGCCAGCGTGGTATTTACGTCCTGGAAGAATTCGTCTCCGCGCCAACGCCAGCGACCCCGCGGCAACATCTGCAATGCGGATCGGCGAAAACTTTCAACGTCTTTCAGTAAGAAGAATGCCAGGATCGGAATAAGAATCAGCCACGGTATAAAAGTCAGGTAACCCAGCACAGCACTGACTACCTCACTTGCCGTGGCACTGATCTTCTCGACAATTTTCGGTATTGCATTGTTAACTGCATCGACCAATGGCTCAGGCATTCGCCGCGAACGAAAGTACTCGTTGAGTTGTTGCGTTCTTTCACCGAGAGTCTTCCAATAGCCCTTCGCCTGGATCGCGAATTCTGGAAACTGGTTACCAAGACTCGGAAGGACCACTGTGATCGCGATCACAACCGCCCCAAGAATTACGATATAAGCAAGGATGATCGCCAGACTACGAGGTATTGCTAATATCCGTTTGCCAAGCTGCCGCGGACGCCTGAGAAATTCGACCAACGGTGAAACGAGATAAGCAAAGAAGATCGATAGTACAAGCAGCAGAATAACGCCGGTAAGCTTTACGATTGCCCAGAGAGTTACCGCAACGAAAAGAATAATAAAAATGACACGAAGGATTACGCGCGTTGGTGGGCCAACGATTTCAGCGGTTGTTCGCGCGGCGGTGACGGATGCTTCTTTGGCTTCTTTGTTCACGCGGACAAGTATGCTCGTTCACTACAGTCGCGAATGCAAGCGGCTTATCATCTCCTCGACCGCTCTTTGCTGATTAGTTGTCAGCTCGCGAAACTCAACGCCAAAAGTATCCGGAGTGCCATGATGTACTACGTCTGCACTTAAGGATAGGGAATCGTCTTGATCTAATAACAACAGTCCAAGCTTGTCTCCGACCTTCACGTGTGGTCCAGCAGGGAGATTTCTTATGCGCAGTCCTCCGAAACTGATATCTCCCGGTTCGCCGATACCAATGGATTCTTTTAGAGTTTCGTCTTCAAGAGCAACCATCAATCTCGAGAAGACGTAATAACGAGGATACCTGCGCCGGTCATGGGGTTGTGTGTCAGGCGTGTCGGGAATTGTCATTGGTCCAACCTAGTGCGATACGTCTTCCTCGTCGTCTGCATCTTCCTCCGTCTCCGTTTCTTCGGGCGGAGGTGGTGGAGTGACACGCGGAGCCGCAGGTTCCCAAACCAATCCCTTCCATTCGTCAGTTTCGCCAACTAGTTGCAATGCTGCCAGGGGATGGCCAGGGTTACGTTCAATGCGGAGGACCTCGGCGATCACCTGAAGCCGTTCGCCATGCTCACCATGCACTTCAAGGCGAACGGTACTGCCAACTTGCGGCAACTGTCGGGGCAGGTGAACCAGAGTGCCTTCAGGCCCAACATTTTCTGTGGTGCCCTCGGCTACAACATGCCCACCCGTTGGTTCGTCCCATTCCGCTTTCACTTCCAGACTGGCCAGGTAGCGGGGGCCTGAACGATTCTCGAACTCCATGTGCCGGGTCATAGTGGTCTCCTGATTAATATAGGATCGATAGGACTTATTTGACCTGTTCCAGACTCAAAACCACAAACCGCTATTCCTCTTCACTTCTCAGCTTTTCCAACACCGAATAATCTTCCAGTGTCGTGACATCACCGGCAACAGAGCCGCTTGTCGCAATCTCTCGTAACAACCGTCTCATGATTTTTCCGGAACGCGTCTTGGGTAGAGCATCACTAAACCGAATATCGTCAGGTCTGGCGAGTGCTCCAATCTCTTTCGTGACGTGTGCACGCAATTCCTGATTCAATTGTTCCGAGGGAAGATGCGATCCCTCTAACGTGACAAACGCCACGATCGCTGAGCCCTTCAAATCGTCCGGGCGGGCAACCACCGCCGCTTCAGCAACTGCCTCGTGAGACACCAGCGCGCTCTCGATTTCCGCTGTTCCCAATCTGTGTCCGCTGACGTTGATGACATCATCGATGCGACCCATGATCCAGAAGTAGCCGTCTTTATCACGACGAGCACCATCGCCTGCGAAATAGATCCCTTCGATCTGCGACCAGTATTGCTGTTTATAACGATCGTCATCACCCCAGATCGTGCGCAACATAGAAGGCCAGGGACGTTTGATAACCAGATAACCACCGAGATTCGCCTCGACGGATTTACCATCGCGCGTCATCACATCCGCGTCTACTCCAGGGAACGGCTTGGTTGCCGAGCCAGGTTTGGTTGGTGTAGCGCCTGGCAAAGGAGTGATCATGATTGCGCCCGTTTCGGTTTGCCACCACGTATCAACAATCGGGCATCGACCTTTACCGATCAGTTCGCGATACCATATCCATGCTTCGGGATTGATCGGCTCGCCCACCGTTCCCAAAAGTCTCAAACTGGACAGGTCGTGTTTCAATGGCCAGTGTTCGCCCCACTTGATGAAGGCACGAATTGCTGTGGGTGCTGTATAAAAAACATTGACACGATGTCGCTCGATGATACTCCAGAAGCGATCCGGTTCGGGGAAGTTTGGCGCTCCTTCGTACATCAAGACTGTTGCACCATTCGAAAGTGGTCCGTAGACGACATAACTATGGCCGGTAACCCAACCTATGTCGGCGGTGCACCAATAGATGTCTTCGTCTTTCAGGTCGAACACCCACTTTGTTGTTAAGTGCGCTTGCAGAAGATAGCCGGCAGTGGTGTGAAGAATACCTTTTGGTTTTCCCGTGGTGCCTGAAGTGTACAGAATGTAATGCGGGTGTTCGCTGTCCAACTCCTCCGCTGCACAGTTCGCGTCAACTGTCTCCATCAGTTCATGCCACCAGAAGTCACGTCCGGTTTGCATGTAAATTGATGAGTCAGTGCGCTTGACGACGATGCAAGCGTTGACGGACGGCGTCTCTTTAAGGGCTTCGTCCACCGCTTCCTTCAATTTCACTTCGCTTCCTCTGCGCCAACCGCCGTCAGCGGTGACAACGAGTTTGCAACTCGCGTCATTGATACGATCGATCAGCGCTGAACTGGAAAACCCTCCAAAGACCACTGAGTGAGTTGCGCCGATTCGAGCACACGCCAGCATTGCAATTGCGAGTTCGGGAATTAATGGCATGTACAATGCGACTCGATCGCCACGTTGTACCTTCGCGTACTTCAGAACATTTGCAAACTTGCAGACCTCAGTATGCAGCTGTTGATAAGTAAACGTGCGCGTTTCTCCAGGCTCACCTTCCCAAATCAATGCCGCTTTGTTACGTCGCCATGTATTCAAATGTCGATCGAGGCAGTTATACGCGATGTTGATTTTGCCGCCGCCAAACCACTCCGCATGTGGCGGTTCCCACTTCAAAACCGAGTCCCACTTTTTAAACCAATGCAGCTCCTGCTCGGCGTAGTTTTGCCAAAACGCTTCAGGATCTGCAGTCGCTTCGGCGCGCAATCGTTCCAGTTGTTCCATTGATTTGATGTGCGCGCTTTCGGAAAAAGACGCAGGTGGCTGGAAGACACGCTCCTCATGGAGTACGGAATCTATGTTAGTAGTAGAAGTAGACACGCGCCCCTCGTACGTTTGCTTGGAAGTGGATTTTCAGGTCTTTCTTTGCGTGCCTGTGTACCATAAGACATTGCCGATTGCCAATTTCCGATGCCGATTTGTCCCTACGGGCGAATTGCTCTAAGGTAATCAGGCATGATCAATAGTTAGTGGTCAGAAGATATAGGTCGAATAGGTCATATAGGTTCTGTAACCTGGCAATGACCATCTCTTGTCAACAATGCGGCGCTGAGTTACTGCCTCAAACGAGTTTTTGCAGGCAATGTGGCACTCCTATCTCATCACCCGCACCAGACATGGCAAGTGAATCGACAACACGTTTACTTGATGAATCGGACGCCGTCGCAACTCAGCGTTTAGATCCCCGCCCAACGAGTCCGGGACGTGATCCTCTGAACTCACCAAATGCCGTCCCTCTCGCTCCGGCACGTCGAGGAGGGAACAAGCTGGTTCTACTGAGTCTTGTCGTTCTCGTCTTACTGGTGGGCATTGTTTCGACAGTGGCCATCATGAGGAATCGCCATGATCGAGGAACCGTCGTGGTTGATTCTTTGACGTACCCCGGATCACGGAAATTGGTCGATATCGTCTCAGACGGAGGCGGACACGCCGTGCATCTCGAGACGGGAGATTCGTTCGATGATGTTCAAGAGTGGTATCGCAGAAAACTTGAACCTGAAAAAGTGATGCAACTCACGACGTTCAGCGTTGTGATGAAGAATGAAAAGACAACGGCGACGATTGTTCGTGAGGGCGACAAGACGAATGTTCTGCTCAAGATCGTACCTTGATGACTAACCTCTACGTCGGCACCAGCGGCTACAGTTACAAAGAATGGAAGGGCAGCTTTTATCCTGAAAAACTTGCCGCCAGGGATATGTTGGCCTACTACTCCGAGCGCCTGAAGGCGGTGGAGCTGAACAACACTTTCTATCGATTGCCAAAACGGGAGATGGTAGAGAGTTGGAAAAGTCAGGTGCCCGATAACTTTCGCTTTTCGCTAAAAGCCTCACAACGCATAACACACTTCAAACGCCTAAAAGAAGCAGAAGACGTTACCAGGTACATGCTCGATACCGTCACCGCGTTGGACGATCGACTTGGAGTAATCTTGTTTCAGCTTCCGCCAAACATGAAGAAGGACATTGAGCGGCTTCGCCCGTTCCTCGACATACTTCCTCGCGATCTGAACTGCGCATTTGAATTCAGGCATCCGACCTGGTTCGACGATGAAGTGCTGGAGTTATTAAGACGCGACAGCCGGGCACTTTGTGTTTCAGATACGGACGACCTGCCCGCGAATCACATCGATAAGACAGCTGATTGGGGATATTTGAGGTTACGACGTGTCAACTATTCGCAACCAAGCCTCGTCGAATGGATTGAGCGTATCAAGGCTCAGAACTGGAACGACACCTACGTATTCTTCAAGCACGAAGATGAAGGAACGGGGCCGAAGCTAGCTGCGGAGTTTTTGAAGCTGGCAGGTGAGTGAGTGGAGGTTTGGATGGGAATTAGAACGGCGAGCGAAGAGATCGAGTAACTCACCATTGATTCCAGGTCAATCGGTCGCTTCGCTCGCCGTTCTAATTCCCACCCGCTACGCGATGTGGTACTGACCTCATTCAAGTCAGATTTAGAAATTACCGCCGCACTCGTCGTGTCCACAATCACAATCGAGCTCGATTGTCTTGCCTGCACCTTCACATGATGCGCTGCAGTACTTCCCGCCAGGCTGCGGTGGACAGGTACACACGGGGTTCTTGCAGGTTTCCGGTTCGTCTGCCATTAGACTCCTCCTTGAACGCTGTTTAGATTGGGCGCATCGTAGCACAGCGGGCATATAAGACCTATAGGACTTAGAGGAACTAATCCTCAACTCTCAAAGCTACTTTTCTTTCTCCGGCAGCTCAATTGCCCCCAACGAAATCAATAGCCGAATGGCCGCACGATGTTCACCTTCTTTCGCATAGATCAGCGCAGTCTTTCCACTTTTGTCTTGCTGATTAATATCAGCACCCGCTTGCACCAAGACACGAATATTGTTCACGAGACCTTCCGCAGCAGCCTTCATCAATGCGCTTTGACCCTTGTTGTTCACAGCATTAACTTTCGCGCCAGCGTCCAGGAGTGTCTTCAGGACTTCCGTGTTATTGACTGTTGCTATTTCAGAGAGAGCGGTGTCGCCATCAGTGTCTCTAAGGTTTACTTTCGCGCCGGCGTTCAGAAGGTCCCAAACCATGTCAGTCGTAACATCTCCATCAAGCATCATGAGCGCCGTCTGACCGCTGCGATCGCGAGCATTTACGTCGGCCTTCGCCCAAAGCAGCAGCTGAACCATTTCTCGATTTCCGTTTCGAACGGCATGTTCAAGTGCGGTTGAGTCCGTCTGTGGGTCGCGTACGTTTGCGTCGATATTAATAAGCGCTTCCTTGAGCTCTTCGATATTGTCGTCAAGGGCGGCCTTAATAAGCGGATTTGATGGCAAGGCTATCATCGCACCACCCATGAGCACTGGCGCGTCGGACTTGACTTCGACTGTCTCCTGAATCTGAGCAATGCTTAATGTTTGGTCCACCCTGTTGTTGTCGTTCGCTCGAAGTGTGAGGAGAGGAACATCGCTTGGCGCAAATCCTCCGGCCTCAATCTTCAGGTTGTAAGTACCTGGTTCAAGGCCTGTAAGCCGGTATTGCCCGGTGCCATCTGTGTAAGTCACTAGGACTACGTTGTTCTCGACATTGATGATCGTGATGGTGGCGCTGGGAATCACGGCCCCCGCAGGATCAAAGATCACTCCATAAACACCTGCGGTACCTCCATCTACAAATGAATTAGTCGAACTTGTAGCTGATATCGAATTGTGCAAATGCGCAGAGTTGAATTCACTCCTTGAAACGTTACTCGTGGCCATTGCGCTTGTAAGACCCAAAGTGGCCGAGAACGCGCTCGCAGCAATCATGGAGGTGCGGCGGCCAATCTTGTGTAGAACTCTTACAGGACTGACTGTCGGCCGAGGATTCCCAGAGGAGTATCTAACACAGAGTCGCCCTTTCGATTTCAAGATAAGACGTCTGATCTGCTTTCTGTTCAGCTGAGACAAATCGTGAACAGACAGCCGGCAATGACTACAAAATCGGACTCGATCATTTCCAATCATCGCGTCCCAGTTTTCAGTGCATGGGGAGGTGATTTCAAATTGCCTGGTGAAATCATTGTCTGACATGACACAGCTCCTTTTAGTCAGAGGTCAGTAGTTAGTGGCCAGTGGTAATAGGTCGTATCGGTCGAATAGGTCCTATTTCGCGTTAACTATTGACTACGAATTCTGACCAGTAAACTTAGACCATTACCGCACGACAAAAGTTCCCGGTGCAGCAATTACTCTCGCTTCCGGGTTGTAGTAGTCGTACAGAGATGAGGCTGACGCCTTCGCGGACATTGCGAAACGGGGACGAATCTTGAATGAGAACTCTGAACCTCCAGCTCGCGGCCATAGATAAACGACAACGCGATCAGGTAGAACATCGTATTGATTGATCGCCCACGCCGATCCGCGCATCGCGGTTTCCAACGAAGCCCTATCGACGTCAGCGCCGGGAGGTAGACCAATCTCCGCCAGTAACATTCCATAGCCACGGAAACCGACACGCTCGGCTTTGACATGGCAAGTGATTTCTTCGCCTACTTTCGCTTCACTCTTGTCGAAACGAGTTGCAAGTTTTAGTTCCTCTGCATCGCCTGAACGAACATGAGCTGCTTCGGTCTGAGATCGCCAGGGAAGGTAGTAGGTTGTCACTAGCTGTACGCCGACGGGCGAACCGCTGCCGCTGCGGTGAAATTCGATTTGGTTATTGCTGTTTATGATGGCCGGCGAAAGGTCGATGTAGAGAGGCGCCATCATCTGCCGGTCCGAAGGCAACGTCACACGCTGAGCTAATTTTCCGTTAACTGTTATTTCGATTGAATCGGTGTTGCCGGATCCCTGCGACGACGAGGCTGCAGACAATAGTGCCTCGAGTACGTTGACCGTCGCCTGAGTTGAATACCAAACACCATAACGGTCCTGATTCTGAATCAAAAACAGGAGACCTCGTGTTCTTAAGTCTCTAATTGCTTGATCCGAACTGTTTTGATTTGAAAGCGCCTGAACAACAAGTGCAGTAGTTTCGATTCTGCCTGCCAGTCCCCATCCGTAAAAAGGAGTGTTTGTCTCGAGTGCCCAGTAGGTCCGCGGCCCTTCGGCATGAGCCATTTCCTTCAGCCTGATATTCGCTCGTCGCGCCTGGTCGGTTAGTCCCGCCTGGCTCGAGGCCAGGGAGTACGAGGCGATAAGATAAGGTTCATTAGAATCATTCGCGCGAGTTTCGAGGTAATTCAGGGATTTCGTCAATGCACTTGTTGTTTGGTTTTGAGACTTTGGTTCTGTAGAAGCGAGGGAACGCGCTACCAGTGCGGTCAGCATCACCGAGGCTCGGACGTTTTCTTTATGATCCCAATCAAATGTTCCCCAACTACCATCTTCTCGTTGTTGCGAAATCAACCACGTCCGCGCGTTTTGCACTGCGGTTGCAGACACGTCAGTTACTGTATTCAGGTCATGAAGGAATCGCAGTGCATATGCAGTCAAGGCAATATCCGGTTCTCCTCGACCCCAGTAAGTAAACCCGCCGTTTGTTGATTGATATCCAAGAAGACGCTGGTATCCGGCTTCCACATACCTTCTCGCCTTCGAAGCGATCGGAGAATCCGCTTTGTCATCTTTCAAATAGCGAAGCATCATCAGACTCGGATATGTCGATGAAATGGTCTGCTCTCCACATCCGTAAGGACGCTTCATGATTCCTTCGATGCTTTCCCACAAGTGGGTCGTAAGATTGGGATAGATCTTCAGTTCAACATGACGTGAGCTTTCCAATGCGTTGGTGGGCACATTGACAGCTATGTTGGTCGTTTTATCGAAGAGGTCACTGGCAGTTTCAACTTTCTCCTCTCCATCCGGATGAACAGTGACTGGCTTCTCAATGGCATCGCTGAAATCGGAGGCAACGGCAGTCACCTGTTGTTTTCCATCTTTAACGGACGACGCAGCCTGAATGTTGAAGATCGCGTTTCTTGACTCATTCGCTGGCACCTCTTCTCGTTTTTGGCTCGAGCCAACAATCTTGAACCACTCTTGTGGTTTAAGAACGACATTTACGAGCTGGGTCCTATCAAGATAGTTTCTTAGAACGACGGGCAATGAGATTTGGTCGCCTTCAGTGAGAATGCGTGGCGGATCAAGTTCGGCAAAGAAGGGCTGAAACGCACGGATGTCGGTTTCGGCAAGACCGATCTCTCCGTCTTCAGTGGAACCGATTACCGACATTCGCCAGGTTGTGATGTTGTCGGCAAGCTTGAAGTCGAGCTGCGCCCGGCCCTTCTTATCGGTGGTGAGTTGAGGTTGCCAAAGGAGGGTCTCGGGAAAGTACTCCCGAACGCGTGGGGTGGAGAGTTGCTGTTTCGCTGCGGCGACGCCTGGGGCAAGGAGAATTAGATTGCTGAATTTTCTGGAACTATCAATTACTGAGCTGCTGATCGATGCGCTCGTCATATTCAGAACTTCGCTTTCAGCCGTGATAGTGACGGTCTCCGTGATTGCCCCAGCTTCCAGAGTGAAGTTCAGCTGGAGCAGTTCAGACGAGCGAACTAAAACTTGAGTTATGACGGCGTCCTTGAAACCAGCGGCCTTGGCCCTCACTTCATAAATACCTGCGGGCAAATTTCTGATCAGATATTTGCCGTTGTCATCGCTTCGGGCTTCAAAGACCTGTTCACCGACTTTTGCTTTGGCGGTGACGACAGCGTTAGGGACCACAGCGTCCATTGGGTCACGTATGGTGCCGGTAATTGCTCCGGTGGAACCCGAGTAACTAACGGCTGCCGACACAGGGCGTGGTTGTGCGTCGCCGGCTGATTGCTCACTGACAACGGCACTAAAAGAAGCAACTTCGAAATCGTCTGCCGTTCCGATCTTCCAGTCTTGACCGGCACTTTTGATCCGAATGGTTCGTGCACTCTTCGTGACGGGTGTTACTCGGACTTGCTGTTGCGGCGCCTGGTTATAAACAGCTCGCGCTTCGATCGTGACGCTGTCGCCATAGAACGACTGCGACTGAAAAACGAAGTAGTACGGTCGGTTCCAGGGATCGAACAACTTTTTCGAATCGATGCCTGCAGGTAGAAGTGCATCGTGGAAGTCAGTTTCGGCGGTTGGATATGAACCGGTTTTTTTCAGCGTCTGATCGAGTGCGGCGTCGATTCGAAATCGATCTTCAGCAAAATAATCGAGGGACGAGAGCCACACCACGAAGTCTGAGTCAGGCGGGTGGGTCCCTGGTTCGGTGCTGATAATGTTGATCTGGAACCTATCTCCATTCACTTCAAACCCGATCTTGTAAGGTTGGTTCCATGGATCGCGCAGACTGTCGAGATCAATATGGCTCTTCAACAGTTCGTCCCGGAGCATTTCGAACGTTCTAATGAACTTGCCGGTAGAGTGATGGTATTCGCGTGTTAGTTCATCAATCGTTTGGCCGATTGGTTCGAAGTAATTCCAATTCGAACGTGATGCCTCGAAATCATCGTCAGTATCGAATTTCTTGTCTGGCCCGGCGGACTCAATCGAAAGAACATCGAATTGCCGTTGGGTGATGAACTTTGGTCGATAGCGGATACCCCAAGGATCTCGTAACGCACCGAGGTTAAGCGCGGCGCCCGTCAGAATCTGTGCCAGATTAGCTTCGGATTTCGGGTAGGTCTTGTTGTGCTGGTAGTTAGTTTTGAGTGCTTGCTCGATCGGCTTAAATTGTTTTTGTATAAACGAATCAAAGACACGCGCCGGATTGTTTTCGTAGTAGTCACCGCCAAAAGTCGTGACATCAAATTCATGACCCTGGTTCAAGATCACTTCAGCGACCAGCGCGAGATCGGCGGCAACGGGTCTTGATACATCTATCTGATCGAGATCTCTCCTTGTTATGCCGGCGAAAGACTGACCGTATCCGAGGAGTGACAAAACATTGCTGGAGAAACCACAGTAACGAGAACCAGCCTCCTGATCTGCTCTGACTCGCTCGTCCACAGCTCTATCGGTTACTACCACGCCCAGCGCACTCTCGACCGGTTTGCCCTCTGAACCAACAGCGCTGAAGGTAACGTGAGCCTGTTCCCCCGGTTTGTATGTTTGCGAGGTCTGCAGGTTCAGCCTTAAGTCACGATTACGAGGAAATAGAATCGTCTGCGTGCCTCGGATCAGCTCCTCGTCATTATCCCCGTGCTCGTGTTCGGCATAAGCCGCAATTGTTATTTCATCTTTGAATTCCCGCTGGTAAGGAATCAACAAAGAACCTCTTCCATTACTCAATTGAAGAGGTTGGGAATACAGCACAGTACCGTTCCGAATTGCGTTCACAATCAAACGCAAACCAGGTTCACTGGAAGTAACGATGGCGGCGATGGGATCGCCAGGCGCAAACAAAGCCTTATTTGTCTCGATCTGGACGACTGGCTCGTCACTGAGTGTAAAGGTCTCAGTGTGCGTGCCACTCTTACCTCTCTTGTCCTCAGCAAGCATTTCAAGATTGACTGCCGTGGTTGCCGGACGAACAGATAGTTGAAGTTGCTTGACGCGGGCGAGCCCATACCGGTTGGTTCTTATACGACGGATAGTTTGCTGACCCTGCGCGCCGGCGAGTTGAATGGTGACTGTTGAAGGTGCTGGTGTTCCGTCTGCATAAGAAGTCGACACATAAAATCGTAGTGGGAGTTTTGCGTTCTCTTCATACATGTCGTGCGGACGGATCACGTAGATGTGAATCGCATGTTTTGATAGGCGCAGGTTGAAACGACGTTGTTCAGTGCGGTTGGTGCTCGGGTCGGTGAAGTAGGCCGCATAGGGCAAATCCCTAAAGCGGTTGTAGTCCTGAGCGGCGAGTTGATTATTATCCTCAGTCAAATCGATCTGCGCTTTGAAAACGCCATCAGCCTGGGTGTCGCCCTCATACTTGTCGCCTTCACTTGTCTCCCATTTTTGTTCGGCATAGTTCCAGCTCCTTTCGGTTTCTCTTACCAACCGAACATGTCCTTTGGTGACTGGTTTCCCAAACAGATAATCAGCTTTGATTTCGACCAGTGCATTCTGGCCGGGCAGGTAATAAGAGCGGTCCGTCTTAACATTTACGGCAAAGGTCGGCAGATCGTAGCGCGAGATCTTTACGACTGCGTTCACCGAGTGGTCATCGTCGGGCGTTGAGAATTCCAGTTGATAGTCGCCCAGGCGAATTGATTCTGGTATTGCCCATTCTGCATTAGCAATACCGAATCTGGAGGTCTTCAGGACGGACCTCGCGACAACCGTGCCCTCGGGATCCGTTACTGTGAATTCCAATTCGTGGTCAGCGATCGCATGTTTCGACGGACCCAGCATGAGCACTCTCGTGTGGAGAGTCTGACCAGGTTGATAAAGTGGTTTGTCAGTTGAGACGAAGAGAGTCGGCTCATCAAAAGCATCAAAGTCATGCTCGGCTTTGACGGTGACAAGTCCGATCGTGCCTTCGATCTTCAGTTCTAACTCATCATCTTCTAATTCTGATGGAAGTTTGAAATTGAGATCAGCGTAGCCCACAGCATCTGTAGCGCCGGAACTGGTTAGACTTACTGCGTCGTTTCCATTCCCGGAGATAGTTATCAGTCCTTTGACTTGAACGCCTTTCAGCGGTCGATGAGTGACGGGGTGGCGCGCGAGAACCTTAGTTGTGAACCGGCTTCCTGGTGTTGCTTTTCCCGGCCCTACTATGCGCAATTCGAAGAGATCGGGAGTGATTTCGGAGAGCGAGATTAATCCCTCGATCGGTGACGTCCCCAGGGCGTCCGGAATGACTCGATAGTGCAGGCGATACCAAAGAGCCTGGTCCTCTTCATATGGTGTTAAGTCACGAGTCTTAAACGGTAATGTGAACGGAAGTTTTTGAGTGCCGCTTTCTATTTCCACCTTAGACTCGGTGGCTGCCGCGACAGTCTCTTTTGGCGTGAGCAGTTCAAGTCGAATTCGTGCCGTGATCGTCTCTCGCGATCCGTTTTCAACAACGAGTGACACTTGCGGCGCCAAATCCGTTAGCAGAATTCGGCTGGCCTTTTCATCAACTCTTAACTCAAAGCGAGCATTCGTTACTGCGCCCAGGAAAGGCAGACTGCAACCTAAGCAGACGAGGAAGAGAAACCATCTGCGCAACATCGTGGTCTCCAAAGGAGCAAGACAGCTCCAGGTCAATAGACAGACTTCAACATCGGGGAGAAATCCGCTTTCACCACTTACCACTTCCGAGTTGTCATTTTTTGTGTGAGCCCGGGGAGGCACTCACAGTGATTCGACTGCTGAGATGCTGGTCTACGTACGAAGGGTTGTTGCGTGCTGCAAAAAAATGTAGCGGTCTCAGTTACTAATGTCACGACAAGACAGACGCATATCGGACATGCTGCTTTCGAGGACAATCCGAAAACTGTCACATCTGTGTCTGTTGATTTCTTGCTTCTGATTCAGACTGCTGGCATGAGAAAACCAACAATAATCGCCTCTGCGTTTCTGATCTGCATACTTGCCGCGACAGCCAAATCGCAAACGCAAACGAAGGAGCTGGAGTCGGAAGCAATCAACGGTAAGTCGGTCTCAGCGGTGATATCCAAACCTTCATCTCCAATGAGTCCGGCCGAGTCTTTGAAAAATGCGAAAACGATTTATGTTAAGTCCTCTTCGCTTCTCGTAGGAACGTCAGTCATAGAGGACAAACTGAAAAAGCGGAAGGAGTTTGACACTTTAGGATTATCGATAACGAGAGACGCCGCTAACGCAGATCTAGTTCTGCACGTAGAACATGATCTTTTCACAATGTATACGTACACAGTACTCGACCCTCACTCGCAAATATTAGTCGCCACCGGGAAACTAAGTTCGCTTGGAGGAACCGTCGCAGGGAAAGTGGCTAAGAGGTTTATGAAGCAGATGGTCGAAGCACGTGTCCGATAAACTTCAGTTTGTCGTGTGGTGACGAAAAGTCCCGACGAATCGACAGCGTATCTCCGAACAGCACTTTCCAACACGTCTCGCCTTATCACGTCCCGACAAGCTAAAGCATATCGGACACTGCCTTCGCGATCTCACCAGCGACGCGTGCATTGTTTTGAAGCAGCGATATGTTGGCGCGCAGCGTAGCCCCGTCACTAAACTGCGCCATCTGAGCCAGCAGAAACGGTGTAACGTCACGCCCCGTGATTCCTTCTCGTTCTGCTTTCTCCAGAGCATCAGTCAACACTCGACTCAATTCTTCCTCATCTACTTCAAACTCCTGCGGCACTGGAACAGTCACAAGCAGCGCTGTGTTCATCTGCAGATCGCGTTGCGCGTTGAAGATCTCCACGACTTCGTTAGCTGAGCTAGCGCGCACATCAACCGGTAAGCCACTGTGCCGTGAATAGAATGCCGGCATTTCATCGCACTGAAAGCCCACGACGGTTACAGCGTGCGTCTCCAGCCACTCGCGAGTTGCGGGCAAGTCCAGGACGATCTTTGCTCCGGAGCAAACAACTATGATCGGCGTTCGTGCAAGCTCCGGTAAATCGGCAGAAATATCCGGCAGCCTTCCGCGATGAACGCCGCCAATGCCACCGGTGGCGAATACTCTGATCCCGGCTCGATGTGCTATCCAGCTGGTTGAAGCAACTGTTGTTGCGCCATTCCATCCGCGAGCAATCGCGATCGGTATGTCTCGCGTGCTGATCTTCTTGACGCTCGAATCTTCTGCTAACAATCTAATCTGCTCATCATTCAATCCAACTGTGAGTTCGCCGCCGATTATTCCGATTGTCGCTGGAGATACACCTGCCGAGCGGAGATCTGTTTCGAGACGTTGCGCGAGTTCGAGGTTTGTTGGCCTGGGCAGACCATGAGCGATGACAGTTGATTCGAGGGCAACGACGGGCTTGTTTGTCGCGAGCGCGCTCGCTATGTCTGTTGAGATGTTTAGCAAATCAGGTCTTTGCATTGAACTGATTAGGCTCAATCAGAATAGAACATATTGGGAACTGGGCAAGCGACCAAACACCGGTCTTCACAGAAAAGCGCGGTTGGGAAGGGGGCAAGCGGTCCAAACTCAAGTCTTCACAGAAAAGCGCGGTTGGGAAGGGGGCAAGCGATCCAAACTCAAATCGAAACCGACAATACCCCGAGCGCGCGCCCGCCGGTTCAAGAGCCAAAATTTTAACAGATCATGAAAGCTTAGGATGGGGGCCTGTGATCTGCGGGAGCGCGCTCGGGGCCTCGTTGGTTTTGGCTTGTGTTTGGTCGCTTGCCCCCTTCCCAACCGCGATTTTCTCTGAAGACTTGAGTTTGGTCGCTTGCCCCCTTCCAAACTTGTTCAATCCAATGAGCACTCTTCGCTGGCTATCAATTCACTTCTGCGCGGGCTTTTCGAACCAACGTAAACACAGTGCCACCATCATCACCTTTGCTCCACGCGATCTCCGCATCGATCAACCCTGCCCGCGCGCGCATATTGGCGAGTCCTCTGCCGTCAGGCTTTCTATTCTCCAAATCGAACGAGCTGCCATTGTCTTCCAACTTCAATGAGAAATCGTTCGTATCATTCGTGGCGACAAACATCTTCACATGACTCGCAGCCGCATGACGCCAAATGTTATTCACAGCCTCCTGCACGATTCGATAGATCTGCATTTGAACACTGGGCGACAACTGAGTGCGCTCCTCGATCCCTTCATCACAATGGAACTCGTAATCAAATCTCTTTTCGGCGGGCGCGTCTTGTGCCGTGTGCGACAAAGCGAACTCAAGAGCCGCCGCAAAGCCTACGTTTTGCAAAACTGACGGACTCAAGTCTTCACAAATTCTTCGAACTTCCTGCGAAATCGATTCGATCTCCTGACGCAAGGTTGACGACTGTGTTTGGTCCCCATTCGGCTTCATTTGATCCGTCAACAGAGCCAGGTGGCGTAAGTCTGCGAGGGTTTGATCGTGCAGATCACGGGCGATTCTCCGTCGCTCTCTTTCTGCTTCGTTCGCGAGATTTACCCTTGCGTCTGCCAAATCCCGGTTTGCGTCAACCAACGCGGCACTCGTTGCGACAATGCGGCGTCGTTCGAGTATCGCCCAGAGCAAGGCAAGAAGAGCGAGGGCCAGGAGGATCGCCAGCGCCGTGGAGGTCCATGGGAAAGGAGCCTTGGCAACAGTGAACGAAAATTTCAGCGGTTGCGAAACCGTCAAGTCTTTAGTAAACGCGCGCGCGGCAACGGTGTACGTACCAGGTTTCAAACCTTCCATCGTGAACTGCGACTCACGCGAAAGTTTTTGTCGAACTATCCGACCGGAACTATCGGCAAGTATGAAGGCGTATTGAAACTGCTCCGGAAAAGTACGACTGCTGATCGCCGTCACATCCAGCAACAAACCATTCTGCGGATACTCCAGGTCCAATCCAGCCTGTAACTCCGTCGGTGAATGCACTCGTTTGCTAACTACACGAGTCGCAAAAAGTGTTGGCGGAATCTTTCCGGGTTCGTAACGAGCAATGCCGCGATTGGTTCCGATTAGAACCAGGTCGTTGCCTTGCTCATCGCGTTGCGGCAAAACTGCGAATACGTTCTGTGACGGCAGACCTTGTTCAGAGTCCAGCTCGCTAACAACTGCGCCCATCAGTGGATCAAGCAGAATTCGCAGCAGTCCGTTCCCGCGCGTCCCACACCAAATCTCGTTTGCTTGGGATGATTGATTGCTTAGTAAGAATCGCGCATCGACGTTTGGCAGAATCGGAAGACACGTCTTTTGTGGCGGACACAAGTAAACGCCTCCGCTCGTTCCAAACCATAGCGAGCCGTCGGCAGTCCGGGTCATCGAACGAATCGCAGGACCTTTAAGCGGATCAAACGAGGGCTCTGCCTGAATCGTTTTTCCGTCTGACGAGAACACACCATCTTTTGCCGTGCCAATCAGAAGTCGGGAGTCGCCATCAGCGAGAATGCTTATTACTTCTCTATTGCTTCCGGTGGCGTTAGTCCATGTGAGACTCGATCTGCCATTGTCGAGTCGCTCAATGCCTCGGCCGTAGATCGCAAAATAAGTTGAACCGCGAAATTCTGTAATGGCCCGTACGCTTCCGGCTGCGTCGGCAGTTCCCGAACTGGACTCAAGTCGAGTAAACGTAATGGTTTCTAAGTTCTGGTTCGCTTTGATCGCTACGTAGAAACCGCTGGCAGATGCAATGAGTAAACGTTGTTGCTTATCTTCGGCGATCGCGTAAATGATATTGCGCCCGAGTTCGACAACTGGTTTCCACAACGACGTTGCTCCGTCATAAACAAAGAGACCGCGGTTCGTACCTGCCAGTGTCTTACCTGAGCTGGTTTGAAATAAAGACCGTACGAAGTTGCTGTCACCGTTGTCACCGACCGGTTCGACCCTGGGAGCGTGCGGATCGAAACGACAAACGCCACGGTCAGTCCCAAACCAGATGACGCCTTCGCGATCCTGGAAGATGGCGTAAACATGATCAGAGCGCAGTCCACCCGCAGTTCCATCAAAGGTGAAACGCTGAGTCTTCTCCTTTGACACTCGAAAAACACCACGGCCATCTGTTCCGATCCACATTTCATTGCCGATTGATTGGAGCGCCATGACCGGACCAGTCGCTGCGTCCGACCGGTTCAGTTCAGAAGGCAATGCTCCTGAAAGCGCACCCGGTTCTTCCTTTTTACTTCGCGAACCCACCCAAAGCTTGCCGCTCGAGTCGAGAGCAAGTGCATTCACGAAATAAGCGATCGGGCGCATTTGCGGGTCCTTTGCGCTGCCGTCATGGATCTCGACAACTCCGCGACTTAGCGTGCCTGCAAATAATCTATTGTTGGCCCAACTCAAGCTTGTAATCACGAGCGGACCTGGATGATCGCGATCGGCGCTTTCGAGAGGTTGTCGAAGAAGCGGTTTTGTATCGATGACTTCGCGAGTGCCCGTCGATCGCTCCTGCGATTCTGCGATTCCACTTGCTACCGTCGTCGTATTAACTATGAGGACGCGTGATTCAAAAATCTGACCTTGTTCAGTGCTAACGATCACCCGGCGAGCTTCCGGCGAGATGATGGAGGAGACGGTTTGGCCCGATGTTTCTTTAACGAGTTCGAACCCGTTCGATGTATATCGCGAGGCACCTGCTTCAGTTCCGATCCACAACCCGCCGTCTGAATCTGTTTGCAGCGCGAGCACGCGACCTGCAGGCAAAGCCGGATCGTTGATCGTTTGAGTACGTCGGCCGTCGAATTTTGCGAGGCCGGCTTCGGTTCCAAACCACATCGCGCCGTCGTTTGTTTGTGCAATCGCTCGAACCCGATCCGATGGCAAACCGTGAAAGAGTGTTACTGCGCCCCATTGATGAAGACCAGTGATCGGAGTTGGTGATGGTGAAGGAGACGGTGATGCGGATGGCGAGGGTGTCGCGACAGTTTGAGAATCACTGGTTTGCGCGAAGGTTCTCAGTGAATAGCTTAGAGAAAACAACCCGGTGGACAATATGAAAAGAGCGTAAAGAACCGGAATGACCTGTCCTTTGCAATTAACATCTCCACAACGGACTTTCACAGAGGGAATCCAAGACCGCCTTAACTTTGGTTTCGTGTGTTTCGTGTGATTCGTGGATCGTGCTCCTCGAACCTGAAACGGACGATCCACGAAAAACACGAAACACACGAAGTACTTTTCACAAGAGTCTATGAAACGGTAAAGCTGATGCTTTGCTAAACATTGGGATCGGGTCGTCATGAAAATCAGCCTTCTTAACCGGCTTGTGCGTTTGGAGGTCGAGATAACGGCGCGTGGACTTTAGCAACTTGCCGTTAGTGTCATAGTAGCGATCTCGCAGCACGCTGACATTTCCGGCGAAGGTATTGAGGCGCGCTTGAATCTTCGCCAGTGTTCCATCCCCGCGATAGTAGTATTTAATGAAGTGATACCAATCGCCCGATCCACTCGTAAAACCAAAGAACGCAAGAACGACTTTACCGTCGCGCGTCCAAACGTCGCAGCTTTCATCCAACTGTTGGTCGGATTTGCCCTTCAGCTCGCGCCAGCTGCCTTTGTCGCCTTTATAAAAGATGCCGAAGGTTCGGAATTTTCGCGCTTTGCTGAAGCGATCTACTTCCGTTGTGTACTTTTTGATTTCTGAAACTTGAGCGTCGGAAGTGGTGGGAGTAGGTACGGTGGTTGGCGTTTGGGCAGCGGCCAGAAAGCACTGGTTGCTGAGCAACAATACAAGTGCGATTAGACTCTTTCTAACAAACCGAAAATTTCTCTGTGCAACTCTGTGTCTCCGTGCCTCTGTGTTGAACGAGACGCTTTCATCACCACAGAGACACGGAGACACAGAGTTGCACAGAGAAGATCCTTTGCGCGCGGTGTCGTTGCGCAAATTCAGTTGAGGCATGCACCAGATGGCTTCGGTCGCTGCTCCGCTGAGCTGGAGGCCTGGTTTCATCGTTCTATCTTTTCTTCTGGGTTGCTTCTCGCTTCTGTTCCTCTGCAAAGCGCTTCTGATCTCTCGCCAGCCATGCCTCCAAATCTTGGGCGGCTTTTTCCAATTCATCGCTGTTGAGTAGCCCGCGTCTAAGTGCTTCGAAGAACGCGCGTGTGCGAATATTGTAGGCAAGCTTCTCGTAGGCTTCCTGCTCTGTTCCTTCAGCGACTGCGACGAACAGTTTTTCATAAAGAGTCGCCAGCCTGCTTTCAACGCCCCGCAGTGACAAACTGCATTTTCTAGCAATGGCCCAGTTCGAAAGACCCAGCGCCAGGTAATAAAGTGCTTCAGCCTCGAACTCTGTTAACAGCGGGCGCTTGAAAGAATCCTTGAACGCCGGGTCGATCATGTCGGCGCCATCTTCGAGAACTGCTGCGACGAAACGAAGAAAGCGAGACTCCGGATTGTTTTTGTGAATGAACCCGTACGCTGGCGGCGGATCGACGGCTTTAACGATCTTTCGAATCTCGTTGATGTAAATCTCGTGTGGAAACTGCGTCCAGAAAATGATGCGTGCGGTCGGGAAATCGCGCCAGATTGCGCGCGCCGCTTTCACTCCGGAAAGCTTGGGCATCTGAATGTCGAGAATGCAGACATCCGGCTTTTCATCGAGAGCAATCTTCACTGTTTCTTCGCCGTCGCCGGCTTCGAAAACTGGAGTGTGGGAAGGGAATTCTTTTTCGAGTATCTCGCGCAGGTAATGGCGCTGGGCCATGTTGTCTTCGGCAATTAGGATCGACATCTTTAGTTTGTGAGAGCTGCGAGAAGTCGCTGCTTCTCCGCACAAGTCTCACATCTTTCCAGAAATTCCTTTAGCCAGTTCTTTTGCGCCTTAGTTCCGCGCTTGGCAAGGTTAAGAAGTTCGGAAAGATTGTACTTTAAGAAGTCATCCTGGGTCATGGAGTCTATCGTGTAGATGTGCTCGAGTTCGCGTTGCGTGACGCTTGATTGTTCGCGATCGAGAGCCTGGTCGGATTTGTTTGAAGAAACAAATACCGCGATCTGTTGCTTCGAGAAAAGACGGACGTCGTCATCGCCGTTTAGAAAGTAATCGAGATTGAATTCCACTTTGACACGAGTTTGATTCCGGATCTTTTTGATATCGAGAATTCTGGTTGAGAACTCGCTTGTGGGGCCCACGTCCCAATCTGACTGGTAACCTTCAGATTCATATGACGCAACTTCGTTCAAGTGACGTCTGGTCACCCCAAACACGCGATTGTGGTAATAGGCTACTCCACTGCCCGAGGCGCTTTGGCCCTGAGTCACGAGCCATGTCTGGCCATCTGACACCACCATGAAACTCTGAGACTCTTTATACTTTCCCCATTCGTCGACGTGTCCGATGAAGTGCCAATCGTCTGCATGATCCTGATAGTCGAAAACGAGATACCTGTAAGATTCGGAACCCGTATCAGAGATTTTCAGCAATGCCTCATCACCTGGTTCCCCATCGAGATCGTAAAAATCCACCTTGGCACTGCAGTCGAAGCATTGCGAAAAATCTGAGTACATCGTGTCGCCTTCCTTAATGTGAAGGCGCGCCCAAAGCTTCTGTAGTTTTGCTCGGGGGTGGGCATCGATAAACCACGAGATCTCCCAAGGTGACAAGTCCTTGTCGTCCGGATATTCATCATCGTCTTCGTTAGAGGGAATTGGCACGGCTTGAGGTGTAGGTGTCGGCGTCGCCGTAGGACAGGGCGCAGGTTCAACCGGTCTTGGTTTTGGCTGACGCAGACGATGGACCAGCCAGCTGGAACTCAAGCTTATGGCTAATGTGATAAGTGCGACGAGTATTCGTAGAGAGAGTTTTCGCATGTAGCCAGTGTGAGGTCTGAGCGGAACTCGAACAATGTGGGCGGCCACATCAGAGGAGAGGGTTAAGCCTCGATGTATATAGGCGATTGGATTGAAGTCTCGGGGCAGTAGCCCGACTGTCAAGGAGGGTTCGGTCTCGCTTTGAGCCCTCCTTGACAGTCGGGCTACTGCCCCGTGACTATTTCAGAGCGTGGTAAATCCCCTTTTGAAAGGTCAGTCGATGAAAGTTCGTGTCGCTGTGATTGTTTCCTTGTTATCCATTTCTACATTCGCCCCCTTTTCCAGCCGAGCCAAAACTAACCAGAGCGGTTCACCGTCAGAACAAAAGCCTGCTCGAGATGAACAACTGTGGAAACGCGCTCTTGCCATTCATCGCAAGGCCATCGTCATTGATAGTCATAACGACATCACCACTCCGATGACGAATGATGATTACGATTTGGGTGGCCCGCCGCCAGTCCCATATCGCACCAGCCTCGATCGAATGAAGGAAGGTGGTCTAACGGCAGAGTTCTTTTCCGTCTACATCAAACCTGATTACGTAACAAAGGGTGGCGCCGCGCGACGAACTCTCGACATGATCGATTCCGTTTACCGGGCTGTCGAGCGACACCCAAACGATCTGATGTTCGCAACGTCCGTCGCCGATATTCGTGGCGCAAAGAAACAGGGAAAGATCGCCGCACTCATGGGCATTGAGGGCGGCCATGCTATCGAAGATTCTTTACCCACGCTGCGAGAGTTTTATCGGCTTGGCGTTCGTTACATGACGTTGACCTGGAACAACACAAACAACTGGGCCGATGCCGGACGTGGAGAAAAGAAGCACAACGGTCTGAGTGATTTTGGAAAAGAAGTCGTACTCGAAATGAACCGGCTGGGAATGATGGTCGACGTCTCGCATGTTTCTGATAAGACAATGAGCGATGCGCTCGACGTCTCGAAAGCGCCAATCATTGCATCGCACTCGTCCGCACGAGCGCTCAGTAACGTTCCGCGAAACATTCCCGACGATCTGCTTAAGAAAATTGCTGACAAGGGAGGTGTTATTCAGGTCAACTTCTACACCGAGTTTCTCGACGCTGCTACCGTAGGTCCTCAGAGTGATGCACGCACGGCGCGGTTGAAAGCTGAGCAGGACGCAATCAACGAGAAGTATAAGGATGATCCTGAAAGACGCTCCGAAGAAAGTGACAAACTTGAAGCCGCAAACCCGCTGCCACCTTTGCCGATTTCCAAGTTGATTGATCACATTGATCATATTGTGAAGGTTGCGGGGATTGATCACGTGGGTATTGGTGCTGACTTCGACGGAGCGAACGACATGCCCGACGGCGCGCGCGACGTTTCGATGCTTCCAAACATCACTTACGAACTACTGAAGCACGGCTATAACGAGAAGGACATTCGGAAGATTCTGGGGGAGAATTTGTTGCGCGTGTTTGCGGAGGTGGAAAGAGTTTCAATCGGCATGAGTAAATCGATTAGCGGTGATGGGAGCACCAAGCGGATTCGGTAAGGTTTGATCCCGAAATAGAAACCAATCATTTTCCATATATCATGTGATATTTTTCAGTTGCCATTTTTGAACACAAGCCCCTAGCTAATCAGCAAAATGGCAAATGAAAATGTCAAATGATATATGGCAAATGATTGGTTCCAAAAAAAAGATGGTGATCGCGCGACCACCATCATAGAAAGCAGAAAGAAGAAGAAAGTTCTTAGCGTTTTTGACCTGAGCTACCCTGGCCCTGGCTTCCTTTTTGTCCGCCACCGGTGCCTTTATCGTGCATCGGTTCTTTATTCATGCCTCCACCAGAGCGTTGTCCAGTTGATGATTTGTCGTCTTGCGGGTTGCGGCCGGGTGATTGTTGGCCATGGCCTTGATCTTCGCGACCCTGTTGATTCTTCATTTTGTCATCTGGCATCTTTGTTTCCTCCCCTTGTTCGATGGTAAATGCCTCAACCGGAACCTTTCCGGTGAGCTGATTTGCGAGTTTGTTAATAACAACCAGTGTGCCAGTAGTTTGCAGTTCTAAATGTTGCCTTTTACCTTGGCTCTCTACACTCAAAACAATACAAGCGGAAATGAAACCGTACACCCACTGAACGGGTGCTTAGTTGCTTCCGCTGTCGAATTCGAACGGTGAGCGAAGCGATTGAAACTCGCCAATGAGGCGTCTCAGACATTCTGTGTGGTTGAGGTCAATCGGTCGCTTCGCTCACGCTTCTAATTCGCTTACCGGACTTATTGGTTCTCAGCGAACTTAACAGGCTATTATCTTTGCTGCTCATGACTCCGGCAGGAATCTACATTCACATCCCTTTCTGCAAATCACGTTGTTCCTATTGCGATTTTGCAACGGGCCTTTATCAGACTGAATTGGCTGAACGATACGTCCAGGCGGTAATCGTAGACTTACAGACAACTCGCGCCGATGAACTGTCACGCATTGTTGACACAATCTATTTCGGAGGTGGGACGCCTTCGATGTTGTCGAGCGATCAAATCGAACGAATACTTGCGGTTGTTCACAGGCGCTTCCAGATTGATTCAAAGGCTGAAGTCACAATCGAGATCAATCCGGGTAGTGTGACGAAGACGAAGTTAAAAGAGTTTCGGAAACTCGGAATCAATCGGGCAAGTTTTGGTGCACAGACTTTTCATGATGATGAACTTGCGCGCCTCGGCCGTTCCCACAGTGCCGGCGACACACTCCGAACGTTTGAATATCTGCATGCGGCCGATTTTGACAACATAAGTTTCGATCTAATAGCGGGACTTCCGGGACAAGCGATGATTCAGTGGCAAGAGAACGTCGAGCGTTCGTTGGGATTGAGGCCGGAACATCTCTCGTTCTATCTGCTGGAGGTTCACGCGAACACTCCGCTTGCGCAACACATCGAACGTGGCATACAGCCGAAACCAGATGAAGATCTGGCCGCGGAAATGTATAAGTGGATGCTCGAGCGGGCATGCGATGCCGGTTACGAACATTACGAGATCTCAAACTTGTGTTTACCTGGCTTCGAGTCGCGTCACAACACGAAATACTGGCAGGGCAATGCTTATTATGGGTTTGGATGCTCCGCTCATTCATTCGATGGTCGCACCTTGCGGTGGTCAAACGAAAGAGACGTAGCGGCATATGTGAATGCAATTGAGAACAAGCAAACTCCGATTGTTGAGCAAACCCAGCTTAGTGATAACGAACGGCGGGCGGAGGCTGTGTTTCTCGGAATGCGCTTAATGAAAGGTGTCGACACTCGCGAATATGAGCAATCGTTTGGTGTGGATCTGCGAGTTGAACATAACGAAGATTTAAGCAGGTTTTATGAAGCTGGTCTGATCGAGTTTGATGGAGATGTCCTTCGGCTGACACGAGCCGGAGCGTTGATGTCGAATGAAGTGTTTGCGGCGTTGGCTTAGAGTTTGGTGCTTGGATGAAGTCAGTACCACCTCGCGGTAGCGAGTGGGTGCGAAGCTTGAGAAGGACTTTGGCACCAGTTAAGCTTCGCACCCACCCGCTACCGCGAGGTGGTACTGACTTCATCCAAGTACCAAGCTCAAACTAAAGATTCATGCCCCCAATAATAGTAGCCATCGACGGACCATCCGGCTCAGGTAAATCAACACTTGGCCGTATGATCTCGCGTGCGTTGAACCTCCTTTATATCGACACTGGTTCAATGTATCGGGCTGTCGCACTGGCAACGATTGAGGCTGGGATCGATCCCGAAGATCGAGACGCAGTCGTTAAACTGGCGGACGCACTTGATATCAATCTGGAAGGCGATCCCGACTCGCTTCGCACGTTCATAGGAACGCGTGATGTCTCGGAGCTGATAAGAACTGAAGCAGTCACGGCGATATCATCGATAGTATCGGCGATCCCTGGAGTACGCCTCGCGATGGTTGCGAGGCAACGCGAACTCGGTCGGCGTGGTGCGGTACTGAACGGACGAGACATCACCACCGTCGTGTTTCCGGATGCAAGTTACAAATTCTTTCTAACTGCTGATCCTGGCGAACGGGCGCAAAGACGATTCCTGGAGGAACAGGCAAATCATCAAGAGACGAGTTTGGCCGAAACATTTGCAGACATGACCGAGCGAGATCATCGCGACATGACGCGCGCCGACTCGCCGCTTAAGATTGCTGATGACGCGATCGTGATCGATTCCACGGGCAAATCGATCGAGCAAGTTTTTGACGAAATGATGGACAAGATTCAAAGGGAAAAACAAGCATAGGACTTATATGACCTATAGGACCTATTAACCACATGTTCACCGGAATCATTGAAGAACTCGGCAACGTTCGAAGCGTGGAAACTCGGGGCGACAATGCCCGGATCGTGATTGAGGCGCGGACTGTTGTTCAAGGAACAAATCACGGTGACTCGATCGCAGTTAACGGCGTTTGTCTCACTGCACTCGACATCACCAACGATTCATTCGCTGCTGATGTTTCTATGGAAACGCTGGCGCGTTCCACGCTTGGCAATTTCAAACCCGGCACGCCAGTGAATCTCGAACGCTCAGTCACCCCGGCGACCCGCCTTGGAGGACACATAGTCCAGGGACACGTGGACGCGCGTGGTCAGTTGCTTGCAATCCAAGATCACGACGAGTCATGGACATTTCGTTTTGCTTATCCTCCTGAGATAGCAAGGTATCTGGTTTTTAAGGGCTCAATTGCGGTCGAAGGGATTAGTCTGACTATCGCTGGCCTCACTGATGACTATTTCGAGGTAGCAATCATCCCCAAGACGTTGCAAGTAACTAATCTTTACCACCTGAAACCTGGCGACGCTGTAAATCTCGAAGTGGATGTAATCGGCAAATATGTTGAGCGATTACTGGAGTTCCGCTCAATGTCCGACGAACTTTAGTTTGTCGTGTGTCGGTAAAGGCTGCTGAATTCTTTAGGGATTCTTAACCAACGAACGACAAACTAAAAGTTCGTCGGACATACCCGTTTTCTCAATCCCGCCCTTTCGGGTAACATAACCCTCAGTTCTTGCTATCACCTGCGAAGGCTTGTTACGTGGCTCTTGCTCCTATTGATGACGCTGTTCGCGACGTTCGCGACGGCAAAATGATCATAATCGTCGATGACGAGGACCGTGAAAATGAAGGTGACCTCGTTTGTGCGGCCGAAAAGGTTACGCCTGCGATTATCAACTTCATGGCCCGCCATGCTCGCGGTTTGATCTGTTTGCCACTTACGGAGGAGCGTTGCGACGATCTGCACCTCACGACGCAAGTTGCTGACAACACGTCGTTCCTTGGTACCGCATTCACAGTCTCTATCGACGCGCGGCGTGGCATTACGACCGGCATCTCCGCAGCTGATCGTGCCACGACGATATTGGTCGCCGTGGATCCCAAATCAAAACCTTCGGATCTCGCGCGCCCCGGTCATGTCTTTCCGCTTCGTGCAAAGAATGGCGGCGTGCTGGTTCGGCCGGGACAAACGGAAGCAAGTGTAGACATCGCACGCATTGCCGGGTTGTATCCAGCCGGAGTCATTTGCGAGATCATGAACGAAGACGGAACGATGGCTCGTTTGCCTCAACTCCAGGCGTTCGCAACCGAGCACAATGTGAAGATGATCAGCGTCGCAGACCTGGTGAGATATCGAATTAGCAAGGAAACCTTGATCAGGCGAGTTGTCGAAACCGATTTACCAACTGTCTATGGTCGCTTCCGAGCAATCGCGTATGAAAACATCATGAACGGTGACGTACACCTTGCAATGGTAATGGGAGAAGTTGCAGGTGACGATCCCGTGCTCGTACGCGTTCACACCGAAAATGTGACTTGCGATATGTTCGGTTCATTAATCGACGATACAGGTTTCCAACTGCACACCGCCCTCGAGAAGATTGCGGCAGAAGCTTGCGGCGTCGTTCTATACTTGCGACAGCGCGAACACAGTTTGGACCTCGTTAATCAACTACGTACTTATGGTGTAATGCAGGAAAAGGGATTGAATAAACGTGAAGCAAGTCTCGAAACGGGATATGGCGTGGATCGCGATTACGGAGTTGGAGCCCAAATCCTCCATGATCTGGGTTTGCGAAAGATTCTCTTGCTTTCAAATCATCCCCCCAAAGTAGCAGCCCTCGAAGGTTTTGAGTTGTCAGTTGTCGGAAATGTTTCGCTTGGCCACCCGGCGTCTATGAAGGATCAGCAGACGTTCAATAAACGCTGAGCAACGATGTCCGATATGCTTCAGCTTGTCGTGACTGGACCAACCAGGCCCCACCTGGCACGGTCTTTTCGATAGTAATGGGTCAATTGGTTTAGTCACGACAAGCTAAAGCATATCGGACATCAGCACTGGACCATGAGTTGCTGACCAGACGACTGACGCACTTTCAAGGGCTCTTTCAACTTTCGGTCTCTCCCTCTAGAATTCAAGGCTTCCCTCAGCTTACCGATTGTGGTGGGAACTCAGGCGTCTTTTGGAGTGCGACGGCCTGCCGTCGCTTTGTTATAGCGGATGTTTGGATGATGACTACTTCTAAGGGCTGCGTAATTGTCACTCGTGGCCCCGTAATAGCGACGGCGGGCCGACGCACTCCAAAGAACGACGAACAGTTATGAGTGTAGACGATCCTAAGCCACCCGGAGACGGTCCAAAGGAAACGGCTCCGCAAGAACCGACGATCAGAAGGCGGTGGCGCTACTTTTCGCGCCGCCATGCATTTCTGGCAGGTCTCATCATTGGTGTGGGAATTCTTGCGCTCTTATTGTTGTCGTTCATCCTCTACAGGTTCGGCTTTATAGACCGTTATGTGGCCGGGCAAATCACAGATACCTTTTCGAAGTACGGGATCAGGGCGACGATTAAGGAGTTTCACTCCTCGATCCCACCACGCACAGTCGAGATGTCAGGAATAGAGTTGTTTGATGCGGCTACCGGTGCGAAGCTCGGAAAGATCGATCGACTGTCTGCCAAGATCAGAATCGAAGATCTCTACGCGTTGAATCTTCGACGCAACATCAATCTTGAAGATCTAACAATTGATGGTTTTGAAGCATGGGTCGCCTTTGACGAACAAGGCCTGTCGAACTTTCGCAACATCCACATTCCGGCACCGGAACCCAATGCGCGCATTCTTTTTGCTTATTCCACAGCACATGTCCAAATCAGAAATGGTGTTGTTCATTACGGTGATGCAAAGCACGAGATTTCCGGAGAGGCTCGCAACCTCCAGGCAACGGTTCAACCTGACGATCCAAGTGCTCCGGTCTCGAGCCGGATGAACACCGTAACCCTCTCACTTACTGATTCAACGTTCACGTACGACGGCCGGCCAATCGACAAGATCGATCTCAATGCACGCGGTCGTGTTAACCAAACGCGAGCCGAGATTCAAGAACTCATCTTGAAGTCGCCTGTTACCGAAACGCACCTAAGCGGAACCATGGACGACTGGCGGGCTCTTCGCTATCAGATGAACATCACGTCATCTGTTGATTTGACTGAAGTGTCAGACACATTCGAAACCAAACCAACGCTTCACGGAACCGGAAGTTTCTCCGGTACTGTTAATGGCGAGGGTGATCGCTTCACTATCCAGGGCGGTATCAAGTCTGACGACCTGGCAGCGGACGGTATGCGTTTGCAAGGTCTCAACGTGACTGCGAATGGAAAAGTGCAGGGGAAGACCTACGAAATTAATGGCAAGGCAGTCGCCGACCTGTTGTCGTCTGGAGATTTTCAGATCGATGCGTTGCAGCTTGCCGGAAATGTGATGGGTACCGGCACAAACTTCCGCTGGATTGGTGAGCTCCGCGCGGTAGCCGAGAAAGGTTATGGCACAACCATGACCGGCCTAATCCTTCGGGACGCGCGAGCGGAAATGAACGAAGGACTGTTAACCGCTTCCGCGAGCCAGTTCAATGCAAAGGGCATGGCAGCTTCCGGCGCGAAAGTTGAAGGCGTAACTGCCTCAGACATTCGAGTGCGAAATCAAAACAAAGTAACCACTGCGACTGTGGCAAGTGTAAAAGCCGGGAACATCTCTGCCTCAGGTGCTACGGTCAAAGGCGTAACCGCAAACAACCTGGGACTCACTGACCGTGAGGGAGTCACCAGTATCGTTGTGAAGAACGTGCAAGTAGGCGCGACCTCAGCAGCAGGTGCTGAGATTGGTGCTCTCAATATCGCGGGCGTGAAGTTGTCGGTTAGAAATCGTCGCATTGAAGGTTCAACTGCTGATATCGACGCCGGAACTGTGAAGGTTGCGGATGGCCAGGCGGACAATGTGAAGCTGACGCATCCGGTGTTTGTTGTCGAGCCCTCAGGTAACTATCGAGCGAGCGCCGATTTGAGCATTGGTGGTGGCGTGATGGGGCGAATGAATATGGGCCAGGCGACCGCGAAGGTGGTCGCCACGAGTTCAGAGATTCAGCTCAATGATTTCGCCGCGGATGTTTTTCGCGGACACGCCAACGGCAGCGCTCGCATTTCACTTGCGCGTAATGGCTCGTCACACGTTGTTGCAAAATTTGAAGGGCTGGACATTGGCGGGTCTTTGACCGCGTTGTCGGGGAAAGCAGTTCCATTGACTGGCGTTGCATCAGGCAACGTTGATCTTACTTTTCCAGGAAAGAACTACAAACTAGCTTCTGGAACTCTCACTACTCAATTGCGCTCGCAAGCGGGAACCAGTGCCGATCTGATTCCAATCAGCGGTGATGTTGCGCTTAGTGCAAATCAAGGTCTCTTCAGTATCCAGCAACTCAATGTCCAAACACCCGCTACAACCTTAAAGGCGTCTGGTCAGTTCTCTTATGAGAATGATTCTAATCTCCAAGTGGATTTGAATTCCTCAGACGCGACTGAACTGCAGACAGTGTTGTTGACGTCAGGACTATTGACGGATGCTGATGAGCGACTTCGCGAGTATGGAATTGGCCTGGCCGGTCCCTTAGCCTTCAATGGCAATGTTCGCGGCAGTTTGTCGAACCCTGATCTGAACGGAAAGTTTTCGCTGGGCACGCTCCTGGTAAACGGCACTGAGCTAGGTTCGCTTGCTGCGAACATCGCCATGGATGCGCAGCAGTTATCCGTGAGTGATGGCCGGCTCAGTCAGCGCGACGGAGGAGGCATACAGTTTTCACTAAACGCGCCTCGCACCGGTGAAAACAATGCATCTTTGACGGCAACACTGGATCGCGTAAACGCAACATCATTACTCGCTATTTCTCCCTTCAGCAAAAATGAACAACTAACGAATACTCAGTCTGAAGTATCGGGAACAATCAAAATCACCGGTATACCGAAGGCGATGAGTGGCAGCGCTGATTTGCGCTTTGGACCTGGCAAACTTGCTGGTGAACCACTCCAGAGCATGGTCGCGCGAGCAACCTTCAACGGATCCGACGTGCATGTTGAAAATGTTGATGTTCGGTTGGGTGCGGGCCACATCGTGGCGAGTGGCAATATTAATGCTTCGACCAAGGCCTTTGATTTTCAGGGTCGCGCAGAAGGTGTTGAGCTTGCACGACTCGCTGCGCTTGCGAACCGTCCCAACTTGCCACCGGTAACTGGTGTTGCGGACTTCACTGCCCATGTGGTTGGCAATCTCAGTGAAGCGACCTTCGCTGCATATCAGTTTACTTTTGACGGCACCGCGCGCGACGTAACCATCAACGGTAAATCTGCAGGAACAGTTGCTCTTGTGGGTCGCACAGAAAACAAACAACTCAACATCACTCTAACGACTGGCATCCTGGGCCAGCCGCAGGTTGTCGCGGCGCAAATCAATCTCGACAGCAGACATTTGTCAGCCAGTGTGGAAACGACTTTAACGAATGCGGATCTGACGAACCTGTTTGCGATCCTCTTACCCAATAGCGGAGTCAAAGTTACTGGTAAAGCAAATGGCACGATCAAAGCTAGTGGCGATCTCCTTGACGAGGATGACAACTGGTCGCTGGCTGGCCTGACCGGCACCGCAACATTCTCGGAATTGAACTTTCGTGTTGAAGACGTTCAACTGAGCGCGACCACCCCACTGGTCGTTCGCTTCTCGCCAGGCGAAATGGTTTTCGATGGCGCACGTTTTACTGGTCCCGGAACAAACATCACGTTAGATGGCACGATCGCTACCGCAACAACCGGCAAACAGAACTTAAGCGTAAACGGCAGCCTTAATTTGCGTGTGCTCAACGGGGTGTCACCCGACTTCTTCTCGTCAGGCACGGCTGAAGTTGCGGTCCGAATATCCGGCACGTTTGAAGATCCACGATTGATTGGTACCGCGTCTTTAGCCGGTGCTTCAGTTTCAGTGCTACTCGGGAATGAGCGTTGGACGGTTAACAACCTGACGACGATGGTTCGCTTTACGTCTAATCAGGCGCAGATTGATTCATTGACCGGAACACTTGGTGGTGGACAGGTAACAGCGTCCGGCGGTGCGTTGTTGGACGGCTTTACGGTCTCAGGTTTCCGACTTAGCTTGCACGCAGCCAACGTCACTGTTCCATTCCCTGAAGACTTTCATTCAAACCTCGACGCCGACGTAGAAATCAAAGGCTCTTCTCGTGAACAAATCATTAGCGGCCTCGTCAACCTGCGACGATCGGAATACACGAAGGACATTGAGCTCGCCGATTTGATTAACAGTCGCACGGAATCCATCGAAGAAGGGGCGGAGATTGCGCTGACGCGTACCGCTGTCTTTGCCGCACTTCGAGTGGAAGGCCGCAACGCACTGGTTGTCAGAAACAATCTCGCAGATCTGGTCGGATCAGTTTCTCTGCAGCTTGATGGTCCGGTAACGGACCCGACGATCTCCGGGAGAGTCTTGTCGACCAGTGGAACGATGAACTTTCGCAACGATCGCTACGACATCACACGTGCACTTGTGGACTTACCTCCGGCGCGACACGCGGATCCGATTATCAACATTCAGGGAGAATCACAGATCAGGGGTTATCGAATCATCGTTAGTTTGACCGGACCCCTTTCACAACCGCAGGCAATTGTTCGATCGGAGCCATCGCTGCCGCAGGCTGATGTCGTCTCATTGATCACGACTGGACAACTTAGTGCCGACGACACGAGCGCCTCTATTCTTTCGCAATCTGGTGTTGGCGCCGCGACCAGCTTATTGACTGATGCACTCATCAACGCACCTGCTCAACGAGCGACGAGCAAACTGTTCGGTTTAACGACCTTTGAAATAAATCCCGTCATTGGAGGTCGTACAGGATCTACCCCGGCTGCCCGGCTCACGCTGGGACGAAGAATTAGTAAGGAAGTGCAGATCACTTACTCGACCAATGTCACTTCGGACCCGAACCAAATACTGACCCTCGAATATCGCGTTTCCGATCGCCTGTCATTCATCGCTCAATATGAGCAGGCGTCTACGCGTACGCTGAGCGCCAGAACAAACAACTTTAGTTTTGAGATTCGTTTTCGAAAGAGATTCTGAGCATAGGGGTAGGTAGGTTGTCGGTACGATCGCAAGCAGCGATAGAGAGAACGCAAGGTTCCAATCGTCAGTGGCTCTGGCGTCGTGGTCAGTGTCATCTGATCGTCGCATTCTTGCTGTGCATCGGTTGTACTAGCGTTGCACGAGCGCAGAAGACGAAAATGCTGGGACCGCAGGCGTCCCCGGCTGCCCGCGTGCCATCCAGGATCTCAATTGGAACCGGTGCAGCCGAAGACAACTCCGCTCGCACCACAATTAATGCACGAATCGAAGACTACGAAGGACGACAGATTGTTTCAGTCGAGTTAACTTTCGAAAACTCTCCTCCGGATCAGTCCGCCCAGGGCGAGTTCCTCTCTTTGTTGAAAGTCGGCTCGGGCACGGAATTCTCCGCTGTTCGCGTTCGCGACTCATTACAGGCTTTATTTGATACAGGTCGTATAGCCAATGCGAGAGTTGAAGCTACTGAGGAGGGCCAGAGCAAAACGGGGCCTATTCGTCTTCGATTTGTCGTTCAGAGACAGGTACAGATTGGTGATGTGCGGATTGAGTTGGGAACATTTACTGGTACGCCTGTCTCAGCTGATGAAATCCGGTCACGACTGAACTTCGTCCAGCCTGGCACAAGACTCTCCAAACAATTAATTGAACGCAATGCCGATGAAATTCAGGTCTATCTTCGCGACCGCGGGTACTACAACGCGACCGTCGAACCGGTTGAGCAAATTGATAATAGTGGCGTTCGCGCAACAGTGGTCTACAAAGTCACACCAGGTGTGCAGGCTAAGGTCAGCACTTTTGCCATCAACATAACCGGCTACGATGCGACTGCTGTTCGAACCGCACTCAGTTTACAACCGAGCGCTCCGTTTACTCGGGAAGCGCTCTCGTCGGATGTTGCTCGCGTACGCGACTCGCTAATCAATCAAGGCTTTCTTTCTCCCGTTCTGGAAGATCCAAAGGTTGAACGGGACGCGGAAAAGAATGAGATTTCCATTCTGCTAAAAGGCGCCAAAGGTCCGAAGGTTTCTGTTGTTGTTAAGAATTTCGTCATCAGCGACAAAACCCAGCGCGACTTGTTGCCGGTAAAGCGTGAAGGAAACGTCGATTATTCTGCGATTGTTGAAGGTGCTCGACGTCTCAGAAACAAGTTACAGGAACAAGGTTACTTTTTTGCGGATGTCACAAATACCTGCACGGTTGTTAATCCGCCACCGGAACTCGGTGCGAACGGTACGGATGAAACTTGTCAGAACCTGAATCCGGTTACGCTTACGGATCACACGATCGAGATCGATTACGAAGTCACGCAGGGACGGCGCTTTCATCTTACGGACATCCGAATCACCGGTACGAACAAACTTTCCTTCGCGGATGTCGAAGCAGATCTGAAGACTCAGAAAGCAAATGCTCTCGGACTGATCCCGTTCCTCGGTTACGGACGGGGTTACACAAGCCTATCTTTGCTCGAGCAGGACAAGCGTACGGTGCGGGCGTTCATGCGTGACCTGGGTTACCGCAGAGCCGACGTTGAGGTTCTGCAGGGTGTCTCCGTCAATGGCGACAATCTGATTATCACTTTTCAAGTGACTGAAGGACCGCTCACACGAATCGCTGGCGTCGAGGTCCGCGGAAATAAGATCTACACCGACGACCGCATCCGTCAGGAATTAAGAACTGTCATCGGCGCTCCTTACTCACGTTCTCAGGCCCGCGCTGACGCGGACCGCGTTAGCGCGCTTTATGCTCGCGCTGGTTATGTAGACGCACGAATGGAATTCTCGATCGTCGAGCTACCCAAGAAAGGCGACGATGAGCAAGTTCGATTGGTCTATACGGTCCCGGATGAAGGTGACAAGGTCTTCATCAACCAAATCATAATCAACGGAGTAACTGGTACCAGTAGAAGCAGACAGCAGAGAAAACGGAACGCGATCTTACGTGCAATTCCCCTGGCGCCGGGCGATGTCCTGCGCGCCGATCGGATATCTGACGCAGAGCGCGAACTGTATTTAACGGACGCGTATCGACAAGTCGTGATTCATACGGAGCCAGCGGGTGAAACTGCATCGGGTTACAAGCGCCGAGACGTAATCATAGATGTTGAAGAGAAGAAGCCGAACGTTATGGATTATGGTGGCGGTGCTTCGACTGACGTGGGCGCATTGGGTCTTTTCGAAATAAGCAATGTGAATCTGTTCGACCGTCTGCGCCAGGGAGCGATGCGTCTGCGAGCTAGCAGGCGTCAACAGCTGGTTAGGTTCGAATATCTTGATCCGCGGTTCGCGCGTTACAACAAGACTCAGTTTGCTCCGTTGGCGGTATCTGTCGAGTATCAGCGCGATTCGACGATTACCCGTTTTTTCCGCTCTGCGATCGACCGCGGCACGATGGGAATCGTTCAACGTCTGGACGAGGAGGGAAATCCAATCGACATCTTCGGCAACCAGGTGAATGAACCAACGATCAATCGGTTCACCGCGGCAGTCGAAACGCAGCGAGTTTTGGATCAAAAGTCACGAACGATCGTGTTTGCGCGTTACAGCTACGAGGACGTTCGGCTCTTCAACCTCGAGAGTCTGGTTGTAGCTCCGATTCTTGAACCCGATCAAAAAGTTCGCTTATCGAAGCTTGGCGCATCTCTGGTCCGCGATACGCGAGAGCGATGTGAACGTGGATTACTGAATTTGCGGCGGAGTGCTTATGGCGATGAAGAACCGGGAGAGCCCGGGGAGGTCTGTCGCTACAACCAGGTTGACGCGACACGAGGGGACTTTCTAAGCATCGACTATGCAATCGCGCTGCGCCAATTGGGCGGAAACATCTCCTTTAACCGTTTCCAGTTGACGTATCGTCGTTACTACAAGATGAGCGCTCTGCGGAACACAGTGTTCGCAGGCAATCTAACTTTAGGTCTCGCTAATCTCTTCAATCCACAAGATCGCGATGGGAATGGGGTCATCGATGAAATCGATAAGACGTTACCTATTAGTGAACGATTCTTTTCCGGGGGCGCTACTACGTTGCGCGGATTTAACTTTGAAGAGGCAGGGCCTCGCGAGGTAGTAATTCCAGAAGGACCGTTTAGGGATTCTAATAAGAATATTGTCTTTCTGAACCCGTTCACTGTCCCGGTTGGCGGCAATGCTTTGGCTATCGTTAATCTTGAAGCCCGAGTTCCACTGACACGTTCGTTTCAGACGGTACCCTTCTACGATGGTGGCAATGTATTTAGAAGAGCCGGCGACCTGTTTGGTAAATCAGATCCGACACCTGTTACACCAGGAGACCCACTCGCGCCGCTCAATGCAGCCAATTTGAAAGCACACTGGACACACACGGTTGGACTTGGATTTCGTTTTCAGACTCCACTTGGTGGAGCGTTGGCAATCGACTACGGATGGCTTTTGAATCCACCTGAGTTTTTGATTCCGCAGCGCGGGCCCAGTGGAGGTTTCGATGGCACGCCTGCTGTGTTTAGACTTAATAGAGGGCATCTGCATTTCAGAATAACGCAGACGTTTTAATCATGATGACTCAACGAATACCGCTTCGATCTCTGCGTAACCTCGGCGTTCTCTGCGTCTCAGCGGTTCAGCGGATGTTGGCCATTGTTCACCGCAGAGACGCAGAGAACGCCGAGATTACGCAGAGAAGTTGTTCTTTGCTCAGCCTGCTTAGTGTTGGCATCTTCGCGATGGTGTTGTTCGCAGCTCCCAGGCAGGTAGCTGGTCAACGAGTTGTTGACAAGATGGTTGCGACCGTTAATGCCGGCGTCAAGACCGAACTGATCACTTATTCCGATCTCCTTTGGCAGCTCGCGTTACAACCAAATACTCCATTGGACAATCCGAGCTCAGCAGATTTGAATAAGGCTTTGCGCTTGCTGATCGATCAACGACTGATTCTTCAAGAGGCTGAGAAGTTACCGTCAATTGCACCGACGTCCAAAGAGATAAGTGACGCGCGAGATGAGTTGGCGCGCCAATTTTCGTCGCAAACCGAATTCCAGCAACGATTGCTCAGGGTAGGTCTCAACAGTGAGAAACTGGATGAAATAATCGAACAGCGTCTGAAGATGGAGAAGTATCTTGATTTCCGTTTTCGTAGCTTTGTAGTAATCAGTCAGTCTGAGATCGCTGATTATTATCGTGATGTGTTTGTTCCTCGCTTACGTGCCCGGGCGCCGGGACAAATTGTTCCAACTCTGGAAGAGGCGCGCGTCCAGATTGAGAAGACATTGACTGAGTCGAAAATAGAATCAGACACCGATGCATTTCTGGATACCGCGCGTGAACGGGCCGAAATCGTGATGCTGAATCCGATAGAATGAGCTGAAGACAAACAGGTCATATAGGATAGGTCCGATAGGTCATATAGGTCCTATTATTTCCACAACCTAGAGATGCCTTCTCACCCCACAATTGCTTTAGCATTATCAGGTGGCGCCGCGCGTGGCCTGGCCCACGTCGGTGTACTGCGTGCGCTGCAGGAAAACAAGATTGCGGTTGACTACGTCGCAGGAACCTCAGCGGGCTCGATTGTAGGCGGTGCTTTTGCCGCGGGCATGCCGATTGATGAAATTGAAGCGCTCGGTCGAGGTCTTCGTTGGCGTGATATTGGGCGAGTCACAATGTCTCGCCTGGGTTTTCAGAGTAACGAACGACTCGAACAGTTTGTTCGCGAGCGCCTTCCCAAAAGCAGATTTGAAGATCTTCCGATTCCGTTAGCGATCGTTGCGACAGATCTAAAAACCGGTGGCGCGGTCGTGATGCGAGATGAAGGCGATGTTCCGTTCGCAATTCGAGCAAGTTGTGCCATTCCAGGATGGTACGTGCCGGTGGTCGATAAAGACGGGCGACAACTTGTCGACGGCGGTTTGGTGGCGATGGTTCCGGTGTCAGTAGCGCGCTCAATGGGTGCTGACATTGTGATCGCCGTCGACGTCAATTTTGAAGGTGCGACTTTCCTCGGCTCTTCATCGACATCGGTTGTTGGTGTTGTTTTGCAATCGATGCTGGTGGTCCAGAAGACCAATTCACACTATCAACGGAAGTCAGCGGATTTTGTAATCAGTCCGCGAGTGGGTCACATACGTTGGGACGAAATGGGCCGCGCGGCTGAATTGATGGCAGCGGGCTACGACGCAGGTCGTGAAAGTATTCCAGCCCTGCAAGCTCTGATTGAGAGGACGATTGCCGAACAACCCAGGTGGTTTCAGTTTGGACGGAAGAAGAAACCGTTGAAGGCGCCGCTTGAGCTTCCGGGGTAGGTCGCACAGGATAGGTCATATTGGTCCTATAGGTCCTATTTTTCTCACACCATTTTCTAACTTTCCTGCCGCATTAATCATTTATACCTACCACAAAGCTATTCGGATGCACTGAAGGGTTGGGGATGGCTGCTCGAATCCAGGCGGACATCTGTTTGCCGCAGGTCTCCACGATTAATCCATGTCTATCGAGGTTTCTTCGGTTTCAGACGCACGCCGCAGAATCATTCCCGATTTTCGTCGGCTGTTCCGCGCTCCACAAAGACCGCCTTACCAGTTGTGGTTGCAGCTTCTGTTTATCACGGCGCTCGTGGTCCTGAGTCTCAGTATCTACACAGTTCTCCAGTCGTACATCTTCTACTCCCAAATCATCGATGCGCGTCTAACCCGTGGTTATCTCACCAGCAGGCCTGGTTTGTACGCCGCGCCTCGCGTGTTGCAGCCAGGCCAAAAGCTATCTCGCGAGAAAGTGATTATTATTCTCCGGCGGGCGGGTTACCTGGAATCCACCGCAAGCGATGTTTGGAGTGGGAGCTTTGAAAGTAAGTCTGATTCGATTGACATCCGACCAAGTCACACTAACAAGCTCCAGCCGAAATTAGTCACAGTCGACTTCACCGACTCCACTATCACCGCACTTCATGCCGACGGCATTCAAATCGACTCATTCACACTCGAGCCGGAAATACTCTCCAACGATTTGAGCTCCAAAGCTGGGAGGCGCGAGGCCCTAAACTATTCCGAGCTACCGGCAAATCTGGTCCATGCGATTCTCTCAATTGAGGATCGACGGTTCTTCGACCACGCAGGTGTTGATCTTTCCGGTTTGGCGCGAGCGTTATTTCGTAATGCCGGCGACGAGAAACTCGCGCAGGGTGGCTCTACGATCACGCAGCAGTTGGTCAAGAACACTTATCTGACTTCTGAAAAGACGTTCCGTCGTAAGTATGCCGAAGCGATGCTGGCGATCGCGCTGGAGCGACGACTCTCCAAGGAAGACATCTTTGCGCTCTATTGTAATGAAATCTATCTGGGCCAACGTGGGGCTGTGGCTGTGCTGGGAATGAAAGAAGCTGCGGATATTTACTTCGGTAAGCAGTTAAAAGATTTGTCGTTGGCCGAAGCTGCAATGTTGGCCGGAATGATTCAGGGCCCCGGTCGTTATTCCCCTGTGCGACACGCTGAACTTGCAAAGGAACGCCGCAACATAGTGCTTGCCTCGATGTACCGCGACGGTTGGATCAATTCCGATCAAGTTACTTCAGCAGCGAGTCAACCAATTACAATCTCAGCCAACAGCGATCCCGAGAATTCATTGGCTCCGTACTTCGTAGATTACGTGAATCGGATGTCTGAAGCTGAATTTGATAGCTCCGGCGAAACACAGCGAATCTACACCACGATCGATCTCGAACTGCAGCAGGCTGCTGAACAAGCGTTGCGCAATCAGCTGGACCGACTGGATCCTGTTTACAAGAGCGATGGACAAAAACCGCAAGCAGCATTAGTTGCTATCGATCCGCACAACGGAAACATTCTGGCGATGGTGGGTGGGCGAGGATATGCGGAGTCGCAACTAAACCGCGCTACTGATGCAAAGCGCCAACCTGGTTCGACGTTCAAGCCATTCGTCTATGCAACAGCATTGGAAGATGGAATGTCGCCCGTTCAAACTTTCCTTGATGCGCCGCGAGAGTTCACTTACGACCGCAATAAGATTTACAGGCCGGCCAATTACGGCGGTGGTTATACGATGGGTGAGGTTACGCTGCGGACTGGTTTGGTGAAATCGCTGAACGTTGTGACGGTTGACGTTGCATTGCAAACCGGTCTTGCCCGCATAGCGAATCTGGCAACGAGATTTGGATTGCCGAAACCTGAACGATATCCCGCGTTAGCGCTTGGGACTGAAGAAGTCACGCCATTGCAACTGGCTTCGGCCTACAGTGTATTTGTTAATGGTGGCCGGCGCGTTGAACCCCGAGCGATTGCCAGTGTTGGCGAAGCTCCAGGTGAACATGCTTTGTTGAATGAAACTGAGGTTGTTAATCCTACGACGGCATACATGATCACGAATATGTTGTCCGCCGTAATCGATCACGGCACAGCCAGAAAAGCGCGCGGTGCGATAAAGGGTTCAGCAGTTGCTGGAAAGACCGGTACCTCACGTGATGGATGGTTTGTTGGTTACACGCCAAATCTCGTTTGCGCTGTCTGGATTGGGTTCGACGATAATCAGCAACTCGGCTTGACTGGAGCCGAAGCAGCTTTGCCGGCCTGGGTCGATTTCATGAATGCGGCCCTGGGTGTCAGACCTGACCTCGGCGGTCAGCACTTTGAATGTCCTGAAGGGATCAAGTTTGTGGAGATCGATTCATCAACAGGATTGTTGTCCACATTGTCCTGTCCGTTGCGAGAGTTGATTGCGGTTACAGATCGAACGGCGCCGAATATGGAGTGTTACTTGCACGGGAATGTGCCTGCCTACACGAGTCCTTTCGCTGATGAAACTCAGGAACGGTCGGGAGGCAGGAGCCGTCGGCAGGAGACGGAGCAGGTTCAAACGCGGGCTTCGGCGTCACCAATAAACAACCGTGCGACTCGTACTAATGTTGATTCGAACGGTCGCCGCGCGCTTGTGACTGACCTGCGTTAAGAATTAACCCGAATCTCCAACGCCCCCGTCGAACAGAAGCACCACCCACTAACACACGAAAGCTCTTCTGTCGGAGCGCGGTTGTCCTCGGCCGCCCCCGTCGAACAGAAGTCACTAATTCCTTAAGGATTCTCCGTTCGGGCACGTTGAATTCACCGTGGATGCTG
>DASYPT010000126.1:0-26435 GCA_036006355.1 Pyrinomonadaceae bacterium | reverse complement strand
ATAAAAGCGTCTCCATTCACCACAGGGGCACGGAGACACAGAGATCCACAGAGAAGATCTGTCTAATGGGAGTCCCGGCTCTTGTTTAAATTCGCAACTTCTTGCTAAGAAAACAAGAAGTAGTCGGTTTGTTACACAGATTTCTTTATCAGAATTAGAAGCTTAACCTTCCTGAGTAGAAATCTGCGCTATCTGTGTAATCTGCGGACTAAATCTTCCGAATCACCATAAACCACATTAGGCATCCGATGCCAAATCCGGCATCCGTCAAGCCCGCTCCACCTCTCAAGTCGCTCACCTCTTCATTCTAACTTCTCCAATTATTTCAATACTTAACTGCCCTCTGTGCGGTGTCAAAACGTCTGGCCCCGGCATTGCACCACCACTATCCGAACGCTCGACCCAACGTAAAGGCGAGCGAGAGAGAAGGAATAGAAATGACGAGCCGAATCACAAAGATTGACGACAAATATGGCGCACTGGCGCTGCTTCGGGTGGAGGGAACTCTCAGACTTGCCGAAGCCGAGGTCCTGGAAGACGCATTTCATGAGCTGCGCCAAAAACATAGCGGTCTCATAGGTATCGATCTTTCCAACACCAGCTTTCTCGATAGCGACAGTGCTTCGATCCTTTGTCGCCTTCAGGAACAGGGAGCTCAGTTACTGGGTCTTCATTTCTTTATTCAACGATTGATTGAGGCGGCTGAAAGACAGTAGCCGAAGAGAATACGCAAGGAGCACAGGAATCATGTCAGGCAAGATGTCATCAAGAACGACTACCAGGTTGCAGGCGAGAGTTGAATTGTGCCGCGCCAGAGTTCGAGCGAGCGCACGGCGTCACTCGCGCAGGATCGTAGCGAACAACTGGCTCAATGACCGCGAATCAATGTTTCCGCAACTTCACTACGTTCTGCTCGCTTTAATTTTGTTGACTGCCAGCTCCTTGAGCGTCAAAGCGCAAGTGAACGCTTCGGAAAAATCGACGAGTTCAACAACCTCCCAGGTCGCAGATCAACCAGCATTACCAAAACGCATACCGATGATTGCAGCTGATTATGTTGCGCCAGAAAAGCAACCGCCTTCACTCGAAAGAGTTGGAGTAAACGACGGCGACGCCCTGCCGCTGAGCCTGAACGAAGCGATCCGTCTGGCGCTGGAGAACAATAACGACATCCACGCATCACGAATCGATGTTGAGATGGCTGAACACGACTTAACAGCATCGCGCGGTGCTTACGATCCAAAGTTGTTCTCGGAAAGTTATTTCGAACGACAGTCGATCCCAGTTGCTTCCTTTTTTGGAGCGCAGCAATGGGAATTCATTAAAGGTTAACAACACAACCAGTCAGATTGGGTTGAGCGGTCTGGCGCCGAAGTACGGTGGTTCTTATGAACTCAACATGTCTTCCACACGCTATTCAAGTAACAACTTCTTCAACACTCTTAACCCTGCCGTGTCGTCGCAGTTGACGTTCTCCTATACGCAGCCTCTCGTACGGGGGCTGCGTACGGACGATGCTCGCCGACGCATTGAGATTGCGAAGAAGAATTTGACGCTGACCGATGTTCAGTTTCGTCAGAAGGCGACTGAGATCATCACGAATGTAGAACAAGCTTACTGGGAATTGGTGAATGCTTTGAAGACCCTGCAAGTACAAATCGAAGCTGTCAAACAGAGCCGTGCGCAGGTTGAAACAAACAAGCGCCAGGTTGCACAAGGAGTGCTGGCGCCAATCGACGTAGTTGAAGCTGAGGCACAGGTAAAGAATTTCGAACAGAACGTTTACTCGGCGCAGGAGCAAGTGACTAGGGCCGAGAACACACTGAAGACGTTGATGCTGCCAGATCGAAAGGCCGACCTTTGGTCGCGCGCTTTATTGCCAACTACACCGGTCGCTCTTGAAGCGCCTCGAGTGTTGTTGAGTGAAGCCATAAATGCGGCACTCGAGAATCGAATGGAACTCGCACAGCTGCGAACGAGCGCTGAAATCAATCAAATCGATCAGAAATTTTATCGTGACCAAACAAAGCCGCAAGTGGATTTGGAACTTAGCTACAGCTCCAATGGTTACGCCGGCAGCATCTCTGATAACACGAATCCGTTAATCACCGACATGACTGCGCTCCAGAACCGCATTGCCGAGTTGTCATCAATCGCGGGATTGCCTCTAGTGCAAACAAACACTTTAAGCCCGACCGTACCGGCAAACATGCAGGGCGGCTATGGACAGTCACTCTCGAACATGCTGGGCCAGGACAATCCGACCGTTCGAGTTGGCGTGAAGATTTCGTTGCCGTTGAAAAATAGAACTGCGAAGGCGGAACTCGGACATTCGCTGGCTGAAGGTCGTCGAATTGAAACTCAACGTGCACAGACCGAGCAGATGATCGAAGCAGAGGTACGCAATGCAATGCAGTCTGTGCGCTCAGTCGAAGCGAGATTGGCAGCAGCGGCAGCTCAGCGCCTCGCAGCAGATCAACAGTACACGAGTGAACAGCGCAAGTTTCAAGCAGGGATGTCTACGGTTTACCTGGTGTTGCAGCGACAAACGGATTTGGTAGTCGCTCGTGGCAAAGAGTTGCAGGCGCAGACGGATTTGAACAAAGCGATTGCTGATTTTCAAAGAGCAATTGGTAACACGTTTAGATATCGGAATGTCGCAGTTATGTCGGATGGTCTGCGGTTAGAGCAAACTGAAATGAATGCGGAGGAGCGGTAATAATCTTCTCTGTGCTTTCTCTGTGTTCTCTGTGTCTCTGTGGTGAATGAGCACTCAGAACTTAAATCGCCACAGAGACACAGAGAACACAGAGTGCACAGAGAAGAAGGAGTGTCACATGTCAAAAGCAAAACTCAAAAAAGCGGTAATCGCATTAGTAGTTCTTTCATTAGCGGGCGGTGCGGTTTGGTATTTCCTGATTCGCAAACCCGCTGGCCCAAAGAATCTGATCAAACTGAGCGGCCGAATTGAAGGCGACGATGCGACTGTTTCAACCAAGATCGCCGGCCGCATTCGCGAAATCACAGTGCGTGAAGGTGACCACGTAAAGGTTGGTCAACTGATCGCCGTGATCGATGACGACCAGGTTAATGCACGTGAAGAACAGGAAGAGTCAAAAGTGCTGCAAGCCGAAGCGCGATTGCGAAGTGCACAGCAGCAGGTCTCTGTTCTTCAGGCACAACTTGAAGAGAGCAACATCGGTGTAGACCAGGCGAAGGTCGACGCGCAGGGACGAGTCAGCCAGGCCGAAGCACAGGTTGCACAGGCTGAAGCTGAGCTTGCGAAAGCCGAAGCTGATTACAGTCAGGCTCATTACGATGAGGAGCGATACACGACCCTCGCGAAAGATGGCGATGTGCCCGAGCGAACTGGACGGCAAGCGCGGACAACCGCCGAAGCACATGCGGCTGCTGTTCGAGCTGCTAAGCGACAAGTAGACGTTGCTCGCGGTTCCTTATTGATGGCCAAAGCGAATCTGTCGAACGCCGCAATGCGAACGTCACAGGCGACGGCAATTCGTCAGCAGATTCTGCAGGCACAGTCCGAAATTTCAGCAGCACAGGCGGAAGAAGAACATGCCCGCGCAAAGTTGAAAGAGGTGCAGGCCGACAGAGCTGATCTACAGATTGTCGCCCCAATCGAAGGGACGGTGGCGACGCGAGCAGCTGAACCGGGCGAAGTTGTTGCCGCTGGTACTCCGTTGGTTACAGTGGTTGATCTGAATGCCGTGTACCTGCGGGGATTCATTCCCGAGGGTGAGATTGGCCGCGTTCGAACCGGTCAGACAGCGCGGGTGTATTTGGATTCGGCGCCGGGCAAGCCTCTTGAAGCGATTGTCACGCGAATTGATCCTGAAGCTTCGTTCACGCCGGAGAACACTTATTTCAAGGATGATCGCGTGAAGCAGGTAGTTGGCGTCAAGTTAACGTTAAAGAGTGCTGGTGGCTATGCAAAACCTGGCATGCCGGCGGATGGAGAAGTTGTAACTGACTAGTTTTGCTTTCTCTGTGCTGCTCTGTGGCTCTGTGTCTCTGTGGTGAAAAAGTGAGACCCTCATAACCACAGAGGCACAGAGACACAGAGGAAACACAGAGAAGAGGGACTCATGAGTGCAGTTCAATTCACAACAGAACAAACGGGGCCGGTGATGGTGAGCACCGAACTGCACGTTTCCCAGGTTGAGACCGCGATCAAGGTTCGGGGACTCACCAAAACGTACCGGGACTTCGAAGCAGTTAAAGGGATAGATCTCGATATCGCTGCCGGTGAGATCTTTGGCTTCATTGGTCCAGACGGCGCGGGCAAGACTTCTGTCTTCCAAATCCTCGGCGGCGTGATGCAGCAGACTTCCGGTACTGCACAGATGTACGGCAAAGCGACTATTGATGCCCGCTCATTTGTTGGTTACCTGACTCAAACGTTCAGTCTCTACCAGGACCTGAGTGTTGCTGAGAATCTTCAGTACATTGGTCAACTGCGAATGTTAACGCGGAAGCAGATTGAGGAACGTGGACTGCACTATCTCGAGATGTTCGGCATGGAGCGATTTACTGATCGCCTGGCCGGTAGTTTAAGCGGTGGCATGAAGCAAAAGCTCGCTCTTGCCTGCGCATTGATTGCTGAACCACGGATTCTTTTACTGGATGAACCAACAACGGGTGTCGATCCGGTTTCACGACGCGAGTTTTGGGATGCATTGGCTGGTTTGGCCAGCAACGGTATGACAATGGTTGTTGCGACGCCCTATCTCGACGAAGCAGAGAGATGTCATCGGGTCGCATTGATGTACGACGGCGAGATACACGAAACGGGAACGCCGGCAGAAATTCGGGAGCAACTTGGGTTGCAGCGATTGGAGGTGCGCGCGACCGATTTGAGTCAACTTGGAAAGGCCGAAGACATTCTGCATTCCATACCTTCTATCAAAGACGTGCAAAGATTCGGCGATCGACTCGATTTGATGGTGGCAGACACCGATGAAGGTGAACGCATCACGCGTGAAGCATTGAGCAATGCTGGCATTCAAACACGAGACTTCAAAGCTGGTAATCCAACGCTTGAAAATGCCTTCGTCGCAAAGCTACGAGAGTTTGGTGGTGAACTAAAGACAATTCCGTTTCCCGCTCGTCGAAAGTTTCGTGAACGACCGGCTGAGGCGTTGGCGATCAAAGCTGAGGATTTGTGTAAGCGCTTTGGCGGTTTCAATGCCGTCAAGAACATCAATCTCGAGGTGAAGTACGGCGAGATCTACGGCTTGCTTGGTGCGAACGGCGCGGGCAAGACGACAACGATCAAAATGCTCTGCGGCTTGATTGGAGCATCGAGCGGGAAGATGGCGCTGGCGGGAGAGTCCGGCAGGTTGCGTTCGAGTTTTGTCCGGCAACGCATTGGTTATATGTCGCAGAAGTTTTCGTTGTATGACGATTTAACGATTGAGGAAAACCTGAACTTCTTTGCCGGGGTTTACCAGGTGCCGCGCGAAGAGCGCGAAGAGAAGAAAGAATGGGTGTTGAAAATATCCGGGCTTGAAGGCAAGGGTGATTTGATGACGGGTAGTTTGCCCGGCGGATGGAAACAGCGAGTAGCCTTTGGCGCGGCAGTAATGCATGAACCGAGCGTGCTGTTTCTCGACGAACCGACTTCAGGTGTAGATCCTCTGGCACGCCGTGCGTTCTGGAAAATGATCAATGCTTTTGCTGACCGCGGTGTGGCAGTGCTTGTAACAACGCATTATCTCGAGGAAGCAGAACAATGTAATCGGCTTGGCTTCATGGTTGCGGGCGAGTTAGTTGCGGAGGGCACTCCCTCGGGAGTGAAAGCTGCGCAAGGTGGTCACCTGATTGAGTTGATAACTGATCGACCGCAGTCAGCCGCCGATCATCTGAAACGCACTCGCGAGCGTTGGCGAATTTCATTGTTTGGCGATCGATTGCACGTCGTTGTCGATTCAGATCCTAAGACTGAGATAACGGGACTGACTGCAGAGTTGCGCGCGATTGAAATCAACGTACTGCGCGCATACGAAACACCGTATTCACTTGAGGATGTGTTCATCAGCATCGTGGAAAAACAGCAGGCGGCAAACAAAAGGAAATGATCTTTGTGTTTCTCTGTGTCTCTGTGCCTCTGCGGTTTTAAGGCGCTGAATTCACCACAGAGGGCACAGAGACACAGAGATAACACAGAGAAGAGACAGAGACATGAAACGAATAGTCGCACAAATCCAAAAAGAGCTGACTCAGTTTTCGCGTGACAAGCTGACCGTTACGCTCGCACTCGTGTTGCCACTGATCATTATGTGGCTGCTTGGTTGTGCCGTTTCATTGACTGTGACTGATCTGCCAGTCGTGGTTCAGGACTGGGATCAAACCATCACCTCACGACGTTACTTCGACACGATCAAATCGTCGCTAACTTTTCGGGTTGTGGAATTGGGTTTGAATGAGTCTCCCGAAAGCGCGCTTGATAAAGGAAAGGCCCGAGCGGCGATCGTTATCCCGCAAAAGTTTGAGCGCGACTTACAACGCGGCCAGTCAGTGGAAGTCCAGTGGTTGATCGACGGCAGCGATGCGAATACGGGAAACCTGATGCGTAACGACGCAAATCAACTTACACAGGCATTCAACCAGCAGGCATCAATTACCGCTACGCCTGCGATTCAGCCGCGAATGCGTTTCTGGTTCAACCCGGGAAACGACTCGGACCAATACATCGGTCCCGCAGTGTTTGCTGTTGGCCTCGCACTGTTTCCACCGCTGTTGGTCGCACTTGCCATGTCGCGTGAAGGTGAACAGAAAACGATTCTGCAAGTGTATGTGGCGAGCATCAAGGCGCACGAGTATCTATTGGGCAAAATCATAGCGTACATGCTGGTGGCGATTGCCGAGTGGGCGCTGACTTTGGCGTTTGCAATACCTTTCTTTGGAATCTGGTTCAAAGGAGATCCGGTTCCTTTTCTGTTGAGTTCGGTCTTGTACTTGTTTTGTGTTGTTTGCTTTGGCGCAATGGCCGGTGCGTCGATTCCTAATCAGGCCGCAGCAATTCAGGCCGTACAGAACGTCTGCTTCCTTCTATCGTTCCTGTTGTCGGGCTTTGTTTATCCGATCTCCAACATTCCATCGTGGTTGCGTTGGATTTCAGCGTTGGTGCCGGCGCGATACTTTGTTGAAGTTGCGCGCGACGTGTTTGTAAGAGGCGGCGGTTGGTCCGCTACCTGGCACGTGCCGGTTGCATTGGGAATATTAAGTAGTGCGTTCTTTTTAAAAGCGTGGATGAGTTTGAGAAAGATGCAAGTTGACGCGTGAACCAGATGACCAGCGCCGGGGGGCCGAGAGAGAGTGAGATGAGTATGTTACAGAGACTTCTTAACCATCGTTTCTGGCCGCTCTTCATAAAAGAGCTGAACGAACTGCGACGTAACAAACGCCTGGTGGCGATGATGTTGTTGCCGCCAACCTTGAACATTGTTCTGCTCGGTTTTGCGATGAACCCTGAAGTCACGAATCTGAAACTCGGAATCGTTGACGAAAGTAGAACAGCCGAGAGTCGCGCAGTCATCTCCGCGTTTCGTGAAAGTAGATCGTTTACGTCGGCTGGTTATTACACCTCTGCTTCCGAGTTGGGAAACGCATTGAGTGATGGAACTTTGAATGCCGGCATCGTCATCCCAAGTGATTTCGCAACCAAACGCACTCGAGGTGAAACGGCTGAAATTCAGTTTCTCGTTGATGGTGTTGACTCGAACACTGCCGGCATCGCTGGTGGCTATGCATCCAGAGTGATTGCCTCGTTGAATGAAAAAATCGCCTTATCGCGAACGAATGCGCCGCGGGCGCAAGCGCGTTCGCAAGTGTCATTGCTTTATAACCCTGGCTTGGAAAACTCCTGGTTCATCGTCACCGGAATGATTGGGATGTTGTTAGTGATGCTCGGCTCCGCGATTGCTTCAACGGCGATGGTGAAGGAGAAGGAAGTCGGAACTGTTGAGCAACTATTGATGACGCCGGCAGGCAGTGCCGAAATTATATTGGCGAAGATGTCGCCGATATTTCTGACGTTGTCGCTAACAATTGCGTTGGCGCTAATCGTCGGTGCAGTTGTGTTTGGTGTGCCGATAAGAGGAAGCCTTTTGTTGCTCTACGGATCGGGAATGTTGTGCATACTTTCAGGTATTGGTATCGGCACGATCATCGCAACGTTCACCAGATCGCAACAGCAAGCGAACCTGATGAGCTTCTTTGTTACGCCGCCTTTGTCGATGTTGTCAGGTGCAACCACACCGTTGGAGGCGATACCAAAGTGGATGCAGCCGCTTACCGACCTGAATCCAGTAAAACATTTTGCAGTGTTGGCGCGAGGTGTGATGCTGAAGGGCGTGGGACTTTCAGTTTTGTATCCAAACTTCCTGGCGTTGGTAGCGTTTACGATCGTGTTAGTAGGAGTTAGTGCGTGGAGATTTCGCAAGCAGCTCAATTGATCTCAGATCACAGATCTCAAATCTCAGAGGAACTGAAGAGCTCTGATCTGAGATCTGAGATCTGTGATCTGAGATCCTCGGAAAATTGTTTACCCACAAGTTGTGCTGTGACATAATCCGTCGCGCTTTCGCCCTTTTGTTTTTGGAACGGTCTCATTCCTTACGTTCCCTGAAACCTCGCTTGGTTATCTCGGGAATTAACTTCTCGTATACCTCTTGGCCAATGCCCAAACCTCTTGTCTTCATCAGTCATAGTGCGAAGGACGATCTGGCGCGATCGGTGCTCGACAAATTGTCGGCTGCGATGGACCCGGATTTCGAGGTGTTGCTCGATCAATTCAGATTGCAGCCTGGCGATCGTTGGCGGCAAGAGTTGGATATCTGGATGAGCCTTTGCCAGGCGGCTGTCATTATCTTTTCCGAAAATGCGTTGGAATCGGATTGGGTCTTACAGGAAGCGACGATCCTGCGCTGGCGTAGGGCGTGGGATCAGGATTTTATCCTCGTCCCGGTGCTAATGCCTACGGTGCGTGCCAAAGCGCTTAAGGAAAACAAAAAATTTGCTCCACTGCATCTCGACGAGATTCAGATGGCCTCGGCTAACACTGCAGACGACGTTGTTAAGAAAGTCATTGAGAGATTGGCGCCGCTAAAGAATCTGGGACAGACGAAAACTCCTCTTCATGAGTTGGAAGATCTGATTGCGTCGCGACTCTACGAACTGGAGTCCAAGAGGCCCGAGTCATTGCGTAATGCGGCCGATATATTGGAAACGAAACTACCTTGGCGATCAAATAACAAGTACAGTCAGCAACTCGCTCGAGCGTTATTGAGTGCCGAATTCGCAAAGGTCAGTAAGGCTGTGCTGTTAATGGCCCCACACATGTCGCGAGGTGCGGCGCTAGACATCATCGATCGATTGGCTCCTTTCTGGGTAGACGTACGAGCAGTGGTTCGAGTTCCTGAAATGATCAAGGAGCCTCAAAAACAACGTGCGATTTGCGTCAACAGCTCACTTCTTCAATTCACACCCAAGATGTATCTCAGACGTGCCCAGCTAAGCGTTTACCCATGGGTTTCGGCTAGAGTTAACCTTCCGAAAGGGTACGAAGAACAACCTCAAAGTCAGATACAACTGATCGAGAAAGAGATTGGAAAACAGGTGCTGCCTCAACTTGGATTTGATGAAGAGGACGAACAAGATCTTTTTTCTCCCGCCGTTGACCGTCTGTTACAAACAAGAGAAAAAAAGGAACCGCTGTTCATCATTGTGCCAGAGGATCTGGATGATGAAGTCTTAGACGCGCTTCGCCAGAAGTTCGTGAGGTTCACCTTCTTTGTTCTCAAAAAAGATGAGGCAGTGGATCCTGCAAAATTGAAACTCAAGTGTATTGAACTACTTGAGCCGAAGATCGATCCAAAAAAAGAAGACGCAGCGTACTCACTGTACTTTGATACCAGGGGAGACATAAAACGGCTACCTATCACTTAGGCCATGAGGTGGTTTATGGACTATCAAAAATATTTTGACCGCGAAAATGGCAACCGTCGCAAGACGATTACTCTTAAGAAGCTCGCACCAACTTCCGGACGAATGAAGAAGGCAGATCGCGATGCGCCAGGTGGTGATCGCCGCGATGGGCTGGTCTACGTGTACAACGAACAGATTGAGCTTGCGATAAACGTCGCCCTCGCCACCCATCGCCCAATACTGATACGCGGAACTTCCGGGTCCGGTAAGTCTTCGCTTGCCCGCAACGTCGCCAGACGGTTGAAGTGGTGGTACTACGAGCAGGTGGTGACGTCTCGAACCCAGGCTCGTGACCTTCAATGGAGTTTCGACACTCTACGTCGGCTGAGCGATGCGCAAGCGAAAAAGTTAAAACCAAACGCTGCATACATTGAACCTGGAGTTCTTTGGTGGGCGTTCGATCCGAATGGCGCGGCCAGACGAGGTCAGCCGGCAAGCAGTAAAGTGCCGCGAGTTGCGAACCCAGGGATCGTTCCCCCTAAGGGCAAGTCAACCATTTCAACTGAAACTGGTGCGGTTGTGTTGCTTGATGAAATAGATAAGGCCGACCCGGATGTTCCAAACAATCTGCTCGTGCCGTTAGGTTCGCTCCAATTCAAAGTCATTGAAACGGGCCTCAAGTTTGATGTAATTGCCAAGCGACATCTGCTCGTTCTTATTACCACTAACGATGAGCGTGTACTCCCAAACGCTTTCATGCGCCGCTGCGTGATGTTGCGGCTCGAGCCTCCCGAGGCGCCTCAGCTGGTTAACATCGCTAAGGAACATTATGGACCTGACAAAAAAAACATCTACGCAAGTATTGCGGATAAGGTGCTGGCATTAGCTCCGGTCGGCACCAGTGGCAAACCGGAAGCGAGTGCCGCCGAGTATCTTGATGCAGTGCGGGCGTGTATTGAACTCGGTGTAAATCCTGAATCTAACCCAACCGCGTGGGACGCCATTGCGAACACAACGTTGTCGAAAAAAGCCGCCGTTTAGATTACATAGCGATGCATCGCAATAACAAAATTTCCCTGGGCGACCTGGTCCGTGCGGTGGGTAAGCTGAAGGCAAAGGACTTGGAGACTCAAAAGAGAATTGCCGAGATGCTCGGTATGACTCTGGTAGAGAAAGTAATCGATGGACCTTCTGCCATAACCGATGCGCCTATCCTGGAAGGAAATCAAATCGTTGATTCCCAAAATACGGATCCGACGCCAGCACTCGAAACTGATTTTGGAGATTCAATTCCGATCACTCTACAACATGACCAGAGTGAAAAGGACGAATGGATCAGGGAAGTAGAGCCTCTTCCAGCGGCGTCACAAGGTGGTGAGTACGTTGCACCTAAACTTGAACCACTTTTCTTACCGCAGTGGACACGAGCGATCCTTTCAGCAGCCCTCGTAACGAATGCCGGCGATGGTTTGCCTGACATCGAACGAATTACCGAGACGATAGCGCGAGGCGACGTGGTGCGGGAATTGCCAACGCATTCATTGCCAACAGTGCGCCGTGGCGTTCAACTGCTGGTGGACAAGAGTCTGGCAATGATGCCGTTTGCGCGCGATCAGACATGGCTACAGAAGCAACTGCAGAACGTGGTGGGATCTGATCGCGTACAAGTTACCCGTTTTGTTGGCACACCGTTGAGTCGCATTGGTTCGCGGTCACAGGCAGCGGCGGATTACGCTCCACCATTACCCGGTACGCCGGTTGTACTGCTCACGGATCTTGGGATTTGTCAGCCCATGCTTGCTGAAGACTGGGCCGACCCGCAGGAATGGGTACGTTTCAGTTTGATAGTTCGTCATGCTCACTGTCCGCTTATAGCACTGGTTCCTTATGGACCATCCCGCTGGCCCGCAGAACTTCTGCCGTATATGACTATTATTCAGTGGGACCGCAAAACCACAGCACCAATCATCCGCAGCATAGTCGGAGGCGGTCTTGAGGTGGCAACCACATGAATTCGCAAGAAGCGCGTACGATCGTTGATACGTTCGCTGCTGAACACCCTGACGCCTACCGGTTAGCTTTGGCGATTTCAATTGCGGTCCGTGTTGAGCCGGAACTGCTGAGGCGAGTACGACTACGACTCCTACCGGAAATTGATGCGGGAGCCGAAGCGGACCTCTGGTTTAGCGCGTTGGTCCAATCGCAAACTTCCATGGCAATGACCCTTCTACCGGAAGTGATCGATGTGTTGAGGGACGATCTCGCTCTGAATCAGAAACTCCTAAAAGCTGCAGCGAGCGTAATCGCGGAATTTCATAGTACTGCTCCTCTGGCGCTGCTGTTGGAGGAAGAGGTCACATGGCTGGCCCTAACGATTTTAGACAATAGCGATAGAATTCGAAAACGACTTGAGTCTGTTGCCGTAGCAATCGTTGAGAATGGAAGGCCCGGATTAGTTCGATGGGCCAATCGTGCTTTGACAACCTTGCCTGTCAAAGCTCGCAACTCCGATGCGGCGCACATTCTTTCGCTGGTCGCGAAAGTGCCTGACACCGTAACGCTAGCAGCGTCGTCAGGAACTAGTGCAATTAACGAGAAGTTAAGTCAAATCATCACTCAAGCTTTACCCAGAGTTAAGGTCGGTGTTCGGTTGTTAAAGAAAGAAGTTCCGATAGAGAACGCCGACGTTGCAATCAGCGAAGGTGGCACAACCAAGAGCAAGATTCTAGTTGAGTTCAGTTATCCACCATCAGCGGATATGACTTCAGACGAGATCGAGGTACCACAGACCAATCCAGTTCTCATCGAGGTGTCCTGGCGGATTGGGAACAACCAGCAGCTCGAACGCGTAACGATCGAGCCGCAACAAACCTTGCGTGTTGAGGTGGGCTCCAGCGAACTGACTTTGCGCACCGCGCTAGGCGACCTTCATCGCCTTGAGCCGCGGATGGATTACGACTTCTTCTTATATTTCAACCCAGTCGATCGATTGTGGGTCGAGAATCTTGTTCAGCGGCTAGGTGGTGAGACTTATGAAGGTCGACCGTTGAAGGTCTACATGCCGTTCGTCGGTCTCGATCCTGATCAGACTATCACACAGGTCTTAGAGACCCCGTTTCGCTTGAGCCGGAAAGTTGGTCTGGTGTTGTCTCCCGAATCAGCGGAAAAGGATTTTGATGACATTCTGGGATTTGCCGCGAAAAGACTGGACACAAGGCAAATGCTAAGTTGGCTTGTTCCCATCCAGCATCGGCCCGCTGAAATTCCCTCTATCTTAAGAAGCGCTTCAGTGATCGATCTCGGAGTGGAGTCAGATTTTGAAGCCGGATATCGAAAATTGGTGCATGCGATAACGGGAGAGCCCCAACAGACTACGGCCCAAGTCGTTCAACCAGATTCAGCTAACGTACGGGTGAACGTGACCTCTCCAGAGGTGAAGCTCTCGACGCCCGTCTTTGTTTCATATAGTCACCGAGACAAAGCTTACATCGATGAACTCGTCCGTCATCTGAGCGTACTCGAAAACGAGAAACTCATTTCGATTAAGCAGGATTTTCAGGTCTCTTCGGCCGAGGCCTTAGAATCAGGAGTCTCAAAAGAACTCTTTAGTGCACAGATTATATTGCTTGGCGTAAGTCCGCCTTATCTTCGTTCGGATTTATTGAGGAAGGAAATGCAGCTAGCCCTCAAGAGAAATGAGACCGGTGAAGCCTTAGTTGTCCCGATTCTGTTATCACCATCAAATTGGAGAAATACGCCACTGGCTAAAATCCAAGCCCTTCCGAGAAGTGTCCGGCCTATCAGTCAATGGGAAAACCGCAACGAGGCTTATGCGGAGATTGTTTCAAGTATTCGCGAGGCCGTTGAGAGCAGGAATAAACCGGAACAAGAGAGTGTTCCCGTCGAAGAATTCAAGCCCGGAGCATATCGTTGGCCAGTGCGAACTGCGGCTGATGACGACGTGGCGAAGGTTGGCACCACAATTGTGACAACTACTATCAAGGCGCTTACTGATCAGCCGCGGCCCCCTGACATGCCATTAAAAGCTGTCCGCATTCCAAACTATCAGTCGCGTCGCGCCTCGCCAGTCGAAACAACTCGATGGTCTGTGGAAGCGAATATAACTGCATACAAACGCCAGATAAGTGGTGGTTATAGAATGACAATCGGGGATGCCGACGGGAACACCATGATAGCCGTGGCTCAGGATCCCAAGGTCTTACGAAGTCGCTCACCCCTTGCTAGTGAAATGGGCGCCGTAGTTCGAAAGCTGACCAGGAGATTCAAATTTGGACCAAGATTCGTTAAGACAGAAGTGTCGGTTCGACTTGTCGGCTTAGGCTTCTTCAATCGGTGGCATGCTCAGAGTGCGGGAGCACCAAATGTACTTGAGCTTCAGCCTTTACTCGACATTGTGTTTCTGGTACCTGATCGTCCCCCTACGAAGGTTACTACGATTGAGACTACGTTCCGTGGCTTTACGGGATCCGAACGGAACTTCAACGAGGAAATCCTACGAGATGTATTCGGAGATCTCGATACCGGATTGAGACTAACGGAGGCTCGTGTCTCTCGCCCAACGCGCGGGGAAGTAAAGATAGTTGCGCGCGTCGAGGGATCACCAAATCTTCGTGATTTTGAGAAGGTTGCTCGAAAGACTCTTGATACGGCGATTGCTCGTATTGCGCCTCCTGCTGATTTCGCCGGTGGGTTTGCATCACGAGTAAGCAAAACAAAATCGAAGTCTCGAACTGTTAAGTCCGGAGCGAAACCTCAAGTCGCTCGAAAGAGCAAAAAGGTATCTCGAAAAGCTGCCACTAAAAAACCAACTCTTAAGAAGCGCTGATTCCATCCGAACTTTCTGTGTCTTAAAGCATACCTCTCAGTCTTTCCTTCATGACCGCTTCTTTTGGCGTCTTTGCTCCTCCGTTCAGCCAGTCATGAATCCGACGCATTGTTAGCGTATGCACCACCGAACTGCGCACTTCGATCTCCAACTGGTTGCCTTCGCGTGGCTCGCAATCGTGCTGTCGAAACACTTTGACTCCCAGCACCGCAGCTTCATACATACTGTCGGCTTCCACCTCCACACTGTGACGAATTCCGGAAGCATCGACGTATGACACGACGCACGTGGCCATAAATTGCAGCATACCAGTTCGATTTTCGGTTGAGAGTTCCGAATCGGAACGGGAGCGAAGTGACCGAATGTCCGACGGACTTTAGTTTGTCGTGTGTAGTCCAGCTGTCCTTTGAAGAATTGCACGGGCCGCGAGTCCGACCCCACGAAATCAAAGTTGGAAGCAGTACCACCTCGCGGTAGCGGGTGGGTGCCAATCAATGTTACTTGGCAGCAACGGCCGGAAGTTTCTTGAAGCCCTTTTTCAGTGCGTCTCGCAGTCGATCAACCGCCGTCGTCGGATCGCCGACTAAAACTGGATCCGTATACAGCAGCACGTCACCTTTTCGCGCATCCACCATTCCGATCTGTAGTTTTAGATTAGCCGGAACTCCACCAACCAGCATCCTAAAAGCGGTTTTGCCGCCCGTCAGTTTCTTTCCCTCGCCACGAATGAAAACAATTGCGTCAACACTCTTATCAAGATTCAGGTTAAGTACCTCATCACCCATTGAGAAGCGGCCCTTCTTAACGTCACTGCGCTTTTTGAAGATCCTGGTTAACAGATCGTCAAACTTCGTTTGAAAATCAGCGACATTGTATTGTTGAGAACCGCCATCATTCGACGTCGCACCAGGGCCTGGTAGCGTCGTTACCTGTTTTTCCTTCAACAAAACTTCGGCGATCATTTTTTCGACGCGAGCACTCACTTCGTCAGATTCTGCTGCCATTCCTTCCGGCCCTTTCATGCTATCGCGGACGACGTTGACTTTGGCTGGAAGTACGACGACATTACGAATGGTAGTTTCTTTTGACTTGATCTTCGGGTGAAGAAACTGCGCGTGCGCCGATTGAGAGACGACTCCGATAAGGAAGAGTGTCGTCAGCGAAAAGATTAGGGTTTGTAGCTTCAGGGGTTTCATAAGTCGGAGGATTCTCACCGGTGTTTTCCTAAAACGCTCTGCGTGTCGGCGTTGTCTTCGCGTGTTTCGTGTGGCATTTCGTGGATCGTACTTTGAGAACCAAACAAGACGATCCACGAATCACACGAAGCTATGGGTTCAGAGTCAGAGAACGTGGGAGTAATCAAAACAGGTCACTACCGAAAGTTTCACGGTTTCTTCAAGGCTTCAATGCGTCGTTGAATTCGTTCACGGTCCTGGGCGGAAGGCGACAACTCGACATATTTCTGATAAGCAGCTACAGCGTCGTTCGGTCGGCCTAGTTTTTCGTAAAGCATGCCAAGACCTCGATGCGTAACCGTCACCGGGTTCTGGGCATCAAGCGATCGTAAGTACAACTCTTCCGCCTTTTTTTGGTGTTGGTCCCAATTCTCTTTGCCTGCAGGTGTTGCAAGGAGGTCACGCTCCTCTTCTTCTATAGTGCGCTTCTCTCGCTTCTTCGCGGCATCCTTCTTTGCACTGTTCGTTAGTTCTCGTTCCGTCAACTGTGGCGTACGCGGACCCAGAGTTCGATAGGCTTCCGCCAACCAGAACAGATTCTCTGAGTCTGGGTTGAAATCGACCAGGCGCTGTGCCAGATGAACCGCTGAACGAAAGCGTCCCGAATTGATCGACAACTGAAGGTTGTGTCGCATCAGAGCTGACATGTTCCGAAAATACGCAGCGCGTTCGCGATTGAGTTCCATCTGGGCAGTTACTTTGTCAGCACGAGCGCCAAGATAACTGCTGAGATACTTAATCCGCTCATCAAGCGACGGATGATCGTTATAGAACAGCCTGATGTTCTCGCCTTCCAGATCCTGATCCAGTAGCTTCATTACCTGAACCATTTCTTCCGGCGCATATTCAGCGCTAATCATCATGTCAACGCCTTTGATATCCGCTTCGCGTTCCAGATCGCGACTATAACCGTACATCGTTGCGACCATAATGAAAGGCGCAACTGTCGTGACCGCCATGATAACCGCCCCAACCACACTTATCGGAGCAACTGAGCCAACCGCAGCCATTATGTTCATGGTCAGGAATTTTTTGCGATTACTACGATTTTGCAGATACGTATGTCGTCGCATCACATGCGTGAGTTCATGCGCGATGATTGCTGCCAACTCCGATTCGTTATCCAGCAAACTTAATAAGCCTGTGGTTACGTAAATCGAACCGTTCGGGAGGGCGAAGGCATTTGGCTGTGGGTCACGCAGAGCGCGGAATCGCCACGAAACCTTTTCTATTACCAGATCCTTTGGAACCAGTAATTTTCCAATGCGCATCAAATAAACATTCGTAGCCTCGTCTGCCAACACAAGCCCATCACGCTCCAGCTTATGATCGAGCAGATCTGACTGCTCAAGTATTTCCAGATCAACGTCGCCGAATTTGAACTCTTCATTGACTGGCGGAGGCGTTGCTTCTACAGGCGCAGTTTTCTTTTGAGCAATCGCCAAGGGTTGGAGCGTGGTGAACGCTAACGATAGGCAAAGCGCCGCAACAATGAAATTTGTGAGCTTATGGGGGAACATAAAATATTGCTCTGAGCCAGCGGGAGAGCCGAGAGTTGAAACTTTCTTAGAATTCGTCCGAATAGTCAAGATCTTCGAAGATGTTCCCGACGATCTCGTCGAACAGAAGCACCATCCCTAACACACGATAGCTCTTCTGTTCGTCGGGGGCCCTATACCGAAGGCTACTTTGCCCTGCCTCGTTTGACTTCAGCACCACATTCTCTTATTAAATGTTGACGATCTCCCTGATCGGTCCGGAACATAAGAGTTGGTCTTAATACACTTCTTCAGTCGGCACATTTGGTTACTCGTTGCCGGTGGTGGAGTCGGCGTTCTCGGCCGATATCTACGGCTCTACATTCGCCATACTCACAATCTAATTCCTCCAGATCCAACTGTAGATCTTCTGAGACTCTACCCGTCGCATGGATACAACGCCCATGCTCTGGTGAGTATTAGCCCGAGAATTCGCTCGTGGACTTGTTCGGGAATTCAAGGGGCCGTTGCCTACAACGAATTTGGTAAAGCCTGGTTAGTTCCTGGGGATCCTTTATCGAGTGACGTGGATCTCGAAGAAGTTTGCCGCCGCTTTATGCAGCAAGCACATGGGGAAGGTCGTGTAGTTGGCTTCATGCCTGCGACCCAGCGGTTTGCGCGACACAGCAGCGCCCTGGGACTACGCGCAATCCAGATCGGTGCGGCCCCCTACTTTGATCTGGCAACGTGGGCTCCGCGAGGTGATCGTGCCAAGAAAGCCCGAGCCGGTGTCAATCAAGCACGCAGGGCCGGCGTTCAGGTAAGCGAAGTCTTCAACGTCGATGAAAAACTGGTCCGAGAATCAGCGTGTCTTCGTAAGAGTTGGTTAACCACGCGAAGAAGTCCTATCAGATTCGAATGGCTTTTCTCAGTTGATCTCTTTCAACACAAAGATAGAAAGAAGTATTTCACTGCCCGCGACACAACCGGAACACTTGTTGGCTTTCTTGCAGCAAGTCCGATTCCAGCACGTGATGGCTGGTACCTTGAGGATGTCTTGCGCTCCAGGGATGCACCGAATGGAACGTCAGACCTTCTTGTTGTCGAAGTTCTCGAGTTATTGAGGCGCGATGGCGCCAGGGTTGCGACGCTTGGCACAGCGCCGATGGCAACCGAGGGCGCGGTTGATCCGGACATTCACATCAGCCCGATGCTTACAAGAGTGGCTCGGATTCTCGCGAGCTGTTTTTCACTCTTTTACAACTTCGATGGAGTGAGACGTTTCAAAGCCAAGTTTGCGCCGAGTTGGTGGGAGAATGAGTACATCCTGGTGTCACAGGAGATCACCGCACCTCCGCGCATCATCAATGCTTTTGTGAAAGCACTCGTGCCGACTGGCCCATCGACATTGATCGTACGCCAGGTCTCTCGAGCGTGGCGGCGCATTAATGCTACTGACCGAAGACGGATGAATCTGTCGAGCAAGAGCGAACGAACGAGTGAGATCAGTCAACGGTCTCTTTCTGACGCGGATGCGATGCCCTATCAGAGGAAGACCGTTAAAGTGGATGGCCTGAGTCTGAATTACGTCAGTGCGGGAAAAGGCAGGCCAGTTGTCTTGATTCATGGCAATCCCGGTTCACATGAGGATTACACACTGGCGGTAATTGGAAAACTAGCTGAGTCTTATCACGTCATTGCTTTCGATCGTCCTGGGCACGGCTACAGCGAGCGATTGGAATCTGTAGAGACTACGGTTGAAGTTCAGGCAGGGATAATCCGGGAGGCGCTTCGTAAATTACAGATCGAAAAGCCAGTGTTGGTAGGACACTCGTGGGGTGGTTCGGTAGTACTCGCCGCAGCAATCGCCGACGAAAACGATCTTTCAGGGATTGTCTTACTTGCACCGGCAGCATATCCCACGGTCAGCATTGAATGGTGGTCGCTGTTAACTCATGTTCCGGTGCTGGGCAGGCTGGGCGTTAAGACGCTGACGCCGATTATTGGACGGTCCCTGGTGAAAGAGAGTTTGAAGGAGGCTTATCATCCCCAGGATGTTCATGATGATTACGCGGAGCGGTCTGCCGAGATGTGGACAGATCCGGCTAAAATTAGAGCGTGTGCTTATGACGAGAGAACCTTGCGCTCGTCTCTGAAAACCATTAGTCAACATTACTCGCGTATCAAGATGCCTGTAGCAATCGTCACCGGTTCTGAGGATCGCATACTCGAACCAAACAAGCATGCGTACCGACTTCAGAAAGCAATCAGGCATTCGAAACTTGTAGTGCTGCCCGACACCGGCCACCAGCTCCCTCAAACGCGACCCGAGGCTATTATTTTTGCGATCAATGAAGTGTGGCGTGAAGTAGAAGCCGGAACCGAACCGCGATAGCGTCGCAGGGCCGGCATTCAGAAGCCGCCTTCCAGGAACACTTAAACTGAGTTGGAGTTATTGAGTTTGTGGACCTGAATTCGGAGGAGTGGTGAAAGGCGACAGAGTCGAAGAGATACCGCTCTCAGAGGCTGTCACTCACCTGTTGGAAGAGTGCCGCACGGTCCTGCCTGGCATACAAGCCATATTTGGGTTTCAACTCATCGTCGTTTTCAATCCTACTTTCCAGGAAAAACTTAGTGCAGTCGAACGCGGACTCCATTTGATCGCCATCGGTCTGATCGTCATTGCCATTGCCATGGTAATGGCGCCGGCAGCTTACCATCGTCAGAAAGATCCGCGTTCAGTTAGTGAAGACTTCATTGTAGTCGCGAGCAGATTACTTCTGTATTCGATGTTTCCGCTGATGATCGCATTGGGGTTGGAGTTTTTTCTCATTACAAGAGTAATCACAAGCCACCTTCTCGTTAGTATCCTTCTCACCTTATTGTCAGTCGCCGTCTTTTCCACGCTTTGGTTCATCCTTCCCCGAAACAGAAGGCTACAGAAGCTCTTGTCGCGGTGAATCATCAGAATTTAAGGCGACGCGAGAGGAATATGAAACCGGAGCGTTCGTCACTCACATCGTGAGCTCCTATATTTAGTTTATTGTTTCTTCTCGATGAGTACTACGTCGCTTGTCTCGACGTTGCTGACGAACGCGATCGAGCGCCCGTCGGGAGACCAGTCGAAGGCAAGGATTAGTTCTGATTTGAAGTTAGTTAGCTGCCTGGGCGCACTTCCATCAAGCGGCTGTATCCAGACGTCTGTGCGACCACCTGGGCTGTTAACAAACGCTATCGATTTTCCGTCGGGTGACCAGCGAACGTTGCGGTCTACGACAGTCGGAGGGAAGTCAAAGCGTTTCAGCCGCTGGCCTCCCTCGGTGGAAATAATTCCGATACCCCAACGCGATGGCTTGAGATCGAGATCGAGATAAGAATAAGCAATCATCTGGCCATCGGGCGAAACCACGGGCTTCGCAGCGCGAGTGGTGGTTAACTGTACGGGCTGTCCACTGTCTGTCGGCACCTTCCACACTCGTGGATCGATACCTTCATCGCTCTGGTACACGACCCACCGAGCATCCGGTGTGCATTGTGGATAGAATTCGCCGCTCCCGGCCGTCAGTTGCCTGAGATTACCGCCGTCGGTGTCAACTCGCCAGAGATTGAATTGGCCCATAGCGTCTGAGCTGAAAATGATATGACGACCATCTGGCGTAACGTCGAGCCCTCGGGCAACGCGCGCGCCCACGGTGAGTTGTTTAGCATTTGAACCATCTGCTTTCATGATCCAGATGTCCGCACCACTGCCGCCCGCACTCGAGCGGTAAACAATCTGGCCATCGAGCGTCCATGTCAGCGATTCCAGCGAACCAATTTCAGAACTAATCTGTTTGGCATTACTGGTGTCCGCGTTGAGTGCGACAGAGATAGTCGAGACAGTCTGAACTTGCACCGCCGCAAATCTTTTCGCATCACCCGTGATGCTGAGATCAAAGTAGCTGTTGAGATCGTGAGTAATTCGCGTGGGTGGTCCGCCGGCTCGATCAATATGCCAGACCTGCAACGGAGCACCGGGACGTTCGCTCGCCGTGAAAAGGAGACCACTATTGTCGGGGAGCCATATGGGTTGTCCGACCATATCCCAACGTTTGGTACCGATTGGAGTCTGAGTACCCTCAGTTGGGCTTACGATCAAGATAGTGTCGTAATGGCCGCTCTTATCGTTCACTCTAGCTGCGCAAGCAATCGTCTTTCCATCAGGAGACCAGGCAGGGGCGTTCCACTCGAGCTCAAAGAAGTCCGGCTTATGCCGCGTAGCGACGACGCGCTGATTCGCACCATTGGGGTCCGCCACGACGAGCGTGCTCTCGGACCGGCGCATTCGGATAAACGCGATCTGTTTGCCATCTGGAGAGAAACCAATGGGATAGATGTCGTTCGCCAGCACTTCCGAAACACCACCGAGAACTGGCACCCGATATAAAGTGCTTTCGCCTTTATCGTGATCGAGAGTTATGTAGTAGATGGTGTTGCCGTCAGGAGTGAATGCGACGGAAATATACTCAGTCATTGAGGGCCCGGCGATCCGCACATTGCTGGGTGCACTAATATGCTTCAACCAGAGACTATTTCCCTGCGCATCCTTCACGACACTTGTCATGTATTTGCCATCCGGCGAGATCGCGGAATGCGCGACCTTACCCGATGTGGTGAGTGGCGAGATGTCCATCAGAGCAAAAGGCACAGCGACTGGTTGATTTCTCGCCCGGCTTCGCACTATCAACCAGTAGATGCCAAACGCGGTTGCACCTCCAACCACAATTAGAGCCGCGATCACCAGCGGCAAAATCGGACGTGACGCACGAATTCCTGATAAGGTTCGCGCGTGAGCCAGAGTTGATTCAGGAGCGATATCAGTCTCTCTGCTGTGCGTCTCCTCCTCAGTTTCCTCCCTTACGATCCTGGTGAGCGTTCGTTTTTCGACTACCAAAGTCTCGGGTGCTAATTCTGTGACGGGTGCAGTAAAGCGATAACCTCGCTTGGGCACAGTTTCAATATAGTTCTCTCCACCTTTACCCTGCCCGAGCAACTTCCTAAGAGCAGACACGTTGTTAGTGAGGTTCGACTCTTCAACGAAAGCATCCGCCCACACCACCTTCATCAACTCTTCCTTCTCAACCAGGTGACCGCTGCGCTCGACTAAAGCAACCAGCATCTCGAACGCCTTCGGTGTGAGGGGCACAGGCTTGCCATCACGTAACAGAAGTTGCTCCGCAGTATCCAACCTGAACGGGCCGAATTCATATAAATGTCGAGAATCCGTAGACATACGGCCTTGGAATTTTCAGAGATTTTTCTTGGACATTTCTTAGGACTTCCTCGCAGCGCCTCAACTACCGTCTGCCGTCATTGAGGGAATTTGAAATGTCTGGGCACGGAGGAGCGGCGCAAGTGCCGCTCATTCTAATCCGCGTCTATGCGCGTGGCAATTACACCGTAATGACTGAGAAGAAAAGAACGACCGTGACGACGATTGAGACGCACGAGGTGTGGATCATCCGCAAGCCCGAGTCGTCACTCTCTGAAGTTGAGGTTCTAACGCACGACGAATCAGAAGAGTTGGAGCCAGCTTCACCTTTGACCGAAGCGAACAACCGTGTGCAGACAGGGCAACCATGAAGAGTGAATTGATTGCCCGCATTCGCAGAGTCTTGGCTCTACTTCGCCAACCCCCGACCTAAACCGCCGCCGATCATGTCCAACATGGAGGTCACAAAATGTATTTCCTATCATCCAGTCTTGCAAAACGCCTCGTCCTTGTTGCCGTTGTCGCGGCGTTGGCACTAAGCATGACGGTTTCCCACCGCGCTTCCGGCGATACGCAAACCAAGTTACCTCCAGCCGCTTCAAGGAAAGTTGACTATCTCCAGGACATTAAGCCGCTGCTCGCACAGAAATGTTATTCCTGCCATGGCCCAGAAGTTCAACAGGCTGGATTGCGGCTCGACCTTCGGCAGAATGCCCTGCGCGGGGGTGATTACGGTCCCGTCATCAAAATCGGAGATAGCGCCGCCAGCAAGCTTATCCGCCGCATCGTGGATGGTGATGGCGGTATGCAGATGCCTCCTACAGGACCGCTCTCCGACGAGGAAATCGGACTGTTGCGCGCCTGGATCGATCAAGGTGCAGAGTTTCGCACCGACATCATCACTGAATTACCGCGTAAACCAGTAGATCCAAACGTAACGGCGCTAATCGCTGCCGTGCGCGCCGGAAATCGTCGTGAGATCGAGCGCCAGATCGCCACCACCCCCAACGCGGTTCAGGGAAAAGACGACAGTGATTCGACTCCGCTGCATCACGCCGCCGGCTACGGACCGCTCGAAAACGTAGAGCTGCTTCTCAGCAAAGGCGCCGACGTTAACGCTAAAAACCGGCGGGCTTCGACGCCCTTGCACTGGGCCATGCACGATGTAGCCAAGGTTCGTCTGCTCCTGTCGAAAGGTGCCGATGTCAATGCTAAACAGGTACAAGGACGCACTCCGCTGTTTCTCGCAGCCATGCTGGGAGACGGCGTCGCAACGATACGCTTGCTGCTCAGCAGCGGCGCGGATCCCAACCTTGCCAGTGCCAACGGGCAAACTCCGCTGATGATGGCGGCCGCGCGTGGCAATGTCGAAGCCATGCGCTTGCTGATCGAGAAGGGCGCGGCTGTAAACCACAGAGACGGTGCAGGCGAAACCGCTCTGATGTCCGCCGGCACCAGTGGGAGTGCGGACGCTGTGCGATTCCTTATCGAGAAGGGAGCCGACGTCAAAATCAAATCGAAGCGCAACGAAACGGCGCTAGGTTTTGCGGCCACGTCGGGTGTGCAGGCCTCGGTCGAGTTGTTGCTCAGCAAAGGCGCGGACGTCAACGTCCGAAACTTCCGAGGCTATTCGCCGCTGATGTTCGCTGCCAGTTCGGACACGATGCCGGCGGGGATCATCAGGCTGTTATTAGACAAAGGCGCCGACGTCAGCTTCACCGGAGATTATGACGAACCAGCCAGCGCACTCGCCGCCAAACGCGGCCACACGGAAGTGGCCAGGTTGCTTGGCGCAGAACCTGTATCGCCAACGGTCAACGCGACGATCAGGGTGATACCCATCGGGATCAGCGATCGGTCCATCCCGAACGCAGTGACGAACTCTTTGGCTTTGCTCGCAAAGCAAAGCAACACGTTCATTCGGACAGCCGGCTGCAACTCCTGTCACTCACAGAGCCTGCCGTCAGCTGCCTTGGGCCAGGCCCGCGATCATGGGCTCACTTCTATCAAGACGTTTCCACAACTGCCATCCACGATGACGCCGCCGCCCGAGCAGCTAATGGACTTCATTATTGTGAGTCCCAGCATCGCCTGGGAATTATTCGACGCTGGGATGAATCACCAGCCGCGGACCCAGGTGACGGATGCCATCGTTCGCTATCTCATGGCCTCGCAAACTGCCGAGGGCACCTGGCGTATCCCCGAGAGTCGTCGGCCACCGATGAACTCGGGTAGCTTTCAGACAGCTGCGCTGGCGATTTATGCGCTGAAGAATTATGCCCCTGAGACGGAGAAGCCGAGTTGCGAAAAAGCCATCTCCCGTTCCGTAGCCTGGCTGGAGAAGGCTACGCCTGTCACGAACCAGGATCATGCTTTCAGGTTATTAGGACTTGCCTGGGGAGGGGCATCTGCGTCGACGATCCGTGAAGAGGTGAAATCTCTTGCCACGCTGCAGCGCGCCGACGGCGGGTGGAACCAATTGCCCGCGATGGCGTCGGACGCATACGCCACCGGCGAGGCATTGTACGCACTGGGCTCGGCTGGCCGTATGGCAATCACCGATCCTGTTTTTCGCAAGGGCGTCTATTATCTATTAAGCACCCAAGCCGGTGACGGGTCGTGGCACGTCACAACACGATCCATTTGGTTGCAGCCGTACCTGGAAAGCGGGTTCCCGTACGGCAGGGATCAGTTCATATCTACAGCAGGAACTGGCTGGGCCACACTGGCGTTAGCTTTTGCTGGCGAGGCTGCCAAACAATCGCGACGATAAACACCTCGTGGAACAAGTCGAGGACGGTCATTCTTCGCGTTCGCTTTAGCCCAGTGACTGTCCGATACATACAAGTTTTCAAGGTTTCAACGGTTCCTGGTGCAGCCGCCTGACTCACGTCCTTGTAATCATTCAAATTAACCAGCCTTCAATTTTCGTTCTTAAACACAAAACTAATGCTTGCATAATCGCCAGTCTCATAGTAGTCTAATTTAGACTACTAAACGCTAGATGAAAGGAATTATTGAGATGGAAGCAAGTAATCGAACGTTGAGTGACCTGGTGTCGATCGGGCCGGCGATGCTTCGGGATCTCAATGCTCTTGGAATCCAAAGCGTTGAACAACTGGCGAAGAAGAATCCACGCCGAATGTACAGCGAACTTTGCCGGCTCAAAGGTCCGCAAGATATCTGCTGTCTCGATGTGTTTACCGCGGCTGTCGCACAGGCAAAGAATCCCGATTTGCCAATCGAACAACGGCAATGGTGGTACTGGAGCAAGAAAAGGAAGGCTTCCGATGGCAAAGGCTAAGGCCACGGTGACAACGCCCGATTTGGTGGTTTTGAGTCTACTCGCCGAACGACCAATGCACGGCTATGAAGTTAACGCTGAGCTCGAACGGCGTCAGGCCCGAGATTGGGTCGCTATCTCCCGGCCTCAGATTTACTACTCGCTGGAGAAATTAGTGCGTCAGGGTCTCCTCGCTGAATCCGCTGACACCGGAGTTGTCCTTGGCGCAGACCGTCGGGTGTTGAGAACGAGTGCGAAGGGTCGAACAGTCCTCGCGCGGGAATTGGAGCGCGATAGTTGGACGAATCAACGTGAACGGCCGGCGTTTCTGACCTGGCTTGCGCTCTCCTGGCAAGCGAGTGCACTCGCGGTGAAGCAGCAAATTCAGCGGCGT
>DASYPT010000125.1:0-12517 GCA_036006355.1 Pyrinomonadaceae bacterium | reverse complement strand
CGAGCCGGCTGGTGCTTCCTGTCACCGGAAACGTTCCCACTAACGATCCATCGCTGGCGCGCAGTTTCGAAACGCTGTTGGAGAGATTCGAAACCCAAAGGTTTGTCCCATCGAAGGCAATACCTGCCGGCGCATTGCCAGCGGGGAAGGTGCCGAGCACAACACCATCACTGGCGCGGAGCTTTATCAATCTGTTTAAGGAAAGATTTGCAATCCAAATGTTCTCTCCGTCGAAAGCAGTGCCGAATGCGTTGCCAGGCAAATTGAAGGTGGCACTATTCGGTCGTATAAGATCCCAGCGAAGCATCCCAACGAGTATCGGATCAAACTGCGATCCGGACAGACCGCGAGCTCCGGTTGCACCGGTATCGCCTTTGTCGCCTTTATCACCTTTGTCACCCTTGTCACCTTGAGGACCGGAGGGAAACTTAGAGGGAATTTGACCCTCGCCATCGATGCTACGGACAGTGAGAGCCAACTATTAATTCTGGTAAACATCGGATCCAGCGCTACAACCGAAGACGGCGATGCTCCGTTTTCATATTTCTACACCTTCCGATACCTGCTCTACCAAAACGCCGCAACCAAAGAAACCTCGTCGTGCGTTGCTCCCTGGCAGTGCGATCATCAGGCATTTCAACTAGGAGAATCCCTTACAGTAGGTAAGGGTTTTAAGCAATTGATCCGTCTCAAAGCCCACTTCTAAAATATGGTCAATTAAGCGTAGCTAAACGCGAGCGCAACACTAGAATGGTGTCCTCGCTATTCAATGCGGTTTAGTCGAAGGCTAACCTCGAGCCTTTGCGTCCTCGCAAGCTCGCCAGCAGCCTTCCGTAGATACACTTCGTAGGGACTTGCTCCTGCTAAGTGGGGCCGATAAGTCTGAGGACGACTCAATCCTGAACCAAATACTAAGTTCGACAGAGCATGAGTCCTTTAATGTATAGTTGGGAGCTTCAAAAATGCCCCGTTTGCGAAATTCCTCCGACTAAATTCATAGGTCGGCGGGGCGGCTCAGCCCACCGTCAAAACTTGGGAGTTGAATGTCTGATCTGGAAATGCAAATGCGGAATGATCTTCCCCAACCCCATGCCTGTGCCTTTAGACCTTAACCAACACTACGGCGAACCAGACGAATATTTCATACATCACGATCAAGAACAAAAAACCCTCGATGCATTGAGGATTTTAAACCGCGCTGAGTCCATTTTTCGTAAAGGACTGATGCTCGACATTGGGGCCGGTTGCGGTGAAATCCTCCGGGTTGCTCGAGATCTTTCGTGGAACGCGATTGGAATTGAACCCTCCATTAAATTCGCCAATCGTGCCCGTGAATACTCTGGAGCCGAAATCTATGAGTCTTTACAAGATCGGTTTCCTTCGGAATCATTTGACCTTGTCGTCCTTGGGGGTGTGATTGAACATCTCTATGATCCCAATGAAACTATTCGGGAGATCTCGCGGATTCTCAAACCTGGCGGAGTTTTGTTTCTTGACGTTCCCAACGAATCAGGACTCTATTTTCAGCTGGGTAACTTGTATCAAAAACTGCGCGGTCGAGACTGGGTTGTGAATTTAGCCCCCACCTTCTCCCCTTTTCACGTGTTCGGTTTCTCCCCTTCATCATTTCGGAAATTGCTATCTAAGCATGATCTACGGATCGTTCAATTCCGTGTTTATGGTGGTCAGTCTTATGTTCCCAACAACGGATTATTAGGGTTTGTTGAACAGCAATGTGCACGAGTTGTGTCGGCTCTCAGTAATCTCGGGAACGGAGGAACTTATATGGAAGCGTGGGCTGTCAAAGAACCGGCCACTTCATAGATCATTCGTTTCCTCGCCTTGAATCTCAATCACTAATGTACTTGCAATTACGAACACGACTTGGCAAAGAGAAAGGCCGCCGGAGCCGATTCCAGCAACCTTCGTCCTATCCCTTCCCCACACTGGACAATCTTCGCAACTTTCTGTTTCTGGGTGGCTTTAGCGCGGAGCACGCATCGTTCAGCCTGAAATTGTTGCGCGAAGCGCCGAATGGCGAGACGCTGACGCACAAACACGAGTATGAGACCACACAAGACGATTCTGAAATCAGGCAGGTTCTAGCGGAGGCAGCAAAATCTTTCATTGCGACGATCGAGTTTTATAAGAGCAAACCTGGAGGCGGGAAATCTCATGATGCTGCTCTTGAGGAAACACTGAAGTGTCATGAGTGGCGACGAAGTTATATCGACGGTCTGAAGGTTGAAGAAATAAACTGGGGTCAATTGGCTGCGGTTGCCGAGGTTAATACCGATGATTGCTTTAAGCTTTGGTCACGTATGCGAAAGGCTGCAGATGATGAGCTACAAAGCGGTAAACGTGGAGCGAGGATAGCCGGCGACAACTCTAGCCCTTTTGCTTTTGCACAGTATCTAGCGATTCGCGATTCATTCGCAGACCAGTTGCGCGATATAGATTTTTCCCTCTCCGTTATGTTAGCTGAAGTCAATCGTGGCAAACGAGGTATTCACTACGGTCTACGGCCGGGATTGCCGAGACAAAGAGTGGATGACGCGCGAACACACATCATTCGGCGTGTAAACGAATTTTGCCGCGCACAAGGGATAGATAGAGAGATTGTCGGAATTTCATGAGCACAAACATATCAGGTGATTTCAATGGCCATTAAAACCGACAAGTGCGAACTTATCGATACAGGGACCGACAAACGTTTCGTCAAACGAGACAAAGAACAAAGTTTAAGGAGTCCGTTGACGTCGGCAGATCCGAATCTAGCGGTTTGATGAAACCAACTCTTTCTCACCGAGCGATTGCGCTCCGACCAAACATTCGACTAAATTGGGCATGTATAAGCCTGACTAATTGAAAATCGCGAGAAGCGGTAGCTTTGCTTCGCTTCATTGTCTCAGCAGTCAGCGACAGCCAACCATAAGAACTCTCGAGTAATTCAGGCGCGGCCTCGGTAGCGGCGAGTAAGCGAGAACGAAGCGCACGGTTTTATACGGAAGCGAATTTACGGCGCCGGGTTTATACGGAACCAGATATACAATGTTCGGCACACATGGAGGAAACGAAATGAAAATCGCCATTTTCTTGGGATTGGTTCTCCTTCTGACTGTTACTTCTCTGGCGGCCATTCCGAAGCGGAGCACGTTTGCAATTTATCTCATCGCAGGCTCAGTTGATGCGAGGGTGTTTGCGCAGGAGCCGGGACGATGGAAGGACCTACCACTGGCACATGAACCTATCATTTCGGACGCCGACATCGTAGCTTACGATTTCTCAAAACACGCGATGAGGCTGAAGCCGGAAGCGCTCAAACGTCTACCGCTGTCTTCCGTGGTGGGAACTCCATTTGTGGTTGTCGTCAATGGGGAGCCCATCTATCCGGGGGCCTTCTATACGGGGGCGTCGTCAATACCTTGTGACGTGCCTGTCATCTTAATTGATAGGGCCGCGCAGAATCAGACTTCTCGTGCAGATGTTCTGTTGATCGAGAGTGCATACCCACAACGGAGTTCTCTCGGAAGGGATTTGCGTTCAGATGTAAGGGTCAGAGATGCGTTGGCCAAACTCAACAAGCTGGCGGCACTTTAGCCCCAGTGTGCCGAACAACACATTGGACCGGAGCGGCGATAGCGCATTTCTCAAGTTGCATGGACCATCCAAGGGTTTTGTAATCGCGCCGCCCGGTCAACGTGATCGTTAGGCAGCTTCACACGCTTGCACTGAAACACTCGAATCTCCATGTTCAGAAGAACGCATCCGATTATTGGCACACGCGACATCAAACGCGCCATCGAGTTCTACACCGGGCGACTCGGCTTTCAACTCGCCTTCCAAGACAACACCGACACACCAAATTACGTCGGATTCCGCCGTGACCAGGTCGAGCTCCACATGCAGTTCCAGTACGAGCATGAGATGAGCACGATTCGATTGCGCTTTCTGGTGGACGATCCGGACTCTCTCTTCACCGAATATCAGCAGCGAGGCGTCGAGTGCAGTGCCAGCGGCATCCGCGATACGCCTTGGGGGACACGTGAGTTTGCCCTCTACGACATGGATCGTAACTCATTAACATTCTACCGCGACTTGAAGAGCACCGAAAATGAACCCACAACGGCCTAACCATGCGCTGCAGCGAACCCGGCCATCACGTTCCGGTTGCAATCGTGGCGTCCTGTGGGCCGGGTCGCTAAGCTTGGGTCGTTAGGCCACACACACGCTTCACGATCGTCGTCAACCATCAAAGAGGCAGCGAATCTACGGCCCTAGCTTCGCAATCGAAAGAAGAGATCGGTACCACTAGATATTGTGCTTTTTCACAAATGGCACAAGCCGCCAAGAATAATCACTCGTAACTATTGCAAACACTAAAGAGCGATTTTACATACTGACAATTATCAGACGCGAGACGAGATTTTGTGCTGTGTGTGAAACGCTGGAATGGTCAACCTAGTGGCCGTTAAGACGCGATTAGTTCTGACCCGCTTCACTTACTTGGATCAATTGGAAGAGTATTTCTTCCCGGTCAGCCCTGCGTCCTTTGTCGGAAGCGGCTCTCGTTACTGCGTCTGAATAAATTAGATACGTGTTAGGCATGCTGATTAGGTTGCCCTGGTGTACTGCGAGCAATAAAAGTGTTAGGGCCTGCTCAATCGCCTGGGGGGTTTTTAAAGGCAGTTCTCTTGGAGGTCCGGTGATACCGAAGACACGCTTCAAATAGGGAGTAAAAGTTGCTCTTCCGCTTCGACATACCCACGACGCCACTCGTGATTTTTGAGTGCCTCCTTAACAGCATCATCATGCGACCTCGCTCCGCCAAGCTCGCTCTTATAAAACTCAATTGTCCCGAGGAAAGATTGCGCAACCTGGGCTAATACCTGCCTGCGCTCGGAGTCCTCGGTACAGGTCTCATATTCGCGCTTACTCCTAATCATCTCTTCGTGAAACTCGCCGTTTGTTTTCAGGATCGTTTCGCGAATGATAGTGTCCGACTCAAGCATCTGATCGAACGTGGCGGTTTAGGCAAACTCATTCTCATTTCCGCGAGAGTGAAGTGGTACCGCCCTCCCGAGTACTACAGCAACTCGCATTGGCGCGGCCAACTCGCGCTTGACGGCGGCGGCGCTTTGATGAACCAGGGAGTGCATACTGTCGATCTGCTCCTATGGCTGTTCGGCGATGTGAAACGAGTATATGCAAAGGCATTGACGGCACTTCATAACATCGAGTCCGAAGATACGCTGGTGGCAACAATCGAGTTTGCCAATGGTGCAATTGGCACTCTTGAAGCTGCCACTTCTGTCTTTCCGGGCTACGATCGCCGAGTTGAGATCAAAGGATCCGAAGGAACAATCATTTTCGAATATGATCGAATTGTCAGTGCGGATTTGAAGACCCCTTCAGTTCTTGAGCTCGAAACGCAACCGCAGGATACCAATCGCAGCTCAAGTTCACCCATCGTCAGCGATGTAACGGGTCACACACGAATTCTGGAAGACTTCATCAACGTCATAAAGACCGGCGGCCAGCCGCGCTGTGATGGTAACCAAGGTCGTCGCAGTGTTAATTTAGTGCAAGCTGTCTACCAATCTGCGCGAACCGGTCAACCTGTCGACGTTCAACAATCATGACTAAACCAAATCTACTTCTTTCCAGACGAGATTTTCTTCGCGGTTTCTCAATCACTACTGCAGGTCTGGCACTGACACCGGGCTACATCGGCGAACTGCTGGCCCAGAACAAGGGACGAAAACTAGGTATCGCGATGCTCGGCTTGGGAAACTATGCAAGCAATCAATTAGCGCCAGCCCTGGCTGAAACCAGACTGTGTCAGATTACCGCTGTCGTGACGGGCCACCCGGAAAAAGGTGAGAAATGGGCTACGCAGTACAACCTGAAAAAAGAACACGTCTACAGTTACGAAACCTTTGATCGGATCGCGGATAACAAAGATGTCGACATCGTTTACATCGTTACACCTCCCGCGTTGCATCCAGAATTCACGATTCGAGCTGCCAAAGCTGGCAAGCATGTCATCTCCGAGAAACCCATGGCTACGTCCGTAACCGATTGCGATCGAATGATCGCAGCATGCAAGAAAGCAAAGGTACAACTCGGTATCGGATACCGCATGCATTACGACCTCTTTCGCAAAGAGTTGATGCGCATCGCACAAGCTCAGGAGTTTGGTCCATTCATGAAGATGTCGGGTAACTTCAGTTTTGTGATGAATCAGCATCAATGGCGAATTGAGAAACAGTTGGCCGGCGGCGGAGCAATGATGGACCTGGGGATATACGTTGTTCAGGCTGCATCTCAGGCCGCCAATGCGAACCCTGTTTCTGTTACTGCTCAAGAGGAACCGAAACAGCGGCCTGATTTTTTCAACGAGACGGAAGAGACGATCAAGTTCACCTTGAAGTTTGCAAATGGCGCAACCTGCGAAGGCACGACGAGTTTCAATGGGCAGGGCAATAACTTCAGGGCCGAAGGAAGCAAAGGTTGGTTTGAGATGAACAGAGGTGCGTATTCCTACAGTGGCGGCGTGGGACAAACCAGTAAGGGACCATTGAACTTCGCATGGATTAACCAGCAGGCTGCACAGATGGACGACTTCGCGGAGTGTGTCGTAACTGGACGAAAGACCCCAGTTGCCGGTGAAATGGGTCGCACTCACATGTCAATCATCACCGCAATCTACGAAGCTGCCCGAACCGGACGGGAAGTAAAAGTGTAGTTCAAGGAGGTGATGTATAGGTCCTATAGGTCAGATAGGCTTTGCCTAAATCCGATCGCCAGGGTTTAATCGAGTAACTAATGTCTTTGGGATGCACCGACCGTAGGTAATTAGGCAAAACTCAAAATCCACCCTCGACTCATACCTATGAGCTCGTGTCAAGAGTTGTGGAAATTGATTTAGCGCATCCTCGCTGATTTAGCTTAGGTTCGTTCGTTTCACGCGGCGATACCGATCGCGTCCGTTCGTTCTTTGACATCTTGTCTACCGGTTTTTCTTTTTTGCTTTGCTTGCTCCAACACGTCGCGCATTTTTTCTGCGGCCGAAATTCTGGACCAGGTTCGCATATCCTGTAGACTTTATTTACCTCACCGACATCGTTTAGATCCAATCTCCCTCCGAACTGCTATTGAATCGTTTCTGAATGAATCTATTACTCATGTTAGTTGCTCCAAGTGTCCAACGGTGGGCCCCGGTTCTTAGCCAACAATGCGGCATCGAACATCATGACTTGTACACAACGGTGAACTTAGGACGGGAGTTAACTATTAGCTTTCCCCCTATCCGACATACTCTCTGCAAAACGCGCAATACATTCATTGCAGATGTAAACGCCCGGTCCGGTCACCATTTCTTCGACTTCGGATCCTTTTTCAGCGCAAAAGGAACAGGTTGTTCTGTCGGTGAGATCACGCCGAAGACTTGTCGTTGTCGGCTTATCGCATTCGATCGCATCGATGATAGCGATTCTTATCTCATCTCCAATGTTCAGATCCCGGTTGATCCAATCGACAAATTGTGCGGTACCTTTACCACCACCGCTTAGACCGCCTACATTAAGGACAACTGGTGGTCGCTCTTCCGGCGCGAGTGCCGGTTGGTGATCTGCTACCCATGAAAGCACTGCCGTAAGAACACCGGAGTGCCCAACTCCGGCCAAGCAAACACTATCGTTATTTATTTCGACTTTGAAACATAGCATTGATTGTTAGTTCCTTTCCCACCAGTCGTACACAAAAGCACGCCCTGAAAATACAAAGGACCTGACCTATTCCGGACTTTAACTCTGCATAGGAGGTATTCGATCGCGTGAAGAGTCCAAACGCACTAGTTGCAAACGAGGCTTGTCAGACCTTGATTCATTCGGGACTTCTCTGATCGGTTCTTCCAAGCACATCGCACATCGCTTTCTCCTGACTGTATTAACTATCACCGCCGTTGTCGCCCTGGTTGACTACAACTGCGAGCAAGTCTACACCATGGTGGTAGATGGGCGGTTTGGATCTTGTCGGCTAGTCTGCCTCTCTCAAAGCAAGCCTTTCAGTGCTGGTAGCGAGCTCGTGTCAAGAGTTGTGAAAATGCTTTGAGATTCATCCGGCGTGGGCGTTTAGTGGCCAAGGTGTAAATTTCTCAAGGGTCGATCTCGTCGACGCGATGCCGAATTATCGCGGATTTGGCTTTGGCAAGTTTGGGCCACTCCTGAAATCCCTTTCACAGTTTCATTGGCCGCTGGCTTACAAGGACGATGATAATCTGATACGTTGGTTTACCTTTCAAACAATCTAATTTTTATCAACTTCCAGTTAAAGTAACTCACATCAAAAACGTGACAGGAGGCCACGAGGTCACCGTAAACGTCTTTTCAAGTGTCAACTTCAACAACCAAATCTATACCGGCTTAAAAGTAATTACCGCAACTGGCTCTGCGATCGATAGTGATCTGTCAGTTGGAGATCAAAAATCGTTGTTGGGTTTTTTTAGTGTGAACCTTCGTAAAGCCTTAGGTGCCGCAGGAAATGCTGACTCGCCTGAGAATGCTCACGCTGTTAAAGAGGCCGTGGAGTTTTTCGCCTTTGGCGTTTCGCAAAAAATCCCGCTGAACACATGTAGCGGACATTGAGATTACTTGCGCTGGTGCTTTGAAAAGGTTGCGACGAAAGTGGAAGAACGATCTTCACCAAAAGCCACTGACAACATTCAGCCAGAACTATAGGGCTAGGATGACGTGGAGCAAGAGATCGGCCGAGAAGTGTGAAAGCATTGCGGATTCCAATCCACGCGTCCAGTAGAGATATCCAAAGGCGAGACCCAAAAGGCCGTTGAGCACGACAGCGCGAGCAACGATCACTGGAGTCAGCGGCGCAAGCAGAGAATAAGCGGGCAAATGGCCCAATCCGAATAGCAGTGCGGCAAGAATGTTGGCGATCCAAAAAGCAGTTGCTGTCGGACGCCCGTCAGGTTTCCTGAAAATGAAGCGTCCCAGCCAGACCAAGAGACTGAGAGCAAACAGGCGCAACTCGATTTCTTCGTCGATGCCTCCAAAAAAGGAAGCGAGCAATCCCTTCCAGGCCGCCGGTTGATTCCATAAACTGAGAGCGGCCGCCGCAGCGGGACTGTGGTGCCGGATGGCCGGTTGAAAAACCAGAAACTCCAGGGCGAGGATCACTAAGGTGCCGGCAGTACCGACCAGAACGCTGAGAGGTAAAATTGGCTTTAACCGTCTCCAAAAGTTTTCCCCATCCAACCATGCCTCAAGAATCGGCGCGGCCAGACCGGTGCGATTTGAAAAGAACAGCCCAGCAAGCGTCAGCAGACCGAGGAAGATTGCGCCTTGCCCTACCTGCAAAGGAATCAGAACATACAAAGGAGGCAACTTGGAGGAGACGTTGGCCGGAATCATTTCGAGCGCGTAGGGGAGTAGCAGAAACATTCCCACGACTGCAGCGGTCCACAGTACGAAGAAGAGGCGCCATCTCATACGCTTACGAGCGTCTGTTCGTCCTGGTAATACTTGTAATGCCATGCCATGCCCACTCTAACCTGCTCGAGGCAAATATCGCGACCATCTAGCATCACCTTTCCTACAATGCGCCGATATCGATCGTGTTTAGACCATTCAATAGTCACCACTCTATCAAATATTGCCTGCGATAGATCCTGCCCACTCCTGGTGCCGAAAGCTTGGCCCTTTTCCGGTGCATCAATTCCTTGAAGGCGGATTCTATGATTCTGATTTGAGGAATCCAGCACTGTGATCGTATCGCCATCCTGAACACCAACGACTCGACCTTGAAAAACGATTGGAGTCCCGATAGTCCTAGTGCGGCGAACGTATAGCAGGGAAATATCAGAAGGCGTCGTTCTCGCCGATGAACAAAGCCACCGACACGATGCATGTGAGTAATAAGGGGAGAGAAAGAGTTCGAGTGCGTTTTCACCTAATGAGCTTCAGCCTGCATCAAGGATTACAGGACTAAAAACAAAACATTAGAAAGGCCGTCTTTCCTTAAATAACGCCATACCCTGTCCTGCCCAATTAAACGACATTACAGACTGTCCCGATACAGGCTGTGGGGGAGTGATCGGCCACCACCGAAGTGACCGACGCGTTGACACCGGCGAAACAATTCAGGGTGTCGGTTGCTTTTCACTCACTTCGCAAGGCACTCTGGGTGAGTCAATATTCATATAATACCCATACTTTCTGTAGTCGCTCACCCGAGTCAACAGCTTTTCAATGTCGGGATCTTTCTTGAGTCGTTTTTTCACATAAGTCAGTACATCAGGCAAATGCTCGGTGCTGTCCTTGCAGTTGATAGACTTGAATACTTGCAGATGTCCGTCCTCTAGAACTGCAATATGACTCTCGGAAAAGATAAATTCGATTGGCGCGAAGTGGTAGACATGATTATCGATGAAACATATAGAATCGTCGGCTTGAACGTACTTTGCTGGTATGTACTTATTTGCCGGATCATTCAAGTCGAAAACGAAAAAACCGCTCGAAGGATATTGCGCGTAACCCGGTAGGGAGTTCTTGAGAATGCTATCGAGTTTCTCAAGGAATTTCTGTCGATCAAGATTAGGGCATTGTTTGATCCCAGCCTTGCCGGATTGCTCACGCGCCGACGAGATACAGACGATGATAGTCAGCACAAGCACAACCCCCATTAGTTGAGTAATTCTGATGCGCATAGCAGTGATCTCCTTTCAAGGGCAAGGGCCGTGGATGCATTTTACTTCTCGCAAAGCCCTAACATCCTTTATTTCCTGGTGAATCTTTAATGAAAACCAGTACGGAGAGTTTGGGGCCGGAGTATAACGACCTCCGGGGTGGTGGCCCATCTCTCGATCCGCTGCTGAATAAACAAAAGAACATTCGCTCATTAGACGGTGAGGCCGAATCAGCGAACGTAGCTCTAGAATTTTCGCTTGGCAAATCCCTTTCATATCTCAACTCCTAAAACTGGTGGGTAGTGTCCTAATCTGAGATCTGGAATTCGGTATCTGGCATGGACTTTGTTCGGATAGAATGTCCGGCTATGACACAAACTCTTCTCGGTATAGGTATTTCATTGATCGGAGTGCTCCTGATTTGTTATCGCGAACCCATTGCGAGATTGAGTAAATCAATGTATGGCGGTTTGACGTTTCCGTTGAAATGGCTATCCATAGGCAATCTGGTTGCGGGCATCCTGGGGGATTATTTCAGGACTGCTAATCGCAATCCATTTAGCACCGCTGCCTTACTAATAACCTAAAAATATCAGCTAGCCTTTTGGTTTACCGTCTTTCACTTTTTACCACTCAAAAAACCAAAGGCCCGACTTTGGGAGCATCGGGCCTAGATCGCGGGAGCAAGAAAAGTCTTTAACGACTGCTCAATTTGTTCTCAAAGATTTATCAAATCCGATGAGGTCTGATTTGTGATGGTAGATCTTGACGATCATCAATCAGAGTCTCGACGGGAATGCGCATGAGGCGAGCATATGCAAGCAGGACAAAGGCTGGCGGCTCGTTCTTGTCTAACTCATACTTCGAGACATAGACGTAGTTGATCTGGTCCGCTTTAGACCAAATTCCAGCATGATTCGCCTGTCACAGTCGGCTATAATCAAAATGTAGCTTCCTAACAGGTAGGTTCCTTCATCGCTGGAATCAGCAACCGCCTGAATGAATGACGGGGCACTTTAGTGAGATCGGATTGAGGAATACTCTCTTGCGATACGCCATGCCTAGCACCTCAGAGGTTTCTATTAGGTGAGACCCGCCCGGTATACCTGGGCGCAATCAGTAAAGCAAAATCCTCTTGATAATTGAACCGACGCATCCGCAAATCTAAATTATCAGCTTGCGGGAAACAGTCATCCCTCCTGTGGCCACGTTGCGTGTGATGAGGTGCTATTGACAGTGCTGGTGGACCGGTGTTAGCAATTGCGTATCGTCTCATGCTCGTAAAGATCGGGTCTATCTCCCAATTATTTCGTTTACTAAAACAGACCGAAAAATCGACTTTTTCCTTCCGCCACCGCGTCCAAAAAATCCCATTTTGCCTTCGCCTCCGATAGCTCTTGGTGTTGAAAGTGGACCCCTCGTCATAAAAACCGAAAGCCCTGGTACTCCGAGCGGTCTTTCAAGAAAGGTGGCAGTATTTCTTGAAGGTAACAACAAGTCAACGTCCGAGGTGCTTACTTCGTGAGGTTCACCTGCTGCCCGCCACTAGTTGCTATGTTGAACTGTAATGCTGGTGTATTGCGCGAGAGTTTGCGGACGCGAGCGAGAGTCTCACAAGCTCTTGTGAATCGCCGCTGCGCAGCACTCAACCTTTTCTCCCAGTACATGCCGAGGGTCAATGTAATTGATTGTGCCATCGTGCCAGAGTAACTCAACTCGCACTTAAACAGTCGAAATTCACTTGGGCTGCGCTGGAAACGTAGTGCGAGATTCCTTCGAGACACGTTCGAAGCTCGTCATCGCTAGATAGTAAGT
>DASYPT010000124.1:0-25017 GCA_036006355.1 Pyrinomonadaceae bacterium | reverse complement strand
CAAGATGTCCTGGAAGATCTCATCGGCTTTGGACCAGACAACACGTACCGGTCCATCTCCGACTTGAATGGGCCCGCCGGTCTGCGTATTCAATTGCGGCTGGCCGAATAGGAACGGAGCCGGCAGTACCGCTTTACTTTTCGTGGTGATCGCCTCCATCAGTTTGACTGAAGTCTCGTTCGGCGAACCACCGACATCCCCAGTGCCAACATAATGATAGTCGGCGAAGATTCCAGTTAGATCACCATTAACTTGAATTCGCTTCTGCCAATCTTCCAGGGCTCTCGTTCGCACTTGATTCTGCTGGGGCGTTAGATTTGGATCTGGTTGGAGTGGCGGGGGCGGAGTCTTGCTTATGTCGTAGGTTACTTGGCTGCCATAGCTGAGTGGATTCAATGCCGCGATGACTGTTTTCCCATCCGGGCCTTCCCAAATGCCGACGTTGAAGGGAATGCCCACTGGAGTCTTTTCCGGTGAGTCTGGTCCTCCAACGTGAGGCGCAGGCTGCCATGCTGACGATAACTTCTGAGTCGAAAAACCTTTTATGCCGGAGTGAGCCAGGATACTTGGTAGTGACGCCGGAAACCCGAAACAGTCAGGCAGCATGTATTCATTGCTCGCGATTCCAAATTCTCTTCGGAACCAATTGTTGCCGTAAAGAATCTGGCGAATGATCGACTCCGCGTTTGGAGAGTTAACATCGCCTTCTTCCATCGACGACCCGGCGGGAAACCAGCGTCCCGCCGCCACATACTGCTTCAACCTTTCGAAATCAGCGGGGTAATAATCCTTCATCAAGCGATAGCGGTTCGCGCCGGTAAAATTGAAAATGTAATGCGGGTACTTTTCGAACAAGGCAAAGTTATTGCGCATTGTTTTGGTGAGGTATTCCTGGATAACTTGCGGATACTCCCAACGCCACTCGGTGTCGAGATGCGCGTAGCCGACAACATAAAGAGTTGGTTCTTTCGCCAAATTCGGCGCGGGTAATTTTGCCGCTGGCGTGTGTGCCTTGCGCTTGGCTGGTACCCCAGCATTTTCGCGCTTAGCGTGCGTGGTTCTGACCTTTGACTTTGGTGTCTGGCTCAAGACTGCACTGATGGTCAGAAGACATACAAATAGAAACAAGAGAGAACGGTCTAAAGTTCGCTTCATGGAGGTCTTTCCCAAAGACAGGTATTCCTACAAAGAACATTAGAGGAGGGCGCTACACAAAGAGGCCGAAATCCCACGCACGGCAGAGACTGGGTAAGTCCCTTCCGACATCAAGCGTCGAGGAAGATTGAACCCCAAAGACATTAAGGCACTAAACCTGACAAGAATATCCATTGACCAATGTCTTCTTAGTGACTTTGTGACTTAGTGATTGATTCTTTGGTTCGACCAAGTAGCCCCCAGCTCTTTACACAGTCGCATATGAACAATCCACAACTACCGTTGGTGAGATTTGGACTTTTGTGCAAACCTCAGAACAGGAACTTTAACGAAAGCTGCGCCTGCCTCGGAACGTTCGCTTGAGTCGAACCAATGCATCCGTAGCCCGAGCACGAGCCTGGCTCGCCTGGTTTTATGTTTGCAACGGGCTGCGGAGCTACCGTTGGATTTGCAGTGCTCGGCCCACCAAATATGCGAGTATTGGTCACATTAAAGACTTCGGCTCTAATTTGTAGAAATTTTCCTTCACCCCAGAGTCCAAATTTCTTGGCTAGCGATAAAGCGAGCTGCGGTCTATTTGCCGGACCACGTATGTAGCTGAACCTTGGTATGACAGTCACGGGAGTGAATTGAGGGAAGGTCTTGAAACAGCCTGGGTTGTTTTCGTTGTAGAGCCATTGCGTGTACGACTGTTTGCCGTCGTCCGGCAAGTAGCTCGGGTGGCCAGGGCAATTAAAGGTGACACCGTTGGGCAGCCCGATAGGTGTCCCCGAATCCGCCGTGAGAATCCACCCCAGATCCCAATTGTTTAGCAATTGTCCTCGCAGACCGCTGGCATTGCTCGCTACTGCGCCACCCTTACCGATGGGTAGTCCCCAAGTACCTGCAAAGGCTAGATCAAACGGACGATCAGAGCCTGTGACTGCATAGAACAGTTGTGCGTCGCGAAGTCCTGCACCGCCGTTGTTAAGGTAGCCATTAGCTGCCATTGTCCTGGACCATGTAAAAGAGGTGAGCACACTCAGACCTTTGATCAATGCGCCCCCGCCTGAGATTCGCTTTTCCAACCTCACTGCGAGAGAGTTGTAGTTCGACCTGCCAATTGGTTCAGTGTTCGAGAACAGACTGTTATTAAAGAGAGGGAACGGAATCATCAGAGCACTAACCTGCACCGTTGAGGCCGCACCCAACGAAGTGTTTTTGTAACTGTCCAGGAAGCCGGGAGGCAACCCTGTGGGATTTAGATTTTGCCAGAAGAAGGGATTACGCACTTGTGTCGTGCAGAAGGTTGGGTCTTGAGTACACTTGTTAAAGATCTCGGTTGGTAGAGCATTGAATTGTGTTCCCACGCGTAGTCTGCTAGTGCGCGTCCCAACGTAGGAAACATCCAAAACAACCGAGCCGGGAAGCTCTCGCTGAATGCCAAATGAGAACTGCTGCACAAATGGAATCTGGCGGTTGCGCTGATCAAACGACTGTCCGTTACCGACGCCAGATAAGAGCCCGAAACTACTCCCAGGTGGAACCACCAATCCGGTCGGATACGGATTGCCCGTGTTGAATTGAGTACTCGGCGTTGTGCCAACCTGGTTGTAATTCGTGTTTTGTGTCCAGGTTGTATTGCCACCAAGCTCGATCGCGAATGCATATCCGAGTCCCCAGCCACCGCGGAGCACTGTCTTATTATTTATGGCCCATGAGATACCGAATTTCGGTTGCCAGTGGTTTCTTTGAGTGTCGTAAGGTGCCAGTTCGTCGCTGGAGAAATTGAAACCACCAACCAGGTTGCTGGTGATTACCTGTCCACCGGTCACCGGTAGACCAGTGGCGTTGTTTATAGGCACATTGTTCGTTGGAAAAGTTACCGCTGACTGGAGTGGACTCTTGGCTGTGTAGTCAAACCCCGCATTCAACTTGTGAAAGCGCTCCCTCGGTGAAGTCTCAATGTCCCAACGCAGGCCGAGGTTGAGTGTGAGGTTCCGCCGGATTCTAAAATCATCCTGAAGGTAGAATCCGAAGTAACGATAGCTTTCATAAACATCATAGCTGAACGGTATGAATCCGGCGCTCGGAATCCCTAATAGCAAGCTAGCAACTCCGGCTCCATCGTTGTTCCCGGTGTTCGGGTTCTGCTGTGTGAAAGTTCCCGTAAAGGTAAACCGCCCGCCTGGCCCTACACCGATACCGCTAGCATCCGCGGCTCCGCAGCACGGAATTGCATGAAGCTGCATAATCTGTGCGCCATAACGAAGTGTGTGCTGGCCTATTGTGTGAGTGAGTGTCGGCGACAACTCATACGCCTCGTTCATCGGAGGATGGCCAAAATCTCCATACTTGTTGTTGCCAATAATGTCGGGATAACCTCCGCCAACCTGAATTGTTGGAGCTTCGATCTCCGTGGTGGTTGGTGGCAACGGATAATTAGTGAAGCCCAGGTCCGCTGGCGTTAGCTTTACTGTTCCGGCAGCTACGGCGCCATTCGGCGCCCGATCAACCGAGCGCCCAAAGGAAAAGCGCAGATCGCCAAACAGAGTCGGACTGAAGGTGTGCGTGAGATCCAGGATCTGGTGAATAAATGAGCGATAGCTATTAATGTTCCCTCTGACAATGCCAAGCGACGCGGGCTCTATATAACCTGTGTTGTTCTGGAATTGAATACCCGACCAGTAACTAAACATGCCATAAAAGCGAGTCTTGTCGCTGAAGGCGTGATCGATGCGAATTATCGGTTGGTTGAACCTTAGCGAGCCCGGTGCATTAGCAATGTAGTTGTTGAATTCTCCTGCAGCAGGGTTATTGGGCAACGGATATAAGGACAGGATCTTCCTTCCTATTGCGCTGACCATATTTGGTGGAATTACGTCGAGCTGTCCGTTGAAGGAGAAACGGTTTCGCGTTTTGCATGTCCCATCTGCGTTCGTGGTCGCACAACTAAAGGGATTAAAGATTCCTCCTCGCGAGGTCGGGCCATTAGGGTTATATTGCGAGCCCAACAGGTTAGTGAAATAGGGTCGGAAATCAACGCTACCGTCGGCTTGTGGTCGCACGTCTGCGCGAGGGGCGCTGGTAAGGATGCTTTGCGGAGCAGACTCCCGCCAGCCTTCAAAGCTAAAGAAGAAAAAAGTCTTGTCTTTACCCAGGCCCGGGATTGGACCACCTACCGTTCCGCCGAAGTCATGTTGGTTGTGGAATGGCTTCGCAACGCCGCGCTGATTGTTTTGGAACGTATTTGCTTCCAGAGAAGAGCCACGCCAAAAATCGAAAGCCGTTCCGTGGTAGTTTTTCGTGCCGGCTTTGGTCACGACGTTTACGGTTCCGCCACCAGTCCTCCCATAACTTGCATCGTACGTGTTGGTTTGAATCTTTACTTCCTGGACCGAATCGACATTGGGGGCGATGAACCATGTACCACGTCCCGTGCTTATTTGTTGTGAGATGGGCGCACCGTTAAGCGTGAATTGGTTATAGTTATTCTGGACACCATTGATCACATAGGCGTTTGTCTGGTCCCAACCGCGAGTTGTATTGCCCCCGGTATATCTCACGCCCGGGGCATACAACATGAGGCTATAAATTTGCCGGCCATTCAAAGGTAAGTTTTGAGTTTTTTGTGCGTCGATGACTGTACCGCCTGAAGCGTCTCCGGTACTAAGTAATGACTGCGCCTCCTGCACTGTTACGGTTTCGGAAATCGACCCGACCTCGAGCACGATGTTCAAATTGAGTTTTTGAGCCACGTCCAGATTCACTGCTTGACGAATCGCCTTCTTAAATCCAACAGCTTCCACTGTAATCTCATACGAGCCGGGCAAGACGTAAGGAATGGAGTAAGCTCCACTGCTATTTGTTTGTGCTGTGTAAGGCTGATGAGTTCCTTCGCGGAGGGCAGTGATTGTGGCATTCGGAACAACTGCGCCCGAGGGGTCAACCACTTGTCCGGTTATTAACCCTCGAAATTCCTGAGCGTCAAGGAACACCGCAAACAACAAGGTCACAAATAAAGCGCAGAGAATTCTGGAAATAGAAATCTGACTTGTTCTGCTCATGGATGTCTCCTTAGTTGTGATGCTGGTGCCGGGATAGCTTCTGAGCTAGAATGATGCCCACCTCAACGGTTTTTCTTCCGCGGTAAGAGCAAAATATGAACACAAGGTCTACCGTGCGCAGCAGTGGAGAGTTCGCGCACTACCGCTGTGCCGACCCTGATTGGGTCGTGCGGTCTTGGCTTCTGATACACGCACCCCCGTTCTTGACCAGTTCGTTACCTTTATGTTCCCAATAAGGTAAAAAGTCTTTCCGAAGTTTTGGGAAATTTTTGGGAAAGTTTTGGGGGTGCCCAACCAAAAGGTTGTGATAACGCACAACGATTCATGAGCGAACAGGTCAGACATCTCTACGAATTTGGCCCCTTCCGTCTCGACGCGACCGAGCGCCTCCTTCTTCGCGACCAGCAACATATTCCGCTGACTCCTAAGGCCTTCGAAACCTTGTTAGTGCTCGTAGAGCACGGTGGCCACGTAATCGACAAAACTGAGTTAATGAAAAAGGTTTGGCCCGATACTTTCGTGGAGGAAGTCAATCTTGCGAAGAATGTTTCTTCCTTGCGAAAGATCCTGGGGGCAGAACAATCGGAACATTACATTGAAACGATTCCGAAGCGAGGGTACCGTTTTGTGGCGGGCGTGCGAGAGGTGTGGTCGGAAGAGAGTTCACCAATCGTTAGACCGCCTGACCTCTCTTCGTCTGTGGAGAGGTGGGAAGATGCTGGGAAAGGAGTGGCAAAAGCTGAGGCACAATTGAACGAAGTGCCAAACTTGGAACGTGTCGAGTCCATTAGCGCGAAAGCCGATGCGCCGGAATCGCTGGAGAGACGATCATTCAAGACTCGTTTTGGCCTACCTATAGCGCTTCTTGCATCGGGTGCTCTAGTTGCCCTTAGCGTATGGTCACTATTGCTACGTCCGAATCCGTCGCCTGCGGTCTCGCTTCTGAAAATCAGCCCCGTGACAAGCTTCTCGGGGAACGAAGATCAGGCTGCCTTCTCGCCTGATGGCAAACAGATCGCTTTCGTGTGGAATGGCGACAAAGAAGATAACAGTGATATTTACGTCAAAATGATCGGCGCCGAAAATCCGCTACGTCTTACATCCAACCCCGCACCTGACACCGATCCGACGTGGTCACCGGACGCTCGCTATATTGCATTTCTGCGCCAGTCAGCTGAGGATGGCGGCGTTTTCCTTGTTCCTTCATTGGGCGGCGCAGAACGTAAACTTGCGGATGTTTTTCCATATCGACCAGTCGTAATCGGGAACACTCTCAGCTATTCGCCAGACGGCAAGTTGCTTGCGGCTCCCGACAAGAATTCACAGCAGCAGCCCTTCAGCATCTTCTCGATCTCGATTGAAACAGGTGAGAAGACCAGACTCACTTCACCGTCAGCGGGATCCGTCGGTGATTTCTTTCCGGCTTTCTCACCTGACCAAAAGACGCTCGCCTTTGTTCGGTCTGACAGCATCGCTGCTGCTGATATTTACCTGCTGTCCCTTACCGGAGGCGAGCCAACACGGCTGACCTTTGACAACACTTCCATTCGCGGTCTGAGTTGGACATCGGATGGAAAGGAGATCGTCTTTGCATCGAGACGTGCGGGCAGCACCTACAACTTATGGAAGATTTCCGCGCATGGAAGCCAGCCTGAGCGACTGACAACGGCCGATCGCGATGTTTACAGCCCAACCATCTCACGGTTGGGAAATCAACTCGCGTATACGCAGTCAATGATGGATGGCAACATTTGGCGGATCGGATTGCACGGTTCAAAGGTACAGGAAAACCCTCGCCTTAAACTCATCTCTTCCACGCAGGAGGACAGCGGTCCGCAGTATTCCTCAGATGGGAAGAGAATTGTATTTGCTTCTCGACGCTCCGGAACGTTTGAGATCTGGGAGTGCGACAGTGATGGATCCAATCCTCGTCCTTTAACGAACATTGGTGGACCGCTCACAGGCACTCCGCGTTGGTCGCCAGACGGCCGGCAGATTGCATTTGACTCGTGGATCCAAGGGAATGCAGACATTTATGTAATAAACGCCGACGGAGGCAAGCCTCGGCGACTGACGTTTGATGCCGATGAAGACATCACTCCGAGTTGGTCCCAAGACGGTCGCTGGGTATATTTCGGGTGCACGCGCAGCGGCACGATGCAGATTTGGAAAGTACCTGCCGAAGGGGGCGAGGCGGTTCAAGTAACAAGGCATGGCGGCTTCGAAGGTTTCGAATCTACGAATGGAAAGTATTTTTATTATTCAAAGGGACGAGCTGTCCCAGGCATATGGCGGGTACCAGGCGGCGGCGGCGATGAAAGCCCAATTCTCGAACAGCACCGCGCAGGCATGTGGCGCTATTGGGCCGTAACCGAGCAAGGCATTTACTTTGCAACTGCGGAAATAGCCTCGCATCCGTCAATCGAATTCTTCGGCTTCACAACCGGCAAGATCACACAAGTCGCAAAACTCGACGCGCCTTTATCCAAAACCGATCCTGGATTGGCCGTGACTCCAGATGGACAATGGCTACTCGTTGTTCAAATGGATCAGAGTGGCAGCGATATTGTAATGGCTCACGATTTTCGTTAAATCACACCAACGAATCATCCGGCAGTCGTAGTTGTGACCGCAATTTAGGTAAGTTCATCAGCACGGGATAAAGCTGGAGCGTCACGCCCAACATATGAAGATCACAGGGGCCGACTGCTGCCATCATTCTGGTGCATGAAACATTTCTTGATCCTGATCTGAGACTTCGAGCGTTGTCAAAAAGAGCGGTCGTGTAAGAGGTGTGTCGGTCTCCTAAGTTTTGCCGAGATTTTGCCGAGATTCATATCGTCACTTACGTCGCATAAAGCATATAAACGCATCTTTTCCGACCGCGACCTATTGTTTATTGGCTTTATGCGTTTAGTAGCGTTGGTACGGGCACTTCTCTGGTCTTCATAACCCCAGGGTCGGCGGTTCGATCCCGCCCCCCGCTACCAGAATTCATTCTTCATCAAGAACTTACAAGCACTGCTCAATTCAGATCGTTCCGAGATTTTGCCAACCACTTTCGTTCTACCTCTTTACTCTGTTTCGCCTTTTGCTTTTCCTTGTCTCAGGGCTCAGCCGAGTCGTTCAGCCGACGACGATGGGATCGCTTTTTCTTTCGGCTCGCCACGCTCGCCAGTAAGCCCCAGTACGCGATGCAAATGCGCGGGGTTTGTCGGCATAGATACGAAGACCGAGCACTCTGGCTTCTTCTTGTAATTCGTTGCGCCGTTGATCGATCAGCGCAACGAACGCTTCAATCTCGGTTCGGTCATCGGTGTCTTCCAGCTGCTCGATGACCACATCGCGCAAGAGGCCGAGGTCGTGATCCTCGCTAAGATACTTACCCAAGGTCTTCAACTCACCGCTAAGCGTCTTCATAGTGTTATGCCAAAGCGGAGTTAACACCTTGGATTGATACAGCAAGTGCTTTACCTGTTTGCGCCATTCATGAAAAGTGTCAAGACTCGGATCTTCATAGGCCAACGAGAAATGGTCGCGACCTTGTTTGAAGACACGCTTCAAACCTTTTGAAAGTGCCGTTGTGTGTTTTACTTTGGGCCAACTCTGTATCCGTCTACGCGCCTCGCGCAATTGTTTCGCAGCTTCCGACATCGCGCTTACTTGGCCCGACCGTTTTGCGTTCTTTGAACTGGCTAGTGTCTTTCGCACGTTAGCAAACGCATCTTTCGAAAGTTGCTCGGAAAAATGATCAACTAACGTGTCAGTGATCTCAAGCATAGCTGCGCTGTCGCGGATCTTGGACAGGATACGGGCGGTGTCGCGATATGCCTTGTCCTCAGAAGCATAAGAGTCCGGCCCTAATGAAACTTCGACCAGCCGAAGTAGTGCGCGAATCTTTTTAACGCACACACGCGCGTCATGGATCCCTATGTCCTTATTCCTACCGGTTCGCTTCAAACAATCAAGCGCTTTGTCAATTTGCTCGGTCACTATTCTTTTAATCTCATGTGAAAAGCTTTTGCTTCCTTTCAATTCATAACCCATGCTCAGTTTCCCATTGATTAAAGATTCCGATAAAACATTAACAGACTAAACCGCCCATGATTCGACCATTGTTTAATCAGGTCACGATTTTCTAAACATTTATTATCTTTCTAGAGAGATTCAGCCTGTCACGTACTGAATTGGGTGTTAGGTAATGCGGAGTGATATCTTCTCATCACTTAATCGGAGAGAGATGGAGCGCTAATAAGAGTTATGGCCAGGCCAGTATTGCTTACCGTCGATGATGATCCTGAAGTGTTGCGAGCAATCGAGCGCGATTTGCGTCGCAAGTATGCAAACGACTTTCGTGTCCTGCGAGCCGAATCAGGAGTTGCCGCACTCGAGATTTTGCGCGAATTGAAAGTCAGGAACAGCGTCGTTGCGCTCTTTCTTATCGATCAACGAATGCCGGGAATGTCGGGAGTCGAGTTTTTGGCTCAAGCCATCCAACTCTACCCTGATGCGAAGCGCGTTCTGCTGACCGCTTATGCGGATACGGACGCGGCCATCGCTGCGATAAACGAAGCAGGCGTGAATCACTATCTGATAAAGCCCTGGCACCCACCTGAAGAAAATCTCTATCCAGTGCTCGATGAGTTGCTGGAAGATTGGCAGTCGTCGTTCCCACCGCAATTCGAAGGCATTCGTGTATTGGGTAATCGCTGGTCTCCTGCTTCGCACAATATCAAAGATTTTCTCGCGCGGAATCATGTTCCTTACCAATGGCTCGATGTCGAAACATCAGGGACAGATGCGGAGGTTCGCGAACTCGTCGCATTGCTGGTCGAAGAAGAAAAGAGAAACTTGCCACTCGTGATTTTGCCTACTGGTTTGCGGTTGCGTCAGCCAACAATCTCCGAGCTGGCTGAACATGTGGGACTTAAAACTCGTGCAGCCCAGACTTTTTATGATCTGGCTATCGTCGGTGGTGGTCCTGCAGGCCTGGCGGCGGCAGTTTACGGAGCTAGTGAGGGTTTGCGGACGGTAATGGTCGAGCGCGAGGCGCCGGGCGGTCAGGCCGGCATGTCGAGTCGAATCGAAAACTATCTTGGATTTCCAAGTGGACTAACGGGCGGCGATCTTGCGCGCCGCGCGGTGGTTCAGGCAAGACGATTCGGCGTTGAAATTGTCTCGGCGGAAGCTACTGAAGTTCGACTTGATGGACCCTATCGTTTTCTAAAGTTGGCAAACGGGGAGGAACTCAGTTGTCATGCTTTGTTGGTTGCGACGGGTGTTCAGTGGCGCAAGTTAAGTGCTCCGGGTGTCGAACGTCTAACTGGCGCCGGTATCTATTACGGCGCAGCAATGACTGAAGCAATGTCAACCACAGGCGAAGATGTTTACGTAGTTGGCGGGGCCAATAGCGCGGGCCAGGCTGCCATGTATTTTTCTAAGTACGCACGAAGAGTTGTGATGCTCGTCCGAGGTTCATCACTTGGAGCCTCGATGTCTCAATACTTGATAGATCAACTAAAAGCGACTCCAAACGTGCAAATCGAATTTAACTCTTCTGTTGTAGAGGCTCATGGCGACAACCATCTCGAAGCAATATCGGTTCATTGCACGGTGACGAATGAGGTCAACCGAGTGCCGGCGAACTCCCTATTCATCATGATCGGCGCAGCTCCTAATACAGACTGGTTGGGGAATCTTGTGGAACGTGACGAGCGCGGGTTCATATTCTCGGGTCCATTGCTCATGCGCGATGGAAAACGACCGAAGGGGTGGACATTGGACCGCGACCCGGCACTATTGGAGACAAATGTTCCCGGTATCTTTGTCGTAGGCGATGTACGTCATGGATCCGTTAAGAGGGTCGCGTCAGGTGTCGGTGAAGGCTCTGTTGCGATTTCATTTGTACATCAATATCTCAGCAAGGTTGTGTGAGAGATGAAGGATACAAAAACTCCAACACCGGTCGTTTCAGGCGCAATCGAGTTAGGTGTTCCTGTAACCAGTTCACCTCCAGACATAGTTGACGCACTGCGAAACGTTCATGTGTTTTCAGATTTACCCGAAGATCAATTGAGATGGTTCGCGGATAATGTTGAAGACCTGCGGTTTGCTCCCGGAGAAGTGTTACTTCGTAAAGGTGACCCGCCGGACGTGATGACGATTTTTCTCGAAGGAGAGATGCACGCTTATTGGGAAGAGAACGTTCACGAGGCCATCTTTATTGTGCGAGCAGGTGATCCGAAGACCGAAGTAAGCGGAATGTTGCCTTTTTCGCGTATGACCGCTTTTACGGTGACGGGACGGGCTGCTACGAATGTGCGTTTGCTACGGTTTCCAGTTCGTTTATTTCCGGAGATGATGCAACGAATGCCGCTTCTCGTGCAGCGCTTAGTCAATATCATGACTGATCGTGTGCGCGAAATGACCACCGTCGATCAGCAACAGGATAAGCTGATGGCACTCGGCAAATTGTCGGCAGGACTCGCTCACGAACTCAACAATCCCGCTGCGGCGGCGACGCGAGCTGCAAACGATCTGATCGCCACGCTGGCAGATTTGCGCGCCGCTGATTTAAGGCTTTGCCAACATGAGTTGACTCCGGAGCAAGAAATCGAAATTCGTTCCTTCGAAGACAATGCAATAGAACACAGTACTTCGGCTACACAGCTGAATTCGTTGGAGCAAAGCGATCGAGAGGAGTTAATTGCCAGCTGGTTGGAAGAGCATCGCATTGATGAGGCTTGGAAAATCTCTTCGAACCTCGTTGAGGGCGGCATTGATGCGGATGCTCTTGAAAGTATATCCGGAAAACTCCAGGCGAGCGCATTCACCGATTTGCTCGGTCGCATTAACGCGCAACTTGCAGTCGCGAAACTAGCGAACGAGATCAAGGCAAGTACAGCAAGGATCTCCGAACTTGTCGGAGCAATTAAGGAATACACTTACATGGATCAGGCCTCGGTCCAGGAGGTGGATATACATAAAGGACTGGAAAACACTCTGCTGATCCTGAAATACAAGTTGCGAAAAAAGAATATTGAGGTTACTCGCGACTACGCTGAAGATTTACCACATATCAAGGCCTATGGTAGTGAGTTAAACCAGGTATGGACCAATTTGATTGTTAACGCCGTGGATGCGATGAGTGAAGGTGGCAGGCTTAAAGTTCGCACCAAGCGAGAACCGGTGGACCTCATGGTCGAAATTCGTGATAACGGTTCTGGCGTCCCCGCTTCAGTAAAGTCACGGATCTTCGAACCATTTTTTACGACCAAGCCCGTTGGTGAAGGAACTGGACTTGGCTTGGACACCGTCGCGCGCATCGTTCGAAAACATCGCGGGAATATCCGCTTTGAATCAAAACCGGGAGATACGTGCTTTCAGGTTCGACTACCGTTCTGACATTGGCACCCGATCGAAAAGTACTCAGTCGACCACTGAAATAAGATCATTTGGCACTCGGCACTTGCAGTTGAACTCCTGGTTGACCATAAATGATAGTAAGTGGTCCCTGATGATTTTTGATACCTTCCGATCGAGCTCGTTCGATCTCCAACTGCAATTCAAGTCTCTTAATTTCGAGCAGCGCTGGATTCGCAAAGGTTTGCGCTTCAATTTGTTTCGTCTGTGCCGCGACCTTAGCCGCCTCAAGTCGAGCCTCCTCGGCTTGTTTCTGTTTCTCATTGGCCACAACGCCGGAGGCTGCGGCTTCAACTCGGTCATCTAGAAAGTCTGGATTTCCAATTTGCACGGATTCCGTCACCAGTAATAACTGGTTGCCTTAGCATCATTGGCAATTTCCTCATCTACCGTAAAGATCGCAAGGTCTGTATAAATCCGTGAGGTCGTTGGATTGTAATTACTGTAGCAAGATGCACGTACCGCTGAAGCTCTTTGCCTTCGCGGCGAACAACAAGTGTTAGCTTGCAATGCGTTTTCAGTCCGACCATGCCATAAACAACGTGAACGCCTGCTTGTTCTAAGCGACGAGCCCATTCGATATTGCTCTCTTCATCAAAACGAGCTTTGAGTTCAACCAGTGCTGCGACTTGCTTTTCTCGTTCTAGTTTTGCCTTCGATGTCGAGGTTGGCATAGGAATCCTGGAAAAGGAGAATTAATGAAATTTCGTTAAGAGAGCGCAGCTAATGCTATGTAAGATGTGTTACACCGGCATGAACGTCAGGTCAAGTTGGGCAAAACGGCGGGAGAGGAATACAGCAATGAATCAGCATTAGAAGGAAGACTGTCTTTTAGCGCTGACCAAAGCTTCAGTTGCCCCAATCCATTCGCCAGAGAGCGGAACGTCAAATTACTTCAGCGGTGAGATCCCAAGCCACGGCCCATAATCGCAAGCAAGACGATAAATGCTGTCAATCTTTTCCGTCCTGTGTTAGTCCAGTCAGAAAAACTTTCACGCGGCCCTCGTCGATCGTAACAACCTGACAAATCGTTTGAGTAGAGCAAGATCCTGATTGAACGACCAGGAAGGGGATAGGACAGTGGCAAATCTGAAAGGTAAGCGCGGTGTTATTTTCGGCGCCGGGAGGGTCTATTGATTCAATTGGACGCTCAACAAAAATCTACGCTAAATGTCGATCTAAAGACGACTCATTCGTCTTACGAGTAGAAAGACGCTTTGTTTTATTGCGACAGGTATTGAGGCGCCATGACGAACACGATCAGAATTGAGATTAAGGCTTCAAAGTCTCCCCATAAAGCGCGCAGCCGACTGAAGAGAATAAGGAGTCAGTCATGCTTAAAGTAACAATAAGCAATTATGGAAACATCGTAACAGTTTGTTTGCGAGGAAAAATCGTGATCGGTAAAACGGGCATTCTGCGGAAGGTAGTTGAAACCCAGGATAAAGCGTGCGTGATCGTGCTCGACCTCGCACGAGTCACCGCGATAGACGCGCACGGGTTGGGTGTTCTGCTGGAGTTACGTCGATACGCTGAATCAAGCGGAATTGAATTCAGGCTGATGAACGTTCCCAGATTGGTTGGCCGAGTTCTGGAAATCACGCGGCTGAATTCGGTCTTCAACATCGTGTCTGAAGCGGAGTTTTTGCCTGCGCCTGCGACCCAGGGTTTCTTCGCGCCGAGGTCTTTCTGCTTGCGCATAACCGATCAATAATTCCGACATGATCTACTAATCTACTCGGTGTTTCCTTTGTAAATTGTTACCCGGTCTTCTGCCTAGGGCCAGTCGCGAGAGCGCGTCATATCCAGCGCGCCGCTGCCTCACCACTATCTTCAGGGCGGGTATTGAAGGCGATGGCCGCTTGCGGTGCCATACGATGGATGGCGTTGACCACCAGTTCAAATAGTACTAGTCCATTGCGAGGGAGGCGGACACCTGCGCCGATCACTACACAGTCGTAGGCGTCGCCAGCCAGGAAGCGTTCAATCGTCGGAATTGCAGTCTCATCGGGTCTGATAAAGCAGATCTGGGCATGCCAGCCCCGACCTGCGAAATCGGCCAGCGCGAGTTTGACCCCAGCATGGATCTTCTCTGTGGTCATGCCCGGTGGCAACGCCGGGTCCGAAAAGTCCACCGTCGCAGGATCAAAACCGACAAACAGGACACGTTTCATCGACCCCTCCAAAGCCGGCCTTACTTTGCTGAACCGGACCGGATAACGATTTAATGGCGAAAAGGAAACCAAGTGCGCCGCCTGCCAGAAACTCCTCGCTAGTTTTCCGGCGAGCGATGAGTCACGACCGCATGATATGGGAGTATATCTTATGTGTAGCCTTTAATGGCTTGAGCCCCATGGCATCAGCCGCAGTAGCGACGCACGTGCTCGCCTATTCGGCGAAGATGCGTTGATGTCGGCTTCGAAGATCAATAGACGGGTCACTGGCAAGCGGAAGTTGCTCGTGTCGGTGCGACCGACCTAGAAGGACGATTGCGCAAACAACAAGGACGAAGAACGAAAACGAGACCACACTTGTTTATTCGAAAGCAAGCGCGCTAACCGCGCAGTTATTGAACGACGAACTCAAACTGGATGCCGAGCCTCATAAAAATTGAGCGCAGATTGTCGATTAGGAGAAACTTGGCCGTCGTAGCATTGAGAGTTACCAAATAAATAGGGAGAAAGAATAATTATGAAAAGACATTTATCACTCATAGTCGCTGCAGTCGTCTTGGTGGCGATCGGATCGTTCGCCGTTGCATCGCGCGGTCGCACACCACATCAGTCACCGAAGCAGTTTGTATTATTGATGAAAGCAACAGGCCCCGATTTCTTTGCAAAGACCCAGGAGCCCGACGGAAAGCAGATGGTCGAAAAGCATCTCAAGAAATTGCAGGCATTGACTCAGCAAGGTGTCTGCCTGTTTTCCGGACACACGCTGGTTACAAATGAGTCCGGTTTCGGCATCATCGTCGTTAACGTTCAGTCAGAAGCCGAGGCGCAAAAAATAATCGACGATGATGATTTGGTGAAAGCTGGGCTCGTCCGAGGAACGATATTTCCGTTCCAGGTCGTGACGGCAGGGAAGTAAATCTGTCTGAACCAGGAGCTGAGAGATGCGGTACATGTTGCTGATCTATTCGCGCGAAACGCCGATCAATTCTGAGCAGGAAGGAGGGATCGCATTGAAACGCCGCGACGTAATGAAGGAAGCGTCGGAGCGCGGTATCTTTCATGGTGCTGAACCGCTGCAGCCGACGAACACTGCGGTCACGGTTCGCAAAAGGGCCGACGGCGAGGTGCTCATTATTGATGGTCCATTCGCGGAAACGAAAGAACAACTGGCGGGCTATTACATTCTTGATTGCGCGAACGTTGAAGAAGCGATCGAATGGGCCAGCAAGATTCCCACTGGCTGTCAGGGCGGAGAGGGCTGTGTCGAGATTCGGCCGCTGAGAACGATGAAAGTAGCGGGTGCTTAATTTGTTTAAACCGATCACGTCCTTCAAAGGCCCGCGTCAAGGGACACTCAATGGGCAATTTCCTACGAACAGGCGGCTTGCCAACAATTCAAATCGTCGCTGTTCGAACCAGCACGATTATGGACGCGGATGTTTAGGCTGATACAAACCGAGCTCGCCGCCGCCCGGTAGCTTGACCTTCGTGAGTATTCCCCATGGCGGCTCTTGAATATCGGTGCACTGAACTCCCCTCGAATGTAACGCTGCAATTGTCGCTTTGAGATCTTCGCACATCAGAAAAATTTCATGCTGATTATTTTCTTCCGCCGGATGGCATGCGATTTCCGCTGGAGGAAGTGCAAAAATCAGCCACCCTCCGCCGACATCTACTGATCGAAAGCCGAGCACCTCCTTGAAGAATTCGCGATCAGCCTCTGCGTCTTTACTGTAGATGATGGCGTGTGCACCATTTATCACTATAGTCACCCGTTTTTAGATTTCGCTCGGAGATTGTTACCAGTTCATTCCATCTGACCCAGGAATCACTCGCCCACAGAGTCTAATACCGACAGTCGCATACGGGGCGTCAAGATCATAAATGCCCACTCCTCATTAGGTCGATATGTTCACCAATTCGTTTTTAGCACAGAACGAAGTATTCATTACGCAGAGTGAACGAGCAGCCCAAGTTCAAAGTTGGCCGTGGCAGCTGATCCGTCAAGCGAGTTGTTTGGTAACGTGGGAATGAAGGAGTTCCTGCGGATAACCCTGGCTTAGAGCTAAAGCAATAACACGTTCAATGAAATCCGTCTTTGCCTGGGCGTAGCTTTCACGGGACTCGGAATCGGTCGCAAGTTTCTCTGCCAGGTTTCGTTTGAGGTCTTCGTATTCGCGTGCCACGTCAGGATGATCGCGAAGGTAATCGCGAAACGCTAATGTCCTTCGTTCTTCAGCGCCGCCTGCTTCGACCAGATGGACATGATGAGTGTGCGGCCACCGCCTGGGTCGATGGAAGAAAGGACAGAATGAATCATCAGGATGAGCAACGTGAACGTATCCGAGAGTGCCAAGCCGTTCCTCATACTCGGCCAGCGGTCGAAGTGCAACAACCGATATCTGAATATCTATGATTGGTTTGGCCCCAAGTCCAGGAATCGAAGTCGAGCCATTATGGTCGATGCGGAGCGCCAACGCTCCCAGCGCATTTAGAAGACGATTAGCCTCGGCATCGAAAGCAGCCGGCCAATGGGGATCATAGTCCACTATTTCAAGTTGGTTCTCGCTGGAGTTCAATCTCGTTCTTACTCCGGCTTAGGTAAGGTGTACTCGAATTCGTAAGAGTGCTTTCCGTCGGCAATTTGGATCATCATCTTGCCGGCGATCCCAACGAGTTGGCCCGTGCCGGATTCTGGCACAACGGTGATAGAGATCTGCGGGACGCCTAGAATCATTGTTGCGGTGTGCTGCAATGCGAAATGTCTGTAATGCTTTTTCTAAGAATCGATCATCGGCGCCGTGAGCTTAACATATCCAAGGGTCTTTCAATGAACACCCCGTTTGTGCACCCCGACAACGGGTCGCCTAATTAAAGTGTCCTGTGTTTCTCCTGATATTCCCGAGGTGACATTGCAAACTGGCGCTTGAAGGCATTGGTGAAAGACGCTTGTGATTCATAACCCACACGTTCAGCGATTTCACCAATCCTTAAGTGTTCGTTTCTTAAATAATCTGCAGCCAGGTTCATGCGCAAACGCGTTAGGTACGTTAGCGGCGGCTCTCCCACGAAGGCCGTGAATTTCGTAGCAAACGGTGAGCGGGACATGCCAACCTCGGCTGCAAGTTTCGCGATGGTCCACGGACGACCGGAACCTTGATGCATGAGATTCAGGGCCGAGCTGATTTGCTGATCGCGCAACGCACCTAACCATCCACCTTCAGTTTGCGGTCGACTTCGAATCCACGCTCGAACCGCCTGAACAAACATTACACCGGTGAGATGGTTAATGAGTGAGCCGGATCCCACGCTAGGATTTTGCACCTCACGGGCCAAACCGTTGAGGATCGGTTCAAGCCAAAGACACGTTTGAGAGTCGCTATGTGGAACGTGGATCAACTTCGGCAGCAATGAAATGATCGGATTGCCTACTTCATTTTCAAATTTGAAAGAGCCGCAAATGCCAATTGTCTCAGTTCCGCCGCCGCCATGACGCACGAGATTCGTACCCGAAGATCGCTGCTTCAACAGTTGATTCAGAGCTATGGGATTCGATTTTGGATCGTCCCGGAGAACATGGGCATTGCCATGAGGCAGAATAACTAAGTCGCCAGCCGCCATTAGTGCCGACTGCTCAACTCCTTCCACTTCGATCCAAGCTTGCCCGCGTTCGCACACATGAAAGTGCGCAAAGTCGCTCTCCGGAAGTTTCAAGGCCCACGGCGCTGTGAATTGACTGTAGCAGAAGCAGCGTCCTTTGAATTGCAGCGCGTTCAGAACCGTGGTCAACAGATCTGCATCCTTATCTATCTCGGCCAACTTCATCTCTTTTGACTCCAAAAGTGCAACCTGGGAACGTTACCTGAAGGTGCCTTCTTGATGGCGCACATGGCTCAAATTATATTCCTTTCCTCAAAAGCTTGAAGTCAGACTCCTCCGCGATGTGTTTGGAGACAACCATGATCGCCTTTGATTGGCACGGCGACCAACCATACACGAAAGCTTTTGTTGACGAAGTACTGCCGTTGATCGACCACCCTTTGGATGTCGCGCGCACGCAGCTACTTGATTGAAACTTCCCTCGCTGCGCAAATCCGACGTGGTTTCTTTAAGGACGATTGGACAAAAGAAAAGGACTTTGAAGCGTCGTCACCCTCCAACGGCTCGCTATTATGGAGCAACTAATCTCGAGACTCAGATACGAATCTTATGAATCTCATTCATAGAAACGCGCATTTTGCGCCTGCCCGTCGCCGAAAGGCAAGCAGTGAAACACGCTGCGACGCTGATTGAAGAAGAGGAGCACAAGGGTTATGAACGAAACCAGAAAAGCCAGTACCACCGCCGCGGCCAGAAAAATATTCGTCAATCTACCGGTCAAGGACCTGTCCAACGCAAAAGACTTCTTCGCGCAACTCGGCTACGGCTTCAACGCCCAATTCACCGATGAGACTGCCGCGTGCATGATCGTGAGCGAGGACATCTACGTGATGTTACTCACTCACGCCAAGTTCAAGGAGTTCACGCCAAAAGCGATCTGCGATGCGAACAAGAGCAGTGAAGTGCTTGTATGCTTATCGTGCGAGAGCCGGGCGCAAGTCGATGAGCAAGTGCGGAAAGCCGTCGCGGCGGGAGGCACAACCTACGGAGCTGCAAAGGATCACGGCTTCATGTATGGGCACGGCTTTCAGGACCTCGATGGTCACATTTGGGAACTGATGTGGATGGATCCCGGCGCGTCACAACCTCATGGCGGAACTGTCTGAACACCCCAGCGTCAAACGCTTTCATGATCGGGCCGCGTTAGCGCCCGTCGGCCCACCGCCGATACTCGACGCCGGCGAGTTGCGGCAGATGTGTCTCGAGGCTGGCGCTGACGACGTTGGTTTTGTCGATGTCGATCGTGCGGAGCTTGCAAGTGAACGGACGGACATACTGAATTTCTTTCCACCCACCAAGTCGCTAATCAGTTTTGTCCTGAGAATGAACCGCGAGCCGATTCACAACCCCGCTCGTTCGGTTGCCAATGTTGAGTTTCATCAGACCGGTGAGCGCGTGAACGAGACTGCACATCATATTGGCTCTGAGTTGGAAAGGCGTGGCATTCGCGCCGTTAATCCGGCGATGGGCTTCCCGATGGAGGTTGATCGCACTGGCGCGGGTAAGATTTGGGTGGTCTCTCACAAACCAGTTGCGGTTGCCGCCGGCCTCGGTCACATGGGGATTCATCGGAACGTCATTCATCCCAGGTTCGGCAACTTCATCCTGCTTGGGACTGTGCTGATCGATGCGAAAATAACCGAGTACCAACAACCTCTCGATTACAACCCGTGTCTGGAATGCAAGCTCTGCGTGTCGGCTTGTCCGGTTGGAGCCATTGGCTCTGATGGAGCATTCAACTTTTCTGCGTGCTACACGCACAACTATCGCGAGTTCCTCGGCGGATTCACCAATTGGATAGAACAGATCGCCGACAGTAAGAATGCTTCTGACTATCGGCGACGAGTCACTGATGCAGAATCAGCCTCAATGTGGCAGAGCCTTTCATTCGGCGCTAACTACAAATCGGCTTACTGCATGGCAGTCTGTCCAGCGGGTGACGATGTAATCGCGCCTTTCCTGACTAATCGGGCTGATTACTTAAAGGATGTCGTGCGTCCGTTGCAGGGAAAGGAAGAGACTGTTTACGTGCTTCCAAATTCAGATGCTGAAGAATATGTGGCGCGGCATTTCCCCCACAAACATACTAAGCGTGTCGGCAACAGTCTGAATCGCCAGCGTTCAATTCATTCTTTTCTATTCGGATTGCCGCTGGCATTCCAACGCAATGTTTCGAAGGGGCTTGATGAGACTTACCACTTTACGTTTACGGGCCGCGAACAGCATCGCGCGACAATTGTCATTAGTAATCAGACAGTGGTAGTGAAAGACGGACATGTGGGGAAAGCTGATCTTCAAGTCACAGCCGATAGCGATACGTGGCTCGGCTTCATAGCAAAGGAACGCAATCTGATTTGGGCTCTGTTGCGCAGAAAGATTCGCATCAAAGGCCCGCCGCGATTATTACTCGCTTTCGGAAAATGTTTTCCTTCTTAGAACGCTGGCACGTCACATGGCTCAATCCCTTCGAGTCAGGACGATTGAATAAATGATTGGGACTCTTGCATACCCATCTCATCGAGAAGTCTGCGTATCAAATTAAGAGGGAGCATACTTTTCATGACCAAAGAAACGAGTAGTTTTGTTATCTATCCATTGTCCAGTCGGGTTTCGGACGACCTGAAAGAGAGGATGCACGATCAGTTCGGGAATAAACCAAAATTGGAGCAAGCACAATCAAGACGCAGCATTTGCCGACGATGCTTGCATCGTTTCAATCCCGGTGAGCGCAGGCTTCTGTTCAAGTACCGGCCATTTCAAAAAGAAGGCGTGTTTGCCGAGGCCGGTCCGATATATATCCACGAAAACGACTGCAAGCCGGATGCAGAAGTTTTGACCGGTTATCCGGATGACTTCCGCGAGCTTCCGTTACTACTGAGGGCGTACACGCAAAACGATGAGCAAGTAGATTCCAAACTAATCAAGGACGGCGACGCAGAGACCATCATCGACAAATTCTTTGACGACTCCAGCGTGGCGTATATTCACTTGCGCGACGGCGAGTCTGGCTGCTATTACGGCAGAATTGAGAGAGCAGCCTAAGGTCGGCGTCGAAGGCAAACGTTACGTTCGCCATCGATCATCGTGAAAGCGAGATCGAAGTTCGGCCTTCAAGAGCCTTGACGGAGGAAATCATGTCACGTGAATCCCGAATGCTTGCTGGTGTTCTTCTCGTCGTTATCCCGACCGTAATGTATGGCGGCTTAACTCTTTTGTTCTTTCTCACTCGGGGTGCGCCAGGTTATGTCGATAACCCATTGCGTCACGATCTTTTCCGCGCGGGACACGCGCATGCCGGCGTCTATCTTGTTCTTTCGCTCGTGATGCTCCGCTATGTCGATGAGGCGATGCTCTCGTCTTTCTGGAAATGGATTGCCCGAATCGGAGCGCCGATAGCGGCGATCCTAATTCCTGCCGCGTTCTTTTTCTCGGTCGTAACTCCGACTGCCAAAGAACCTAACGCATTAATCAATCTCGCTTATGTGGGCGCAGCGTTTCTGGCTACGGCAGTTCTGACACTAGGAGTGGGCTTGATTCGTTCCGCACGTTCTCGCCATTGAAATATGTGAGAACAAAAATTAACTGGTGAATCGAGAAGGCTCCGTGGAATATGAAGCTCTACCGCCATACAGAAACCGAGACGCTTCGAGTTTGTCCAATGTGAGGAGGTGGTGATGTCTGCCGAACGATCATCGACTTTCACACTTATTACTGGCGCCAATAGTGGCATAGGCTTGGAACTCGCGCGCCAGGCCGCCGCTGATGGACGGAATCTAATTCTAGTAGCGCACAATGCAGCCACGCTCGAGACAGCGGCGAACGAGTTGAAACGGAGCGTCACCGTGCACACTATTGCTCAGGATCTCAGTGAGCCCGGAGCTGCTGAAAAGGTTTACGATCGAGTTCAAGCGCTGCACGCGGAAGTCGATTGTTTGATCAATGACGCCGGCTTTGGAGATCACGGAGCATTCGCGACGGTGGACCTCGCCAAGCAGGAGCACATGATCCACGTCAACATCATCGCGCTGACGGCGCTTACACGTCTGTTCCTGCCGTCGATGCTCGCGGGCGGCCGTGGACAGATTCTGAACGTCGCTTCAGTGACAGGTTTCCTGCCCGGCCCACTGATGAGCGTTTACTTTGCGACCAAACATTATGTGCTCGCTTTCTCGGAAGGATTGGCCGAAGAGTTGCGCGGCAGCGGCGTAACGGTAACGGCGCTTTGTCCGCCTCCTGTCAACACCTCGTTTGCTTCAGGCGCCCAGGTTGCGCCCAGCAGTTACATGGCAACGACCAAAACGACGCCCGCCGAAGTCGCCCGCTATGGCTACCTGATGATGAAGCGAGGCAAGCCCGTCGCCGTTTACAGTCCTTTATATAAGTTCCTGACTGGCTTCCTGGTCAGGATCACCCCGCGCTTCGGCTTGCGCAGGCTAATGCATCGCTTGAACGCTCAGGGAGCGTGAGACCGGGATTGTTTTGAGAGCAAGAGGATTAAATGAAACGATCAGACATCAACCCAATGCCGCCAAATTTTGCGAGGTACATCGACCTTGTCCCTGACGTCGAGTTGGGACAAGCCTTTGATGACAGCGACCGGCAGCTAGACGAATTAGACAAAGACCTGTTGGAAGAATTGGGCGATAACTATTACGCGCCGGGCAAGTGGACTGTAAAGGACATTCTTCAACACCTTGCTGACTCGGACAGAATCATGGCCTATCAGGCTTTGATGTTGGCGCGGAAGGACGAAAAAGTTCTTTCAGGTTTTGATCAAGAGCTGCACGTTAAGAATGCAAATGCCGTTCGCCGAACTGCCGATGAGATGATCGAGGAAATAAAAGTTGCCCGGGCGTCAACCGTCTCCTTATTCAATAGTTTCGATGAGGAAATGCTTCTGCGCAAAGCGATAAACTGGAAGTATGAAATCTCGGTATTGGCTATGGGTTTTACGATCATCGGCCATCAGACTCACCACTTAAGAATCATCGAAGAGAGGTATCTTCCCTTAGTTGGCGCTAAGAGACTTGAAGCTCGGGGGGAGTAATCATGGATGTCCAGGCGCTATTCGGCATTAGTATTCTGATGAGCTTTGTGGCTTTCGGCCTGGCTACAAAGCTTTTCATCTGGCCGTCTCTTCAAACGAAGGAGCGAGATCGTGCTCTTCTCTCGCTGGTGGCGCCCCACGCATTTCGATTTGTTGGATTGAGCTTTCTCGTTCCAGGAGTCGTGTCTCCTTCTCTGCCATCGGCGTTCGCAGCTCCCGCCGCATACGGTGACCTGGCCGCGGCGATACTGGCAATCGCCGCTTCGATCGCACTCTTCAAACGCTGGTCATTAGCCATCGGCCTTGTCTGGCTGTTTAATGTTTGGGGCACCACCGATCTGCTCTTTGCTTTTTACAATGCATTGTTTCTGGTCCATCTCGATGCTCGAGCGCTGGGCGCGGCGTTCTACATACCGATGGCAGTCGTGCCGCCGCTTCTGATTACACACGGATTGATGTTTTGGTTGCTGGTTCGAGGTCGCCAGAGATGATGACGATGCTCTCGCGCCCCTTATGATCACGATATGGAAAGGAAGTCGAATTCAGGGTTGGCAGCGTCAGGCCGTTTTGTATTGGTGAGGTTTGCATAAGGGACAATGAGCGCTTCGCCCTGCTCAGACTAATGCACTACAAGCACGCCCAGGGAATGTGAGAATTCTGTAGAGGGAGTAATAATGTCGTTAACGAAGTCGTCCGTAAATGAACCGCAGATACTCATGACCGGTATCCTCTTTGGCGAGCAGCCACGATGGCATGAGGACCGTCTGTGGTTCTCTGACTGGGGCACGCGCGAGGTGATTGCCGTGGATCTCGAAGGCAACAACGAAGTCATGCTGTCGGTACCCTCGTTTCCGTGTTGCGTCGATTGGCTACCCGATGGACGTCTGCTCGTGGTCTCTGCACGCGACGGTCTTGTTCTCCGAAGGGAGCCCGACGGAACATTGGTGACTCATGGCGACTTGAGCAGAGTCTCAAAGCCCGCAGCGGGAAACGAACTCGTTGTGGACGGACGCGGCAACGCCTACGTCAACGGCGGTGGCTTTGACCTTATGGCCGGTGAGCCATTTGCTCCCGGCATCGTCGCTCTGGTCAGACCCGATGGTTCAGCTGCTCAGGTAGCCGATGGCCTTGCGTTTCCTAACGGCATGCTCGTCACGCCTGACAACGCGACGCTTATCGTCGGCGAGTCCTATGCGAAACGGTTATCTGCATTCGACATCGCCTCGGACGGTAGCTTGTCTCGACGACGCGTCTGGGCCGATCTTGGCGACGGAGTTCCCGACGGAATCTGCCTCGACGCCGAGGGTGCGGTCTGGTATGGAGATGTTCCCAACAAACGTTGCGTGCGCGTTCGCGAAGGCGGTGAGGTGCAGCAGACAATCGAGCTTGACCGTGGCTGCTTCGCTTGCGCACTCGGAGGCGCCGATCGAAGAACCTTATTCATGATGGCGACCGAGTGGAACGGTCCCGCGGGAATGTTCGCCGAGCCACGGACGGGTCAGGTGCTCACCGT
>DASYPT010000123.1:0-26334 GCA_036006355.1 Pyrinomonadaceae bacterium | reverse complement strand
GGTAGAAATGACTGATGTCAACAGCAAGACCCACCGCTAGCAATACTCCCAGCATCGCGGCTGATGCTATGACCAATACGGAACCTCTTTCCCTCTTTGCCCGATCTGGTTCTCGTCTCATCATGACTTTTCCTCCCTTACGCGAACGATTGCGAGACAGTTGAATCGAGGCTCTTTATTGAGGGTGCTCCATTGGGAAAAGACGCGCAGCCTCAAGTCGTGCGGGGGGAAGACTCGGATTCACGACACGACCGGTGCTGCTTTGCTCTGTAGCTCCCGTTGAAGAACCTGACGTAGTTGTAGTGGTCGCTTTCGGCTGAGATGGTTTGGGCGACTCTGTCGTGTCGCTTGCGCCAGTCGGCGTGGCAGTTTTCTGGCCGGAAATCTTGTAACCAGTCTGACCTTCAACGCCGTCACCTTTCGGTTCCACACCCAGGGGTGAACCATTCTTCAAACCATCAACTCCACGCAGCTGCGGTAAGTCATCACGATTTACCGGTTTGACCAACTGAGCAGTCACGAAGAACATCAATTCAGTTTCATTCTTCTGAAAAGATTTCGATTTGAAGAGTGCGCCGAGCACTGGTACGTCACCGAGTACTGGCACTTTGGAAAGTGATCGAGTTTCGTTGTTATCGAGCAAACCTGCGAGGGCAAACGATTGACCGTCGCGCAACTCCACCGAAGTCTTGGCGCGGCGAGTGCGAAGTGCCGGAATCAGGAAGCCATCGAATTTCACGCCGTTCGCAAAATCGATTGTCGAAACCTCAGGTTCAAGATCGAGACGGATATGGTCTTCGTCAACGATGGTTGGCTTGAAGTTCAGCCGCACACCGTATTCCTTGAAAATGACGGAAACTGTGCTCTTATCACCACCGCCCTGAACAATCGGTACCGGAAACTCACCACCAGCCAGGAAGCTCGCTTCTTTTCCATCCATGGCAATCAGGTTGGGTTCGGCGAGTTCGCGGAGGGCGCCCTGCGTCTGCAGCGCTCTGATATAAGCAGCGGTTCCAAGACCACTATTAAAGAGGAACAGATTCAGCGCTGATCCGGCGAAGCTGGTGCCGAGGGCAGGCAGGACTGAACTCGTTAAGCTCGCTGGTCCTCCACCGCTCGCGTAAACCGACGTACCACCATTTACCGAAGTATAGGAGGAGCCGAGATCACGCATTCGACTGCGGCTAACTTCAGCGACGCGCACCTGCAGTTGAACTTGCGTCATATTCTGCACGGGCGAGGAAAGCATGTTGACGGTCTTGAAACCGGCTGCTTCGACAACGCTCTGCGCACGCGCGGCTGTCACAGGATCGGAAACATTGCCTGACATCACCACTGATCCATTTGCCTGGCTCAGCCGAATGTCATCTTTGGGAAACAACGCCCGCATCTGCGAATCGATCAGCGAGAGGTTGGCTCTCACGTAAACGTCAAACACCAGATAATCTTTTCCGGATTGTTCCCACGCAATGAAATTGACCTGACCAAAAGCCTTACCATTTACCAATACCTGATCAGGCGTAACGAGAACGGCCTCGGCGATGTCCGGGTTGGACACGGAAAAACGGCCGACTGGCCTATCAAAGTTGATCACACGTGATTGGCCCACTAAGACATTCACTGGCACAGCTTCTTTGTTCTGCTTGAACGATGCTGTGTAGGAATTCTCCTGGGCGAATGACAAGGAATGAACGAGTAAGATGACCAACGACGCCATTAGCAAACTTAGTCGGCGTGTGATCGGGGAACGGCTCTGCATGATCTGTGCTCCTTTGCTACTTGCTGATCGATTGTCGAAGCAGTCATCGGTTGAACTGCCTCCGGAGTCGATCCCGCGTCGTACGACTACGGGAACTCGACGTTTCGTTTCTTGGTACCTTCAATTACTTCAACCGACGCACGTGGTGCAGCAGGGGTCGCAGGTTTCGCTTCTGGTTCTGCACTGACCCTGCGCTGTACCGGCCTCGGCTTACTTTCTGTTCTGGGAGGCTGTTCACTCTTCAGCGAACCTGGTTCTGGGGCCGGCATTGCACGGTCACCACCAAGTAACGTTCGCTTGTTGACACCCTTAGTCTCTTCATCACCCTGATCGATCGAATTGCGCATGACCAACTGCAATCTACCTTCGCTCGAAGCTAGTGCGAGTTTCTCTGCTTGTTCCGGGGTTACCTGGAGAGTTACAGCCTTCACGCTATTCGCGTCGCGCTGGTTTTCGGGCTTGTCGATGTTCTGACCGTTCGCAAGAACCTTGATGTTCTGTAAAACGATCTTCGAAATCGGACCCTTGCCACTTAACTGGTCCTCGGGAGTTATGACAACAACGACGTCCACGAGCGTTCCGGGCTGGATGAATCCAGAAATGCCCACAACGTCATCGACTTTCACTGTCATCGCGCGATAGCCTTCCGGGATAACTGCAGACAAACCACCAGCAGTTCCTTCGGCCGCAAGTCGTCCGTCAGTGATGGGTTCGCGCGCGCCAATGTTGACGACCGCAACTCGTCCGGTCAGTTTCTCGACGTTGTCGAAGGTACCGTCCGGCATCGATTCCCTGGGGAACTGAACCAGCATCACCTGCTCGGGAATAATTTTGGTTCCGACTGGTATTGCCACTTTGGCGACGGCCACTTTATGCATGTCCTTCGCAAAAGCCTGGGCGTTTGATAAGTAACGACTGACGGAAACCGCGGCCAAAACTCCAAATACCAGGGCCCCTGCCAGTACCACAAAGAATCGTTTGTTGCGCATTGCTATTCTCCGTATCAGTTAGCTTGACTAACGTTTAACTTCCGCTAGGGCCGGAAGATGACTAACGAAATGAAACTGCCGAAAGTAATTGCGACTCCATAAGGAATGGTGTGGCGACGATCTGCCGGCACCGGAAAGCGAGGAATCTTGTAGCCTGGCAGGAGTCCAATCAGTATTTGAAGGACTCGCATCAACATAAACTTCAGCTGACGGGCTCGGATCATTACGAGTATGCCCAGCACGCCGCCGGTCACCGCAACGATCAGAAAAGTTGGAAGAACGAGATGAGCGCCCATTAGTGAACCAATGGCCGCAAACAACTTCACATCGCCGGCGCCCATAGCACCGAAGACGTGCAAAACGAACATAAGCGTAAATGCAATAAAACAACCCAGCAGGCTTGTCAGTGCGCCTCGCAGGCCCCCGTACAAAACGTTTATGAGAATTCCTGATGCCAGCGTTGCCAAAACAAACGAATTAGGTATCCGCCTGTAACAAACATCGTAATAAGAAATGATGATTGACAGCGGAACCAAAAAAGCCGCACTTATGAGGCTCAGTGAACCAGGCATCGAAGCTTGCCTCCGACAGTTTATGAGTTGAAAAAGGGGCTAGAGCGTGTGGACTTTCCTGGCCAGTCGCTTATTTGATCTTACTGGCCAGGTTTCCAATCACGCCGTTGATGTTCGTGCCGACTGCTGTGAAAGCAACGACCACTGCGAGAGTCACGAGAGCGGCTGCGACTGCGTATTCTGAGAGCTCGAGTCCCGACTCATCAGAAAGGAATGATCTAATCATCATTTTCTCCTTAGCTCTTTGAAAAGCGCTCGCACCGCTCACTCGTGGCTACTTGATCTTGCTAGCCAGGTTGCTGATGACGCCGTTGATGTTGTTGCCGAGCGTGGTAAAAATCCCGACCACCGCCAGCGCGATCAAAGCGGCTGCTACTGCGTATTCCGAAAGTTCCAGACCGGTTTCGTCTTTTAGAAAGTTGGTAATCATTTCAGTCTCCTTTGAGTGAAAAGAAGACGCGCCTTACTGCTTAGTTGGCGCGGTCCTCTCGTCGCAATCTAGTCGCTTACTTGATCTTGTTCGCGAGGTTGCTGATAACACCGTTAATGTTGTTACCGAGCGTCGTGAAAATGCCGACCACCGCAAGCGCGATCAAAGCGGCTGCCACTGCATATTCCGAAAGTTCCAAGCCCGTCTCATCGCGAAGAAAGTTCTTAATCATGTTTTTGCTCCTTAGATTTGGGTTAAGAGGTTAAGCATTGCGCCCTTACCCACCATGCATCTTCGAGCTTGGCGGAAGGACCAAGTTGCGCGAATTTCTAGCCGACCCGAATGGCGGATGATCTCCGCCGATCGTTGGTATTGCGTTCTGTACAACCGCGCTGCTGTTCGTTAGTTGTCTTTTCTAAAGCGAGCTGGCCATCGGAGATTCGTGCCGCGACACTTGCCAACGCCAGAAGCAAACAGAACACTTCTGGTTTTGCGTTGACAGCAAGCTCCGCCGCATGGACACCCATGGCTGACGCAATCAGTAGGAACGGCGCAACCAGCACCACACCTAAAACAACCGTCGAGCCCATTTTGCGATTGACATTTTTCATAGCTTTATTCGCCTTCTAAGACAGCGCCTAAACTGTCAGCGCGTCCATCTGGCGCAGTACCTCCATTACAAAGGCTATGCCGTGCGACGTTTGGTCTATTTCTCAGGTTTTAGGGGGTATTGAGAGGAATGAGGGCTTCGATTTGTCGCCCGGAGTTTACAAAGGCGGAGGTGGGCTAGAGAGATCTATCGCTACCTATCGCGCATTTCACGATAAAGCCGTGCAAATGTCGGTTGTCGCCCTCAGTTGACAAAAACTCGCGCGACATTTACCTGGAAGTAACGGAAAACTCTTGAAGTGTTATAGGGCCTATAGGCCTTATAGGACCTATACGACCTATGGCTTAGGGATTTGACACCCAATGCGTTCACGATCTTGTGATACGATTTGCGCTCTTCTCTGGCCGATGAACATCTCACTCAACAGAGTGTTTGCGGTATACGTTTTTCTGTTGTCATTCTTTTTTGCTTCACGACCAATCAGCGATCCCGACTTTTGGTTTCACTTGAGGGTGGGACAGTTCATCGTCCAGCACGCGCAGGTTCCACGAGTCGAAATTTTCTCCTGTACAAACTTAGGGCAGCCATACGTCGCCCACGGTTGGTTGTCGGGAGTAATCTTCTATCTAGTCTATTCCCGCTTCGGTCAAAATCTCCTTATATTCATTTTCGCAGTCCTCACTGCGTTGGCTTTCTGGATTATCTTCAAGCGTTCCAGCGAACACATTTTTATTCGCGGTATTTCAGTGCTTCTGGGCGTCTGGACTGTCCTACCAAACATCGGTGTAAGACCCAGGGTCTTCACGCTTCTGCTGGTTACTTGTTACTTTCAGATTCTTAGTCGCTATTTAACCGACTCGGACAGCAAACGACTGTGGTGGCTCGTGCCGTTAATGGTCTTGTGGGTGAATCTCCACGGCGCGTTCCTTATTGGATTGACTTTTATCGCGTTGGCGATGGCCGGCATTGCCATCGACACGTGGATCGACCAGGGGCCATCGGGGGCTGTCTGGACCCGAGTGAAGCCCTTAATAATGGTCTTCGTCGCCTGTGCGTTAGCTGCTCTTATCAATCCTTACGGAACCAGGATCTACACACAGGTATTCAGCGTGTTGACATCGCCGATTTACCAGTACGTTGGTGCCGACTGGTTATCTCCCGACTTTCATCAACCAGAATTGCTTCCGCTTATTGTTCTAATTCTCCTCACTACAACGGTCTTGGTACTTTCACCAAACCGAGTGAGACCGAGTCAGCTCTTGTTCTTTCTGGCCACGCTATACATGACATTTAGGATGCAGCGGAATGCCATAGTCTTCGCAGTCGTAGCTACGTCGTTATTGGCGGACTATTCGGGCGCTTTGTGGGATTCGTTGTTCACACCAGCTTCGAGAAAGTCGACCTCGTTCACCGGTCTGCGGCCACCTGTTCTCAATCTTCTGCTACTGCTTCCGTTGCTGCTTTTTGTCGTCAAGGTGAAGAAGGTTGTGTACGTTCCGCCGACACAACAGATGGCTGTCGTCCCTCTTAACGCCGTGCAATACTTGAAAGACAACGGAATCCAGGGTTGTACGTTCACGGAACCCAATATCTGGGCCGATTATCTCATTTGGGCCACGCCCGCCAATCCCGTATACATTGATGGTCGAGATGTTTATCCAACTCAGTTTGTGAAGGAATACGTAGAGATCATCCAGGGTGAAAGGGACTGGCGAGTGGCGTTTGACCACTATGGTGTGAAGAATGCCATTCTCACGCATTCCTCAATTCTCGCGTCACAATTGAGGAACTCAGCTGAGTGGCAGCAGATCTATCAGGATGAATACTCGTTAGTCTTTACCCGACGATAGATCCGCGCGTCGAATGTTATCTGGGCACTGGAGGTCTAGCGACGCACAAAAATGATCGACGACTGGTCCTCAAACACCGTCTGCCAGCCGGCGTCAACACGAAGTAAGCTTGCGAGCGGTACATCCGGTTGGACCAACACCGTACGAACGCCTCGCCTATCTAATGATTCTCGCCACTTCGGCTCGCCGTCATGGACCGACAAGAATTCGTCGATTAGATCGTCTCCATAAACATCTGCCCGACCGTCCATACTCACACGGTAATTTGGATACAAACGCCAGATCAAATAGCCACCCCAAACGTACTCGTTGAAAATGGGTTGCGGCAGGTTGTTGTTGGCTATGAAGTCGACGGCTGCCGCGGGATAGCTTTTGGCTTCGGTGATTGGTTGATTCGTGACGCTGTTTCCGACGTGAAGTGCGATTACCGTTAGTGGCGTCAGCAACAGCAACGTTATGTTAAGGAACAACTTTACAAGCGAAGTTCGGCCAAGTTCGGGCCTCTCCTCTTTACTTAATCGCAAACCCCACCCGTGATCGACGGCCCAACTCCACAAATGCTCCGCGACTACAGGTATAGCGATCAAAACAAAAAAGGGAACATTGCGACTCGACCGGAGCGTCGCGAAGGCCGTCACCAGCAGAAGGAGTAGTTGCCCAGGCCGAACGCGTTTGCGTGACAATGCTAAAGCCGCCAACGTAACGAGAAAAAACAAGGCCAGCGCTTGAAACATTGGCTCGTGGAAATTCGGCGACCGCCATTCCTGAATGTATTGCATCATCGCTCGAGACGTCAGAGTCTCGAATGGATATGAATACATCCGCATCCCACTGGGATTAATCGCAACTGCAGCACCGCAAGCGACCAGAAGCAAAATTAGCGTCCGAATGCGACGCCACGTATGTGCGGCATTCTGTTCATGTGAGACCACCGCATCGACCACGAGCCCGGCAATTGTCAGAAAAATGAGAGCAAGGCCCATAGCAAAACCGGCATGAATATTTACCCATAAGATCGTCAGCGGTAGTAACCACCAGATCGCCATTGTGCGCTTTTCGAGGTAGTAATCGCCCAGCACACAAACAAACACGCTCGCAAAAAGCATTGAAAACATCTGTGGTCTAACGCCCCATGTCGGCATTGTCGCTGCAGCACCTAACAATAAAACAAAACCGGCAATGTATGGGTGCTTCGCACCTTCCGCGGCGCGGCTATAAACAAGACCAAAGCTAATCGTTATGATCGCGGAAAACAGCAGAATCAACCCGGCATACCCCAGCCAACGAAAGACCGAATACATGATTACTTCTGATAACCACTCGTGAGTGACCCATTCGGAACCAAACTTAGACCAGGAAAACATGTCGACAGTTGGAATAGTTCTCGTCTCAACTAAATATTGTCCTGTTTTCAAATGCCAATAAAAGTCAGGGTCTTTCACGGGTCTCGCAGCAGACGCAAAAATTATCAGCATGAAAAGGACAACGAGCAGTCTACGGCTTGACAGGATCGTGTTCACGAAGGAATTTCCTTCGACGTGCCCAAATAGATCGTCGCGATTAAGCGAAGGCATGTTTGTTTTCACTTGCTCTGACATTACATTTCTCAAAAGCACAAAATTATTAGTTTCGAACGGCGAGTGATGTTGAAGCGTTCTGATCTTGAGGACCGACCTTTAAGTGCACACGGAAAATCGTAAACCGACCAACTCGTTCTCCACTATCGCGTTGATACCAATGATCGAGATTGGCAAGATTCGTACTCGCATCGGCGGGCACAATCACATATGACAGCCTGGGAGTAGCAGCCTTTTGTTCGTCAAATGTTTCGATGAAGTGTTTGTAAGACTCCAATTCGGCGTTCTTTTCCTCCGTCGTAATCGGTTTCGCATTTGGATTCAGTCCATCAATCAGTCTGTCGAAGCCGAACAAACCAACAGCGCACCCGTAGTAAACATTGCGACCGTGGAAATAGTCGTCTAACTGTTGCACACCGACCCCGGTGTAATAGAGGTGCTTGAAAAGTCTGTCCTTGCTCTCTCCCGCATTAACACCTGGATAAACAATCATGTGCGGCGCCCAAAGCACCGGAAAAGAAGAAACAGCAGGAGCCGCGTCCGCCATTCTCAAATCATCGAATAGGAGTACTTCGTCAGCTCTCGTTGAAAGACCAGTGCGCAGCCGTTCCGAGAAATGAACGTAGACTGGCATTTCCTCCGCTGCCAACCTGTTTCCTTCAGCACCTCGCTTCATGGCTTGCTGCGCTTCGATTAAGCCCCAATCAAATGCGGCGATCGTGATCCACAATAACGCTTTACGGGAAACCCGCCAGCAATTCGACTCTTGTGTCCTTTGCGTCCGCCAGTTCAACCCTAACGTGACAACGAAGGCAATCAGAACGGAATAGCTTGTGATGAATCCTTTGTAATGAATTGGCTGAAGCACGTGTCCAGTTAGTATCTGCTGATTCAAAACGGCAAAAGGCAATAAAGCGAACGATCCCGCAGCAAGAACAGCCGGGTCTTGATAACTAAGGCTCCCCCGCTTTATCGCGTATGCAAGAAGAACCACAAAAATTGCGCCAATCAAGACCGTAGGAGATAACAGGTCAGGCGTGCGTGAATTCACCAGGGCCTGGACGCTTCGCGCCGATTCGAAGCCATGCGCAATCAGCACGAAATAAGGAATCAGGGCGCAAACACTTATTGCGGCCACCACCATGACGAACGTGATCGCCGGCCGACGCGCCTCTGGACGAAACAGCAGTGTTGCAAACGAGATAGTCAGGAGCCACGCAGCCGCAGCTGTCCACAGATAGAAATACGAATAAATCAGAATTGCAAATATGCTTCCTGTCAAAATTCCAAACAGGATTGAGCGTTCCAGCTTCTCAAAGAATCTACAAACCAGAATCAGAAATAACAGAAAGATGGGAAAACAAACGGACGGTTGATAACGACGAAGAAACGGAAAGAAGTCGAAATGCCTTTCACTCCCAAGGAAACTGCTAACCGTTCCTTCGCCGGATACCAATGTGCCGAGACACAGAACCACAAGGATCCCGCAAGCGCTAAGGCGAGGATTTCCCGTCAAAACAGTCAGCAGCCAAAAGACAAGCAGACTAGAACCGAATGCGACGACTGGCGTTAGCAAGATGAAAGCGGTTGTCGCTGATATTCCGAGCGCACGCGCTGGCAACGCTATCGCGTAGGCTGGTACAAATTGAATGGAAAAGAGTGATTCCGGTAGGCGAGTATCAGAACTATCACCTCTGCCGGTGTAAGGATCATTACGTCTTGGCCTGCCTTCAATAAGCGCATTAACGTACGCCGCATAAGCTACTTCATCGCCAAGACCCTGGTTGTATGCGATCACATGTTGCCAGGAATACCTGTGAGTGACCCATAGATGAATCTGAGGATATAAGCTCAGCAATGAAAACACGATGGCTGCAAGAAAACCCAGGTGCCGGCGGACCTGCGCATTGGGATGGTCGCCTCGCGATGTTCCATCAACCTCTGTTGTATCTGGGTCCACCATAAGCTTCTACTGGCGATCTCATGCAAAGCGCCTTAAGACTTCCACTGCAATTACCACTAAACTCAAAACACTCCCCGCAATCGTGAACACCCATTCAACGCCGCTACTCTTGCGCTTCAAGAGTCCACGTAACATCAACATCCCACATTTCCATCCATCCTGCTGATAAAGCGGCAGGATGTTTGTTGCGGCCAAAAGGTAGTTCATTAAGGTAAAGATCGGACTTATTGGCAATAAACCCGCAAGGAGATTTCCGATGACTCCAGCCATCATCACCAATATCTGTTGTGGCAACGGACGTGTTTGAAGTTCGACTAAGTCAAATCGAACAAATGCTCCAAAGGGCAGGGCTCTAAAGATGTACTCGACATTACCGCGTCGAACACCAAAGACTTTGGGGCCCCAGCCGAAACCAAACTCAGTTATGGAGACTCGACACGCGTACGCTGCTAAAGAATGAGCGCCTTCATGTATCAAGAGCGCTAAGACAAAAGAGAGGGCGTAGGTTAAAAACATGTGACTGAGAAACGTCCAGGAGGTGAGCGGCTAAAGTTGGAAAAACAATCGGGTGGGTTAACGTTCTGGTGCGCGAAACTGTAATCCAGGCTCAGTGTCTTCGCGAAGAAAATCGCCGATGTCGATTGCGAGCCTCTTCAATTTCTTATACAGCGTTTGCCTCGAACCCAGGCCAAGAGCTTCACTTGCGCGCGCGACATTGCAGTCGTGGCGTTTTAGAGTTTCAGTTATTACCCGTCGTTCATAATTCTCGAGTAAGTCTTCGAGTTTTTCAGGCGACGGTTCACCCAAATCCTCCGGTCGAATCCGCGAGCTAATGTTCTCGGGTGTGATATAGCCATCTTCGTCGGCGTAAAGCACCAGACGTTCGATTTCCCCAGCCAGTTCCCGAATGTTTCCCGGCCAGTTATAGCTTTCGAGAATTTGGATCGCTTCCCAGGTAATCCCCGCCACGTTGCGATCATTTTTCCGCGCGTACAGACTGATGAAGTGCGAGATCAAAGTCGCGATGTCTTCGGGACGTTCCCTTAGCGCAGGAACTGTGACCGTCAAGGTACTAATTCTGTAGTACAGATCTTCTCGAAACTGCTTTTCCTTCACAAGTTGTTCAAGGTTCTTGTGCGTAGCCGCGATTACCCGAACGTTAACTTTTCGTGGCGCGTGATCACCAAGAGTGTGAACCTCGCCTTCCTGTAAGAACCTCAGCAGTTTTGGTTGTAATGGGAGCGGTAAGTCACCAATCTCATCGAGAAACAGCGTGCCATTCTCTGCGGATCTAATCAGCCCCAACTGGTCCGAGAGGGCTCCAGTAAACGTACCCCTGCGATGACCAAACAACATGCTTTCGATCAGTTCCGCTGGCACGGCAGAACAGTTGAAGGGTACGAACTCTCGATCAGAACGGCGACCGAGTCTGTGAATCGCTCGGGCGATCAGCTCTTTGCCCGTACCCGATTCGCCAGTAACCAACACCGTCGACTCTGAGTCTTTGATTCGCTCAACAGTCCGAGCTACTTCCGACATCGCGCGGCTACTAAAAACCATGCCTGGCAGACCATTTGAAACCGCGATTGCTGCTCGACCGTTACTCGCAACACTGTTTACACCCGACTTTTGATGCGAGTGGGCCAGGAACGCAACATCACTGAGAGCGTTGAGTTCTTTGGCCTGATCAGTCGTCAGTGGACGAACACATCTGCCGTATAATGCCGCACCTTCACGAGCAGCAGACGGCAGCGCTAGCAAGAGACAGATCGACGTATCTCCAGGATTCGCCGGCGTGCTTCGACCGTTTCCTGCAAAGACCTCACTAACCGATTTTTCTGCTAGCGCAATTTCCGACTCTTCCAGCCCCTCGGCCCAACGCAGATTAGGTCTTCCTCCTTTAGGTGTGGCCCAAATGGAGAGCCCATAGGTTGGAGCGGTCGCCTCAACCATAAGGCTTACCTTAATCATCGCCTCATAAAGCAGCTCCGGACCTCCGTTCGCTGCTTCACAAAGAGTTCGGACAATGGAATGAATCGGTAACTTGTTCGCGGATTCCGACCCTTGAAGGTCTGAAGCTAACGACAATAACTCAGACATCTACGCCCTTTCTGAGATCCATGAGCGAGTGAGTTGAATAGATGAGAGGCGATTCAGCTCAATGAGAAGTCGGGACAAGCAGTTTGGAATGTCTGCTCACAATAAGGCGGGCAACTAAATAGCCCCTGACGCTTTGCAGAATAATTGTCGCAAGCATCTACTGTCAACATGTTTTAACGCCGGCTGAATGCTCGCAAAAATTGAAGGATTTCTGTTCGCCGACCGTACGCCGTTTCTGTGGTCTTAAGCGCCCTTAGTTGAAGAAAATGTTGAACTTACGAACTTAAAGTGTTGAAGAGAAATATCTTTACACACTTAAGCACGGATGCTACATTCCGGCCACGTTAGAGCTAAGTTGTTGATTGACAACACATTGACGGTTCGCAAAGCACACTCAGTTGTGGTCGGTATTCTCTAATTACGGCCTATCTTGTAGGCAAGGCGCAGTTCTCAATTTAAGCAGGCTCTTAATTCTTAAAGGACGCTGTGGCTAGAACTCATCAGGCGAATGTCAGTTCGACGCTAGACGGGGCCCGAGCAAATAAGGGCTTCCCCCATTACACGTCACTTAGCGGAGAAACAAATGACCACGAGACTCTCAGTTTCCATTTGTCACAGGCGATTCCGTTCAAAAGTTACCCTGCGACGCAAAATGGCGTCATTGCGCCTCTCTCGGCAGCGAAGACAAAGACGGCGCTCACTGTGCAGTGAGTTCCGCAAGCTCGGCACGTTGTAGTTCAGATCAGTTCAATTTTGACAGAGTTTTCAATAACGATTCGTGCGGCTGGTGCGTTTCTTGGGCCCGACCCTTGGTACGTATTTATGCGAAACACAATCGATCAAGTATGGAGGTGAAAAGTGAGCAGGTTCGCAAATACTTACTGGGTCGACGAGCGAATTAGAGCGCAACAGGTTGCCCCGCGCACGTCATTGGCTTCAGTTCAGGAAATATCTATTGGGATTGTCGGTACTCGGAGTGAGGTCAGACGCAGAGGCGGGATCATCCCGGCGTGGGTTGTATTCGCAATGGTTATCCTTGCTATAGGCGCCGTTTGTGTGACCGTAAACATGAGAACTCGAGCAAAGGCCCAGATTGCCTCAGTTCAGTTGTCCGCGATGGAATCCGACGTTCAGGCTCTGCGAAGTCTAAATCAATCGTTAAGAACCGAGGTCGAAAAGTTGAAGACAGATCCGCGAACAATCGAGTTAGCGGCTAGATCCAGACTGAATATGGTTCGTGCTAACGAATATGTGGTCCCGGTCGAATAACAAAATCGGGGAGAGATTCAAGTCCATGCCTGCCGAAGCCTGCCATTTAGTTTCCTGCTCGACTTCCACGTAATCGGGTCCTTCCGAATTACGGCGCGGCTGCGACTGCCATCGCAGCCGCGCTCCCCCTCTACGAAAAGGTTTTATTCAGTCTGGTTGACACTCCGAAAACGCGTAAACTAATATCCGATTCGGTTATAAATTTTTCTAATTTGTGAGGGTAAATGCCTGAAACCAAGGAGCACTCTTCAGCCGCCGAAGAGGAATTAGAGCGGTGGCAAAAGGAGACGCTTGAGCCTTCTCTGACTAAGCGAACCGAGCGAAAGAAGAGTTTCCAAACTGTTTCACTCAAGGAAGTCGATCGCCTCTACACACCTGCCGATACTGAAGATATCGAGTTCTCAACAGATATTTCATTCCCTGGCGAGTTTCCCTACACACGCGGCATTCATCCGACCGGCTACCGTGGCAGGCTTTGGACAATGCGCCAATTCGCGGGCTTTAGTACTCCGGAAGAGACAAACGCCCGTTTCAAATACTTGCTCCAGCAAGGCCAGACAGGTCTTTCTGTCGCTTACGATTTGCCGACCCTGATGGGTTACGACGCTGATTCGTCATTGTCAGAAGGAGAAGTCGGTAAATGCGGCGTGGCAGTGTCGTCGCTGGCTGATATGGAAGTGCTGTTCGACGGCATACCACTCGAAGAAGTTACCGTGTCGCAAACTATTAACGCTCCAGCCTCAGTGTTGTTGGCCATGTACCTGGTTGTGGCGGAAAAGCAAGGCGCGAATTGGAAGAAGATCTCAGGGACACTCCAAAACGACATCCTCAAGGAATACATCGCACAAAAGGAATGGATTTACCCGATCAAGCCGGCGATGAAACTGGTGGTTGATACGTTCGAGTTCTGCACTGAACGTGTGCCTCGTTACAACCCAGTTTCAGTAAGCGGCTATCACATTCGTGAAGCAGGGGCGACAGCGGCCCAGGAGTTAGCGTTCACGTTACGTGACGGTATCGAGTACGTCTCGTGGGGAGTCAATGCAGGCTTGGATGTGGATCGCTTCGTGCCCCGCATGTCGTTCTTTTTCAATGCACACAACGATTTCTTTGAAGAGATTGCCAAGTATCGCGCAGCACGCCGCATCTGGTCACGTGAAATGCAGAAAAGGTTTGGAAGCACCAATCCTCGCACTCTACAGCTTCGCTTTCATACACAGACCGCCGGCGTTTCGTTAACAGTCCAACAACCTCTCAACAACATCGTCCGGGTTGCCATTCAGGCGCTCGCTGGGGTTTTGGGTGGAACTCAAAGTTTGCATACCGATGCTTACGACGAAGCCCTGGCGTTACCAACCGATCGTGCTGCACTCATTGCCTTACGAACTCAACAGATCATCGCTGAAGAGACCGGTGTAGCGAACACTGTGGATCCGCTCGGAGGTTCCTACTATTTGGAATCGCTCACGCAAAAAATGGAGAACGAGGCTCTCGAGTATTTCAGAAAGATCGATTCCATGGGCGGCATGGTGGCAGCAATCGAAAAGGGATTTCCGCAACGCGAGATTCAGGATTCCGCCTATCAGTATCAAAAGGCGGTTGAACGAGGTGACCAGATCATCGTAGGCGTTAACAAATACGCGATGACGGACGAGCCGGCGGAAGTTCCTATTCTTGTTATCGACGAATCAGTACGCACCCACCAGGTGGAACGCCTGGAACAAACGCGCTCGACCCGAGACAATGGTGCGGTCCAAAACGGATTGGAGAAATTGAAGCAAGCTGCAAAGCACAACGAGAACACAATGCCGGCAACAATCGAAGCGGTTCGCGCATATGCGACACTCGGCGAAATATGTGCGGCGTTGCGTGACGTTTACGGTATTTACGAAGAACCTGCGTTCTAGTCGTCGCTATGTCTAACCGAAAGATTCGAGTGCTCGTCGCTAAGCCTGGTTTAGATGGCCATGATCGTGGCGCTAAGGTAATCGCACGGGCTTTGCGGGATGCAGGTATGGAAGTCATCTACACCGGACTCCGTCAAACCCCGGAGATGATCGCAGCCGCAGCTCTTCAAGAGGACGTCGACGCTGTGGGTGTCTCAATCCTGAGCGGGGCACACAATACGTTATGCCCACGCATTGTTCAGTTACTCCGCGAAAAGGGCATGAAGGATTGCCTCGTACTCCTGGGAGGAATTGTTCCTCAGGAGGATCTGCCCAAATTGAAGGAACAAGGTGTGGCGGAGATATTTCTACCAGGGACCTCGACTGAAGATATCGTTAAGTTTCTGCGCGAGAATGTTAAGCCCCGAGACTGAATCTGCCCCAATCGCTGAAGAGACAATTGGTTCAATATTCGTTGTCCGATTCTCTCGACCCTCTCAAAGAAATACTCTCTCAACTGAGACGCTGAACGCGCTCGCCATCACACTGAACCAGCTGAAGACCAGTCCATCGGTACGTTCAGTGATATTCACTGGAACGGCGGACGCATTTGCATCGGGTGCCGACATAAATGAACTCGCTCGCCTCGATCCTTCACAAGCCCACGAGTTCTCTCGAAGAGGTCAGCAACTCACCGGCGCAATTGCAAATCTATCTCAGGTGACCATTGCGGCGATAAACGGCTTCTGTATGGGAGGCGGGCTCGACTTCGCTCTGGCTTGTGACATTCGCCTGGCATCGAAGTCTGCAGTCTTTGCACACCCGGGATCGAAACTGGGAATCATTACGGGGTGGGGTGGAACACAACGACTGGCACGACTGATCGGTAAATCGAAGGCCATCGAGCTCTTTAGTACCGCTCGTAGATTTTCGAGTGACGAAGCGCTTAAGGCGGGTTTAGTTACCCAAATCGCTGATCCCGTGCTTGAGGCAGCAATTGCGATTGCGAACAGTTCGACTTCTACTTCTTGAGAAATTTCGCGATTCCCTGTTTACAGTCTTCAGTCATCCGAGCAATCACGTTAACGTCCACACCTGTGTCCAGGGCAGCGTTAAAATCGAGCCCATCGATTTCATAAAGCAGCTTCTTCGTCAACGTTACGGCAGATCTACTTGTTTCATTAAATCCTTTGAGGTACTCGTCCACATCTTCGGTGAAAGTATCTTCGCTGAATACTTCGTTCACCAATCCGACTCTCTGCGCTTCAGCCGCGCTGATCTGCTCGCCGCGAGTGATCAAACCAAATGCATTCTTCTCAGAAACATTTCTCCGAAGAATCGCCATCACCATTGCCGGAACAAAACCGATCTTTACCTCGGGATAGCCAAAGCGCGCAGATGAAGATGCAAGAACAAGGTCACACGCTGTAGCCAGGCCACAACCTCCGGCCAGCGCGCGCCCTTGAACAGCGGCCACAACCGGCACTGCCAGCCCTCGTAACATCAGGAATAGTTCCATCAAGGATCTGGCATCATCCTGATTCTCTGTTACAGAAGCATCGGCAATCTTCTGCAACGCGGACAGATCGGCGCCAGAACAAAAATCTTTACCTGCACCGGAAATCACTACCACGCGGACGCGTTCATCGCGGTACGCGTCGCGTAGCGAGCCTTTTATTCCGGAGATCACTGCATCATTGAGCGCATTTCTTTTGTCAGGTCGATTTAGAGTAATGCGTGCTACGTGATCTTCGACTGAATAGAGTACCGGCTGAGTTGCGTCAGACATGTTATGAAACTGCGAAGCGCTTCGCCTCTTCGGGTGTAATCTCGATCTCCATTCTCAAAAGCGCAGTTGAGAAAGTCTTACCTTGAGCGTCTGTCATCAACGACAAGGTACCGCCACCTCCAAGACTTTCATGTAATAAGAAGTTCAACGCACCGAGATTGGGCAGTTCAAATCGTTCCACCTCGCCTTTACAGATTCCTTTGAAGTGATTCTTTACACGCTCGCTGGTTACTTCTCGAACTAGTATTGGATAAATGTCCTCACGCAGCGCAATTACGCCCACGTTTGCAGTGTCGCCTTTATCGCCGGAACGCGCGTGCGCAACCTTTACCAGTTGGACTTTCACGTCTCTAAGACCTCAACCTTTGGACTAATTAACTCTTTAGGAATCAAAGCCGGCCAGTACGCAACGATTTCCTCAACTTTGGGCCGACCGCCCGCAAATCCTGTAACGGCGGGCGGGCCGGTAAGAATTAAAGGAGCAATCTCTTTCGTGAATCGCTCAATACTGGCTCTGTCTGAACCCCTCACTCCAACGCGAAGCTGGACCTCTGGAGCATCCGCCGAGGGCGGTCCGGCAAGTGGTCCATGAGTCGCGTTTGCGCCAACGAACTCAGTTAATACTTGATCGAATCTCAGTCCCAGCCTTTCCAATCTCTCGCGCAGAATCTTGTCCGCCTTCTGTGCTTTGGCAAATGCATCAGGCCAGGCATAAACCAGAGTGCCGACGGCTTTAAAACCAGCCGAATAGCTAATCGACACTTTGAACGAATCAGTTGCGGGCCGCCCTCTCACGCCGAAAACCCGCACTCGGTCTTCCCCTGCGTCTTCAAGTTGAATCGTTGTAAAGTCTGCGACGCAGTCCGGTGTTATGTACTCGTGAGGATCTCCCATCTCATAGACGAGCTGTTCCTTTACCGATGGAACATTCACCCGACCGCCACTACCAATATGTTTGGTAATTACAAACGTACCATCCGATGATGCTTCTGCAATGGGAAAGCCAACGTTTGCCATGTCAGGGATGTTCTGCCAGTCGTACTGACAGTTACCTCCTGATGCTTGTGCGCCGCACTCAATGATGTGACCTGCGATTGTTCCGGCAGATAACTTGTCCCAGTCCGTCGCGGACCAACCGAACTCGTAAATCAATGGAGCGAGCGTTAAACCAGTGTCTGTTGCCCGGCCAGTAACAACGATTTGAGCATTCTGTCTCAGTGCTTCAACCATTGGCCATGCACCAAGGTAAACATTCGCACTTTGAATACGATCGCGAACGGTAGCTAGTGGCGCACCGGTGTCCATGCTTCTCAGCTCAATCCCTCCAGCCAGAAACTCATCCAGGCGCGACATGATGTCATCGCCCGTCACAATCCCAATCTTCACTTTACCGGCGAATCCTAAATCTCTTGCAACTTCACGCACGGCATCGGCGCACCCCTTCACATTCACACCGCCGGCGTTTGCAGTGATTCGAATATTGCGCTCCACGCAAGTCGGTAAGATCCTCCGAATCAGAGGGACGAAATCTTTTGCGTAGCCGGCATTTGCATCCCGCGTCTTCTGTTTTTGCATAATCGACATCGTCACCTCGGCTAAGTAGTCGAGCATCAAATAGTCGATTGGTCCATCCTCAACTTGATGAACAGGTGCATCAGGCAAATCACCCCAAAACCCCTGTCCGGCTGCAACTCGGATTGTCTCTTTCATACCTGGTGGTCAATTGATGTTCTTGAGATTCGTTGCACACTGGAACGAGCCACAAGATTGCAAGAGCCCGCGCACTGGGCATCGCGGTTGTGTGGGAACGCTCGGCAAAACAACGCGAGGCGACTCTAATCTGTTTGCTGGATAACATGCAAACGGGCAATGGCAGTTGAAACCATTGCCCCTTTGCGAATTGAATATCAGTTAGTTCCGAGGCCGCTTGGGGGCTGGACTTGGCGACGGACTTGGAGATGGATTTGGTGACGCCTCGGGTGATGGAGTAGGCGCGGGACTACCGCCGGGCGATGGGCTCGGAGTTGGACTCGGACTTGGAGTCGGAGTCGGACTCGGCGGAATTGGACTTGGATCCTGTTTGGGAACAGTCTCCGTCGGTGTTACCGGCGCAGGTGCGGGCATTGCCTGAGCTGGTGCAGCGCGTTGTGTTGAACGACGGGTGTTCTTGCTTGGCTTAGCGGGGGCGGTCACATCAGCTGGAGCTGGACCTGCCTCTGCCGGACTCGCCACTTCAGCGCCAGTCGCTACCGGCGCTTGCGTCGAAGGTCGCGTACGTTTGCTTGCCATCTTTGAGCCCGTTGTAAATGAACATGGCTGGCCTCCGGCCACTGACGACAGTGTCAACCTGTTCCGGCTTTTGCGTCCCCTAAGCGAAACGATGGTCGGCGCAGCCGTTGGAGTTGTCGCCGCAGTAGTAGTCGATGGAGTCGTAGCGATGTCGCCCAACTGCAGAGCGACCGCTGTATAACCGCGTGTTGTTGACGCTACGATTCGACCGCTCTTTCCATCAGCTGTAGTGAATTGATTGCCAGTGATCGTTAACGTGGTGTCACCGGTAAGTCCCAGCGCGTCGCAGTTGAAGACGCCCGTATAAGTACCTGACAAATCCGTTTGTTCAGTTGGGCTTGTTTGAGCGGCCGCTACAGTTGCCGGCGTTTGTTCAACTGGCGCAGCTGGCATAGTGCTCTGGGCTGCTGGAGTTTGATCTCCAGTGGCCTCGGCATTTGTCGGTGTCTGTTTACTCTTTTTGGTTGTAGTTCGGCGTTTGCTGGTGGTGGTTTGTTTTTCAGGTGCTGGATTTTGACCCGTCGGATCCTGCCCCTCTGCAAAAATGCTTATTGCACCAACCGACAAAGCGAATGTCGCGGCTATCGATAGCAGTACCGAGCCAGTAATCTTGTTGCTCATGAGTTTCTCCTCCTATGCACAAGCTGAGCGCTACCGAAGCCGGTCCGCGCAGTTCGTTAAAATCAAGGGGATTCACAAGCCGGTGGGTAAATACGTGTACGTTGTAACACCTCGTAATTACAGACTCAACGCGGATCAAGTTTCCACAGAAAGTTGTGAAGAAATCTCCAGAAGATAATGACTCAGGCGAGTGTTTGGGGGAGAACAAACTGTCCGAGGTGAGGACCTCGAAAGTTTAAAGAGGTTCGCAACGACAATTCGATAGCGTAACGCGTTTGTTCGGGTAGTATCACCGCATCAACAAATCCACGCGCAGCTGCGTATTTGGCATCCAGTTCCCTGTCGTAAGTTTCGCGGACTTTATCCATCTGTCCAGTCAAAGCAGCATCAGGTTGCTGACCGTTCTTCTTCAGTTTCTCGAGTTGACTTCCGAACGTCGCTTGCACGGCAGAGTCACCTTCCATGACGCCCATCCGACCACTTGGCCAACTGAAGATAAAATCAGGATCAAATCCCTGTCCTGCCATGGCGTAGTATCCAGCACCAGAAGCGTGGTTGACCGTCAAGACTATTTTCGGAACTAACGCAGTCGCCATCGCTTCTACAAAACGCGCGCCCGCGCGAATGATGCCGGAGTGTTCAGCCTCTGGTCCTACCATGAAACCCGAGACATCCTGCACGAACAGTAAAGGCGTTTGATGTCGGTTGCAGGTCTCGATGAAATAGGCGACCTTCTCGGCTGATTCGGTGTAGATGATTCCGCCAAACCGAGGTGGCTTTCCTCCAAGTGTACGCACCATGCCGCGATGGTTTGTGATTACTCCAACCTGTATTCCGCTAATGCTTCCGTGTCCGGTAATCATCTCCTTTGCGTAGTCACTCTGAAATTCATCCAGGTGACCGTCGTCCAGCAGACACTCGAGAACGCGACGCATGTCGTAAGGCTGTCGATGGTCCTCGGGCAAGATCTCGTACAGCTCATCTAACGGTCTCAAGGCTTTAGCTTGAGAGTTCGTACCGTCTAAGGCTTCTGGCTTCGACAACTCGGAAACGAACTCACGAATTTTCTCTATACAGCGTTCGTCATTTTCAACTCGATAGTGTGCCACTCCGGAGAGTTCATTGTGGGCACGCGCACCACCGAGGGTTTCATTGTCAATAGTCTGGCCAGTTGCACCTTTAACCAGGTTTGCGCCACCCAAACCCATGAACGACGTACCTTCGACCATGATTATGATGTCTGACAATGCCGGCAAATAGGCGCCTCCCGCAATACATGGTCCCATGACGGCAGAAATCTGAGGCACTTTGAGATAGCGACGCATGATCGAGTTGTAATAGAAAATTCTGGAGGCGCCATACTGTCCTGGGAACACACCACCTTGATACGGAAGATTCACTCCCGCTGAGTCGACGAGGTAAATAATAGGAACGCGACAGCGCATCGCAATTTCCTGCGCTCGCAAAATCTTCTTGATCGTTTCGGGCCACCACGAACCAGCCTTAACTGAAGCGTCGTTCGCCACAACAACGACTTCTCTTCCCTCAACTCGACCTACGACTGTAACAACACCGGCAGCGGGCGCTGCGCCATCATACTGATCGTAGGCCACCAGCAACCCGATCTCCTGATGATAAGAATCACGATCGAGTAAGAGATCGATTCTCTCGCGCGCGGTTAGCTTGCCTTGATCGTGCTGACGAGTGATTTTTTCGGGACCACCCCCAAGCCGCAGACGCGACTCCAATTGCTTCAATTCTTCCGTTAACTCACGAAGGCGGGAGTCTTTAAGTGTTGGCGTATCGGTCTTCTTCATGAAGAGTAATCAGGAGTTTCCGTCGTACCTCAGCCCGTTAGACTGCCGTGGTTTGCTACGTACGACACGAAGGTTAACCCTCGTGTTTCGCTTTGCTACGTACGACTGGCTGACAGCGTGTCGTACATAGATCTACCAGACGGCGCGATCGATTGCATTAACTGCCACACCAGATGGCAGACCCTCAAGGATCAAAACACGCGTACCTCGTCGTTCTAACACAACACTGCCATTTGCAGTCTTCCACTCGAGCCGTTCACTTTGATCCGTCGCCGAATTCGTCTCGGCGCCTTGATCGTTAAGATAACGGCGCCGAGTCCTTTTTGCGTACGCATCAAAGAATTCCTTTGAATCGTTTTCGGTGTCCCAGGCACTCAACTCAACCACGAATACCTGATCGGGCCGAGTGCCTTCGAATACGACATATCGATCACCGGCCCAACCGGCCGAAGCTCGTTTCGACTGCTCTGAATCGTTGATGAACTCGTCGAGGATTAAATAGAAGCCCCATTCGCCATTGACATCGCTGTCGATCCGTTTCCAATTGGGCCCCAAAACTGTCTTAAGGTCGGGCACGGTCACTTTCAGAGGCGCTTCATACGAAAAGTATTTATCAACATGAAGTATCTGTTCACTTGACTGCGGCAGTTTAGTAAATGCATCTGAAACCATCTGCCATCCGCCCCGTTTGTAGAGCTGGGTGGCCCATGCCGAGCCCTCTTCGTAAGGGAACATCAATGACTCACGTAAAGCTCGCGGAGCTTGTTTGAACTGCTCGGTGGCGGCATCCAATGAACCGAGACTCCGAATAAAAGCTAAAGCAACAAGCGGATACTTTGCCATGTACATAGTCATAGACAATGTAGCGTCGCCTTCGATTAGAGCGTGCGCTGCCAACTCTGCGTCCGCGTCTCCTTTGGGCCATTTTTCAAATCGTCGTAGATTGAAATGCTGATCTTGAAGGGCGTGTGTCAACTCATGCGCCATCACCGGTTTTTGACCTTCCAGATCAATCCAATCCGCCAAATAGAACTGTTGTGCTTTCGGATCGTAATATCCGGCAACTTGTTCCGTAAGAAGTTTGATCAGGAAGGGGCGATACTGAAAATCCGCCGGGGCTAGACCAAATGCCTTAAGCACAACTTCTGCAGCATGTAAGTCAGCCGGCGTAGTTTCCTCGTCAAGGTTTCTGACGATCATGTGCTGAATCTCTGCCCGAGACTGGGCCCCACTCTTCACCTGCTTGAGGATAGCCAGTTGCCGCAGGTCACTGGTTTCTTTCAGCACCGCTTCTGTCGTAGATACAATCGCTGCGTTTCTTGCTGGTCCTGTTGAAATTCCAGCACGCTGCAATTTAGCAGAGGCAGCAGGGCCGCTCATTACCAGGCTTAGGACCAGGAAGGACAGAAGGCTTAGCGACGCAAGACCGCGAATGATTTGCTTTGACATCATTGGTAGTTCACTCTTATAGTCCGCAAAACGTTAACAGATACTTGGTCCGCGGAGTGCTAGCTTCAATTTTTTGGTTCCGAAAGTCTTATTCAGATGACCAGCCCTGCCCCTGAAGATGTATTCGGAAGTTGGCACGAGACCATCTTGCGAGTCCGTTACTCGGAAACGGACAAGATGGGCATCGTCTATTATGCCAACTATCTTGTCTGGTTCGAAATAGGACGTGCCGAGTATTGTCGCGCGCGTGGCTTTTCATATCGGGATATGGAAGAAAACGATGACTCTTTTCTGGTCGTCGCCGAAGCCTATTGCCGTTATAAAGCTCCAGCATATTACGATGATGAACTAATTGTTCGCACTCACATTACCGAGCTGCGTCGTCGCTCTCTTCGTTTTGGATATGAAATCGTGAGAGCTTCAGATGGCCAAATTGTTGCTGAGGGCGAGACCGGTCACGTCGTTACTGACTCGAACGGCCGCGTGCGTTCCTTCCCCGAAGGTTATGCAAAACGATTGCTCGCGGCACCTGTGATCAAATCGTCTCTTTCAGGCCAGGTCGTCCCTCACGATACTTCTCCCGAGTAAACTCCTTACTTCCTGCCACAAGTTACAACCCGACGGTGTTTCTTTCATAGATCGAGTTTCGGCTGACTCTTTGTAACTTTTCATAATATCGAACGTTTAAAGAGTGGCGTTCTGACAGTGATGAACGAATAGATGAAACAAGATCCGAGGTTGCATTCGTTTTTAATTGTTGAGCGGAGAAGTAAAGAGCCTCGTTGCTAGTTGCGATAGCAACGAGGCTCAGATGACAACACAAGCTCCATCGCCTTGCGGCGCGTAGAGATGTATCGTCGGCGCCCGCATCTTAGCGCACATGGTGTCCGAGCTTCAACTCGTAATCTGTGTGAACAGCCAGTTCACCATTGATGCGCTCCTTCAGCCAAGTTAACTAACAAATCCAGTGCTGGGCCAGCGCATCGTTCTTTCGGAATTGAAGAAAGAAGGGTCACCATGCGCCGTTATTTTGCTCAGCTCTTTCTCCTCGCATTAATTCCATCTGTTCTTATTTGCGCTTCAGCACAAACACCGAGCTCCGCAATCAACCATTATCGCGACGGCATCAAAAAGGGTGGGAAAGGAGATCTCGATGGAGCGTTCGAGGAATATTCTCGCGCCATAGTTATTAGCTCTAAGCTTCGCGGCAACAAAAGTAAGGCCGACGAAGACAATCTCACCGTAATCGATCCATTCACTGCCAACGCCTACACTAATCGCGGCGTTGTTCGCTATCGAAAAGGTGATTTCGAAGGCGCTAAAAGAGATTTCGACTCTGCGTTACAGATAAAGCCCAATTTGGCTGAAGCATTTCTCAACAGAGCTTCAGCATTACGCGAGTTGGGAGATTCCGAAGGCTCCATGAGCGATCTGAACAAAGCGATCCAACTCAAACCAGAACTATCTGAAGCCTTTAACAATCGTGGCTCTCTGAAGCATGATCGCTGTGATTTTAACGGCGCGCTCGCCGACTTTGATCAGGCGATAAAGCTCAACGTGAAATCAGCCGAAACGTTCTACCTGCGCGGGTACACACGAATTGCCCTCAAGGATTACGCAGGCGCGATTAGTGATTTCAACATGGCGATTAGGTTGAAGCCTGATATGGCTGACTTTTATCAAGGCCGGGGAACAGCGTTGATGTATCAGGGCAGATTCGATGACGCTATTTCAGACTTCAATCGGGCCCTTGAATGCGATCCGGAAATTGCCTGGGCTTATTTCAATCGCGGTTTGGCGTGGGTGATAAGAGGTGATGAAACACGAGCACAGGCCGACTTTGAGCGATGCATAGCGTTGAAACCGGAACTAAAGGAAGATCTGCTTAAGCGCGCTGAGATCGCACGAGAACTTCGAGGTAAAGATCCAACTATCAAAATCGACTTGTCGCGAATTCCGAATCACTAAGCGTTCAGGTCATTGATGATGGCTTAGATTCAATCGTTGGATTCCTGATGCCTTACCAGTTCTCTCGTCGATCTCGATCACCGCGGCGCAAATCCTGACGTCACCTGCTGAATGTTCCGCGCGCTTGGCGGGCATTGTGGTAAATCGCGCAATGACGTCTGATTTGTTCATCCCGATCACTCCGGAATAACTCCCAGTCATCCCCAAATCCGTGAGGTACGCCGTGCCTTGAGGCAGAATTCGTTCATCTGCGGTTTGCACGTGCGTATGTGTTCCCAACACAGCCGACGCACGTCCATCGAGGAACCAACCCATGGCGACTTTTTCAGAAGTAGCCTCAGCGTGCACATCAACGATTCGAACCTTGATATCCGCAGGGAGGGTTGCAAAGAGACCGTCAATCACCCGAAACGGATCATCTGAGGGAGGCATAAATACTCTTCCCATGACATTCAGAACCGCAACAGGAACGTCTTTGATTACACCCGTCCAGTAACCATTCCCTGGAGTACCCGGTGGGTAATTCGCAGGTCGAAGTAATCGAGGTTGTTTGCGAATGTAGTCGATTGCCTCTTTCTTGTCGAAAATGTGATTGCCAGACGTCATTACATCGATGCCGGCAGCAAACAACTGTTCGCAGATGGACGGTGTAACTGAGAATCCGCCGGCGAGGTTTTCGGCATTCATGATTGCCAGATCGGCCTGATGCTGCTCACGGAGATCCTGTATGCGTTCCAACACGGCTACGCGACCAGGCTTCGCAACCACATCTCCAATCATCAACACCTTCATAGATATCTATCCCATGCAAACAAAAAGGCCGCAAACTCGGGAAAATCCAGAACCGCAGGGCAAATGCGACCGCGATAGTGTTCCCATTTTGCAGGCCGTGTGAATTGGCGGAAGGAGAATCCGCAATGACGTTCCGAAGCCGTAATTGAACCTGCAATGACAGGTGGGTGACCTCTTAATGTCGTCGCCTCTGGCAGCTCTTAACGGTGAAGAGCTGCACTGGCAAAACGACCTCGGTCTCCCTAATCAACGGCGTTGGCTCAATCATCGTAACATCGGTGACGGGCACCGCAGAACGTTTCCCTCCGCCGCGGGGATAGTAACACAAATCATTTAAGATTTAAGATTTCAGATTGAAGATTGGGCGAATGCTGGGCAGTAGTTAGTCATCAGCTGTATAGGTCGAATCTGTCCTCCAGGTCCTATAGGTCCTATAGTCCTGACCACTGATATTCGGCCAATATTAAATCTGAAATTACCCGAGGCTGAGTTTTCCTGCGCCGCCCTGTTCATTTTCCAGGGTGCTTCTAACTTTCAGAAGTTTATCGAGCATTTCGGCGCATTCGGAGCTACGGGCGGCGAGTTGTGCGTCCGCCTGCTCATG
>DASYPT010000122.1:0-3563 GCA_036006355.1 Pyrinomonadaceae bacterium | reverse complement strand
TGCCTCGTTCAATTCAGAAATCGGTTTCGACATAGTTGCGCTCATCAAAAATTCCCCCATGCTCGTTTGATATGTCATTGGATGACAAAGCCGACCTTAACGGGAACCGGTCATGAAGTTCTCAGTGCGAGGTTACGAAACAATGTTTCTACTGGTGCCGTGCAAGCCTTGGACTGAGTAAGATAGAACGTGATCACGCTCAGTGAGTAGGATTGAAAGGGATTGATTCATGCTTCCGATCGCCCAAGCAGCTTACAGAATTTTAAGGCGTCCTCGGTCATCTTACTATTATTAAAGAACACGTAACCGCGCTTGGATTTAACAAGTGATGCCGCCAATTCCTTGAGTTCGCCCAGCTCGTACTGGTAACGCCAGCCACTCCTGCCGTGAAGTCGGAAGTAGTATTTTTCCGGAGTCACAGTCTTTCCAATGAATGGATCGACCACATGGCACAACTCAAGGCTTACACAAAGTGATCTTACTACCGCTGCATCCCAATCTCCGCGCGGTTCCCAGCACAAATTGAGATCCTGTCGATCTATAGAGCTGAAGAATTTTTCCATACTGGCAATGTTCTCTGCGGTTTGTTTGAAACTGGACGGGCACTGAAAAAGAATTGTTTTGGCTTTTAGCACCTTTGCCGAAGCGAGCGTCGCTCCCCAAGCCTCATTCACTATTACGGTCGACTTGAAGTACCCGGCTTCTGACTTCTCAGTCTCGGAGAGCTTTCGTTTGAGTCGCCGATAGGTAGGGCTCTTGGCCTCATGTGTGATCAATTGCCAAGCCTTCAAAGTGAACTCAAAGTCGGCCGGCATTTCCGTGCGCCAGCGCTCTAGTGTCGTGAGTCTTGGCGGCTCGTAAAAGGTATGCTGAATTTCAACACATGAAAAGGTGCGCGCATATTCGGCCTGCGCCACACCAAATCCGCATGTGCCGATCTTTGATTTGCCAGTTAACGGGTTGCAGGCTTGATCCGAGTGCAAGCTTCTGACTGGTCCACGTCTTGACATCAGTAACTCATTCCGCAAGCGAACCATCACCAGTAGGCTCGATTCTTCAAATCACCAGCATCGCTGGCCATTGAATAGCGTTTATCAGGTCCATTCTGAAGTCGCGGCAAGGCGCGTCGCGCGACGGAAAAGATCACGAGTGGTCAGCTAAAGCTTTGTGACATCGGATGCCCAAATCAACAATTCCTCTTGGCGAAATTCCTTCTCCAATTGCGTCCGATAGTTAGACCACCATTCTTTGTCGAGCTGATTAGACATCACTTCGAACATGACCATTTCGTCACGGCTTACTTTATTAACCTCTTTCCACAACCCAACCGCGGGAGAACGAACGAAGGCGGTTACTCCTCCGAAGCGATCGGTTAGCTCTTCGCGAACCTTGAGAAAATAAGCAGTGGGAAATTCTTGTTTGTTGTTATCGCGAAGCGGCAATAGTAGTCGAATTAAATGCATAGGATGTACCGATCTTAACGTTATATACTTCGAAACCCGAACCAGAAATCAGTCAAATGTTTCCTTCTTAACCTTCCGTCTTACCGATATTCATTGACGGAACTACGACCTGTATCGCTCAGGTTCGAAACGTCCCAAGCGGTCAGCTTCCCCTGACACACCAATCGCCCTGCTTCATTAACTACAAACTCCCCCTTCTCAGCAGGGTTGCAGCACATGGGGCCGTATAACACGCTGCCCTCTGCGTCATTCCGCAGCACTACCAGTTCACGACCGTTTGGCAAACAGTAAACACCTCGCTCTCTTAGAATGATTTCCCCCTTGCTCGTTCGCGCTCTTATTCGGAGCGTCTTGTTAAGCGAACTCGTTGTTAAAGCCCGCGGTACTCGTATCCGGTCGGGTGTTCATTTCCGTAGCAATTCGAACCGTATTCATACGAAGCTGCGCCTGGAGAGTCTTGATTCCGCGCCTTTATTGTTGATATCGCAGGCTAACCGAGCTTCGTATGCTTGCTGCTACCGTTATCGCCAATGAGGTTTGGTTCACCTCGTCTCAAAGACTGGCGTCAACCTATGCGATAACGGGTTCGCAAGACCTATCCAGCCATTGCCGATTTTTGAACTTGCTTAACCCTCCTGTAAGCGCTTCCCCAGTTCTTCAATTTCGTCTTCACTGAGAAGCCATCATCCTTGGGCGCGGATGCCAGATCTTCTAACAATTGCTTAACGAGTGCGTGTTCCTCATATGCTTCAAAACATATGGCACGCGTCTCCTCGTGTTCTTCGAGCGCTGGATAAAGAATCTCTTCTTCGATTCGAGCGTGGACGTCCAGTTCACTCTTGAGCTCAGCGAAGAGTTCTTCTCTGCCTTTTGTTGCACGTCAGGTCGTTACATCGATCTTCTCTAAAATCCCGGCCACCTTTTCATGATCGGCTTTAAGTAACGTGAAAGCGTTCATGTAATTGCGCCTTTCAGACTTCGAACTTAGAAGCTTGGCAAGTTTGGTTCCGCGTAACTCAACTTAGTTCTATTGTTGTCAACAACATCACAACGAGGAGGGACATTGACGGAATTGTTCGCTGGTGCGGTGAAGGTGACGGGTTCTTTACTAATGTATGTCGGTCACCCCGAGGGTGAAGCTCTGCAATACGCACCTCAATCCATTTTCGAACACGTTGATGGATCTAACTTCAAACGCACGTCCTTTTACAGAACAAGAGTTGTCAGCGTTAATGCCTTTCCGAAGATGTGACTTTCATTGCTGCATGACTCCTCCTGCACATTTCCGTGTAGCCGCATTCTCAAGCGTTCTTTCACTCTTTCTTTTGCTTTCGGATAACTACGGCGACCCCATCAGCGTGCCTTGATTAGCTGTAAGCGGCCCGTTGAATGCTTCGACCTTCACGCGCACTTGTTCCGGGTGTTGGTTCATTTTGAAGTTCAGAATCATTAGTGAGAAAGCGCAAAGGTGTAAAGAAAAGGCTAGCCATAGCTAGCCTCTCAGAATGCAAAGTTAAAGGCTCAAAGTGTTTTTGGAGAATAGGCGCAGGGTCTTCAGTCTTGCGAAGGAAGCATTGGTACAGTGCTAACTTCAAGGAAGCCAATGGGGAAGGATGATCGCTCCGCTTCGATAAACAGCACGCCTGTTCATCCAAGTAATCGATCGACCTCGTCTTTGACGACTCGATAACACTCGCATGCGGTATCTTCTAGTTTCTGGCGGTCGAGGATCTGTATGCGGCCCCGCACATAACTGATTGCTCCGATGTCCTGCAGATGACCAGCAGCCACAGTGACGCCTTCACGGCGCACGCCCAACATATCGGCGATCAGTTCCTGCGTCATGATCAACTCGTCCGTATCCACACGGTCGTGGCTCAACAATAGCCAACGACAAAGTTGCTGTTCGACTGAGTGGAGACGGTTGCAAACGGCCGTCTGCGATATCTGGGTAATCAGTGCTTGCGTATAGCGCAGCAACAAGCGTTGGAACTCACCACCTGAGGCGAATTCAGCCTGCAGCACCTTGGCCTTCATGCGAATAGCGTCACCGGCGCTCTGGACCACGGCCCGATTGGGCATGGTTCCTCCTCCCATGAA
>DASYPT010000121.1:0-23992 GCA_036006355.1 Pyrinomonadaceae bacterium | reverse complement strand
GTCACCACGTACGGCTAGTGGCACTCCTGCCCAGACGATCAACACGAATCCGATTCCAATGAGGAACTGCATTAGCGGACGCATCATTGCGTCGATGCGGACAAGACTCAAATTACGTTCGGCGTACTGCCGATTGAGCTCGTTGAATGCAGCTATCTCAGCATTTTCCTGAGCATAGGCTCGTACCACCCGAACGCCCGTGAAGTTCTCCTGCGCTCTCGCGGTGATGTTTGCGAAGAACTCCTGAATCTTCTCGAAGCGCGTATGCACCTGCTGCCCAAAGAACTTTACAGTCAAGGAGACCAGCGGCATCGTCACGAACAAGAGCAGTGTTAACTGCCAGTTGATCCAAAACATCAACGGCAAAACAGCCAGCACAACGAAGACGGTCTGCAACGAATACATGATCATCGGCCCGGCGAGTTGACGCACAGCTGAGAGATCGTTGGTTGCTCGGGCCATCAGATCGCCCGTCCGATGTTCATGAAAGAACGAGAGCGGCTGATTAACCAGATGAGCGTAGAAGTCTTTGCGCAGGTCGTATTCGACGTGGCGGGACATTCCGATGAGAATTCGTCGCTGCAGAAACAGGAAAACCCCGCTGACGATGCTGGCGCCCAGGACTTTCAGAGCAGAAATCGTGAGACGTGAAACCGAGACATACGTCCAGTTAGCATCAATCGCTTGCCCAACAATTAATGGAACGTAAACACTAAACAGCACGCTGCCGAGGATGCAGGAAATACCGACGATCAATGACAGTTTGTACGGTCGAAAATAACGCGCAAAATTTTTCAGATCGTCCATATAAACCCTTGTGCCTGATGCTTGGGATGGGTCCAATAAGTCTATAGGTCCTATCCTGACACTGCCTCCCGCACAAAGAACAAAGTACTAAGTACAAAGCACAATGTCCAAAGCAGAAAATTTACTGAACGATTTCTAAGGTTTCAACTTGAGAATGCGTAGGAGGAACAAGACCCGACGTCTCGGTAGCAGCGAGGCTGATTCGATTGCGACCTGCATGCTTTGACTCGTACAGGGCGCGATCAGCCGCGAGAACTAACAGGTCGCGGGAGGAAGCGTGTTGTGGGAAGCTCGCAACTCCAAAGGAAGCAGTGATAAGACCGTAACCTGGCATTTGAGTGTTGATGAGACGTTTTTGCAGCCGCTCCGCAACCACCAAAGCGCCTCGAATATTTGCCTGCGGTAGGATGATCGCAAACTCGTCGCCACCAAAACGCGCTGCTGTATCTACCGCTCTTAGCTCACCACGCAGCGTGTCGGCGACGATCTGCAAAGCAACGTCTCCTGTCGAGTGCCCCGTACGGTCATTGATACGTTTAAAGTTGTCGATATCGATCATGATTAGCGACATCGGTTGGCGCATTCGTGTCGCAAGTTGCATGTTTTGTTCAAGCTGCATTTCAAAAGACCGGCGGTTATAACAACCAGTGAGTGGGTCAGTCAGCGCCTGCAGCTGCATCTGAGCGAACATATCTGCTTGCTTAACGGCCACTGTGAGTTGTTCGGCAACCGTGTGGAGCAGTAACAGCTCGTTTTCACCCCAGACTCGTGACGCGTCGTCAGATTCAATCAAGATCAAACCAACAAATCTTCCTTCATTTATCAAAGGCACGGCTGCTTTAGCAGACGCCTTATCGGCGCTCATCTCATCGCCATCGGTAATCCAGCTCCTGCGAGATTTCGCAACGGAGGCTCTTACCATTTCAACATTGGCGTAGAGTTGGGCCTTCTCTTCGTTGCTTACGATCGGCTCGGCGCGAAAATAGTGGCTGGTCTTCGTGGCTCCGACGAGTTCACCTTCAACTCGCACCGCACAACTCTTTGCATTCAAAGCTCGACCCAATTCATTCGCAGCGGTGATCAGTAAACACTCGAGTTCAAGTGAGTCACGAATCGCAGTGGCAATCCGATTCACGGCGATTTCGCGTTCGGCTTGTTCCTGAAGCAATCGAGCAAGTTTGGTAGTAACCCCAAGTGTCAATTGCAGTGATGTCGCTTTCGGCATGGAAACTTGAACAGCCTTTGCGAATGAAGCGGAGTGCGACGGATGTTGAGCAGTCACTCTGGCCATCAGATATTCGAGGGCCGAATAGACCACATCTGGCTCGAACGTCCAGACAACTAAATCTCCACTCCCGGAATGGTCGTTCTGCCCGGAAGTGGATGCGAGCAAAGCTGAAAACCGAGCGTCGGCAATTACGACAAATCGCTCTTTGGCGGCATCCGTCGATTGTTCGATTATCGAAGCTTCGCAGCCGAGGGCGTTCTTTGTGGCGAGCTGCTGTGACAGCGCGTCGCTTGCGCCCAGGAACAGGAAGACCCGATCTGCAACTTCGACAAGTTGTTTTATACGTGTCGCTTCACGCGCGTGCTCTTCAGCCGGAGGAATACTCTCTACAACCAGAGCATTCAAGCTGTTCTCCAGGACCACTTCTTCGAAATAGCGATGAAGTTGGACGATCGTCGACGGAGCACACTTCACCGAAGTCAACTGACGCGGATGCTGAGCTAGTAGGGAGTCGTAAAGAGAATACATGAAGGGGAGTGGGCCTGGGCGGGCCGGGCAGAGCGTGGGAGTTGACGATTGCTGGGCGAGCCTTCGTTGGGCCAAACTGATTTTACATTGATAAACGCCTGGCTGTCTATTGGAATTTCTTAGCGGGTTTTTACTCGCAGATAGGTGCTGAGGGCTGTGGCCGCCAGGTTTCCCTCGTGGTCCAGAACCTCGGCTGAGAGCACGATTATCCGCCTCCCATGCCGGAGAATCTTTGCCGAGGCTGTCGCCGTTCCAGTGGTCAACGGACGCAGATAGTTGATCGTGAGGTCCACTGTTACGCTATGTTCTCCTTCGACTAGTAAAGGAATTATTGCGAAGGCTGTGCAAGTATCAATCAGAGTAGCAATGGCCCCACCGTGCAGGACGCCATGGTCTCGCTTCAGCTCGTCACGAACTATCAAACTCATCGCCGCGGACCCTGGTTCAGCAGACTCCAGTTCAATTCCCAAAAGCGTCACGAACGGAAGGTCGCGAGCGGCTGATTCCAACCGCGCGATCTGTTGTTCAGACAATCCGGTGTAACTCATGAACGGTAACTCTCACCCGGATTGGCTGGTTCAACGATTACCGCTGTTCCATAGGCCAACACCTCAGTTACTCCAGCAGACAACTCAGTTGTGTCGTAGCGCGCACCGATAACAGCATTGGCGCCCAGTTCAGTCGCGTGTTGAATCATGATGTCAAACGCGTCGCGTCGCGTGTCTTCACAGAGTTTTGTCCAAACCGTGATGTTTCCGCCCACAAGTGTTTGCAATGACGCACCGATAGTTGCAAACACGTTCCTGGACCGGACGACGATGCCACGCACGACGCCGAGGTTCTGCACAATTCGATAGTTCGGCACTTCGAAGCCGGTGGTCACCATCTGATGAGACACAGAGTAGCGAGGCGGACTAACTGCGTATGGAACGTGCTGCATGTTCTCGGAATTCATCGTTTGCCTCCCTTGGGTTTAGTGGAGCCACGTCTGTAAAGTGTTAGTTTCGGTGCACTGCGGCGCGACTTCGGAATCCACAGGAATGTTTGGAGATCACACCGTGCTCGCTTATCAAAGACTACACCTTCCCTTTCAAGCAAACGTTGCTGCTTGTCGTGAGGCAAGACTATTTGGCCGGTGGAACATCCGCCTTGCGCGTTGACCACGCGATGCCACGGGGTGCCTTCAGGCGAAGCGTGCATTACGAATCCAACCGTCCTTGCCGTATAACCTTCTCCCAACAGTTCAGCAATCTGCCCGTAGGTCATAACGCGGCCTGAAGGAATCGAACGAACAATTCGGTATACGCGTTCGCGGTACTTTGGGTTATCGCGTTTGGCTGTTGACACGGGGTTAATCAAGAGTTCGAAGTACGGCTCGTGCAGGAGATCCGTCACCCTTCCCGCTTCGGATTCGCATGGGTAAGCAAATCAGTTCGTAAAAACCTGCCGGCACTCCATAGAGATCCAGGCCTTCAAGAATTACAACTCCATCTGTGAGCAAAGCCAGGTGAGTTTGATGTTTCTTTTGACCAAATTGTTCGATAGATAAATAGTCAATGCCGACAAGTTGTATACCTTGCTGGACCAGGAACTCCGCGGCCTCCAATTCGAGGTAAGTGAAATCCCGACGAAACTCCATCGAATCGTCGTGCCAGAAGCTGGAGTTTCTTGTTCTAAACAGAAGCCGCGTGATATTTGGCTTCAAGTGTTCAGCAACAAAAGTTTCGTTGATGGAGAGGAAAGTGTCAGGTACGGCGATCACCTGTGCTCTACCGATCAGAGCGTCAAGCTTGAGAGCTTCCACTCGTGCTGCACCTTCGATGAAGTGTGCCGGCGCATCGACATGGGTTCCGGTGTGTGCACCAAGTTTGACATGGGTTACGTTTGCCGCGTCGCCATTTGCGAGTGTAAACCAATCGTTGATCTGAATGCCGGGATCGCCAGGATATGTCGGCATCTCATTCGTCAGAGGTACGGTGATATCGTAAAAAGGCATTCTTTTTGATTCGCTGACTTGTGCCAATGGCGGGGATAGTAGTGGCGTGGGAAGAAACGTGTCAAACCACTCAGATCTCAGATCTTTGGTTACTTGGTTCATTACAGGCCCGATCTGGGATCTGGAATCTGGGATCTGAGTTTTGAGATTTGAGATCGGCCCGCCCGCTTGCCCATCGATGTATCTATCCTTTAGCATTCGAGTAACCGAATCACGTGAATAATCACATCACAAACAATCAACCAGTAAAACTTGCGGCATCAAGCTACCTAAACAGCGCTCCATTAATCTGGAGTTTTGTGCGAGGCTCAATGCAAGATCGTGTGGATTTTACTGAGGCCCTGCCTGCAAGGTGTGCAGACATGCTGGCGAAAGCTGAAGTCGAAGTAGCACTGGTACCGGTTATCGAGTATCAGCGCGCAAATGACGTTTCTCTCGTGCCGGACGTATGTGTTGGTTCGAAAGGTGAAGTCCGAAGCGTGCTCCTCGTTTCGAGAAAGCAACAACTCGAGAGTATTCGCAGTGTCGCTTTGGATGAATCGTCTCGAACGTCCGCAACGCTGGTAAAGATTATTTTTCGAGAGTTCTTAAGACGGGACGCTGAATGGACAACACGTTCACCTGATCTCGATGAAATGCTCGAGCGTAATGATGCGGCCCTGATCATCGGCGACCCGGCAATGGTATTTACGCGTGGCGATCTCAGGATTTGGGATATGGCGAGTCTATGGCGAAACTACACGGGCCTCGGATTCGTTTTTGCTATGTGGATGCTTAACGACTCGGCCATGGATCGTGTCAAAACGATAGACTTCGCTGCGGCTCGCGCTGAAGGCGTCGAAAACAAGCCCGAAATCATCTCGGAGTATCAAAAACTTCTGGGTCTTTCACGCGGCTCTCTGCAAGATTATCTTGATAACAACATTTGTTTCCGCCTGGATAATCAAATGCAACAAGGCCTAAACCTTTATTACGAGCTCGCTCATAAGAATCGGCTCATCGAGGTAATAAAGCCCTTGAGAATGCTGGAACCTCTTGTTGAGGCTTCGTTGTAATCATGAGTGAAACGAGAAACGTTCAATCAATTCTCAATCGAGTGGTAGCCGGCGAGCGAATGAGCGCCTCCGAGTGCACAACGCTGCTCGAATCTAACGACATCGCCCGCATGGGTGTTGCGGCTGATGAAATTCGCGCACACCGTCATCCGAACAATATCGTCACGTACATAATCGATCGGAATATCAATTACACGAATGTCTGCAACGTTGTGTGCACGTTTTGCGCGTTCTATCGGCGACCAGGTGCGCCCGACACATATGTAAGAACGTTTGATGAGATCTATCAGAAGATCGACGAAACAATCGCCCTGGGTGGAACCGGAGTATTGATGCAGGGCGGTTTGCATCCGGATTTCGGTATCGAATGGTACGAAGATCTACTGCGAACCCTGAGGGCAAAGTATCCCTATTTTCAACTTCATTGCTTTTCACCGCCCGAGATACACAACATCCACCTTATCTCGAAGCTCGACTACGAAACGATCATGTCTCGGTTGAAAGCCGCCGGATTGTATAGCTTGCCCGGAGGGGGTGCTGAGATTCTTGACGATGAAGTGCGCAAGCGTGTTTCCACAAAGTGCACGACTGACGAGTGGCTTGGCGTTATGCGCGCGGTCCATCGCGTAGGACTAAGATCAACCGCGACGATGATGTTTGGGATTGGCGACACAATCGAGCATCGCGTGCGACACTTACAACGGATTCGCGATCTCCAGGACGAAACTGGCGGGTTCACAGCCTTCATACCATGGACCTTTCAACGCGAAAACACAGCACTAGGCCGTCGAATCAAGGATGAACCAACAGGCATTGATTATTTGAAGATGCTTGCAGTGTCGCGTCTGTTCCTGGACAACATCGAGAACTTTCAGTCGTCATGGTTGACACAAGGCTTGAGACTGGGCCAGGTTGCTTTGCGTTTCGGGGCAAACGACATGGGCTCGATCATGATTGAAGAGAATGTGGTGTCTGCGGCGGGCGCTCACAACTGTGCTGATGAAAAGATGCTGCGCTTTCTAATTACGGAAGCGGGATTCATTCCGCAGCAAAGGGATATTTTGTACAAGCATGTGAATCGTGAGGTGGAAGTAGCTGTTTGAGTGAAGGATCAATACGACCTATTTGAGCTATAGGACCTTTTTTAAAGCGGCCGCCGCTCTTCCTCGAAAAGCATCTTTCACCAGATGATTGAACCTCTCCGGATGCTCCTGTTCAGGCATCATTCGGCAAAAGTCGAACACTTCCAATTCCGCTCCAGAGTTCAAACTCAATAACGCATCTGCTTTTGACATTGGCGTCGTTGCATCCTGTTTGCCCCAAACCAGAATCACGCGTTGCCCCAGTCTTGAGAATGCCGAACGCATGTCGGCATTCAGGTAACCGGACAGAAATGCCGCAATCGCGTACTGCGCGCCGGCTTGATGACTGGTTGCATAGAGATTGGCAACTAACCGGTCTGTGACCCGCCGGTAGTCATAAAACAGAGTTCGTTTCGCATAATCTCGGATACTTCTTTCACTCGCCATGACGTTATAGAACGAAGTGCCCAATACAGGTGACTGCAAGAGACCGTAAAACGCGGCGCCCGCCATTCCGGGACGCGATGTATGCGAGTCATAACCAGCTGGCGCGTTCAGGATTAGCGCATTCACCAGTTCCGGATGTTCATCTGCGACCAGCACTACGTACGACGCGCTAAGCGAACTGGCGATAACGTTTGCTCTACCGCCAACGACTTCGCGGATAAAGTCGGAAATCAACTCGACGTACAAATCGGCTGCATACGGTGCGGCAGGCGGCTTGTCTGAGAAACCAAACCCCAAAAGGTCCAATGCGTAGACGCGGAAACTCTGGCTAAGAGAATCAAAATTCTTTCGCCACATGAAGCTCGAGACTCCGGCGCCAATGCTGTGCACGAGCAAGATCGGCATGCCAGAGTTTCCGATGCCCGACTCTTTGTAAAAGATTTTGCCGTGTTTCCAGGAAAAGAATTTGGCGGCGCCGCCCAACGCACTATCATCAGGATCGTGCACATTGCGACGAATGGCAGCATTCACGGCAGCCAGCGCAGCCATTCCCGCGCCACCAGCGATGAGGGTTTTCCAAAGATTTCCCAGCTTGCTCATTCTTAGTCAGTTGTCAGTGGCCAGTGGTCAGTTGAGCAATAGGTCCTTTAGGTCATATAGGTCCTATTTTCTTCAGATCACCGCGAAATCGAATTGCTCCTGATGAATTGTGGGATCGCTGCTGATGTCCACCGGTCCCAGGTAGTCTTCGATCTCAATCAGCACATCTCGTTCTGATGTACGGAGCGCCTTTGCGACTTCAGGATTAATTCTCAATGTCACTTGACTGTGATCTTTATCGCCGTTCAGTCCCTTGGCCAGACGACGAGCTTCCTCAAGCAGCTCGTAACAAATCGTCTGCGGGGACTTGATCAAGCCAGCCCCCTGACAGTAGTAGCACGGCGAACATAGCGTCCTTTCCAGCGACTGCTTCACGCGCTTCCGCGTCATGATGACAAGACCGAAGTCGTTGAATGAAAGAACTTTCGTAGGTGACTTGTCATTGCGTAGTGCTTCCTGCAACGCCTGCATCACCTTTTGCCTGTTGCGACGTTCTTCCATGTCGATTAAGTCCAGCACTATGATGCCGCCCAGATCACGTAGCCGAATTTGACGTACGATCTCGTCAACTGCCTCGAGGTTTGTTCTCGTAATCGTGTCCTCGAGACGGCCACTTCCGCGACCCACAAATTTGCCTGTATTGACGTCGATCGCCACCAGCGCCTCGGTCTGGTTGATGACCAGATAGCCACCAGACTTCAGCCAAACTCGCGGCTTGATTGCTTTATCAATCTCTGACTGCACGCTGTATGCTTCGAGGATAGGCTGCTCGCGCGTGTAGAGTTTCACTCGCTTTACAAGTCGTGGCTGAATCCGGTTTATGAACTCAACAATCCGTTGATACTCATCTTCGGAATCAACACGAATCGCTTCAAAGTCGTCGGCCAACTGGTCGCGAAGCAACCGCTGAACAAGATCCAGATCGCGATGAACGAGGCTGGGCGCTTTTGACTTCTCTGCATCGCCTCGAATATCCAGCCACGTTCTCACCAGATATTTGACGTCGTCACGAATTTCTTTTTCGCTGACGCCGGTGCCTGCAGTCCGAACGATGAATCCGCCTGACGGAATGTCCTCTTCCGCGCGGATCATTTGGATAAGCTTGCGCAGACGATGCCGTTCGTTGTCGGATTCAATCTTGCGCGACACACCAATGTGCTCAACAGTTGGCATATAGACCAGGAACCGCCCCGGCAATGCGATGTGAGAAGTGATTCTCGCGCCCTTCTTTGCAATCGGCTCCTTTGCGATCTGAACCAGAATTTCCTGACCTTCACTCAACAAATCGGTAATCGCCGGCTGATGCCGATCGCGTCTCGACTGTCCGCGAAACCGCTGACGTTGGTCGCGATCACGCGGCTGAGAACGTGGTTGAGATGGGGCCTCCGGTGTCGCAACCGGAGCGGCAACGATCTCTTCCTGAGATTCAATGACCGGAGTAACTTCGTGCTCGTCATCCGCTCCGTTTGCACCTGACTTTGCCTCTTCAACAGGTTGCGTCTGACCCGTTTGTTTGTTTTTGCTTGAGGAACGCCTACGCCGGCGTCCACCTCTTCGTGTGGCAAACTCAGCCCGGGAATGACCTTCACCAACCGCCGCTTCGGCGTCGTTGTAGCCTTCCGGAGTTTCCTCTGATCCCGCCGCCGCCTTCTTCGGGCGTTTGCTAGTGGTTTTCTTTTTGGAGGCTGACGAGGTTGACTTCGTCGCGCCACTGGATCGTGTACGTTTTTTCTTGCCTGCCTCGGCACTCGAGGTTGGTTTGCGTCCCCTTCGTGCAGCGGCTACCGCAGCTTCGGACTCTTCATCATCGCTGATACGTTCAAAACTGCGACTCGCTAAGACATCGGTATCGATATCGTCTACAAAACCCGCAAGGTGCGCTTCCTGCATCTGCCGGCCTTCGCGGACCATGACATCCGATTCTGCTTCGTCATCACTAACGCGCTCAAAGGAGTCACTCCCTAGACCGCTCGACAACAAAGATCCGACTTCAGCACTGCGGTACGCATCCTCAAAGTTAAACTCGACCGCATGAATCTGATCGAAAATTCGCTCCTGAAGGCGCGCGTCCTTGAACATCTCTCCGTTGACTGCTGCAACCTCTTCCTCGTCGACAATTCGCTCGATACTCGGATCGCCTGCGACGAATGGTGTATCAGGAATCTCAAATTGTTGTGGCGCTGGAGGTGCTGCTATCTCCTCCGGTTTATCCCAACGAGAACGGCGTCTGCCCCGACGCCCACGACGCCGGCCACCCTCGGCAGCTTCCGAACCTTCAGGCGGAGCCGTCGCGATTGCTTCTTGAAGGGGATCCACTCGTTCGTGTGTGGCTTCAATTCGTTGTTCGCGCTCCACTCGGTTGAGCGCCACCTCTTGTGCTGCAGCGTGCTCAGCGTCAGGGGTTCCCTTCTGGGACTTATCGATGACGATTCGTTCAAACTCTTCTTCTTCATCGAAGAAATCCGAAACGTAAAGAAACGCGTCTCTTTCAAGCCCGATGTCAACAAACGCCGATTGCATACCGGGTAAAACCCGCATGACGCGTCCTTTGTAAATGTTCCCGACGATGCCTTGATGTTGTTCACCTCGCTCTATGTAGAACTCAGACACCTTGTCGTCTTCGATTATTGCTATTTTCTTTTCGCGTCCGTTGACGCTTACGATTAGTTGTTTTGCCATTTCTAGCCTAAGTCTCCTTAAGCACTAACGCATGGCGGCTGTTCGCGTCTGGCGATCATCGCCTCGGGGAACATGCCCGCATCGGGTGCTTCTTGAATGTTGGTGGACGCCAGCGGTGCAGCCATCAAGCCAACGGCGAGGCGCGCCGCTTTGGTCCGTTGAGCGATACGGATATCCGCATCACTGTGAATTGTGTTTATGGGTTGAACCACAGGATCGAACTGGTATGAAAACCGATTCGGAACTGTGGAATGGTAGGTAATGTGGCAATCACACTGTGTGATCAGTGCGATTCGCGCTGGGCCTGGGTGGAACGCACCCACACCGCAGCGGAGAGTTCTTGCTTTCAACAGAAAACCTGACTAGTCCCGGCGCACGTGAAGTTGAAAGGCTCGCAACAGGGAGCAGCAAAAGCCCTTCAGCCATGCCTGCTCTGTACCCATTGACAACGAGCGTCAGTTCAAACCTCTTAGCAGCACCTCGGCTCGATCGATCGAGCCTCGCGACTGTTCCCAAGTTAATTTCAAAAATCATCCAATTATGGACGAATGTAAATATCTGACTCGCTCCACAGCACAGAGTTGTTTAAGAGCTCTTGCACGATCTTAGTCTGTTTATGACTGAGTGCCAGACGAACCAGCCCGGGCGAGCTAGCGAGAGTATAACCTAAATTACGTGAGTTTTTGCAAATGGGGTCTTTGACCTTTGCCTTTGGTCTTTGGTTTTTGGCCTTGCTCAGCGTCGCCAAGGTCAAGGCCGAAGACCAAAGACCAAAAGCAAACGCTACCACTCATCTCTCCTGGCCCTATATTTCGGTAAGCCTTCCACCAGATTGTCGAACGCCAACCACAAACTCCAACTGTGATGGTAAAAAGCAATTGGAAATATGACGGCGATAGGAAACAAGAACCACAGCACGTTTTCGTAACTGATGTCCAGGATCAGCAAAGCAAAGAAAGTAACCACAAGCAAAGCTAATTCGGTGGTCACAACATTCGCCAATATTGCTCCTACAAAGAAGCCCTCCTCACGTTTGAAGATTGAGCTACATGAAGGACAGTGATGCCGAATCTGAAATGGACGTTCCGCAATTGATGCCCTTCCACACGCGGGACATTGGAGTCGAATGCTCCGGCGAGCAAACTCCCTCAGCGCTGGAAAGTTCTGCTTCATCTTTTGGCTAAGTGACCTGGGCCGTAACATCGTTGCGAAGAAGAAGGGTTTACGCGTGGCTGGGCGGGGGAATGTGGTCCACGTCGCGATAACAATAATAGCATCCTCAAGTCACAATCAAGCGCCAACAATGTGTGATGTCGTCTATCGCGACACCATTTGGTATGAATTAAGTGCAGAAATCCCGTCTAAAACGCCTCAAGTCTCCTTTTCAAGCGCGGCATATCGCTTGCGATTAAGTTCCCCAGGATGAAGGAGGCTTAAAAGATGAAATTGATCGACTTCAAAAACAAACTTGCAGGTACCTTATTCGCGATAGCGTTGTTGTTTGGGATCGGTCTGGCTGCAAACCTTACTGCAAACGCGCAGTATCCATACCCGAACGATCGGACTTATAGACGCGATCGTGACCGGGATCGTGATTATCGTGATTATCGAGACCAGCAACGTCGCGACAATGATTGGAGAAACAGGCGATATGGCAGAACGAATGACGGGTACCCAAACCTTGGTGGCTCGTTCGAACTTCGTCAAACAGCACTGAATGCTGGCTACAACAATGGAATTAAGGCCGGCCGAGACGATCGCAATAGAGGTCGTGGCTACAGCTACCAGGATGACCGCGAGTTTCAGAAGGCTACGAAGGATTACAGTTCACGTTTAGGTGATCTTGGTCTGTTTAGAACCTACTTCCGTCAGGCATTCGTAAATGGTTATGCCGATGGATATCGAGGGTATTAGTAGGTAGAGTTTTTCGTTGGTACATAAAAAGCGGGAGTGCATTGCACTTCCGCTTTTTTATGTTTTGAGAAATGGCGACTACTGTTTGTTATGCGAGATTCGTTTTATCCGATCTTCCCTGCTCAGCTTGCGCTCGTTGTATCCGCGCTCATCGTAAGGTTGCAACTTCTCCAGCCACATTTCTTCCAGGAATTGCAATTCACGCCTCGCATCAAAGCCAGGTTCGTCGCGAGGTTCCATTTGATCCACGATTTCAAACTCAAACTTGTCGGCTCCAAGTTCGTTCCAATCCTTTTGGAGTTCCTTGCTCTGGTGTCCGCCCATTGACAGCGCAAACTTATGACGATTGATGATTCCCTGAATATCCATACCTGAAGCGACGTAGACTTTATCGTTCGTCGCATTTCGTATAAGAAACACGCCAAAGGCTCGCTTGGCCTGTTTGTATTCCTGTTTCAGACGTCGGTTATCGTTCTTCATATCCGCTTCTCTGTGGTTCTCTGTGTCTCCGCGTCTCTGTGGTTAAAATTACTATCCCTACTCCCATCGAGCCTAAACCACAGAGACGCGGAGACAAAGAGAACCACAGAGAAATCATTTCAAATACTTCTCGAACCACGCCAGCGTCCGTTCAAGTGCATCAACGCGATGTTTGGGTTCACGCAAACCATGTCCCTCCCGCGGGTAACGAACCAACACCGAATCTACTCCTCTTCTCCTTAGGGCCATGTACATCTCTTCCGCTTGCGTTATGTGAACATCGTTATCATTTTCGCCATGAAGAAACAGCGTAGGTGTTTGCACTTGTCTGACGTAACGCAGTGGCGACCATTGCCAGAGCAGCTCGAAGTTATCCCAGGGAAACCCGCCAAACTCAGCATGGATCAGATCCTGATACAGCGATGTTGAATAAAAACTGATCAAGTTACTCAGACTTGCTGAAGCGACTGCGGCCTTAAATCGTGGCGTCTGTGTGATGATCCAGTTCGTCATGAAACCACCGTAACTACCGCCCGTCACTGCCAAACGATTTGGATCGATCCATGAGTAACGCTTTAGTGCTTCGTCAACCCCAAGCATCAAGTCTTTGTAATCGCCACCACCCCACTCATTGATCGTCCCATCGGAAAACTTTTGACCATAGCCACTCGATCCGCGTGGATTCAGATAGAGCACAGCGAAGTTTCGCGCAGCATAGACCTGGAAGTTTGCATTGAAGGCCCAGCCAAACATACCGTGCGGCCCACCATGAACACTCAGAATCAGCGGACACTTGCGATCCTCCCGGCAACCCGCGCCGCGCATCACCCACGCTTGAATCGGTGTGCCGTCAAAGCTCTGATAGGTAAACTCATCAGGCACGAGAAAACGCGTCAACCTGACAAATGAATCGTTATGGGAACTCAAGCGACGAAGAGGCACACCACTTCCGACGAAGGACCAAACTTCCGCCGGTCGCACCGAGGTACTTATCGTGAATGCAATCGGGTACGACGAATCGGTGCCATTTCTAATCAGCTGTGCTCGACTGCTAACACTGAATGCCCCGATCTGAAACGGCGGCGCCACTGCTGTAATAGTAGAACTGGTATCAATTCGAAACTTCGAGTCTTCGATATCAAACACCCCGCCAAGAGCTCCTTCATAAACAAAGAGCGAGAAACGACTAACTTTGCCGCCATCAACTCCCGCACGATAGATCGTTGAGTAGCCCTTATCTCCAGCAAGGAAGTACACCGCTCGACCGTCCGGCGACCACTGTGGATCCCTGGCCCGTCGATCGAGATCGGCCTCAATCTCTCTTCCCGCGCCGCCTGATGCCGGGATCACCCAAACGTGAGAATCTTCGGCGACGCTGTCTATCGTTGTTACGTCACGCTTCGTCGCTAAATACGCAATCCATTTCCCGTCAGGAGACCACGAGGGGTCATACTCACAGCCCTTGGTGTCGGTGATTTGGCGAACCTGACCCGCCATATCAACAGCGAAGATGTCAGAGTTGTTGTTAGCATCCGGATCGGCTTCGTGGTTTGAAAGAAACAGAATCTCGTCGCCACGTGGACTGAAGCTAACTGCGTGATCGTAGAAACCACCGGAAGTGAGTTGACGTGGCTCTGGCCTTTCTACATCAACAACCCAAACATGGCTGCGTTTGGTATCAGACAGTGACGTTCGAGATTTGTACTGGAGGCGATCGATCACACGTGGATCATCAGTACGCTTTCCCGCCGAGGGTTCCGCAATTTCAGTTGTGGCTGAGATGTACGCAATACGCTTTGAATCCGGGCTCCATGAATAGGACTCGCCAGAGTATGTGATGAAGAAGTTAGTTGATTGGATCGAAGCAACAAATCGGGGTTCGCGTCTATCAAGCTTAACTGTCCATATGCCGTCCTGGTCGTCGTGATTGGACAGGAACGCGATCGTCGTACTGTCCGGCGACCAACGCGCCTCTGATCCATTCCAGCCCGCTGGGAGCAACTGCGTTGCGGCTGTGCGAAGATCTTCCCAATCTGAATAAGGAACGTTTCGTCTGGTCGGCTGTTGCGGATTAATCGCATATGGAGCGGCATCGGTGCCGGCGCGTGCTAACCAAAGTGAATTGATTGTCTTATCGTCTGCAACGGTTGACACGGTGTAAACAACCCATGAACCGTTCGGAGAAATCTGCACATCACTGACTGCGGCGACTCGGAGAATGTCAGCGGGAGTCATCGGCCTGCGCGGCTGCGCGTTAAGAGTGAGCACCGCCAGGGAGAAAAGCAGGATCGAAACAAACAGACGATAAGATACCGTGATCATATTTTGAGTCTTTGAGTGCTGTGGCCTGTGCAGAAAACCTTATCCACAGATTACGCAGATTACACAGATTTTATTAGTTAAGCAGAGACCGCTTCCTCTCAAGAAAATCTGTGTAATCTGCGTAATCTGTGGATAATGCGTTTTCCTGGTCTCCGCACACCAATTCAAGGCTTAGGCGATGCTTGTGGTGCACCTTTCGGATCCTCAACCTTCAAACTATTGCGGACCATGTCCCACGCACTCGCAAATTGTTTGAGTTCCTTGTCGGGGCCGAAGTAAGTCAATACGACAACGCGTTGGCCTATCAAGGCCCAGTAAATCTTTGCAGCTCCGGGTTCGCCGCCAAGGCTCGCAGTAATTGCAACGCCCTCCGCCTTCTCGCCTGCTATCTCAGTACTGTCCTTCGCCTGTTCCGGCTTCGCACCCATTGCGACAAATTGTTTACCAGTTGCTGTGACGTACGGATCGATTAAAGCCTTTCTTGCATCGGGAAACTTCTCTGGCGTGATTCTTCCTTTGTGCACAAAGACGCGAATTTGAGCATCAGCGTTTGCCTTTCCAAGTGTTAGTTGTTGAGCATCCGCGTTGGTATCTTCCTGAAGTGTCCAGCTTGCAGGGTAGTCAAAGGTCAAACCGTCTTTGGCGAATTGCTTATTGCTGCCGGTTTGAGCCGAAGTCAGTGACGCGAGCACGAGGGCCAGGCAAATCGTAATGTGATGTCGGCGCTTCATTCTTGATAGCCTTTCATTGGCCTTTGGCCTTGGATCTTGGGTCTTTGTTAGGTTCTTAATTGTTTTTCTCAAGAGGTTTCAAAGGCCAAAGGTCAAAGACCAAAGACCAACCCCCAAACCTTAATCATCCAAGGATTTTCAATTGATCATTCAGCAATTGCCATACTTGCTCGACATGCTTTTCGGTTGTTCGAATGTTTCCAATGGAAAGTCTTAACGTGAGTTTGTCGTTCAACTTCGTGTGTGACAAGAGGGCTTTCCCGGTTGCGTTCACACCGTGCATGATTGCTTCATTTAGTGCATCAAGTCGTTTGGCTCGTATGTCATCCGTCTCGCCATCAACATTTGGGGCAGCACGAAAACAGACCAAAGCGAGCGGAGTGGGCGCCATCAGTTCCCAATCTGGAGAAGCTTCAACCCACGAAGCGAACTGCTTAGCGAGCCGGCAGTGTTCGCGAATGCGCGCGGCCAATCCTTCCTGACCAAAGTAACGCATCACCATCCACAACTTCAGCGCCCGAAAACGACGCCCAAGCTGAATCCCGTAATCCGATCCGCTGCGAGCCTTCTCCTGCTCGGGCGTTCGCAAATACTCGGGCACCAGTGAGAAGGCTCTTCTCAGTAAATCCATGTGACGCGTGTAGAGCACCGAGAGATCAAACGGCGTGAACAGCCACTTGTGTGGATTCACCACAATGGAATCCGCGCGTTCACAACCTGCGAGAATGTTACGGAGCTCTGGAACAACGGCTGCCGAGCCTGCATATGCAGCATCGACGTGAAGCCACATCGCATGCTCTTCACCTATCGGAATAATCTCGCGCACCGGATCGATACTCGATGTCGATGTTGTTCCAACAGTCGCCACGATACAAAACGGCAGGTAACCGTTGCGCTTGTCTTCCTCAATCGCCGCAGCCAGCGCCTTCGGATCCATTCGAAACTCACTGTCCGTTGGAATCTTTCGTAAGCCGCGTTGACCAAGACCAAGCGTGATCACTCCCTTTTCAATCGACGAGTGTGCTTGCTCTGACACATACACTCGCAACAAAGGTAAGTCTGGTCGCCCGCTCATTCCCTCTTCGCGAATGCGTTGCTCCACACCTTCGCGCGCTGCGGCGATTGCATGCATGCTCGAAACAGACGCTGTGTCGTAGATAATTCCCGTCATACCGGCGTCGAGACCCATCATCTGCCTTAACCAATCCAACGTCACGTCTTCGAGTTCGGTAGATGCCGGTGACGTTCGCCAAAGCATTGCTTTGTTATCGAAAGCGGCGGTGAGCAATTCACCTAAGATTCCTGGACCTGAAGTTGAGGTAGCGAAATAAGCGAAGAACGATGGGTGACTCCAATGTGTCAGCGCTGGAACGATGAGTCGATCCAGGTCTCTGATGATCTTTTCCATTGGCTCGCCGTGTTGCGGTGGTGACGCGGGCAATTGTGACTTTAGATCGCCGGGTTCGATTGCGGCGAGGACAGGAAGGTCTTCAATTCGATCAAAGTATTGCGCAATCCACTCGACAAGTTCGTGCCCAAAGCGAAGGAACTCTTCCTTGCTCATGTCGCCGAGGTTTGGTGAGACGCTTGGGGATTTCGCTGCTGTCATGGGCGCATATCTTACAGGGATTCATCCACAGATTACACAGATTACACAGATTGAAATCATTGCACCTCGAACGAACGACTCTAAGCCTTTCAATAAAAGAATCTGTGTAATCTGCGTAAACTGTGGATGGTTCAATGGCGCGTTTTCTGGACAGATCAGTCGAAATCGGTATAATGCGCGCACCCGCTCGTTAAACGGTTTTATCCGCTCCCTAGGCAGCGGCTGTGTTACTTTAGTCACTCGCTTTCAGTCAGCAAGTAAAAAGTCAGTTCTCGTAACCAAAAACAGGAGTTCGGAGAAAACTATGGCCGACTCGCGTTTGGACGGACAGGAGACTAATACGGGCTTCATTCGTGGTCTTGGCTTGCTCGACTCCACGATGATCGTCGCCGGTTCAATGATTGGATCCGGAATATTCATCGTGTCTGGAGGCATCTCGAAACAGGTCGGCGCTCCCGGATGGCTCCTTGTGGTCTGGATTGTCACTGGACTCTTAACCGTGATGGGTGCTCTTTGCTACGGCGAACTCGCAGCAATGATGCCCAAAGCCGGCGGTCAATACGTTTACTTGCGTGAAGCGTTCTCTCCCTTGTGGGGATTCCTTTATGGCTGGACGCTATTCCTTGTTATTCAAACTGGAACAATTGCCGCAGTCGCAGTTGGCTTCGCACGTTACCTTGGCGTTCTGGTTCCATCGATTGGCGAAGAGCGTTACATCATCCACCCAATTCACATTACCACTAACTACGCCATATCACTTTCAACCGCGCAACTAATTGGGTTGTTCTTGATCGCGTTGTTGACGTTCATGAACACACGCGGCCTGAAACTCGGCAAGCTCGTTCAGAACACCTTTACGATCACAAAAATTGCCGCGCTCGCCGGCCTGATTCTGGTAGGGCTGTTTCTGGGCTGGCGATCTCAAGTGGTCAGCGCGAACTTTGGAAATCTCTGGGCGGTGCGCGGCAATCTGGACGACTTTGGCGGCGGGTTAACTGCAGCTGCTGGGTTTGGTTTGTTCGTGGGCATCTGCGTCGCGCAAACAGGCTCGCTCTTTTCAGCAGATGCATGGAACAACATCACCTTCACGGCTGGTGAAGTAAAGGAGCCGAAAAGAAACATTCCATTGTCACTGGCGTTTGGAACCGGCATTGTCATCGCGCTATACCTGCTGGCAAACGTCGCTTATCTCGTCACATTGCCGTTTGAAAAAATCCAAGGCGCGGATCGGGTTGCAACTGACACGATGAACGCGATCTTTTCCGGTAAGGGTGCGCTGATCATGGCGGTGGGCATCATGATCTCGACTTTTGGATGTAACAACGGTCTGATTCTCGCTGGCGCCCGTGCTTACTACGCAATGGCCCGCGACGGTTTGTTCTTCAAAGCTGTCGGCAAATTGAACGATAAACACGTTCCGCTCTGGGGTCTGATCGTGCAGGGGATCTGGGCAGCAGTACTGATCCTTCCGCGAACGATCAAACATGATGCTGCGGGCAACGTAACTGGCTACGGAAATCTTTACGGCAACTTGCTCGACTATGTTATTTCCGCCGCCCTAATTTTCTACATCCTGACCATCGCCGGCATCTTTCGCTTACGACAAACTCGTCCAAATGCTGAACGACCGTACAAAGCCTTCGGTTATCCGATAATTCCAATTCTTTATATCATCGGCGCTGCCGTTATCCTGATTGTCTTGTTTGTGTATCAAACGGCCACCACATGGCCGGGGCTGATTATCGTGCTAACAGGAATACCTGTTTACTTTATTTGGCGGAAGTTAGGTGTACCGATGGATGCGCCTGCCGGAAGACTCGCTGAAGATGAAGCGTAAACAGGTCAAACGTGAACCTATCAATTTGGAGATGCAACTGAATGGCTAGCAACTTATTCGCGACAAAACCACTGAGCTTGCTGCTTGAGGAAATGAAGGGCGAAAACCGCCTGCGCAGAATTCTCGGTCCAGCACAACTAACTGCTCTTGGAGTAGGCGCAATCATCGGCACGGGAATCTTCATTCTGACTGGCGTAGCCGCTCACGATCGAACAGGTCCGGCATTGATGCTTTCATTTGTGCTCGCTGGACTCGCCTGCGTATTTGCGGCTCTCTGTTATGCGGAGTTTGCTTCGATGGTGCCGGTCGCGGGTTCGGCGTACACCTACGCATACGCGACGCTCGGTGAATTGTTTGCATGGATCATCGGCTGGGACCTTGTGCTCGAGTACGCAGTCGGATCGGCAACAGTCGCTCACGGATGGTCAGCACACTTTCAGGAGTTCATCCCCATCTTTCATGAGGGACTGTCGTTCATTCCTGCAAAACTGCCGGAAGCGTTCCGCACCGCGCCGGTCAACTATTGCGTCAATGTCGGAGCTGGTTGCCCGCATACTGGTTTTGTACCAACCGGGTCATACTTCGATCTACCGGCGGTGCTGATCACGTTCATTCTGACTATCGTTTTAGTGAAGGGTATCAAAGAGAGCGCCACCTTCAATGCAATAATGGTCGCGATCAAACTTGTGATTGTGGTGATGGTGATCGGAATCGGCGCGTTCTTGATTGATCCGGCCAATTGGCATCCATTCGCACCCTACGGCTACACGGGCGTGAGCTTCTTCGGGAAAACACTCTTCGGTCAAACTGCCCAGGGCGGGCAGCCTTTGGGAATGTTTGCGGGCGCAGCAATCATCTTCTTCGCCTACATTGGCTTCGACTCAGTGTCAGTACACTCCGAAGAAGCCAAGAATCCAGCGAAGGATGTTCCTATTGGCATTATCGCTTCGTTGATCATCTGCACCATTCTCTACATCCTTGTCTCCGCAGTTTTGACAGGCATGGTGCCTTACAAAGAAATCAACATCGATGCGCCAGTCGTGGATGCTTTCAAACGAGCAGGTTATGTTTGGATGCAATACCTCGTCGCCGCAGGCGCGATGACGGGAATCACTTCTGTGTTGTTGGTAATGATGCTGAGTCAGCCTCGCGTCATGCTGGCGCTGGCGCGCGATGGTTTGGTGCCTAAAGGGTTCTTTGGAGACATCCATCCGAAATTCAGAACTCCGTGGAAGTCAACGATTCTTACCGGTATCTTCGTGGCGGGAATGGCCGGCTTTATTCCGCTCAGCATCCTGGCAGAGATGACGAGTATCGGAACACTCTTCGCGTTTGTGATCGTCTGCGGGGCCGTGATGGTGATGCGCAAGACCAATCCTGATGCGAATCGTCCATTCCGCGCTCCGCTGGTCCCGCTGGTTCCAATTCTCGGGATCTTGACCTGCTTGTTGTTGATGTTCTCTTTGCCCGAAGAAAACTGGTACCGGTTAATCATCTGGTTGGCGGTCGGGTTGGTAATCTATTTCCTCTATGGACGACGACACAGCGTGATGGCGCAGCAGCGTCATCTGGCTCACGAATTGTCGACACACGGATTGACGGGGCAGGCAGTTGCTGATCCTGACGCGGCTGCCGGATCGCCAATCAGGCCCGTGAATCCAAGAGTCGATAGCGAATAGATAATTGCGTGACGGCCTAACTGACCGCCGCGCGCATTTACCCGGTTCGGTTCGGCGCATCTGCTCCGAACCGAACCTTGTTTTTTTGAATGTCCGATATGCTTTAGCTTGTCGTGAGGTCCAAACAGGAACGATCATGATGTCCAGCTTTGTGAATCGGCGTTCCTGTTTGGACCTCACGACAAGCTAAAGCATATCGGACATCGTGGAAAGCAAACCGTGCTTAGACGCAATCGGGCTTTCATAATCGCAACAGCCTTCCTGATTCTTTTCGCACAGACTGTTTGGTCGATCACCGGCGAAAACAGCACTACGACTCCATCACTCAGTCTTAATCCTATCGTCCTCATTGGCATAGCGGTGGTGCTTCTTACGGCAAAGCTCGGAGGCGAAGTCTTTGAGCGTCTGAATCAGCCCGCAGTGCTTGGTGAACTCGTGGGCGGGTTGGTCGTGGGCAACCTTACGCTACTTGGTCTCTCCGTGGTGGCCCAACTAAAGACGGATGTTGTGTTGTCGGCTCTTGCTGAGATCGGCGTCATTATCTTGCTCTTCGAAGTTGGCCTCGAAACAAATCTGAGTGAGATGAAGGAGGTTGGTTGGTCCGCTTTGTTTGTTGCCACTGCGGGCGTTGTCGTCCCATTTCTTCTGGGTTGGAGTGTGGGCCGCTTGTTTCTACCAAACGAATCGACGCTTGTTCATGTCTTCATCGGAGCTACTCTCTGCGCGACTAGTGTCGGCATCACTGCACGGGTACTTCGAGACTTAAATAAGATCAAAACACGTGAAGCGCGGATCATTCTGGGTGCGGCGGTCATCGACGATGTGATGGGTTTGCTGGTGCTTGCAGTGGTAGCGTCGGCGATTCGATCTGCCGCGTCAGGTGCTACGCTCTCGCTGGTTAGCATCGTTGGCATTGCGGTCAAAGCTGTGTCGTTCCTGCTCGCCGCGATTCTGATTGGACAATATCTGATGCCTCACCTGTTCAAGGGAGCCGGGCGTTTTAAGAGTCAGGGAATGCTCCTCGCATTTTCCGTAACGTTTTGTTTTGCACTCGCCTGGCTGGCTGCACTGGTTAATCTTGCCCCTATCGTTGGCGCGTTCGCGGCAGGACTCGTGCTTGATGAGGTACACTTCAAACCTTTCGATCATGGCGGAGAAGAACTGCTCCAATCGTTGAAACCATTGAGCGCGGTACTGACCCCTTTCTTTTTTGTCCTGATGGGACTGCGTTTTGACTTTCGTTCCTTTATGCGAGCAGATGTTGTCGCGTTCGCAATTGCATTGACTATCGCAGCGATCATCGGAAAACAAGTGTGCTCACTTGTCGTCGCCGAAAGAGGGATTAACCGTCTGGCAGTCGGTTTAGGGATGATACCTCGGGGTGAAGTTGGATTAATCTTCGCCGGCATCGGCTCAACTCTTACACTTTCAAATGCAGAAGGTGTGTTGGAGCCAGTCATTCTGCCGTCTACGTTCGGGGCGGTTGTTGTTATGGTTGTGGTCACAACAATCGTAACGCCTCCGTTCCTTAAATGGGCCCTGGCGCGGCCAACGCGCGTCAGAAGGCGCACGTCGCCGACGCAAACATAGCAATGAATCGAAAAGACAGATCAAAACCTGCGAGGTTAACGGTTGTACGCTTCTTCCTCTTTCTCCTTTTTGCGTTCTCGATTCCGAACTGCTCACAACAACAAAACTCCAACGGACCTGACCACAGCCGTATAAAGATCGGATTCTTTGGCGACCTGTCAGGACCAACATTCAACTTTGGCGATTCCGCAAAGAACGGCGTCATCATGGCCGCCGACGAAATCAATTTGGGTGGAGGCATTGAAGGAAGACGCATCGATGTTGTTATCGATGACGATGGCGGTAGTCCGGAAAAAGCCGCCACGTTGGCCGGCCAACTAATCGACAACGATAAGGTCGTCGCGATTATTGCTGCCGGAACTTCTCAAAACAGCCGGGCAGCATCGCCTAAGGCTCAGTCGTCGAAGATTCCTTTGATAGCACCTTCGTCAACGGACCCGGCCGTGACTGAAGTCGGCGATTACATATTCCGCGCTTGTTTTGTTGATGCTTTCCAGGGCGAAGTAATGGCTCGTTTTGCGTTCAATACGCTGAAAGCAAAGAAGGCCGCCATACTCTTCGACTTCAATTCGCCCTATGGCCGTGGTCTTACCGATTACTTCGAGTTGAGTTTTTCAAAACTCGGCGGACAGATAGTTGGCAAGCTTTCTTACTCACAAGGTGATATCGATTTCAAAGGACAACTAAGCACCGTTCGATCAGCTGACCCGGACGTGATCTACATTCCCGGTTATTACGGTGATGTTGCAGTTATCGCAAGACAAGCGCGACAGATTGGACTCAATCAACCGCTTTTGGGCGCCGACGGATGGGACGCACCCGAGCTCTGGCAATTGGGTGGCGATTCATTGAATGGATCGTTCATAACAACACACTACTCGGTTGATGATCCTTCCCCTGCCATCCAAAGGTTTGCTCATGAGTACAAACAACGCTATGGAAATCTAGCTCCTGACGCTCATGCGGCGTTGGCCTACGACGCGATGCGGGTCCTGGCGGACGCGATCATGCGAGCCCATACGACCGCTGCTGCACAACTAAGAGACGCACTTGCGCAAACTAAAGACTTTGCTGGTGTCACCGGAGTGATCAGCATGGACAAGAATCGCAATGCGGTGAAACCTGCGGTGGTGTTGAAGCTGGAAGACGCTCGTTACATTTATCAGGAAACGATTCAACCTCAGATGATCAGTCCGAGTCCGAGCCCAACACCGTCAGCGAGTCCCACGAAAAAGAAGTAAGGTATGTTCGTGTAAGTTCGTGTGATTCGTGGATCGGTCGTAGGGTCCGGAGAAGAACGATCTACGGCTTTGCCTCAAAAGTCCAGTTTCCTTGAATTCGGCTTTGCTAGTTGTTGTGAGGCATGGCTCTGCCCTGCCGTAAGCGAGCGTAGATTCCAATTGGGCTA
>DASYPT010000120.1:0-42684 GCA_036006355.1 Pyrinomonadaceae bacterium | reverse complement strand
GCGCCAAATCCTCAGCGGCCAAGCCAGTTGAACTAGGCAAACTCAAGGCACGTCGATGAATTCGATCGGCAGTCTCGATCTGATAGGCCTGGGAGTTTCGTTGCGCGGGAGATCGATGAAGAGGTTGCCACAACGGTCGTGCCTGGATCTGTTCGGCTTTCAAAGAATCAAAGAGATCACGACGATTGAACCCACATTTCGCTTCGTCAATTATCACAGTGCATAACCACCACACACTAAAAGCCCAGTTTGCCTCCTTCATCAAAGACAAACCCGGCATACTTGCGAAAGCCTCAGCATACCGACCTGCTGTATCTCTCTTTGTCGTCACGAAGTGATTGAGTTGCTCCATTTGTGCACAGCCAAGCGCCGCCTGAATGTTAGTCAGCCGATAATTGAAACCAACTTCGTTGTGAATGTACTCGATGGGATTGTCTTTGGCCTGCGTAGTTAGATAGCGTGCTTTATCAGCGAGTTGACTATCCTGGGTAACAATCATGCCACCGCCACCCGTGGTTATGATCTTATTGCCATTAAAACTGAAACAAACTACGTCTGCGTGCTGTCCTAATCGACGACCTTTGTAAGCCGCTCCAAGACTCTCTGTTGCATCCTCAACTACTGACAAATCATATTTACGAGCCAGGGCGAGCAACGCGTCGTGATCGACTGGATGGCCCAAGATATCAACCGGCAGTAGTGCTTTAACTCGACGACCGGTTGAACGGTTCCTCAGTTCCTGATTTCGCCAGTGACACTCCTTGTCAATGAACTCTTCTACCTTCTGTGGATCGATTTGCCAGTGATCCGGCTCAACATCGATAAAAACAGGCCATGCTCCTGTATATCGAACGGCGTTGGCCGGCGCGATGAAGGACAGCGCCGGCATCAACACTTCGTCATCTGCCTGGACTCCTGCTACTAACAGAGCGACGTGCAGAGCCGCAGTCCCGTTGACAGTGGCTACCGCATGCTGGGCCCCGACATAATTCGAAACGGCAGCCTCAAAGCGCGACACGAATGGACCCGCAGACGACACCCAATTGGTGTCGAGGCATTCCTTAACATAGTTCCACTCGTTTCCTTTTAACTCCGGTACGCAGAGTGGAATGGTGCCCTTGGAGACTGCTGCCCCGGGCTCAAATGACATAGACATCACTTCGATATTGCGCATGGTTCTCACGTAACCACTCTACAGTTCGAGCAAGTCCTTCTTCCAGGCTGAAACGGGGTTGCCAACCTAAAAGCTCTCGCGCCTTGCGATTGTCAGCACACAGGCGTTCAACCTCGCTATTCTCGGGTCGTATTCTCTCGCTCTCACTAACCACGGGAAGCTTCTTGCCCATCGTTTCAAGGATCGTTGATGCCAGCAACCCAATTGAGATTTCGCGTCCGGTTCCGAGATTAATGACTTCACCTATTGCGCTATTGCACTCCGCAGCTTTAATAAAACCCTCGACTGTGTCAGCTACGTAGTTTAGATCCCGAGTGGGCTCGAGGTTCCCTAGTTTGATCTCAGATTGCGAAAGTGCCTGCGTGATGATTGTAGGAATGACCGCACGAGCCGATTGACGCGGTCCATAGGTATTGAACGGACGAACCGTGACGACCGGCACGCCGAAAGCCAAATGAAATGACTCTGCGATCTTGTCTGCGCCTATCTTGCTTGCCGAGTACGGCGACTGTCCCTGCAGTGGGTGATCTTCGCTGATTGGAACCGAACGAGCGGTTCCATAAACTTCACTCGTAGACGTGTGTACAACTCTGCTCACATCAGCGCTTCTCGCCGATTGCAACACGTTTAGCGTGCCCTCGACGTTAGTTCTAACATACGAGAGGGGTGCATTGTACGAGTAAGGAATTGCGATCAACGCAGCAAGATGAAAAACGATCTCTGTTTTACTCATAGCTGAGTCAACACTGTCTCGATCGCGAATGTCGCCCAGCACAACTTCAATATCGCCCTTCACTGTTGATTGATCGAGCCATCCCCACGATCCGGCTGAGTTATAGTGGACAAGGGCGCGTGTAGTTGCTCCCAGCTCAACCAGTCGTTCGGCCAGATGACTGCCTATAAATCCCGCAGCACCAGTAACGAGAACTCGTTGTCCTGTCCAATTCATCTGTGTCGTTAGAACCGACCGGCAGCAATATCTGATTGCGCCTGGTCATAATGATCTGCCTTGCCAATATCGAGCCAGTATTCCCTGATTGGAAAACAAACAACAGGCTGACCCTGTTTCAACAATCGTTGAATCAGATCGGGAATGTCGTATGGCTGACCATTTGGGATTAAGCGGCGAACAGCTGGACTCAAAAGGTAGATGCCGGCGTTTATGAACTGCTTCACGATCGGTTTTTCGGAGATTCCTGTCACGGAAACGCCATCTGTGAGCACGACTCCGTACGGCACATTCAATTCGTATTGCTTCACTGCCACTGTCAAATCCGCCCGATGCTCGCGATGAAAGTTGAGCATAGCTCGGAAGTCTACGCGCGTAAGAATGTCGCCATTGATCACTAAGACTGGTTCGTCCGACTCTTCCAACAAACTGAGTGCGCCTGCGGTGCCTAATGGTTGATCTTCTTTGACATATCTGATGTCGACGCCGAAGTCCTGCCCATCTTTGAAATGCTCTGAAATGACTTCGCCTTTGTAGTGTGTAGCTACGTTGACTTGTTTGATGCCGGCATCTCGCAATTGTTCAACGATCAATTCCAGTAATGGTTTTGTCCCGAGAGGTAACATCGGTTTCGGTAGGTCTTCGGTCAAGGGCCGCAGGCGAGTACCGAATCCCCCGGCCATAACTACGGCTCGAAGGGGTAGTTCATATTCCTTCACTAGCTCGCTCAATAACACGACATTGACAACACGGCCATCGTCGTCCAGTAGCGGAATCTGACGCAAACCCTTCTCATTCATCGTGTGCAGTAACAAGTCGTTGGCGGTGCCAACTGTGGCAGTTACAGGTGGTGTTTGAAATGCTGGTCCACGACTTTCCAGAAGTTGCGTAATCTTGAGATTCAGATCGAGCCCAGCGAGAATTGCTCTCCGAATATCTCCGTCGGTGACGGTTGCCGCGAGGAAGCCATCGTCAGTGAGTACGAGTGCTATGCCCTTTCCAGATCGGTCAATGCACTCCATTACTTCACGGATAGAAGACCCAGGAGTAACCGCTAAAGTTTTCCAACTAAAAGTCAAACTGTTTGCCTCTCATGAATTCGCGCCGGAACACCCACAACAGTTACGTTATCCGGGACATTCCTGACCACAACTGCCCCGGCTCCAACGATTGAATTCTCTCCGATTGAAATGCCTTGACGAACGACTGCGCCAGCGCCGATGTGACTACCGCCTCCAACAATCACCCCGCCTGACAAACAAGCGCCTGAAGCGACGTGAACATGATCACCAATTACGCAATCGTGATCAACTATCGCTCCACTATTGATTATCACGTTCTCGCCGATCATTGTCCCCGGGTTGATAATCGCTGATGCCATGATCGTCGATCCAATCCCAAGTCGAGCAAATCGTGAAACGACGGCTTGCGGATGGACAGCGGAAATCATTTCAAAGCCGAGGGTGCGCGCGTGCTCGTACAATTCCTTCCGCAGCTGCCCGCTTCCCAGACTACCCAAACTCATGAAAGCATGACGCATCCCCTTAGAAAACAATTGTGGCAGCAGGGAATCATCACCCAAAACCTTCACACCACAAACCAACGAACCTAGTTTCCTCTCATCTGAATCCAGTAACCCGGCGATCTGATATTGGCCCACGAGCTGGATGATCTCCACCACAACCTTTGCGTGGCCGCCCGCGCCGATCCCGATCGCCTCTGCCATATTCAGTCGACCTCGCGAACCAGAGAGAACGCCTCGGCGTATTCGACACCAATCGTGGAGCCTCTAAAACGCGCGAGTGCCCGAATGCTGTCCAGTGAACGAGGCATCGGGTACTCATGGACCTCACTTGCATACAGATTCATGATTTCAAGTTTGCGGTCGATAAACTTCGAAACCTCTACGTACACATTGGGGATAAAGGCTCGGTGTGTGACTGGCGGCATCGCGTCAGTCGAGGACAGTATTTCGTAACTAAGTACTCGTTTCACCCCGTGAGTTGACGTGGCAAACGGCTTGATTACAGACATCGTTGCTTCAAAGACCGCTCGGTGATCTGAATGAACGTCACCGTGATGGTTTACGTAGACTACGTCGGGTTTTGCTGCGGCTATGGCCTCGCGAATGCCGCTTATGACTTGTTCGAGTGGGAGGCTATCGAGACGAATGGTGGGTAAGTTAGCCCTGAATACTCGTTCAAAACCATATTCCGCATGAACTGCTTCAATTTCGCGTTCTTTCTGCTCTAACAAACCGGCCGACCACTGAGGCTCATGACCTCGCGTAACAACGAGCCAATAAATAGAATCGCCTCGAGCCTTATGCTTGAGAAGTGTGCCTCCACAACCAAGTGTTTCGTCATCCGGGTGGGGAGCGATGGCTAGTATTCGCATGGGATTCAAGTGGCTTCGACCGCAAGGATCCAGCGGGAGTAGCGGCGTTGATAGTCGGGTTCAAGTCTCCGCTCAGTGATTTCACTGTAAATGATTCGAAATTGACCGTCAAACAGGCTTCTGATCTCCTCGAGTGTGAAGAAGTGTTGCACAAGTCCCTTTTCGAATCCGTGGCTTACGACGAACGTGTTGGGTGCGACCTCAGTCCCGACGCCATATTCAAAGTCATCGGCACATCGTAAATCACAATAGAAGAGTCCCTTGGGCCTTAGAATCCTGCGAACCTCGTTTATTGCCCTTTGGGCTATTTCAACCGGAACATGATCGAGCACACCGTGAGATACGACCACATCAAATGACTGGTCGGCGTAGGGAAGGTTTGCGATATCGCCTACCCGAAAATCGATTCGGAGATTCTCACGCTGTGCCCAGTCGCTGGCCCAGGCGATCGCGTGTTCCGAAACATCAATTCCAGCCGCCCTGAAACCTTCACGCGCGAAATAGACCGCATGACGTCCATTGCCGCAGCCGAGATCCAGAACAGAATCCACTTCTTTCTTGATGTCGAACTGATCGTGCGTGAGCCGCTTGCGTATCAAACGCGCGCAAAAGCGAATGATATCCTCGTTCGGATACCACATGGTCATGAATTGCTCGCTGTAAACTTTGTCCCATTTCTTGTTTACGTCTGTCGATTGTTCAGTCATCGAGGTCCCAAACTTCTGTGTGGAAAAATTCAATAGCTAAGATCTTTGTTCATCAGCCTGTCGTCGATAGCTGTTTCGGAGAGCAATTTCGCCACCCGTGCTCCAGTGTATCCATCCCCAAATGGATTTTCGCAATTTCTAATTTGACTCTGCGTTTCGCTGTCGTTTGTTATCGCGTGGATCAATCGAAGGATTTCTTTCTTTTCATGTGGTGCAAAGAACACGTTAGTCGAGTGATGTCGAGCAGTCTGTCGGCGTCCAACATTAATCGCCGCTAACTTGAGGAAAGGCGCCTCCAGCAAACCCAGGCTGGAATTTCCAATCAACGCCACAGCATTTCGCAACAGGTTTACAAATGGCACATCGGGAATGTTCTGAAAAACGTTAACGTTCGGATGCGAACGAAACGCCTCGATTGTTTCGATGATTTGCTGACTGCCAGGGTCTGAGTTTGGGTAGCTAATGAAAACTTGCATTCCAGTTTCAACTATTGCTTCGAGAGTGGTCTGCATTTGACTTCCCGACTGATCGATCTCAGACGACAGTGGATGCTGAATAACCACCAGATAAGGCTGTCGAATTTCAGAAACGCCGAGCTGGGCGGCCAATTCCTGAAGTGTAAATTGCGGGGACTCTCGCAGTCGATCAAGGCCGGAGTGACCGACGTTATGTGCTCGCCATTCCTCTTCGCCCGCTCTTATTAGTCTTTGCCTGGCGTCTTCATGCGTAGTCAGCAAAAGATGGGAAAGCCTGGAAACAGCGTGACGGACCATGTCGTCTACATTCCCAACGACCCGATCGCCGGCGGCGTAGTGTGCCGTAGGTATTCTCAGATAAGCGCCACACAAAGCCATCGTCATTGCCTCTTCGCGGTCAGCCGGCGCCAGAAGCCAATCCGGTCGAATGCGATCAACGATTTGAGTGAGTGCTCGCAATTGAACAGCCGCACCGTCCAGGCGGTCAGCTTCATGATCCGAGAGTTTGAGATTGTCAATGCGTTCGATGATAGTGAAACCATCATGCTCGACGTCTTTAATCGTATAACCATGGATCTTTGACAGGTGTGCGCCGGCTACTACCAACGACAACTCAAGCTCCGGGTGATCAGCGATCGCTTGAAAGATCGGACGCTGAAGAAAGTATTCCGAGCGGATAGCCGTAATTCCGAGTACGCGTCTTTTCATTTAGTGGCAAGCTGCTGCCAACCGCCAGCCTCTGTAATTAGGGTTGCCGCCGAATCAGGACAACTCAGCAACAAATCGATCGTCGATAAATCGGCGACAAATCCGGCCTTTGCATGAGGCTGATCGTATTTGAAAGGTGTCCATTGTTGCACTTGAATTTCACAGTTGATTGCCGAAAAGTCGCCCGATTTGAGATATTCGAGGGCGCCGGTTCCGGTCAGATATTCATCAGCGCCGAGCTCGCTACAAATGGAAGCAATGAGCTTCGAGGATTCTCCACTAATATTTCGCATGTCGGAGGATTTGATTCGCCGCGACTTGGTTTCGAGTTTTCCAAGCATCCATTCAGTGGATGCAATGGCGAGATCGGTGAGCATCTGATATGGCCTTTTTAGTATCGACTCCAGTTCATCTCGCCACCGAACGAAACCCTCGGTTCGAGAGTAGTTGGCCTGAAGCGTCTTCCAATGTTTTTGTGTGCACTCGGCATCCGCCAGTTCGATCTCGTTAAGGCGTTGTCCAAGGTGATGCTTCACTGGAACTGTTAACCATGAAGCTCCAGTTGGTGTTTTGATTTGGTTACGATTCTGGAGCCCGTTCTTACTAAACTGGACCATATCAAGATAAACAAACACATCCGCAGCCATTACTTTGTGAATATATCTGGGCCAGGGAAAGTATTGAGGCTGATGGATGGCGACTTTCAAATCGTCTCTTTGTGCAATGCGGCATTCGTGTGGTGTAGAAGTCGTTCGACCACGTATTCAGCATCGATGTCGCGCATTCGCGCGTGCATGGGCAAGCAAATGTGACGCGACAGAGTTTCTTCCGACTTCGACAACATGCCTGGTTGTGTTCCCAATAGCTCTCTATACACTGGTTGCAAATGTAACGGGGGATCGTAGGCCCAGTCGATTGAAATCTTGTCCTCCGCAAGTCGATCACGAAGTGAAACTCGATCCAGATTCACAGTTGGTTTAGCGGTATATCGCCAGTAACTCGGTTGACTACTCTTGTCCGCAAGCAACGGCACAAAGAGTTCACTCCTTAAGAGAAGCTCGTCATAGACTTCGGCGACGCGTCGTCGTTGCTCCAAAAAGTTCGGCAGACATCGCAACTGACTCAGACCCATGGTTGCTGCGATCTCTGTAAAGCGATTATTTCTTCCAGGGAGTATGTAGCGTTCGTCGCGACTAGCCATATCTCTACCGCGATTCTGTAGCGAACGCGCCGTGCTGGCGATGTCTTTACGGCCAGTGACTAACATTCCGCCTTCACCAGTCGTCATAATCTTCGTCGGATAAAACGAAAAGCAACCAGCATCACCAAAGCTGCCGGCCAGCCTGCCATTCAAAGCCGCACCGGGTGCGTGTGCCGCATCCTCAATTACAAACCGGCCTGCAGCCTTCATCTTTTCAACAAAATCAATCAGACCCGGTGAAATGAAGCCACCAAAGTGAACAACGATCGCGCCCTTAGTTTTGTCTGTGACCCGGGTCCACGCGTCGTCGAAATCCATCGAGAAAGTTTGATCTTCGATCTCAGTAAAAACAGGACGAGCTCCCACCAGCGACACAACCATTCCAGTCGCGATAAACGTTTCAACCGGAACTAGTACTTCATCTCCCGGGCCGACACCCAATGCTCGGAGGGCTGCCTCCATCGCAGAGGTACAACTCGGAAATGCAATTCCATGCGGTTGACCGCAATAAGCCGCGAACTCGCGTTCAAACTTAGCGACGCGCGGGCCCATCGCAAGTTGCTGATTCAGTATTTCCGAGAGTTCACTACCAATCCACTGTTGCTCTTCGGGCGGAAAAAAGGGGAATGCCGTTGTCAGAGGATGTGCGGGATCATGCTCGTAACTCTTCGCCATAGGTTCTAAGTGATTCTCTCAATTCGGTGGGCTTAAAGCCAATAGTCCGTCGCGCTAGTGAGATGTCGGCCCACAGGTTTTGTTGTGGCGCAACTCGCTCGCTCTTAATCAGCTGGCTGGTGCTATTAAATTGTTCAATTAATGCTTGCGCATATTCCATTGTCGATATGGGCCGGCCACACCCGAGATTCATGAGTGAGTACTGGTTAACTGTTGGCTGGTTCACACAACTTACAATGGCTGCTACAACGTCAGTAACGTGCAGCGCGTCTCTCAATAGTTCACCTCGTGAGAATAACTCAATGGGTTCGCCACGTATTGCCAATCGTGCCAGACCGTCGATGAAACTGTCAGCCTGTCCTTTTCCATACATGCTTGGCAAACGCAATACCGTGACCTGTGACTCTTTCCAGTTTTGAAGAACTTCCTCAGCCCAGCGCTTCGTGGCTGCGTACGGTTGAGGGGCTACGGGCGGTGCATTTTCTGCCGCAGGCAAAGTAACGCTCGGTGCGTAAACGCTAATGCTTGATGTATAGATCACCTGTTTTGGAGGTGTTTCCTTTAAACCCTGCAAAAGATTAAAGGTGGTATGAACATTCGCCTGGACAAACTCCGCAAGGCTTCCAGCGCCTGGCTGTTTGGCTGCGGCGTGAATCACAACGTCAGGTGCGCCAACGGATGACGATGCCTGCCTAATCGTCTGCACGGAATCAACCTTACCTAAATCCAATTGAAGGGAGGTTGCCGCAATGGGAGTGAAGCGTCTTGACAAACCAGTTACATTCGCGCCCGCGCTCGAGAAAGCTTGCGTCAATCGTTGGCCCAGAAAGCCCGCTGAACCTGTTATCCAAATGTTCATGATTCCAGCATTTCTAAATCGATTAAAGTACCTTCAGTAATATCGACGCGCGCCACTTTCCCAACCAATGATTTCAACATCGATGGAGGCAAGCCGGTTCCAGGCCTCTTCAAGACTAATGAGTCACTCCGTAATGTTGATCCAGCCGGAATATCAGTGGCTGCAATAATACTGCGTCGCGCAATCTTCGCAGTCTCGAATTCACTCGGGGTTGGGCACTTCTCACCGTCTCCCAAAGATACCTCAATTGCCCTGATCCCTTTTATCAATGACTGAAGTTCCTCGGGTTCAAGTGAAGCTTTGTGATCAGGCCCGTGAAAATTTCTATCCAGCGTAAAATGCTTTTCAATAACCGTTGCTCCTAAAGCAACCGCAGCAAGCGAGATGACAGTTCCTTCAGTGTGATCTGAAAACCCAACTGGAACTCCAAACTCATCGCGCATCGTAGTCATTGCTCTAAGATTAATTTCCGAGGGTGATGCTGGATAATTCGTGACGCAGTGAAGAAGAATAAGTTCCCTGCATCCTGCCTCAGAGATTGTGTTCACTGCATCGCGGACCTCTTGAAGCGTGGCCATGCCGGTGGAAAGTATGACCGGCTTTCCTTTGCGCGCGATGTGTTCGAGCAAAGGAAGATTGGTTAGGTCACCCGAACTGATCTTGAAGGCGGGCACGTGCAACGTTTCCAAAAAGTCGGCTGAGTCCGCGTCGAAAGGCGTAGACAGAAACGTTATCCCCTTTACCACACAGTAATCGCAGACTTCGCGGTGTGCATCTTCCGAAAGCTCGAGGTGCCGAAGCATTTCTAATTGGGTCTCTGTGGAAGCTGTGTTCGTTAATTGATATTCAGCCTTCGGCGCTGCGATTGTGGCTAACGATTCTGCTTTGAATGTTTGAAACTTAACCGCATCTGCTCCTGCGTCTTTTGCAACATCGACCATTCGCTTTGCCAGTTCGATGTCGCCATTATGATTCACTCCGGCTTCGGCGATTACAAACACTGGACCACCAATGCTGACTACCCCAGTCCCAATTTGAATTTTGGTTGGATTCTTTATCAATTCCGATTTTAGGAAGGTGAATTTACCAAGCCGTCCAGCCACCGTCGACAACTAAGTTGTGACCAGTGATGTAACTTGCTTCATCTGACGCCAGAAAGACTACCGCGCCGTTAACTTCATCTAACCCTGCTTTCCGACCAAGCGGTACTCGCCGGGAATACCTTTTCACAAATTCATCGTTTTCGCCTGGATGTGCTAGTCCGCCAGGAGAAATACAGTTCACACGAATGCTTCGGGTGCCCCAATATGCGGCCAGATATCGAGTCAAAGAAATAACAGCTCCCTTCGCAGCGGGATAAACTGCATGCGAGTAAATCGTTTGCTTTCCACTCGGCACGCCAGCATAAAGCTCGGGCAAGTTCGCTCCTTCGTAGATACGCTGATCGTTGCCGACAATCCCATAGATCGACGACAGAAAGATGATGCTACCGCTTTGCTGCGCTTCCATAACGGAACCGACTGCCTGAGTAACCAAAAACAATCCATCCAGTTCAACGCTTATGACTGATTGCCATCCTTCAAGGGAACACTGGGTGAATGGTTTGTAAAAATCCTGGGGCTTAGTGGTCGCGCAGTACAAAAGCACGTCGATCTTGGACGCCCGCTCAATGACTTCATCAACCACACTCTTCACAGATTCGTGACTAGTGACATCGATGTTAAGTTGGTGAACATTCTCCAACTGATTTGGAGCAAGACTCTCGCTCGACGCTGCAGGAGACAGCTCAAGCAGATCAGCAGCAAAGACTTGAGCGCCCGATTCAGCAAGTGCCTTTGAAAAGCGTCGCCCAAGGAAACCTCGACCACCAACTACTAAAGCCGTCTTTTGAGATAGGTCAAACAAACTATTCGATTTCCAAACTACTTCAGATTAATCACCCATTCAGCAATGTTACACACGCCACCCGTTTCCGCTGCTTCAAACGCGGCGTCAACAATGGCGAGACTCTGAGTAGCTCTCCACGCATCGTGTTCGTGACGCACCTTTCCCTGACTCACAAAGTCAAGAAACGTTTTCATCTCATCAAAGTATGACTGGTTCATACCGTCTTCCTGGAACGTTTGAGTTTCAGCAGCACTATTAATCGTCTGAGTAATTAGATCATAAGCCACCCAACCGCGTTCACATGAGACTACGCCTTGACGATGGGCTGGCCGCTGGATCATATCGAGATGAATCTGACTCACGCAGCCATTAACGTGCTCGATCATGAGATCTGCGATCACGTCCACTTCCAGTGAAACGAGATCTGATTTCGACAACATGCAGTGCACTCTGAGTGCAGGTCCTAAAACTTCCGTTGCCAGGTGGATTTCATGAATTAACGACCGCATGACTCCACCACCAAGATCTTTCCGGGAATAATACGCTTCTCGGTGGTCACGACCCGGATGCCAATCTTCAACAAACTGACCCACTTGACACTGAAGTACGAGTGGTTTCCCAGAAGCTTCACTATCTACAAAGGACTGAATTGTCTTAACCACGGGATGAAACTGAAGATTGTGTCCAACAAACGAAGTAACCCCGCCCTCTTTGATATCGATGAGTAGTTTATCAATTCCTGCCAGCGAACTCGCGAGAGGCTTCTCAATAAACACACCCCGAACAAACGGCAGACACCGTTGAAGTGCCTCCAAATGAAGGCTCGTTGGATTGCAGATGATGGCTACATCCGGTTTACGATCGATTAGAGCCTGCCAGTTTGTAACCACTTCAATCTCGTCGCTCTGGACATTAGCTCTTTCTCCAAAGCCACTTCTTAGTGCGAACAACTTTTCTATGCCCAGCGAACGGAGATTACACACATGTCGCTTGCCGATCGAGCCTAACCCGATAATCACCGCTGAATTCACTTCGTACCGCGACTTCAGTTTGATCGACGACTGACGGGTCCAACGCTTCTTGTAAGCGGTGGCACAGTGACTATTGATCGTTACTATCTCGGGATGCGACTCGAGGAGATCAAGAATCTCATCGAGAGTGAAGACCTTACCGGGTTCGTACAGCTGCGCAAAAACCGCCCTGAAGAATTCGAGGTCTTCAGGGTAATCCAATGTCATTCGCAAGTCAGGCTTGTTATGAGATCGGGCAATCGGAAGATCCAATACTTTAAACAGATCTGTATCCGTGAAGTAACGAGTCCAGACTTCGGTGTTTGTATCGTCCTTTATCTCGAGTACGCGGCGAAATGCCGAGGGCTTCACGCCGTAACTGTATGCGCCATGCGGAAGATCGAGCGCTCGAATGAGATCGGCGTCGGTCTGCTCGAAAGTCTCGACTATTCTGTCGGCATAGTTGGGGTCAGAGAAGGGACAATCGGCAGTGATACTCAAAATATAGTCGAGACCAAACTGAGTGGCAGCGTCAGAGAGTCGCTTTACAACATCGTCCTCGTGACCCCGAAAACAAGAAACGCCTTCAGATGCCGCTAGTGTTTCCAGTCTGTCGTCCTGGGAATTGGTGGAAGTGCAGACGACTATTTCATCTACTCGCTTTGCGAGCTTAAGACGCTCGATCATATGACTGAAGATCGGTCGACCTTCAACTTCACGCAATAACTTTTCGGGAAGACGCGTTGATTTGAGCCGGGCGGTAATTAGAAAGCCGGTTTTCAATTGAGGTCGTCTCCGCTGATGACGTGGAAGGCGGGAATTGCGCGCTTGGTTACACGACCAATTATTGCGGTTGCCTGATCAGGTGGCAGCCCAAGTTTGTCTGCTCTCATGTATCTCAAGTCTTCGAGAGTCAACTCGTGATTCGCGTCGAGATCTCGAGCGGCGACCAAACTCTTCTTCGCATACTTTCTGTATTTTTCTTCTTGTTCGGAAAACGGTCGCGGAAGCGCTGAACCTCGCGCCACCTCAAGTTCCCGTACCATCTGGACGAATCGTGCAAACTCGTCGGGGTTCAATGCCGCTTCATGATCGATGCCTTTGAACGAACGGTCGTGAGTAATGTGCTTTTCCAGTATGTCTATTCCCATGCCAACTGCTGCCGCTGGTAACCAGAAAGCTGCTTCAGAACCACCCGCGCTGTGGTCTTGATAACCAACAGGTAGTTCAAACAGTTCTTTTAGTTTCTTCATGTAATCCAGATGAATGGCGTTAGTCGGTGTCGGAAAGCCCTGGTAGCCATACATCAGCCAGAGCAATTCGTTTCCAGCATTCCTTATCCAATCGATCGCAGTCTGAATCTCAACTATGCTGGAAGCGCCGACGCTAAGATCGATCCGTTTACCTGTTTTGGCGACATAATCAATCAAGTAAGGATTTGAAAGATCCGCCGAATGAATCTTGTAGGCATCGACGCCGATGTTCTCGCCGAGGTCGACACTAGTTGGTTCGTAGACGCAGGCGATGATTTGCATCGAGTGAGACGCACGAACATAGCCCGCCAACTCAGTCCAAATTGCGGGTGATAACTCAATCCCTTGCAACATTGGATAGTCCGGATGGTGCGGTACGACCATTCGCTCAAGTTTCCACATTTGAAACTGAATCGCATCGGCCTTAGCCGCGCCAGCCGCGTCGATTATTTTGCGGGCGTGAGCTGTACTGCCTTCGTGCGAACACGCCATTTCCGCGATGATGTGAACTGATGGGGCCATCTTTCTATTGCTGAAGCTCAGGCATGAACTCCGGTCAGTTCCGACTGAGTATGAGACTGATACAAGCTTGAAATCTCCTGATTAAGCTTTGAAGCTAATAGCTGATGGGCGCGCTCATTCAGATGTACTCCGTCTATGGTCAGAATACCCGAACCTCCTTCAGCTTTGATCAGTTTATTGACATCAACGTACCGCACATTTGATTCGCTCGTTTGTTTAGCCAGGACTTCGTTGTAGAGCCGAACGTTTTGCTGAAAACCCGGGGACCTCAGTTCAATTGCATCGGGCGGCTCCACAATATTTACGTACATTAGGAACTGTATCTTAGACGTTCGAGCCAATTGAGTGACTTCTTCCACATGACGCTGAAAACGAGCCAGGGGAACGTACACTCGAGGCCTGTGTTGAATGATCCAACGACGATGCTCATGAACGAACTTCAAAATTGGGTCCCGCACCCATTTTGGTCTATTCGCCAGAAAAGCATTTTCGCGTCTCAAAAATACCCGCGGGGCGCAGTCGACTACTCCGACGTGAACGATCACAACATCCGCCTTACGCAATTCCACTTGTTCATGCCAGTCTGTCAGCACAGCTTCGACCGTGCGCAGTCGCATCCCACGCTCGATAATCAGCGGGGCCTCTTTGCCAAATTCATCGCGAAGCGACTCATGAAGCAAATACGGATAACAGGCTTCAAAGCATCGCTCGCCGCCAACCTCTTCGCGAGGTAAAGCCAACGAATCTGCGAGAATGACTACTTTCATTTTTAAACGGGGGACGTTTTCCAATCTAGAAGCGGCTGCAACACCCCTCGACGCTGAACTCCATTTCTAGATCCCGGAGTTCCAGTGTCTACAATGTTGAATGTGATAGCCTCAACCGAATCGTAAACGACACTCGAAGCCGCATTTGCTATGTAAGCACTGACCGTGTATTTGCCAACGTTCAGCCACTCGGCGGGAACCTCAACTTCAGTTTGATATTTCCCAGGCTCGCGAGCGCCGAGTAGTTCTGGATGTGCGTCAAAGTCCGCTGTGGCAAATGCGCAGGTCCCATCGATAGAGAACAAGGCCACACCAACGCTTGTTCCTGAGACACTCTGATTGACTTCGTACTCAACTACAAATCGGAACCTCTCATTGTAAGCAATATCTGAACGGATCGAATTGTCGTCCGTAACGACAGCAACGCGAGTGAGATTAATCGCCTTCTGTGGGTTTGACACTTGAACATATTCCGGTCGCTCAATCAGTCCGCTGGTCATATATGTTTGAACGACCTCTGTGGTTGGTCCCATAGCTAACATCTTGCCATGGTCGAGTAGAATGCAATTCTTACAAAGCCGGCTGATCGCGCCCATGTTGTGACTCACAAACAAGATTGTCCGGCCTTGGGTTGAGACATCCTGCATTTTGTTTAGACACTTCTGTTGGAACGCATAGTCACCCACTGCCAAAACTTCATCTACAACGAGAATTTCCGGTTCGAGATGAGCGGCAACAGCAAAAGCGAGGCGGACGTACATCCCGCTGCTATAACGTTTGACCGGCGTATCCATGAACTTCTCAACTTCTGCAAAGGCGACTATCTCATCAAACTTTGCCTGGATCTCCTTTCTCGTCATGCCGAGAAGTGAGCCATTTAGAAAAATATTTTCTCTACCACTCAGTTCCGGATGAAAGCCGGTGCCGACCTCAAGCAAGCTTGCAACTCGACCGTAGAGATCAACTCGTCCCACCGTAGGTTCAGTGATTCGACAGAGGACTTTTAGGAGAGTGGACTTTCCGGCCCCGTTTCTACCGATTATGCCTACGACGTCGCCCTGCTCGATCTCGAAAGTCAGGTCCTTCAACGCCCAGATTGTGGGAAGGCCATCCCTTCGGCGCAGTGATCGAAGGGGTTTGCGAGCTAGTTCGACCAGCGTTTCCCGCAACGTCGAGTAAGCTGCTGTGGGCGCGCCAAGGTAGTACTGCTTAGATAAGTCCTGAACTTTGATAATCGGACGCATGCTCAAAAACTGACCATGTGGCAGTTAGGGTTTATGTCCTCCGCGCGGAAAGCGATTCAGTGGTTGTCATGAGGAAAGCACAAGGTCGGCGCGGGCGCAAAGACAATTTGTGATATCGAGCCATAGTTTTGTGCATGCCACTTAGTGAACCAGGTCCTTGATCAAGCTATAGAACCCGCTCGAGTATCGATGGTAGCGTCCGGCGAAAAGTTCTCTGATCGCGGCCGGAATCCCGTTAAGCCTTCGCTGTGAAATCGAGACTCGCGTGTACATGTGCTTCAACTGGTGATCGATTTCCTTCTCCATCTTAAACTCGTAGCGATCTTTTTTCGCTACCATTCGTTCGCGCACTGCCTCCAGTTTCTTGATGTGTCCAGTAAAACTGGTCCGACGCTTCGCCCTTTCCCGAATGCCATTTGCTATTTCAGATGGCTCCTTACGTGAGGCGCCTATTTGTTGCGTGTCATGTTGCCTGTACTTGATAAGAGGGCGATCAATAAAATCCAATGATCCTGCCAACGAAATGATTAGTGCTATCCAACCGTCGTGTATCAAGGAAGTATCCTCAGGAATAGGTAGAATGAGATCCCTGAATTTAGTACGAAACGACATGGTTGCGCCTGTCACAATTTCACGTTGGCTCAAAAGCTCAAATGCAGCCGGCGACTTTATTTTAGCCTGAGAAGCGTGGTCGAACTCCAGACTGGCCCAAAGGTTGTAACCAAGGGGATTCTCTTTCTCATCGACAATCGACGCGTCAGTGAAAACCAAACCGACATTCGGATTGTCGACGAAACACTGTTCGGTAAAACTCAATTTGTCCTTCACCCAGATATCATCCTGGTCGCAAAGAGCAATTACCTCTCCCTGGCATAAGCTGATCGCTCGTTCAAAGTTTTTCGTTGAACCAAGCCTAATCGGGTTTTCATGGATGTGGACAGGAAATGGAGCGTCGGTTGCAAACTTTCTGAGCAGGGCGACAGTCGAGTCTGTCGAGCAATCGTCGCAGACTACAAGCTCGTCCGGGCGTCGATTTTGCGAAACAAGACTAGCCAACTGCTCTTCCAGAAACCGGGCGCCGTTGTACGTACATAGTGCGATTGATATTTGCACGACCGCTAGATAATGTCCGCGAAGCTGCGTTCCACGCGCGCAAAAGCATAGATCGCGTAAAACAGGGTCACAATGATCAGTAAAGTCGCGAGGCCGAGCGCGGGCCAGTCAAATGGAAGTCCGAACAGAGCAGAGCGAAAAGCCTCAATAATTCCGGACATCGGATTCAGCATTAATAGCCAGCGCCATTTTTGTGGGATCGAAGAGGAAGGAAGGATGACTGACGAGACAAATAGCCACAACTGGATGACAAAAGGTAATGCAAAGCGGACGTCTCGATACTTTACGTTCAGTGCCGACATCCATGTTCCCACGGCGAGTGCGAATAGAGCGGTCAGCAGTACCAGTACCGGCAGCAACAGAATGTGCGTAGTTAAGGAGACTCTGTAGTAGATCATCAAAAGACAAAGCAATACGAACGAGAGCAGAAGGTCGACAAGACCTGCGAGCATCGCTGCCGCTGGAACAATCAAACGCGGAAAGTAAACTTTGGTGATTAAATTCGCGCTACCCACCAGACTATTGCCACTCGCCGTGATTGCGTTGGCGAAAAAAGTCCAGGGCACGAGTCCTGCGAGGGCGAACAGCGGATAGGCAACACCGGCAGAGCCGACTCCCGCCAGCCGTCCAAAAAAAATCGTGAAAATGAGCATCATGAAGAGAGGCTGGAGGATCGCCCATGCGGCGCCCAACGCCGTTTGTTTATAGCGTACCTTTACATCGCGCCAGGTTAAAAAGTAGAGCAACTCCCGGTAAGCCCAGAGGTCTTTGAGGTTGAGCATGGCCCAGCGCTTCGTCGGCTGAATGACAACGAGCGGCTCGGCGGGCAGACGAAAAGTTTGCATAAGTATCTACTTGCGCAAGACGCACAAAGATTGACCGAAAGGCGCAAGCTCATTCCAGACTCTTCCGTCTTCAAACTTAATCGGGCGGGAAAGCGGCACGTATGGGTCGTCGCCGTCCTTAATTACTTCCACCTCGAGATCGAGATGCTTGGCCCATGCGCGCAACATGTCGTTTGAGATGAAGACGTTGAGCGGTTGTCCTCCGATGCCGACGTCTTTCAGGTTATTGTTCTCGAAAATGTCCCAGTGACCTTCTATGCGAAAATCAAGAAAGGATAGAACTATCTTTCCGCCCGGCTTTAATACTCGCTTGGCCTCAGTCAGATACACGAACGATTCTTCATGTAGCAAATGCGTAAGCACCGAAAAGAAACAGACCACGTCTGCCTGCTCGTTCGCTTCGGGAATTTTGAGTCCTTGAACCATCTCGAAACGCCAACCAGGCTTCTTGACGAGCTTGCGAGCGTAATCGATCAACTGCTGCACGACGTCGATACCGAGATACTTGCCGGTGAGATATTCGGACAACGGTTTTGCGAGGCGACCTGAGCCACAGCCCACATCGATCACGTAGTCGCTTTTTTGGAGGCCGTGATAGATGAGAGTCTCAAGCAGCAGTTCGCCGATGGCCTCGAACTCGCCACCGACTGCCATCCTTGCTGCTTCGTCGTTGGAGTACACGCCCCGGAGGATCTCGAATTGACGGCGGTGAGTCTTGCGAGAGTCGGTTTTGGAAGCCCAGTTCCGCGCGTCACGTCCTGTCAAAGGACCAATCACGCGATAGTTGATGCTATTGATTATGCGACGCACACTCAACGCCATACGCTAGTCTTTCAGAAAAGGTCCAATCTGTGATTTCCGGCTCAATTGGCCGTTTAGCTCACGGTAGAGTCAAACAAACCTCTGGCGAGCCCTCGGTCTCTCTCGATCGTGCTATTGGAGTCTGATTACTCAACTGGAGTTTGTCAGTCTAGTCAGCACCCCAAGGGGGGTCAAGCAGGTGCCGTTCTTGTCTGATCCCCTAGTTGATGAGCAGTCGCAGTAGTCGTGGGTCGGCGGCCATAAAGTTTTTCAAGCTAATCTTTTAAGAATCCAACAAATCTACCGCAACGCGCCTTTGTGAGATAGACTGTCGGTCGCCGCGAGGTTTCAGTCTAGCCAGCCACCGAGCAACGCGTCAACCGAGTGATTTTGGTTAGTCCTTAACTAAAGTAACATAAAGTGATCGCAGGTATGGCGTCTCTCCGATGGTTATAGACAAGACACCCAGGTCCACGTTCTATCGTCCGGAATTGGACTGCCTGCGTTTTTTTGCCTTCCTGTTTGTCTTCGTTAGTCACGCGTTTTCAATCGATTCGTCTTACTACACAGCTCTTGGTGTGTCGCCTGAGCTGTCTGTATGGATAGCGAAGGCTATAGGCTCCGGAGGTCTGGGCGTTGTTCTCTTTTTTGTCCTCAGTTCGTATTTGATTACTGAGCTGCTCATTCGTGAACATAACCAGAGGGGAAATTTGGACGTCAAGTCGTTCTACATCAGAAGAGCGTTGCGTATCTGGCCACTTTACTTTTTCTTTTTATTACTGGTCTACGTCGCCATACCTCGCGAATCAATATATTCGCTAAAGACCAACTTCCTGGTGGCCATGTTTCTCTTCGTTGGAAACTGGGCATGCGTGTTCACTGGTGGTATGGGTGCTTCCGTTGCAGGAGCCCTTTGGAGTATTTCAGTCGAAGAGCAGTTCTATCTAGCTTGGCCCTTAGTTATTTCCCGGATAGGCGTTAAGCGTCTCAAGGGAGTCTGTATCAGTCTCATCATATTTGCGAATCTGACGCGGATTTTGATGGAAAAGAAAGGAGCCGGATTCGTTTCCTTTTGGTGTAGCACAGTGACTTGGTTTGACGCGATCGCCGCTGGGGCATTGATTGCCTTGTTCCTTCGAGGCAAGACTCCGAATCTATCTTTAATTGTGCGACTTCTTTTAGGAGGAGGGGGTTTAGTCATTTGGGTGGTATCGCTTCGCTTTAGAAATTCCTTCATTTATCCTGACATTGTGTTTTTCCCGCTGGTTACTGTCGGAAGCGGCATGATCCTGGTCTCTGTGTTGGGAAGCGATCTCACGAATCCTATTCTGGTTTATTTCGGACGCATGTCTTATGGGCTTTATGTTTTTCACGCTCTGGCACTAGCCATAGCATCGCGTATCTTTGTGAACTACAGCGCTCTTCACGCGGTAGCCGGTTTGGTGATTACAATCGCGATGGGAGCACTCTCTTACCATTTCCTCGAGAAGCCGTTCCTGACGCTCAAGAAGCGATTTACCCACGTCTCCTCAGATCCAAAGCGTTTAGAAGAACGAATGCCACTGTCAGTTTCGGGAGAGGCGAGTCTTTAACAGCGGCAGGGTAATGGTACGTTGCGCCAAATCTTCAAAACGCTGCGCTCTGCAACCTCACATTAAGAAGATAAGGTTCTGGTAACTGAACTCAAGCAGGGTGCTCAACCTCTAATGTCTCCCAATGTAACGGTATCATTGTGGCTGCATGCGGTTTGATGCCAAAGTTGGAAAGCAACGACCCGCCATCAAGTATCTCAATAGAAACGGCAGCCTCTCTGTGGTCGAAAACTATCATACTGCCGGGCGCGTAGATGCCACTCGTGAAATAGTAAAAACCGGGAGTCAGTACCATGTCAGGAATAGTTACTCGCGCAGTGTAAATTCCTGATTGTCTCTCGACTGAAAGATCGTCAATGGTTGTTACATCTGAGCCCCAGAGCAGACGTGTGCCGCTTTCAGTGAACACGTCCATGCAAACATATGCACCTACGGCCCAGTTGTTTACGCGATATTTAATGAGTATTGAGAACGGTTCCGTATGTGGTTGCGAGCTGATCACTTCGCCGTCCGGCGAGACAATTCCCATCGAGAGGATTTGCATGTCTTTGTTCGGTTCATCTTCGAAGGTAACGCTGCTTGTTGACGAGGTTCGCATCTCTTCGACATACGTCGACACAGCAGCCGACGCTTCCCCATCGAAGACTGTTTTGCCATTCTTGAGAATAATCCCACGACTGCAGAGCTGAGTAACTGCGCCAAGATTATGACTGACGAAGAGCACGGTTCGTCCGGCCCTTGCTACGTCGCCCATCTTCCCGATGCATTTCTTCTGGAACGGAGCATCTCCTACCGATAGAACTTCGTCAACAATTAGAATTTCAGGCTCAAGATGTGCCGCAACTGCAAATGCAAGACGCATGTACATCCCCGATGAATAATGTTTCACCGGTGTATCAAGGAAGGTTTCGATCTCAGCAAACCAGACAATCTCATCAAACTTTCGCTCAATTTCCGCTCTACGCAGGCCCAGTATGGAGCCATTGAGATAAATGTTTTCTTTCCCGGTCAGCTCGGGATGAAAGCCGGTACCGACCTCCAGAAGGCTAGCGACGCGACCATAAAGCTCGACTCGACCGGAGGTCGGCTCAGTGATGCGTGAAAGCACCTTGAGCAAAGTAGACTTACCAGCGCCGTTGCGACCGATTATTCCGACCACCTCGCCAGTGGCGATTTCAAAGCTGATATCCTTGAGGGCCCATATCATTTCAGACTTTCGATTGGTTTTGTCGTTGCGCGAACCAGTGAATGGCTGTCGAATTAACGACATTATTGAGTCGCGTAACGTTTGATAGCGCGCTTCGTGACCACCGAGGCGATACTGTTTGCTGACATTCTCTACTCGAACAATTGGATTCATCGATTTCTGAAGAGATTTTGCGACGTGCTTATCTTTTGAGTGAGCTGGCCTATGAGGGCAAGGCGGTTCGTGGTTCTAGCTATCGCGATCAGAGCTGAGTGCCAAACGCAAGCCCACTGCGGTGTAATCATTATGATGCGTCGATTGCCTCTAAAAGCGGCGATCAGCTAAGATTTTTCGAGTCTAGCTGCACGCATCGTGTCCGTCAAGATTGGTGCTAAACACCCATTCAATGTGGTAGCCAAATACAGCAAAAAGGTAGCAATCGTTCAGTCAAACTACATACCCTGGAAGGGTTACTTTGACTTGATCAACCTGGTCGACGAATTCATTTTGTTCGACGATATGCAGTACACGCGAAGAGATTGGCGAAACCGAAATATTATTAAGACACCAACCGGTCCAAAGTGGCTGACCATACCTGTCGAAGTCAAGGGAAAGTATTTGCAAAAGATCAACGACACGACAATTAGTGACCCGAGCTGGAGAAAAAAACACTGGACCACTATTGTGCACAACTATTCGAAAGCTCAATACTTTTTAACGTACAAGGATCTATTTGAAAAACTATATTTGGACTCAGAAGAAAGGTTTCTGTCTCAAATCAACTACCGTTTTCTATCGGCAATCTGCGACTTACTCGGAATCAAAACAAAGATCTCCTGGTCAACGAACTACAATTCGATCGCGGGAAAGACTGAGAGACTTGTGGACTTGTGTAAGCAAAGTGGTGCTACAGTCTATATTTCTGGACCGGCCGCGAAGAGCTACTTGGACGAGGAACTGTTTAGGCGTGAGGATATTGCGTTACGATATATGGATTACGGCCAGTATCCTGAGTACACCCAGTTGTCTCAACCATTTGAACATCGGGTTAGCATCGTCGATCTCATCCTAAATACCGGGCCTGAGGCGACGAAATACATGAAGAGTTTTTGAGATGATGCTGTCGATCGTTACGACTCTATATAATTCCGCACCTTACCTTCAGGAGTTTCACGAACGTGTTTCTGCCGCGGCAAGCCAGCTCACTCCCGATTTCGAAATCATACTTGTTAACGATGGCTCACCTGACAACTCTCTCCACGTTGCGCTCGAGCTATACCGAAAGGATCCGCGTCTCAGGATCGTGGATCTGTCCAGAAACTTCGGTCATCACAAGGCAATGATGACGGGTTTGATTCGTGCCCGCGGCGACCTGGTGTTCTTGCTCGACAGCGATCTGGAGGAGGAGCCAGAGCTCCTGCGAAAGTTTTATGAAGAGTTGAAACGCACTAGTGTGGATGTTGTTTTTGGTGTCCAGGAACAACGCAAGGGCAGACTCTTTGAACGTGTAAGTGGAGCTCTCTATTTCAATGTGTTCAACCTTTTCTCTACTCATCCAATTCCCACAAATCACATCACCGCCAGGTTGATGACACGCGCATATGTCTCGGCGCTAATTCGTCATCAGGAGCGGGAGTTTGTGATGTCAGGGTTGTGGGCTTTGACCGGGTTTCAACAGGTGCCTCTCAGAGTAAGGAAGCATCACAAGACGACGAGTGCCTACGGCCTTGGCCGAAAAATATCGCATCTGGTCAATGCCATAACCTCATTTAGCAGTAAGCCTCTGGTCCTGATCTTTTATCTGGGATGCTTCATCCTTTTGATCTCTTCAATCGCAGCACTAGATCTAATCATTCGTAAACTTTTCTTGGGCACTTTGCTCGAGGGCTGGGCCTCGGTGATTGTTTCGATCTGGTTATTGGGAGGTCTCACTATCTTTTGTCTTGGAGTTATCGGGATTTACTTGTCGAAGGTGTTCATAGAGGTTAAGCATCGGCCATACACAATTGTGAAACAAGTTTTTGAGGACTCTATGTCTCAAATCAAAGATTTTGAGCTTAATGGCCAAGAACTGGAGCAGAAGGGAAGCGACTTGCATGAGGTCCGATAGCCTTCTCTCACGGGTGCAGGAGTACTACGATGAAAAGATTCGGACTCATGGACCAACCGCACTCGGTGTTGACTGGAATTCTCCAGAATCGCAGCAATTGCGCTTCGCTCAACTTCTGAAAGTGGTCAATCACAACCGGTCATTTACTCTCAATGACTTTGGCTGCGGTTATGGAGCCCTCATTGATTATCTCGAGAGGAGCGGCCTTAAATTTCAGTATGCCGGTTTTGATATTTCATCAGAGATGATAGCCAGGGCGGAAGACTTACACCCTCATTCGAGTTTTGTCACCGAGGAAGGCGAGTTGCGTCAGGCTGATTACACAGTAGCAAGCGGAATCTTCAACGTTAGACTAAAAACTCCCGAGACTGAGTGGAAGAAGTACATACTGGCCGTTCTTGAAACTATGAACTCCCTCAGCAAGAGCGGATTTGCCTTCAATATTCTTACGAAATACTCAGACGCCGAGTTTATGCGTTCACATCTTTACTATGCCGATCCACTTTTCTTTTTCGACCATTGCAAAACTAATTATTCGAGATTCGTGACGTTGCTGCACGACTATCCGCTGTACGAGTTCACCATACTCGTACGTAAAGAGTAACTTGATGACAAAGTTGGTTATCTTCGGCGCCGGCGACATTGCCAGATTAGCCCACTACTACTTCACTCGCGATAGCGAGCATGAAGTCATCGCTTTCACTGTTGATCAAAAATACTGTCAAACAGACACGTTTATGGATCTTCCACTGGTCCCATTCGAAAACGTTGCGAACACTTATTCGCCTGCTGACTACAAAATGTTTGTGGCGCTGAGTTACGCTCGAATGAACAAACTTCGCGAGGACAAATACCATCAGGCGAAAGAGAGCGGTTACGAACTCCTGAGTTACGTCAGCAGCCGTTGTTCATTCCTTACTGACCATCCTCTGGGCGATAACTGTTTCATTTTGGAAGACAACACGATTCAGCCTTTTGTGAAGATCGGTAACAACGTCACCCTCTGGAGTGGCAATCACATTGGCCACGATGCGGTTATTGAAGACCATTGTTTCCTGGCATCACACATCGTGGTGTCGGGTTATGTTCGGATCGGAAATAATTGTTTTATCGGCGTCAACGCGACCCTGCGCAACTCGATTACGATCGCTCCGGAAACGCTGATAGGAGCCGGAGCAGTAATCATGAAGGACACCGTTCCGAAGGGCGTTTACCTGCCACAGCGAGCTGAGCTTTTCAACAAAACAAGTGATGAGATTGAATTATAGTTAGCGCCAATGAATGGACCTCAGCGTTGGATCAAAAAAGGCCTGCTGTTCGCTCCGGAGCAAAATTACGATTGGCTACAAAGCCATGCGGCACTTCCGGTCATCGATCGGAGTCGCAATGGTGAGCGAGTCTATTTCAGCGGCCGCGACAAACGCGGCCGAGCTCAAGTAGGGTTTTTTGAAATTGGGCCAAAGTTTGAGCAGGTAACTCGGGTTTCGGAACGTCCAGTTATCGATCTCGGTCCACTTGGATCCTTCGACGATAGCGGCGTCACAACCTCCTGGATCGTCAATCACAACGATAAAAAGTATCTGTACTATTCGGGTTGGAGCCTGGGAGTTTCGGTTCCTTTCTATTTCTTTATTGGACTGGCGATCAGCGAAGACGAAGGTGAGACTTACCAACGAATATCGCCGTCGCCAATTCTCGAAAGAGACAGGATCGATCCATATCTCACGGCTTCGCCGTGTGTTCTTGTTGAAGATGGAAGATGGAGAATGTGGTACGTTTCGGGCACTGGCTGGGAGATGAAAGACGACCGACCTCTACATCGCTATCACATCAAATATGCGGAATCGCATGACGGAATCGAGTGGCAGAGAGAAGGACTGGTGTGTATTGATTACCAATCAGACGATGAATATGCGATCTCGCGTCCATGTGTTATCAAAGATGGCAGCGGATACAGGATGTGGTACGCGTCTCGGGGAAATAGTTACCGCATAGGGTACGCAGAATCTGCGGATGGATTGAAGTGGACGCGTAAAGATCACGAGAGCGGCATTGACCTGTCCGTCTCTGGATGGGATTCGGAAATGGTGGCCTATCCGTTCGTGTTTGAGCGCGAGGGTGACTACTACATGCTCTACAATGGCAACGATTACGGTAAGACCGGTATTGGTCTGGCTGTTCTGGATCGAGATTAACCCTGTTTCGCGGAGTGGCGTCTGCTAAGAGCCGCGGCGGTGTAGTGTAGCTTGAGCTAATGGCACTAGAACCAGGCAAATCGATTTCAGGTTGGACCGCCGTGGTGTTGGACCGGGTACGCGCAGACGGTTACGCTGTGATTGAGGCGGTGCTAAGCGAGTCGTTAATTCAAGAGACTCGTGAGGCAATGTATCGTGTCCAGGAAGCGATTTGGAGCGATATGGGCTATGAACGTCTGAACCGCGCCGGTGAGTTAGGCGTGTTGCGCCTAATGTTGAAGTATGATCCCCAGTTCTTCAAATTCCTTGAAATCCCGGAACTATTGGCGGTTATTGACGGAACCGTTTCAAACACTGCGATCATGCATTTGCAAAATGGATTCATTCTTCCATCGCTTCCGCCGGGTCAGACGCCTAGGATATTTCAAAATACTTTTCACCAGGATTTTCCGCGCGTGCTGAATGGCTACATGGCCTCTGTCAACGTCATGTTTGCCATTGATGAATTCTCAAAGGAAACGGGCGCAACTCTAGTTGTTCCTGGAACCCATCAAATGATGACGCCTCCTGAGGATAACTACCTTAAAGCGAATGCTGTTGCCATGGAGTGCCCTGCAGGATCGATGGTTGTTTTTGATTCCACCTTGTGGCATGCGGCAGGGATTAATACTTCTGGTAACGACCGGCTGGCCATCAACCATCAATTCACCAGATCATTCATAAAACAGCAAATTGACTACGTCCGAGCTTTGGGCGATGCGAAGGTGCTTACGCAAACGCCCCGCACACAACAGTTGCTGGGCTGGTATAGTCGAGTGGTTACAAGTCTTGACGAATACTATCTCCCGGAGAAGGATCGTATTTATCGTAAAGGGCAGGGGTAACGTTCTACGTACACCAGAAGCCAGCGCTCGATGGCGATGTGATTGCGACAAACAGGTCCCCAGTAGTTCGAACCGACATATGAAGAAACTATGAAAAGTTTTGCGTACATCCTCGGTACGATTCTCTTCTCTGTTTATGGCCAGATCATCGTCAAATGGCAGGTTTCAAAAGCTGGCTCCTTGCCGGCACCATTTGGGGACAAGCTACTCTTTTTGATCGCCCTGGTTCTTAACCCCTGGATAATAAGTGGGCTGGTCGGCGGTTTCTTGGCCCTACTCTGTTGGATGGGCGCGATGACACATTTTCAGTTGAGTTACGCTTATCCTTTTTTGAGTCTGGCTTTTGTCCTGGTCCTGGTTTTTAGTGCGCTGCTTTTCCATGAGACCGTAACGCTATCCAAGTTGATGGGGACCTTGCTGATAGTAGTTGGAATCATCGTTGCGAGTCGGGGATAGAACCACCATATAGGTATTGAATATTGCACATCCCATTTAACCGACCATTCCTGTCAGGACGCGAGTTTCAATATATCCAGCAAGCGGTCAACAACTGGCAGGTCTCTGGAGATGGTGAGTTTACCCGTCGCTGCCACGCTTTTCTCGAACAGGAGTTGGGCATTCCCAAGGCCCTGCTCACTACGTCCTGCACACACGCCTTGGAAATGGCGGCTCTGCTTCTCGATATACAACCCGGTGACGAGATAATCGTTCCTTCGTTTACATTCGTTTCAACCGTAAATGCTTTTGTGTTGCGTGGTGCTCGTCCAGTCTTTATCGACATTCGGCCCGATACTCTGAACCTCGATGAGCATCAGTTGCCTAAGCTGTTAACGAAGCGTACGAAAGCGATCGTAGCTGTCCATTATGCCGGCGTTGGTTGTGAGATGGACGGTATTCTGGATGCTGCGGGCTCGATTCCCATTGTCGAAGACAATGCTCACGGGTTGTTTGGTAAGTACAAGGGCAAATACCTGGGCACGTTCGGCAAGCTCGCCACACAGAGTTTTCACGAGACAAAGAACTTCACCTGCGGCGAAGGCGGCGCGCTGCTGGTTAACGATCCTCAATACTTCGAGCGGGCCGAGATCATTCGCGAGAAGGGCACTAACCGCAGCAATTTTTTTCGCGGACAAGTCGATAAATATACCTGGGTAGACATCGGTTCGAGCTACTTGCCTTCAGATTTGGCAGCCGCTTTTCTTTGCGCTCAACTTGAATCACGCGAGATGATTCAATTGAAACGAAAGGGGATTTGGGAGTATTACAAAGAGCAATTGAAAGAATGGGCAGTTGAGTGCAATGTGCAACTCCCTTTAATTCCTGTCAATTGTGAGCAGTCTTACCACATGTTTTACTTGCTGATGTCTTCACTTGAGGAGCGTCAGGCATTGATTGCTCACTTAAATGCGCGTGAAATCAACAGCGTCTTTCATTATTTGCCACTTCATCTTTCAAAGATGGGCCGTAAGTTTGGAGGTGAAGCTGGGCAGTGTCCAGTTACTGAGGAGATGAGCGATCGGTTAGTCCGATTACCGTTTTACACCGATCTCAGTCACTCAGATCAGATTCGAGTGGTATCCGCGTTGAAAGACTTCGCTCGGGATAAGCCATCCTCGGTACGGCCAAAATTCGTTAGCGCAAATCCAACAGGAGAATGCTCCTAAGCTGTCGGGACCCGTCATTACATTGTCGATCATTTTTCGCGAATGCAGATGAATCCGAGTCGTGAAGACAATAGCGGTCTAAAGAGACTTTTGACATTTTCGCGGCTGTATGAATCTTTCCAAACCCATATTCTGGGTGGTAAACAAGCAAGAATGTGGCTAGCGAAGAATCTCTGGAAACTCGAATCTGGAGATACCGTCGTTGATATAGGTTGTGGGTCGGCAACTGTTCTGGAATACATGCCCCGCGATATTGCATATTACGGCGTGGATATCAGTGAAAACTACATTAAGACGGCCCGTGAGAAGTTCTCAACCAGGGGGTCTTTTTTCTTGGGCACCGCTCGCGTGCTTATCGACAATTCATCACTTCGAGGAACCAAGGCGGACCTCGTTCTTTGCAATGGACTGTTACATCACTTGCCTGATGATGAGGCGACTGAAGTTCTCGAATTGGGAAAGCAACTATTGAAGCCTGAAGGCAGGTTGGTTTGTCTTGAAGCAACTTTTCTGATGCAGCAAACGCGACTGTCCAGGCGAATGGTGAGTATGGATCGAGGTAAGTATGTCCGCTCAGAGCAGGAATGGAAGAATCTGATAGCCAAGGCTTTTGACTCGTATTCCACCAATGTGTTGACCGGTTTAATTCGCATTCCGTATACCCACATCATCATTGAGTGCTTTAACGACAACAGCGTTTCACTGAAGTAGTTCCCGGGTGATTCAATTATCGGCATGAAACTGTGCAATGAATGCGGCGAACCGATCGCTGATCATGGTGATCATTGTTCATTCTGTTCACATCAAGCAAAGAAGCTCGATGGTCGTTGGGCGTTTGCCCCGGAATTGGCTGAACAGAATGATGGTTTTGAGGCTGACTATTTTGCCAGGCTGGCTCAAATGGAAGCTGGCAACTTTTGGTTTAGATCCCGCAATCAATTGGTTATTTGGGCCCTAATGCGATACTTTCCGCACGTCGAAAGCTTCATGGAAATCGGTTGTGGTACAGGCTTCGTTCTCTCAGGTATTCGGAGGGCTTTACCTGAGCTCCTACTCTCCGGCAGCGAAATATTTACTGCCGGTTTGTCTTTCGCTGCGAAGCGTTTGCCCGACGTCGAATTATTCCAGATGGACGCACGACGGATTCCATTCCGTGAGGAGTTTGACGTAATTGGAGCCTTTGATGTGCTTGAGCACATACAAGAAGACGAAGCGGTGTTGGCACAAATGTATACGGCAACCAGGAAGGGCGGAGGCATTCTGATAACTGTTCCGCATCATCCTTTCCTTTGGTCTGGGTCGGACGAATTCGCTCGGCACGCGCGCCGCTACAAGACCCGCGAGCTATGCGACAAAGTAAGAGGGGCCGGTTTTCACGTGTTGCGTGTCACATCTTTCGTTTCCGTGTTGCTACCTGCGTTGATACTTTCGCGATTCAAACAGCGGCTTAGTACAAAGGAATTCGACCCGACGGCGGAGTTCGATATCAATTCCACGTTGAACGCTGCCTTTGAAAAGCTTCTCGACGGAGAACGAAGCATGATTCGAGCGGGCCTTTCGTTTCCAGCCGGTGGATCGTTGCTCTTAGTTGGGCTACGAGCTTGAATGTCCAAAATCCGAACACTCTTTCCGTCTGTGTTTCGAGAAGTGTCCAAGCGAGCGGCGCATCGCTGGGCTGAATGTGTTTTAGCAGCCATCATTCTCGCGTCCGTACTCCTGTCGATCTGCTGGGTCTTCAAGGTGCCGATCCTTCAGAACCCGGATGAAAACTCCCACATCGATTACGCCTTCAGCATCTACAGCGCGGGTCGTCTGCTCAATGTCCGCCGTCCGCCGTCCGAGTGGAATGTTCAGGCGCGGCTGATTGAGGGTATTGAAGGTGCTGCTTATGATTTCAACTCGCATCTGTACACGCTCTACCTCATTGATTCCACGGATTTCATGAGGATCAGATATCACCCGAAAGAGAGAGTGTCTCGTGATTACGGAACGACTTGGTACTACTCCAATCTGGACCACAACGCCCCGCACCATCCTGCACAAGTTCCCGCATCGCGTCCACAAGACAATCCATGGCTTGTAACCGGCTATCCGTTTGCGTACTACACCGTATTGGCTATTTGGATGAAGGCATTAAGTCTATTCAGCAATGGCCCTGCTTTTCTATTCTTTGGTGCGCGCCTTTTCTCGGTGATTTTACTCGTGTTCAGTCTCGTGTTGAGTTACTTCATCCTTCGCGAACTCCATCTCAGGAAAGGGCGCGTCCTTGCTCTCACAGCCATCGTAGGCTTTTTTCCGATGACGTCATTCATATCGTCTGCGATTCAACCAGACAATCTCACTTGGCTTTTGATGTCGGTCTGTTTTTACCTTTCACTCCTTCTTAGTAGAAAACCACGTGGTTACCTCTTCCTGACACTCTTGGGAGCTGCGCTTGGGTTGCTGTTGGTCACGAAGTATCACTTCTACTTGTTTACCGCTGTCCCCATTCTCGGTTTGGTGGTCGCCGATCATATTTTCAGACACCGCTCGATGAAAGACCTCTTGAAGGTTCTTTCAGTCTTGACGTTGCCGTCATTACTTTTCTTTGCGGTTCAACTGTGGATCGTCTGGGGCGAAAGAATCACGGGTGGCAATGTGCGCTTTGCGACTTCGGGCCAGCTGGGAGGGTTGAAGCGAGCTTTTTTGGATTTCTATCGAGGAGGACCCGCGTTGGTCTCATATTGGGGCACGTTTGGATGGGGGGACACGGCCCTGATCATAGTTTCTCCGACAGTTCAAGGCCGCGTCGTGTCTCTGTTATCAGCAGTCACACTGTTAGTGTTGCTACTAGTCCTTTTTCGATTCGAGCAGGTGATCACTCGCTTGGTTGTGCTTGCATGGCGTGGTAGGTGGAGGATGGCCTTGCGCATAGCCTTTTCAAAGCCATTGATGAACAGCAATTTTATCTTCTCAGCGTTTATGCTAACGCTTTATGCGCTGCATGATGGAGGTTTCAATGCTCAGGGGCGTCATTGGTTCCCCTACTTCCTCTCTGGTTTCCTGCTTGTGACGGAGTTTGCTCCGAGAGCCCTGAGTCATCGAAAGACACAAATAGCCGTTTCAACACTTTTATTAGTGGGCTTGTTACTCTATTCAGTTGTTGGTAGCTACTATTCGATCAAATCGATCAACAACCGCTATTACGCTACTGAACTACCCGTGAGATGATCAATCAGACAAACGAGAGGCGGTGAAAGTCCCAATCGTCGAGCGGAATTTGTACGGGCTTTCTTCTTCGTCGACGTTGGTAACAAAGATTAACTTTCCGGAGAATGAATTATTGGCTAGTAGTTTCCCTTTGAGAATCAACGTACCCGTTTCTCGACAGCAAGTTCCTATTGGCAACTCGACCTCACCTGAAATGCTGACGTTTTCGAGAGTCTTTGACCAAGCTGCTGGTTGAGGAGTCGGCACAGACTTGTTATCCGGTCCCGTATCCAGCAGTTCAAAGGCGCCAACGCCTTTCTCGTGCGATGCGAACACCAGATTCTTTTCACTTCCTCCAATGAGTGTGAACTTCACATGCCAACGACCAACCAGTGAAGTCTGGGCCAAAGAGTCGTTTGACAAGGCGTTAGAAGAAGCAACACCAGCCGCACTGACCAGTGACATCAATAAGAACGTGATGGCAAGAACTCTCATGATTAGTACCTCGAGTTGTTTAGATTGCATGAACAAACGCGACAAGGCGGCCAGCGAGTATTCATTCTGGCCGCCTTGTCTTTGAGTTAGTCAAACGTCACAGATGTCTAAAAACGCATCTCGACGCCCTCGGGTGAGCGAGGTTGGTTTACAACAAGCTACTGTCCTGGCCCACTCGGTGTGCAGCCTGGACAGCCGTTAGTTCCGTTGCCTTGGATATCGTTGTTTGTAAACGTTTCAACCGTCCCAGCTCCGCCTCCAGCAACCAGCACACCGTTGCCAGTATTGAAGGATATGATGTTCTGGCTTATCTCAACAACGTTAGCGGCCGCAGTACCCCCTGACTGCACACCAGTGGCGTTACTAGTAATCTGGCTCCTCTGAACGCGGATCACGGCGAAGGAACCGCCTACTGTGTTATCAGCGAAAACACCGGCAGCGGAATTCCCAGCAAATGTTGAGTCGGTTGCGCTGACCACTACGCCAGATCTTGCGTGTATGCCGTTTGCGTTGCCGTTAAGTCCGCAGCTCAACAACGTTATTCTCGCCAGACCCGCGACAGCGGCCACAGCATTTATACCGTCTCCGCCGTTATCTCTGATCACGGAGTTCCGCACGTTTAGTTTCAGGCCATTGTTGTCTGTCGAGGTAATTCCATTACCGGAGAACCGGAAGATAACGCAGTCTTCGACATTCACGGTCTTGGCCTGGAGAATATTTATTCCTTGGATACCGTTACAGAACCCATTAATTGAGAGACCGCGAATTGTGATCACGTCGGTAGCTGTTGCGTTGATGATGATGCCAGTGGTCAGGGAGGCAAGGATTGAGGCAAACGTCCCGGTGCCATCTAGCGTAATCGACTTGGTGATTGTTACCGCGCCAAAACCACCTGGATCCAAGGCATCAATCTCGCCGCAATTGGCGGTCTTGGAAATGGCGCCAGCCCAGGTTTTACATGGGGCTGTGCGACTGCAGGGATTAGCGTCATCGCCTACACCTGACACCCAGGTGCGGGAGGCTTGCGCCTGGGCGATGGATGCAAACGCCACCATGAAGGTCGCGATCGCTAACGCCTGAATAGTGAACCGGAATTTATTCATTTGAGGGTCTCCTTTTTGGTTTGAGCATTTTGGGGGGCCACCAGTAGACCCGGATACATCCGTTCACTGTTGCGCCATGTATCCCCAGCATTACATGAAAGTCTGTCTAGTTTGCGTAACACCCTTTGAAGATTAAAGACAACCTGTTGGAGTGACTTCGAAGGAGTCTTAGGCAGACTCCTTCGAAGTCTCAATTACTAAAGCTATGAGCAAGGAAGGCTCGTGCAGCCAATCGTATTACGTACGTGATTGGCTGAACTGATCCACGCATTGCCAGTGGCTGAGGACAAATTACCCTGGCTCACCAAATTCTGAACCGAGTTTATGAAATCGCTCAGCTTCGGACAAGCCACATTTGGTTGGTTATTGTTTATGCCTTGGAGCGCAGCACTCAGCTTCGCCAGCAATCCGTTCTTCTGCGTTCCCGTTAAATTGGAAGCGCTGACTGCTGCCTGAAGGTCCTGAATAACAGCCTGAGGCGTTTTGATGGTAACCGTGAAGCTACATGACACCGGCCCATTGCCATTAGCGTCGCTAACTGAATAGGTCACGGTTGTAGTCCCAATCGGGAAGACTGATCCAGGCGCTGGACCAGCAGTCCGAGTAGTAACAGCTCCAGCGCAATTATCCGTACCCACCGGTGGCGTCCACGTAGCAATTGCACCCGTGGGACACGTCGGCTCAAGCGTTATGCTGGCCGGACAACTAATCTGCGGCGGAGTGTTATCGACCACAGTTACTACTTGCGTCGCCGATCCCGTATTGCCGGCTGCATCGGTCGCTGAGTAGGTAAGAGTGGTCTGCCCAAGCGGGAATACATTTCCGGCAGGAACGCCGCTGCGGCTGACTGCGCCTACTCCTGGGCAGTTGTCTGTCGCTGAACCGGTCCCGAGTGTTGCGTTGAGATTGGAAACGGTAACACCACAGGAAGTCGCACCTGCACCAGTAAACAGCGTGACCGCAGCAGGCGGAGTAACCACCGGTACAGTGTTATCTATTACCGTTACGGATTGAGTCGCTTCGCGGAAATTGCCCGACGCATCCGTCGCTCTGTACGTAACGATGGTTGTCCCAACTGGGAACACGTTACCAGCTGGAACTCCGGTCCGTGTGACTGACGCAAGCGAGCAATTGTCGGCGGCGGTGGGAGTTCCGAGTGTTGCGTCACTTACTAATGTGCCGCAGCTCGTTGCCCCCGGGCCGGTGTAAGCCGTCACGTTTGCTGGTGCCGTAATTGTGGGTAGTACTGCCGGACTCTCAGTGACCGTTACCAGCTGAACACCAGTCGATTGGTTTCCTGCTGCATCGGTAGCTGTGTAAATGATGGTGGTGGTTCCAGTGGGGAAGATAAAGTTCGCCGGAACACCAGTCCGCGTAACCGTTACCGATCCGCCGCAAGCGCCCGAATCCGTAGCAGACGCCGTACCAAGTTCGTCATCGAGTACAGCCGTGCATGACGAAGTAGTGGCGTTTACGTTTGCGGGTACCGTCAGAACCGGCGGCGTTGTATCACTGCCTGATCCGGCCGTTACGGAAATAGTTTGGTTACAGGACGCAACACTACCAGTTTGATTGTCGGTAGCGGTCCAGGTGATTATCGTGTTTCCGGCCGGGAATGGGTCGGTAAGTGCAAGACCATCGCTGCGGACAGCCTCGACTACCACGTCACTATCTGACGGATTCGTCGCTGGCGTGCCAATAGTTGCAGCCGAGATCGTTGTCGAGCATTGCCCCGAGGGAGCTGCAACGCTGACATTCGCCGGACACGTGATGGACACTGGAGGCCGATTGTTCGCAGTGACATTGATCGTTTGATCACAGCTCGCGGTGCGGCCACCCGCGTCGGTAACGGTCCAATGGATTCCTGTGGTACCCAAGGGATATGGATCGGTTAGCACGTTGTGAACAACAGCGGGAGTGACAAGGTTGCCGTTATTGTCATAAACAGCCTGCGTGTCATCACTGCGGACGCCCGTTACCGTTCCACCGCCTGACGCGTTGATCGTAGGCGTGCCGGGGTTTAAGCACGCCTCATCCGTGCCGGGAGTGCACGTGTTTGCCTCAGCCGTTCCGGAAGTTACTGTTTTATTGGCCGGGCAAATGATCGTCGGTGGTGCTGTATCAAGGACAGTAACCGTAAATGAGCAAGTCTGTCCTGTTTCCGACGACGAAGTGATAGAGTGGACGCCAACCGTGAAGAATGAGCCGGACGTGGGACTGTTTGTTACCGCGCCACAATTTCCGGTGACCGAGCCTGCACCATAGGTGACAAACGCACCGGGTTGGCCTCCTTGAGTGGTGTCGGCCGTTACTACTACGTTAGCGGGACAATCGAGACTGCAAGTTTCCGCGGTTGTGGTTGAGACCGTGATGTCGGCGCTCGAAGAGTTGTTAGCGTCGTGGGGGTCTGCTATCTCGCTGGATACACTCGCGGTGTTGGAAATTACACTACCACCCACTACATCATAGGTCGCTCTGAAAAGGGCCGTCTCTCCACGGGCAAGTGTCGGAATTGTGCAGATTACATTACCCGACTCGCCGACGGGGGGTGTTATGCAGTTGATGCCAGTTGGTCCAGTAACCAGACCAAACGATGCGAATGTTGTATTAGCAGGAGTGCTATCCGTTACTTGAACAGCCGTGGCATCACTGGGCCCCAAGTTTGTAACTTGGACGGCAAAGTCCGCTTGAGCACCAGCTGATATCGGGTCTGCGATCGCAGACTTGGAAATGGTGAGGTCTGCACTTGGGTTATCTGCATCCACCACCGTGAAGGGTGTTAATGCATATACCGCACCTCCAAACGGTTCATAAAGAATTACCCGCCAATCACCTAAACTTGAATTAGTGCTGAGTGTAAACGTGCTCTCACCTGTTCCCAAAGGCGTATCCTGGACTAAAACAAAATTTGCGTTGGACCAAAGAATCACCTGACCACTCTGCCCTCCGGTAACTTTGGCGCAGACCGTCAGACCAGTATCGCGGATATTGAATACACTTTTCGGAGTCGTACAATCGCCGGCATACGTAGCAATCGAAGGATTCGGGAGTTGTGGCAATAAGAATTTGAAGTTGGCGGGCAGTGGTTGAAGTCCGAATGGAAGTGCCAGCTCCTTTGCCGACGCTGTCGGATTCTCTTTCTTAATATCTTTCCTGGGATTTGAAGTGCTCGAGTCAGCGGAAGTTACGTACACAGGAATTGCGATGAAGCCAACCGCCATAATGAAAATAGCAAGAAACAACGCTGGGCGGCGCATACTGCCAAGGGATCTAGGGGTGAAGGGCGCGTCGTTCGTCATTGTGGGTTTCTCCTTGAGGACTGATCTGAAGTTGTCTCGCAAGAGAGACTGTAGTTGCACGACTCGAAAACTTACGCGGATTTAGCGTTGCGCTGAAGCGCATTCTTAAAAAGCTTTTAGTTTCCGAGGCTACAAAAGATGCAAAAGGATCGGGAATCGTCAGTCGTTAGACGCGAGATTGGCAGGGCAAAAAGTCATTGGCTGAACCCTGCAAGTAAGCGAGGCATTGCTTCTCGAAAAACCTTGAGAACCGTAATCAAAAAGCGGCGGACTTAATATTCCATTTTGCGCGAGACGTCAACTTGCAATTCCATGTCATTTTTGTTTCAGGTGCGAGGTCACCAGGGTTGACACGTCTATTCGACGTCTCTATTGTTTCGCGGTCAGCCGCATCCTACATCCATGGATTAGTAGTTTTCAAAACGATTTCATATATGAAACTCTTCTACATACTGGTCCAATACCTTAAGAGGCGGCGACTACTTAGCTTCGTTGGCATCTGTTTCCTATTCTTGTGTGTGACTCCTCAATCAGCGTTTCTTTCCGACTCCAGCAGTTCCACGGTAGATGGAAGTTTCCGCATCTACTCGCGCGAAGACACTGACTGCTTCATAGAGTTTCATGCAACACGCACCGTCGACGGCTTATTGTCTGGCCAGACAATCTTTAGAGACGAAGCCATACATAGCCGAAGCGTCGCGGAAAGCGAATCGCAGGAATCTCAACCATTTTTCTTCAAAGCAGACGTCGATTGCCTGGTTATAAATAAAGGCATTGCCGTTATGAGCGGCGCGATTACGGATTCAAACTCGCGTCCGTATATCGGTAGGCGAGTGTTGGTTGTCGCTCAAGATAACGGTGGAACCGACGATCAGTCGAAAAAAGACCGACTCACATGGGGGATTTATCGCTCGGAGACTCGCTCATGGGTGGCTTCCGATTCCGAGCGGCCAGCGGATGAGGTCGATCCTGTGGCATGGATTGCTACGGATTCCGAGCGGCCCGACGATGAAGGAGTCGTTTCTAATCACGAACACCTGATCGGCTGCCAAAGTTTCCCAATTTCCTCCTTCTCTTTTGTTAACCCAAACCAGGGAAAAGGTACTGTTCGGGTGAAGCCGTAGAACCTGCAACTCGAGATGCGCACGTTCTTCATTACTGGTGGTGCCGGTTTTATTGGTTCCGCGTTTGTCAGACTCATTCTCACCGAACGACCCGAATACAAAATCATTAACTTCGATGCGCTGACCTACGCCGGTAACCTTGATAACCTCAACGACCTGGACAAAGATCGGCACACATTTATTCGCGGCGACATTGCGGTAGCGGAACAACTACTTGCCAGTCTTCCTGAAAATTGCGATGCAATCCTGAATTTCGCTGCGGAAAGTCACGTTGATCGAAGCATTCTCTCGGCTCACGAGTTTCTTCGGACTAATGTCGCAGGGACTCAGTTTCTGCTTGATGCTGCGCGCGAGCGCAACGTAAAACGGTTTCTTCAGGTCTCAACTGACGAGGTAATGGGAAGTCTGTTGGATACGCACGACTATTTCACCGAAAATTCGCCATTTGCCCCAAACAGTCCTTATGCTGCTTCAAAAGCGGCCGCTGAGCATTTGGTTCGCGCTGCGCATCACACGTTTGGTCTCGATACCGTAATAACAAGATGCGGTAACAACTACGGTCCTCGGCAGTTTCCAGAGAAATTCCTTCCACTGATAATCTCAAACGCATTGAATGACCAGCCAATACCTGTCTATGGCGATGGCTTGAATGTTCGCGACTGGATATTCGTTGACGATCACTGCCGCGCGATTTTGTCCGTGCTCGAGAAAGGCGAATCCGGAAGGGTCTATAACATCGGCGCCCGCAATGAACGCAGAAACATCGACGTTGCAAAGTCTGTTCTGGACGCACTCCAAAAATCTCACTCGCTGATTCAATTTGTTAAAGATCGACCCGGGCATGATCGGCGATACGCGATCGACTCGTCGGTCATCGAAACGGAACTGAATTGGCGTCCAATCGAGACCTGGGAATCCGGATTGGCAAAGACCATTAACTGGTACAAGGATAATAACGACTGGGTCGAACGCGCGCGCAGCGGCGCCTACCGAGATTATTACAAACAACAATACGGAACTGAGGTCAGCACAAGTTGAGAATCCTGGTTACCGGTGCTGGTGGTTTAGTAGGGCGCGCCTTGAGCGACTACTGCATCCGGCTCGGTGATGAAGTACTCGCTTACGATCGAAGCGGACTAGATATCGCGAACGAAGCTCAAGTGGAGCTAATCGTTGCCGAAGCAAAGCCGGAGGTGGTCATCAATTGTGCTGCATGGACCGATGTTGACGGTTGTGAAACTGATGCAGAGCGATGCAGGGTAGTGAATGAGGTCGGACCTGAAAATCTTGCGAGAGCTAGTCGAAATGCGGACGCGTTGCTGATTACGATTTCTACAGACTACGTATTCGATGGCACGAAGGATGGATTCTATACGCAGCGAGACAATCCAAATCCACTGAGCGTGTATTCACGCGCGAAGTTGAACGGCGAACGCCGAGCACAACACGAGCACGCGAGGACAATGGTCGTGCGAACTGGTTTTGTATTTGGACGTGGAGGAAAGAACTTCCTGAGTACGGTAGTCGATCGCATCCGACGTGGCGAGAAGGTTAAAGCGATTGCGGATGCCTGGGGCACGCCTACTTATGCAAATCATTTAGCCGCACGGCTGCGAGAGCTCGCACAACTTGATCTGCCCGGAGTTTTTCACATTGTGAACTCTGGCGACGGCACAAACTATGCAGAATTCGCTTCGAAAGCCTTACAACTCGCAGGTTGTGATCTTGCGAATCTCGAAGTGGTTTTGCTCGAGTCTGTCAGGAGACCTGCGCCTCGTCCGAAAAACTCTCGTTTGAGATGTCTCCTTTCGGACGCGCTGGGTTTAGAGCCACTACCGAATTGGGAGGAAGGTTTGGCCCAGTTCGTTCAAGACATTACTTCAAAAATACACACAAACGCCTAATTTTCCTCACTAGTTGAACTTGCCACAAGCGGAGTCTCTGCTATTATTCTCAGACCTTGGAGATTTGAAGTTGAGGTTCGAAACAACATGATGTCGCAAGATAATCGCTTGATACCGCTGTCGCCCACGGATCGAACTCTGGATCGCCCGCTAAATGACGTAGGTACGCTGAAGTCATACGGCCCGGCAGCAAGCGAACCAACCCAGCTGCGCGAATATTTATTTATCGTTTTAAAGCGCAAATGGCTGATCCTCAGTCTGTGTTTGGTTGTGACCTCGCTGGTTGCCGTCCAGATGTTCAGACAGCCTTCAATCTACCAGGCGGAATCCACGATCAAAATCGAACAGCGGAAAGGAAACATTCTTCTTGGTAAGGAGTTCGTTCTGAACTCTCAACCCGACGGCAATTTCTGGGGCACACAGATAAAGTTGTTGCAGAGTCCTGCGCTAGCACGACAAGTCGCAGTAACTCTTGACCTGCAACATAACCCGACCTTTTTTGGTGGACAGTCGCAAGGCGGAATCTTCTCTTCACTGCGCCGCATGTTCACAGGTGAAAAGGTAAAGTCGAAGGTACTGCCCGCGACAGGAACGACACTCAACATTGTCGGCGCCGAACAGATCAACGAAGAACTATCACCGGAAGAACTCGCAGCTCTCGAGCCTTACGAAGATATGATCACCGGCAATGAACAGGTTGATGGGATTGTCGGAACAAATCTGTTCACGATTAAGTACCGGCACACTGATCCGGAAATGGCTCAGAAGATCTCCAATACACTTGCGGACGTATTCCGGGAAAATAACCTCGCACGCTCGACCGCCAATTCAACCAAGGCGGAAGATCAAATAGCTAAGGAGATGGCTGAAGTCCAAGCCAAGATACGTCAGGAAACAGAAACACTTTTCAATTATGCGCGGGCGCGTAATCTGCCCCTGACCAGTGACGTTTCCCGTGACACTGAAGGACAGCGGCTCGTCGATTTGATCAAGCAACTACTAGATGCCGAGAACAGACGTCAGGCCGCAGAGGCCGTCTATAAGAGTGCGTCGAGTGCTCCCGATAAGTTTTCCATTCCCGAAGTAATAAAGAATGGCCGCGTCGGTGCTCTCCGTGATCGCATCTCGTTACTCAAAGAGCGACGCGAAACCTTGCTCGTCACCTACACAGAAAAATGGCCTGAGGTCGTAAAAATCAACGTCGCGCTTAAGCCGCTAGAGGCGGAACTCGACAAAATCGCGAATGAAGTCATCGCTGGATTGAAAGCCGATTACCAAGCGTCGCAGGCGCATGAGCAAAGTGTGCGGCAGATGTATAACCAGCAGAAGGCCGTGACGAGTCAACAGACACAAGATCAAATTGAAATGGCCCAGTACTCGCAACAGCTCGAAACAGACAAGCAGCGATTGAATGTGTTGCAGCAGAAGTTGCGTGATGTTCAGGTTGCGATTGGTGACAAGGGGAACGAAGTCAGCGTTGAGACTTATAGTCGCGTTCCTAAAGAACCGATTGGCCCGCCGCGTATTCGCAACGTGATGATAGCCTTTCTGCTGTCGCTCGTTGCCGGTATCGGTTTGGCGTTCCTGCTCGATTTCCTTGACGACACAGTTAAGTCCCTCGACGATATCGATCGTTATGTTCATCTGCCTGCCCTCGCCATGATCCCGGCAAGTCATAAAGATCGTGGCAGATTGAAAGGTCTTGGCGGTACGAGTCCCGCGACACCTTCAGAAACAACCGCGCTGGCAATGATCGACGATGTTCGCAGTCCCATCGCAGAGTCATATCGTCACCTTCGCACTTCGTTGTTACTTTCGTCTGCTGGTCAGCCTCCAAAGACTATTCTGGTTACTTCAAGCCAGCCTTCGGAGGGTAAGACTACGACAGCCATCAACACGGCGTTTATGCTGGCGCAGACTGGCGCTGACGTGTTGATTATCGATTGCGATTTACGTAGACCACGACTTCATTCAGAGTTTGAAATTTCAAATGCGCGCGGACTAACGACCTGGCTTTCAGGTGAGAAGGATCTCGATGGACTTATTCAATCTTGTCCAAGGACGAACAATCTTAAGATCCTGACGTCTGGCCCAGTGCCCCCAAATCCGGCTGAATTGCTTGGCTCGGCTGAGATGCGCAAGCTTCTGACGCAACTGTGCGAACGTTTTAATCACATCATTATCGACTCGCCTCCTGCCATCTCCTTCACCGACGCTTCGATCCTTTCAACGATGGTCGACGGCGTGATGTTGGTGGTTCACGGCGGCAGAAGCTCGCGTGCCGTTGTGCGCAGAGCAAAACAACATCTGCTGGATGTGGGCGCCCACATTTTTGGCGTTGTGTTGAATAACGTGAAGCTCGAAACTCAGGACTACTACTACTCGAACTACTACTCCAATTACTATTCGTCCGATGCCGATTCCCCAGGAGCGTCAGCCGGAGAAACAGCCTAGCAAGATGTCCGACGAGCTTTAGTTTGTCGTACGTTGGACTCACGCCTCTAGTTAAAGCGGCGGGCTATGACTGCGAGCACGACAAACTAAAGTTCGTCGGACATATCTGCTTTAATACTTCCGTTCATATGAAAGTTCCGCTCATAAATCTACAGGCGCAGTATGTCTCGTTGCGAGACGAGCTTCGTCCGATCGTCGATGAGATATTCGAGTCTCAACATTTTGTGCTGGGCAAGCATGTTCGTTCTCTTGAAACAGCATTAGCTGGTTATTCACGCACGACGCACGCGATCGGTTGCGCCTCAGGCTCAGATGCACTCCTGTTGGCGTTAATGGCACTGGACGTTCGGCAAGGCGATGAAGTGATTACGACGCCATTCACGTTCTTTGCGACCGGTAGCGCGATTGCGCGACTGGGGGCGAAGCCCGTATTCGCTGATATCGATGCGAAAACCTACAACATCGATTCAAAGCAGGTCTCAGTGTTGATTACCTCACGCACAAGAGCCATCATCCCGGTGCATTTGTACGGCCAATGTGCTGACATGGATTCACTACTCTCGATAAGCCAAAAAACAGGAATACCGATCATCGAAGACGCGGCCCAGGCAATCGGATCGGAGGATCGCGGGCGCAGGGCCGGTTCTATGGGCTTAATGGGAACGTTGAGTTTCTATCCTACAAAGAACCTGGGGGGCGCCGGTGATGGTGGTATGTTGCTGACGAGCGATAATGCATGTGCAGAGCGATTGCGACGCTTGAGAAATCATGGTGGTGCGAACGAGTACGAGCACGAGGAAGTAGGTCTCAATAGCCGATTAGACGAACTGCAAGCGGCAGTTTTAAATGTGAAATTTGCGCACCTGGATGGTTGGTCGAACTCGCGCGCAGAGAAAG
>DASYPT010000119.1:0-64332 GCA_036006355.1 Pyrinomonadaceae bacterium | reverse complement strand
CTGCCGTCGCTTTGTTACATCGTTACTGATTGAGAGGCCTGTGTGACAAAGCGACGGCAGGCCGTCGCACTCCAAACAACTCCCAAAATGACCGCAGCAGTACACAGAATCACGAGAACTCTTCTGTGGATTACGTGTCTCTGCCTCACATATGTCCCTGTGCAAGGTCAGCAAGCCAAACAGTTCGTTGATGAAGGCCTTGCTGCGTTTGACCGTGGTGATACGAAAAGCGCACGCGATGCATTCGAGAAGGCCCTGAGTCTTAAAAACGATGAAGTAACTGCCCACACGTATCTGGGCATCATTGCGGATCGCGCCGGCGATCTTAAAGGAGCCGAGCGACACTTTGCGGCAGCGGTCAAAGCTGAACCTAACAGCGCCTCAGCGAGAAATAACTACGGAGCGATCCTCATGCGCACCGGGAGGCAAAGTCTCGCCGCCGTTGAATTCGAAAAGTCGCTCAAGCTCGATCCCGATCAGCCAAACGCGCTGGTGAATCTCGCCCAAATCCGCTTCGCCGGCGGTACACCTGACGATCTGCGCTCATCTGCGGAATTGTTCAAGCGCGCGCTGTCTATTAGGCCTGATGTAGAAATCTCGCGAGCATTAACCGTCATTTCGCTGCGTCTCAAGAACTATCCAGCAGCATCCAGTTATTATCAGAACTACGCAGCCCTGGCAGCAGGAACTGCGACACCAGCTCAGGCTCCGGCGGCACGCGCGGAACTCGGTGCCGCCCTCTTTGAAACCGGATTATTAAAGGAAGCAGAAGCTGAGTTAACTGCTGCCATCAACCTGAATCCGACAGATACCGACTCGGTCGTACGCCTTGCACGCGTGTATCTCGCGCTTAAAGAAATACCGGCTGCAGGTCGGACGCTTGAAGCATCGGTCGCTCGTGGTAACGATCCGGCTCCCGTTTACGCTCTGCTCGCGGACGTGTATGAGCAAAGCGGTCACGTGGAAAACGCGATCCCGGCGATGCGCTTGGCTATTCAGCGCGATCCTCAATCTGAAAAGTATCGTTTCGCGTACGCAGTTTTGTTGACCAATTCCAACGCCCCCGGCGCAGCTATCATTCGGCTTGAGGAATCACTAAAGTCTTTTCCTTCATCGTCGCGTTTGTGGTTCGCACTTGGATTTGCAAACTTCAAGCTCGACAAGAATGAAGAAGCTGAGCGCGCCTTGAGAAAAGCAATTGAACTTGATTCGAACTTTGCGCCAGCGTTTGCCTATCTTGGATTGATTCGAGCAAGAACGGGTGCGTACGGTGAAGCAATTTCTCTCTACCAGGACGCCATTCGCGCTGACCCGAAACTCGCAGTTGTACACCACCTCATCGCAGATGCGATGCTGAAGCAAAATGCAGACACGGGCATTATCGAGAAACATCTGCGCCAGTCTGTTGAATTGGATCCGACATTCACTCCCTCGCGTCTGTCTTTGGGCAAACTCTTCATGCGCTCTCAACGTTGGGCCGATGCTGTTTCAGAATTCGACCAGGTTGTTAAGCTTGATCCGAGCGTGCCCGAAGCGTATTACCAACTTGGTCTCGCATACGGTCGACTTAAACGTGCCGGTGATGCGCAGGCCGCGATGGCCACCTTCAAGCGTCTGAGCGACGCAGAGAAGAAACATGAAGATGAGGAACTGCGCGAGGTGGTGAAGAGGTTAAGTAATGTGCGGTTCTGAAGTGAGTGAGAGGTCAGTGGTCAGTAGAATAGGACCTATGTGACCTATTAGACTTGTTCAACTGACCACTGACTACTGACTACAAAGAAAGGTCGTCGTTGATGTCCTTAATACGAAAGTCAACTCAGGTAATCGTCACAATCATTCTCCTTTCGCTTAGCGTGCTGGCGCAGGGCAGGTGGTCCGAGCAACAGGCGCGCGACTGGTATAGCAGGCAGCCGTGGCTCGTTGGTAGTAACTACAATCCAGCAAGCGCGATCAATCAACTCGAAATGTGGCAGGCTGATTCCTTCGACCCAAAACGAATCGATCTCGAACTCGGCTGGGCAGAAGGTCTTGGAATGAACACCATGCGTGTCTTTCTTCACGACCTGCTCTGGCGACAGGACGCCGAAGGTTTCAAGCGGCGCCTCGATCAGTTTCTAACTATCGCTGCGAAACACAAGATCAAACCAATGTTCGTGCTTTTTGATTCGGTGTGGGATCCTGATGCGAAACTGGGTAAACAGCGCGCGCCTAAACCTGGCGTACACAACTCTGGCTGGGTACAAAGTCCAAATCGCACAACACTGCAAGACCCGTCGGCCTATTCGCATCTCGAATCGTATGTGAAAGGAGTTGTCGGTGCGTTCGCTCGCGATCAACGCATCCTCGCCTGGGACGTTTGGAACGAGCCTGACAACCAGAACGGCGGGAGTTATGGTGAACTCGAACCGAAGAACAAAGTCGAACTGGTGCTCGCTCTTCTGCCGCGTGCATTTGCATGGGCACGTGAAGCGAAAGCTGAGCAACCACTCACGTCGGGCGTGTGGAAGGGAGATTGGTCTGCGCCGGAAAAACTGACTGCTATGGATCGCTTACAGATTGATCTCTCGGATGTCATCACCTTTCACAACTATGACTCACCCACAGAGTTTGAAAAACGGATCAACTGGCTTGTGCGCTACAACCGTCCAATCATTTGTACGGAATACATGGCGCGAGGAAACGGAAGTTTCTTCTTTGGCTCGATGCCCGTCGGCAAGATTCATAACGTCGGAATGATCAATTGGGGATTCGCGCAGGGTAAGACACAAACACACTTGCCCTGGGATTCATGGCAACATCCATACATCGATCGCGAACCCGCCATTTGGTTTCACGAAGTGTTTCGCAACGACGGCACCCCCTACATGGTTGAAGAAGTTGAGTTCATACGACGAATGACAGGAAAGACAAAGGCGCAGGTTAAGGGCGCGGGGGAATGAGTCCACGTGGCAAGTAGTCAGTACCACCTCGCGGTAGCGGGGGGGTGCGCAGCCAGAAGTCCGGCAATCAAAGGAGGTGGTCGGTTAGTCTCTTGTTCGTGCTAATTCGTGTGATTCGTGGATCGCTTTCTCTGCAGCATGACCACGATCCACGAATTACACGAAATACACGAATAAGAAGACTGCCCGTCGGGGGGAGATCTGTGAAAAGAAAATAACGTGTATTTAACGCTGAAATTCCTCTAACAATAGCAATGAATCTAGCAAACAGCTGTGGCCATCATCGGATTAGAGCTCTCACTTTCCTGCTTGCGATTGCACTCGTCCAAACGCAAGTCGCCCTCGCTCAAACCCGAAATATCACCGTGCAAGTCAACCAGCCCGGCGCCGAAATTCCAAAAACACTGTTCGGTCTTTTCTTTGAAGACATCAATTTCGGAGCTGACGGCGGTCTCTATCCCGAGCGCGTAAAGAATCGCTCGTTTGAATTTCCAAATCCAATGATGGGATGGAAACCGTTGGACCGCGGCGACACGAAGGGGCAGCTCTATGTTTTCGACCACGGTTCGATAACAGACACGCCAAATTCTCACTACCTGCGCATAAAGTCATCTGGTAACGGCAAGGGCTTTGGTATTTCGAATGAAGGGTTTCGCGGCATTGGGCTTCAGAAAGATGCCGAGTACAGATTTTCGATGAGGGCACGAACGGTCGATAGTCCACCCGTGACTCTGCATATCGAAATCGAAGAGGATAATCACGTCGTCGGTGAAACACAGCTCGTAGTTCTTACAAACGCATGGAAAAATTACGAAGCGACGTTGCGTCCCAGAGATAGCATCAACAAAGGCCACCTCAATCTGGTCGTGCAAGGCAACGGAACGGTTGATGTTGATCTGATATCGCTTTACCCGAACGACACGTGGCAAAACCGGCCAAATGGATTGCGCAGTGATCTCGTGAAGCTCCTGAAAGAGATGAAACCCGGATTTCTGCGATTTCCCGGTGGCTGCATTGTCGAGGGCAGATACCTCGATCAGCGGTACCAGTGGAAGACCACCATCGGAGATCTCGATGAACGAAAGCTCATAATTAACCGCTGGAACACTGAATTCAATTGGCGGTTGACTCCCGACTATTACCAATCGTTCGGTCTCGGCTACTACGAATACTTTCAGCTAGCGGAAGACATCGGCGCCGAGCCACTGCCTATTATCAACTGCGGCATGGCCTGTCAGTTCAACTCTGGTGAACTGGCGCCGCTTGAAGATCTCGATCATTACATTCAGGACGCGATCGATCTGATCGAGTTCGCCAACGCTCCAGTGAACACAGCCTGGGGCCGAAAACGTAGCGAGATGGGTCACCCAAAACCTTTCAACTTGAAAATGATCGGCATTGGCAACGAGCAGTGGGGACCTCAATACGTCGAACGTTACGAGGTGTTCGCTAAAGTGTTGAAGCAAAAGTATCCGAACATTAGCCTCGTGACGAGTGCGGGACCAGCTCCGGAAGGTGAGCGGTTCGATTTTCTGTGGCAAAAGATGCGACAACTAAAAGCTGATCTAATTGATGAACATTACTACATGGCGCCGCAGTGGTTCCGCGACAACTCCGCTCGCTATGACAACTATCCGCGCACTGGTCCAAAGGTCTTCGCCGGTGAATACGCGGCCCAGAGTGTCGGCATCGCTAGTCCCGAAAACCGCAACAACTGGGAGTGCGCGCTCTCTGAAGCTGCTTTCATCACCGGACTTGAGCGCAATTCGGACGTAGTGCAGATGTCATCCTACGCACCACTTTTCGGTCATGTGGACGCGTGGCAGTGGACTCCGAACCTGATCTGGTTTGACAACCTGCGTTCATTTGGAACGCCGAATTACTACGTGCAAAAGATGTTCAGCGTAAACAAAGGCACTCGACGGTTGCCGATCTTAATTGATGGCTCAGCGAAGAACGGACAGAATGAGCTTTATGCGACCGCCTCGCTGGATGAAGTCAGCGGGGAGGTGATCGTGAAGATAGTGAATACAGGCTCGGCGGCAAAAGAGACACGCATCACGCTCGCGGGCGCGCAGCGTGTTGGACAAAGCGGCAAAATGCTTGTGTTACAGAGTGAAGATTTAAAAGCAGAAAACAGTTTGGATCAGCCCACGAGGATCGCGCCGGTCGAGAAGCAGTTCCAGCTTCCTGGTGGCGAGTTTTCATATTCGGTGTTACCACGTTCATTTACAGTGCTGCGCGTTCCGTTGAGGTGATTCGTGTTGTTTCGCGTGATTTCGTGGATCGCTTTTTATGATCCCGAGAAAAGCGATCCACGAAATCACACGAAACAACACGAATAAGGATGAATAACCAAAAGCTGCGAAGATCGTCCTCGAGACTCTTGTGTTTTGTTCTCGCCTCTGCGTCGCAAATCACAAGTGTTTCGGCACAGGCGATCCAAACCGCCTCAATAACCATCGATGCCTCCAAAGTTGAAAACCGCGTCAGTCCGCTGCTCTACGGACAGTTTATGGAGTTCATGTTTGAGGGCATTAAGCGCGGCCTGCAAGCCGAACTGATTCGTGATCGCAGTTTCGAAGAGGCTCCTAACGTCATCGGACTTTCCCGAAACTGGGAGCGCTATCCGGACGATCGGAATGACGATTACGCACTGGCATTCACATGGGACGACCAGTTCCCTTACCCATCAAAAATAAGCGAAACGAAGGAACACTCACTACGCGTCAGAGCCGGTGACGGTGTCATTCAACGCCACGGCATTTATCAATCACGCATTCCAATCCGCGCCGGCATTGAATACCGCGGCTACATTTGGCTGCGCACGACCGATTACGTCGGTCCAGTCACACTCGCACTCGAGTCTGACGTCAAGATCGGTCAGGTTTACTCTGCCTTCGATATCCCTAACATAACGAAGGGCGATTGGCGCAGATATGAGTTCACACTAAATTCAACAATCAGCGACCCGCTCGCCCGCTTCGCAGTTCTCTTTCCCGGAACGGGCACTGTCTGGATAGATCAGATATCACTAATGCCGGGTGATTCTGCGCCTGGCGGAGTGCGTCGTGACGTTTTTGAAAGGATCAAGCTACTCAAACCTGCATTCATTCGTTGGCCCGGTGGCAACGTCGCTCAGGACTATCACTGGTTGTGGGGTGTCGGTCCACGTGATCAACGAGTAACGTGGACGAACCTATCATGGAAGAACGAACCGGAACCGAGTGACTTCGGCACTGATGAGTTCGTAGCGTTCGCACGCGCCGTGGGCGCTGAACCTTCGATCACGGTGAACGTTGAAGGACGTGGCGCTACTGTGGAAGAAGCTGCTGCCTGGGTTGAATACTGTAACGGTCCTGCAACCTCGAAGTACGGAGCAATGCGTGCCGCCAACGGCCACCCGGATCCGTTTCGCGTCAGGCTTTGGGAAGTTGGAAACGAGATCTGGGGCGATTGGGTGCGCGGTCACTCGGACGCCGAAACTTATGCGCGCAATTACATCCGTTACGCGAAAGCAATGCGCGCCGTTGATCCGTCGATAAAACTGATCGCGGTCGGCGATAACAATATGAACTGGAATCGCACGGTGCTGCGTACGGCTGGTGACGGCATCGACTATCTCGCTATTCACCACTATTACGGACGCCACGAAGCGGGCAACGATCTGTCGAAGTTGTTGGCGCGGCCTCTTTTCTTCGAAAGATTTTATGGAGACGTTCTGGAACTATTGCGCGAGCTGAAGCTCGAGGGACGAGTCAAGTTGGCAATCAACGAATGGGGACTTGATCTTCCAACGGGACGTCAATATTCAATCGAGGCGGCACTCTACGGCGCACGCTTGATGAATGTATTTGAGAGATCGGGAGCGCTCGTTGAAATGAGCGCCGTCTCTGATCTTGTTAATGGCTGGCCGGGCGGAATTATTCAGGCGTCGCTGCATAACGTGTTCGTTACGCCGATCTATCTTGTGAACCAGTTGTATAGCAATAATCGCGGTGATATGAGGCTCGCAGCGAACGTTAATCTACCTGACCTTGATACGACTGCCAGTCGGAGCGGCAACAGGATCTTTATCAAAGCGGTTAATACGAGTACGAAGCCAATAACAACAACTGTCACGGTTCAGGGATTCCTTCCGGTAGGACGAGCCGAGGTGCAGACTATTAGCGGTCAAGCATCTAGTGTTGAAGACAGAACAATTCCCGCCGCACAGCGGTTTGTAGTGACGATTCCAAAGCAATCAGTGTCAGTGATCACGCTGAATGGAACTGCGGCGCACTGAATGTCCGATATGCTTCAGCTTGTAGTGACGTAACCAATCATAGCCCTGAATAGTCAGCGCTTCTCTCGATAATCCGGAGGCCCGTTTGTTACGTCGCGACAAGCCAAAGCATATCGGACAATTTGTGTTATCTCGCTTTGCGCTCGTAGAAGAGGTGTGCGAAAGCAAGGAAAACAGCGGCCAGAACAAGCGAGTAGAATCGCGAGAATAGTATTGTCCTGCTGGTCAGATCCGAATACTTCCAAAGCTGATAAAGGAGCGGGTTATAAAGCCAATGGTTATGTCCGCTGTTGTATAAATAAAAGAGTCCGGAGCCGGTGCCAACCGCCACCACGTACACCGGGTACTTGCTACGTAGCAAGACATTCAATGCGACCACGAGCGCCGTCAGAAGAAAGATGCCTGGTATCAACACCACGCCGTAGACCATCACGTAAGCCGACAAATCAACCGGCGTATGACCTCTCACAAGTTGAATCAACACTGCGAGTATGCCAACTACGGTAACCAATGAAAGATTTAACGCAACCGAAGTAAGCCATTTGGAAAGCAGTAAGACACTGTTCGAGACGGTCGTTGACCATATAATCGATTCAACCTTCACTTCTCGATCGCGATGCATGGCTTCGCTTGTGTAGAAAACGGCAATCCCAATTAGGAATAGCAACAACAAACGTGCTGTGTTAGTCGCGTACGCGGCAGAATGAGAGACGTCCGGCGCAATGTTATAGAAGGCCGCTTCCAGAATAGAGAGGAAGATGGCCAGCGGCATCACCGCTACAAAACTTCGTTCGGCGACCAGCAGGCGGAACTCAACAACTAACGCGCCGATTAGCTTATTTACGGTTGCGCGAATTCCGGCGTTCACCCTGACGACTTCAGGAAGGACGATGTGGGTGCTCGTCGCTTTGTAGTCACGCCCTTCGAATTCATCGAGGAGCGATGCGGGAGATATATCCGGGTAATAGACGCGATCGGTTGCGATCGAAAGGTTGAGGACCGAAATGTGTTCTTTCTTTCCGGACCGCTCCACAGTCGTGAAGAACTTATAGAGAATCGTCAGACAAATCGCCGTCAGTAAAATCATCACCACGCGATTGACGATCAGGTCGGTGTCGTAAACAACGACGAGATGATTTAACAACTCACCATGACGCTTCATTACGTCGGGTCCGAAGGTTTCGCCGCCCTGATTGGCTAGCCCACGATTCATAACCAGCGGGTCAAGAGCAAGTTTCCATCGCCATGGCAAGCTGCTCAGTAGAATCGTTTGATAGCCGATGTAGATTGGATAAAACGCAATTCCCAGCCCGTAGACGATCTTGGCGTTGCGCGTCAGAGTACCGACGGTAAAGTAAAGAGCGGCCAAAAGCACATGGGAGATCACTACGAATACCAGAAAGTGTTTGGGGTAAGCCAGGAACTGCTTTTGCTGTAGAACTGTCACGCGGTTTTTCGGGATCCACTGAAGCACAAATAGCGTGACGACGAACGCCGACTGACAACACGCCAGCACGAAGAAGTTGCCGAAGAATTTTCCCAGCAGGTATTCGGCGCGGCTTACAGGCTTGGAAAAAATGAGCGGACTGATATCCTCACGAAAGTCCCTGATGGATGGATCAGCCATCATCAGCGCCGTATAAAGAGGCAAGAACAAAAAAGAGTAGGGTGGCAGCACGCCGGCTATGTAGAGATCGCTGTTATGTGCCACACCCCGCCCGACTGCTGGTCCCCAACCCCACCAGAGCACGGCATTACAAGCACACAGCGCTGCTACAACATAAGGTGCAACGCGCTTCGAATTCAGCAATACCTCGTTGTATGCGATAGCTGCGAATCTGTGCACGGGTTCGAAGTGCCCCGCGCTCGGTACCCTCAATATTGATGAATGTTGCTTCGCTTGCGCGCGCTCATGAGTTGGAAACTTCAAATAGGCTATTGCCAAACATAGGCCGGCGACGAACATCAGCAGCAGACGGTTGCCGATCATGTCCGGCGTATAGTTCATGACGTAGCTGTTGAGAAATTCCGCGCTGTTTCCAAACCCGTTATTGCTTGGGCCCGAACTCAGCAGAAATGCATCGAAGAAGTTTCTCCAGCGGACGGTTAGCGCCCATGGTAAGAAAAGCATTAACGAAACGTAGACCGGATACAAACTGACCGCTAAACCGTAAACGATTTTAACGGTGCGAGTGAGCGCGCCGACGGTAAAGTAAAAAGCTGCCAACATTAAGTGCGTGATCACCACGAAGAAAAAAAAGTGCTTCACATATGGGAGCACGTGGGCCGGTTGGACAACCATCCGCGATGGTCGAAATGCCTGCAGCACCAGCATCGTCAGCGGAAAAGCTGCCATGCAGCACACCAGCACCAGGAAGTTGCCAAAAAATTTTCCGAAAAGGTACTGCGCGCGATTGATAGGATTTGAGAATATCAGTGGATGAATACCCAGCCGGAAGTCTCTAATTACGGGGTCGCCCATAATGATTGCGGAGAAAAGAGGCGGGCCCAATAAGAAAGAAAAGGCCTTGAGACTTCTGGAAATGTAAAAGTCGCTGTTTGTGGCCCAGCCCAATGCAACGGCTGGTCCCTTTACCCAACCCATGACTGCAGCGGCACTGCATATGATCATCAACGCATACGGAGCAACACGCTTCGAATTGAGCAGCACTTCGTTATAAGCGACGGCTGCAAAGGTGCGCGTTGAATTGGACCCGACCATTTAGATCTGATTCACGACGATAAAATAATGATCTTCAAGCGTTGGGGTGGCCGCTACGAACGGTTCCGCCGGCCTTCCATTTTCAGAGAGCACACGAACACGGGTACCTCCGCCAGCCATCTGCTTCGAAATTATTTTCCCGGTCGCTTTCAGACCGGCAACTTGTTCGCGCGGTAAGGTAGCCTCCCAAATGCGGCCTTCGAGTTTTGCCAGCGCCGCATCCGGCGACGTCGCCGTCAGGATCTCACCGGCACGAATCACCGCGAAGCGACTGCACAGGTTCGAAACATCGGAAACGATGTGAGTGGAGAGCAGTACGACCGCGTTCTGTTTCATACTCTCTGCCAGGAGGTTATGAAGTCGCGTGCGTTCCTCGGGATCGAGACCCGCCGTAGGTTCATCAACGATCAGAAGTTCGGGATTGCCGATTAACGCTTGAGCGATTCCCACGCGCTGTCGCATGCCGCCGGAAAAACCTCCGAGGCGTCGATTGCGTTCGCCGAATAGATTGACTCTGTCGAGCAACGCATCAACAAGCGAACGTCTTTCCTTTCTGTCGATAACGCCTTTGAGCTTTGCAAAGTAATCGAGCATCTGAGATGCCGTAAGCGTTGGATACAAACCGAAGTCCTGCGGTAAATAACCAAGCATTTTTCTGGTCTGGGCTTTTTTGCTAATGAGATCAAGTCCATTCATCTCGGCTGTACCACTGTCGGGTTCGAGCAGTGTTGCGAGAATTTTCATCAGTGTGGTTTTGCCGGCACCGTTTGGACCAAGCAAACCAAACATGCCTGGTTCAATGTTCAGGCTGACTCCCTTGAGCGCTTGAACACCACTCGGGTAGGTCTTCACTAAGTCGCGGATGTTTAGCATGCTGGCATTGTGGAAATGCTTCTTTCCCTAGATTGTCTGGGGCAGAGACTATAGGTGCCTTCCTTGGACTGTCAAGGAGAAAGTTGGGTGACTTGAGAAGAATCAGAAGAACGCGGAGGCACTGTTCCTCGTGAGGAATGGCCGTGCCTTTCCGTTAGCTCGGCACCTTGTATCCGGCTACGCCGTTTCCTTTACAGTTACTTGAATGGTCGGATGGAGATGTGAAGGGTAGCACAAGTCACAAGAACACCGTCTACGGAAAGGCACAGCCATTCCTCACAACGGTCGGCGAAGCCAGGAAAACTCAATTGGAACACTACTGTGAACCGTCACTCCGACTTCAACGCCACCAGCGGATCAACTTTCGTTGCTCGTCGCGCGGGGATGTAGCAGGCAACCAACGCTACAGCTACCAGAGCAACACTCGTTACCGCGAGAATCACTGGATCGCGTGTTGGTAATGATGGGATCAAACTAATCAATACTCTGGACACAGCATAAGCTCCAGCAACACCCAACAATGCTCCACTAACAACCAGCAACGCTCCCTTGCCTAAGATCAACCGCATGACATCACTCCGCTGGGCCCCAAGCGCTACACGAATTCCCAGCTCTCCTGTGCGCTGGACAACTGTGTACGAGATAACTCCGTAAATCCCTATCGCTGCCAATAACAGGCCAACGACAGCAAACGCGCCGAGCAAGCTCCCAAGTAACGAAATGTTACCCAGACCTTGATCAACCGTCGTCCGTGCCGTTCGAATTCGGTAGACAGGAAGATCGGAATCAAGTCCCGCGACGGCACTGCGCAGACTATTACCAACTGCGTCCGCATTCATCGGTGTACGCAGAGCGATCATGAGAAAGGAAGGAGCAACCTGCGCCATCGGCAGGAAGGCTTCAAAGCGTGTATAGGGTTCTCCCAGATTGCCCGGGAAAGCGATGTCGTTCACGATGCCGACGACTTCCCGGTATTCTCTCTTTTTAGCGGTGTTACTTATTCGCTTCCCAATAGGATTCTGGTTGGGCCAGAAGGTACGAGCTGCCGTTTCGTTCAATATAACCACCTGCGGATGATCGGGTGTGTCGGACTGATTAAAGGTACGACCTTGCTGCAAACGTGCACCAAGCGTATCGAAGTAGTCACCACTTACACCTTCAAAAAACATTTCCCAATACTTATCTGGTGGAGGCTCCGGTAAGCCCTCAACCAGGAACGAACTACTGCTGTTGAAACCAAACACAGGACTCGAGGCGCTAATAGCAGCATGCTGAACACCTGGCAGCGTCTTCAGACGATTCTCTAGTTCTGAAATAAAGAGAATACGTTGCTTATCATCTTTGTACTTGTCGCCTCGGAGACTCATTTGTGCAGTCACCAGTCCATCCACACGCCAGCCCGGATCCGAATTCATAAAGCGCTGTAAGCCGCGAAGGAATAATCCTGCAGCCGCCAGCAACACCATTGCAAACGCTACTTCACCAACGATGAGCATGTGTCGCAAACGGTGCTGAGATCGTCCAGCAGTGGATCCTCGCGAGTTTTCGCGCAGCGCTTGATTCACGTCTGCGCGAGATGCCAACCACGCGGGAACCGTCCCGAACAACACTCCAGTCACGACAGAGACCAGAAGGGCGAAACCAAATACTTTGTAGTCAAGTTGCACACTCGCCCCCGGCAAATCGATGAACATGCGAGCACTGATAAAGCGGACGGCCACAAGAGCTATGATGAGACTGATTGTTCCACCGATAAGGGCAAGAAGGATGCTTTCGGTCAACGACTGTCTTAGCAGTCGCCAACGTCTCGCACCGAGTGCAGCACGAACGGCAAGTTCGCGCGATCGCGCGGCGGTGCGAACGAGCTGAAGGTTCGCCAGATTTGCACACGCGATCAGCAACACGAAACCGGCTAATCCAAACGTGAACCACATGACGGTTCTGCCAATGCTGTCAGACATTGATCGCTGCAACGGTTCAAGTCGTACACTCTCGCCTTCGTTCGACGAGTTCTGCTTGCCGAGATTTGCGGCCAAAGCAATCATGCTTTGCTCCGCCTGTTGAATCGAAACGCCGGGTTTGAGACGCCCGATCTCGGAAAGAAAGTTGTTGTTCCGGTTCGCCTTCCGTTCTGGAGTAAAGGTGAGTGGCTGCCATATGTCGATCGGGCCCCACAGAATCGGATGGTCGAATGCGGGAGGCATCACGCCAATGATTTCCACAGACTTTCCGTCGAGCTGGATCTTTCGTCCGACGACGTTTGGATCGCTTCCAAAGCGACGGGCCCAAAGTCGATCGGTCAGCACGACGACGTTGTCATTACCCGGCTCGAATTCTTCAGGTCTGAACACACGGCCACGCGCAGGTGCTACTCCAAACAGCGGAAAGAAATCGGCGGTTCCTGCGAGACTAAGCAGACGTTCGGCTGTTTGGCCCTGTTCGGTGAGATTACGGCTGGCAAAGTTGTAGGCAGCCATCTTCTCGAACACCGAATTTTGGTCATGCTGATCGAAGAAGTTGGCTGCGGAATGCGGCCAGGTTTGGGAGTGTGGCGAAGTGCGAAAAACTCTTATCAACTGTTCGGAGTGCGGGTACGGCAGTGAGCGAAATAGAAAGGTATTCAGCACACTGAACATCGCGGTGTTGATACCAATCCCTAAGGCCAGCGTTAACACGGCAACAATGGCAAATCCCTTGTGTTTCAGCAGAAGACGCAGGCTATAGCGCACATCCTGTGACACGCTGGTCATAATGGTTCTCCGTTCTTTAGTTGGCTAGAGTCTATGCGGAAGTGTTGCTCAATAAGAGAACACCCTGGAGGGGATTCTTGTGACAGCTAAAGCACAGATCAGCTTTGCACAAAAGATAGCGTCAACACTTTGAAATGCTCATTTGTGTTTAGAGAGATTTACTGTTTCTTTGTAGTCTCTTTCAACTTCGCGTGGGCTCGCTCATAGTTGGCTTTGAAGGCCCCCATATTTGGATCATTTTTTTGTTCACCAAGCGTACTGGCCTTTTCATAGAGGGGCTCTGCGAGATCAATCCGTCCGCCGCGCTCATATGCCTCGGCGAGACTGTCGTAAACGTTCGCTGAATCAGGGTAACGCTCGACATTTTCTTTGAATGTCGCAATCGCGTCTTCCGGCTTTCCGTCGAACAAAAACTGGTAGCCGATTTGGTTGATGAGGCTTTCCGGCACCGGAATGGTGTACCCGAATTTATCGCTCAAACGTTTGTAATGCGCTTCAGCCCCCTTTAACCCACCGAGGACCGCCCCGCTCTTAAGATCTCGGGGCCCTTGCCAACCATCATAGACCTTGCGCAATCCGAAATAGTGACTACGGAGCACTACTGATCCGTGATCTTCGTCGGCAAAGCGCTCAGCTTGCCACTCAAAATCTTTAATATTGGTTTTGGAAAGCAGGTCTTTAAACGTATCGAAGTCCGCGCCAATACGGCCTGGTTCATTACCGATCGACACAAACAGTGTCACTTTCATCTCCTTCTGATTCTTCAAGAACTCTTCCGCACGCTTCAACTCTGTATCGTTCTCCCATTGAAGTGAAGGACTGACAGCAATGTAAGAATTGAAGAGTCCTGGCTTGGTCATCATTGCGTGGATTGCGAATAGTCCTCCCAGTGAGTGTCCCGCGAAAATGCGATACGGCTGAACTCGATATTGTTTCTCAATCTCAGGTATGAGTTCGGTCTCGAAAAACTTTAGAAAGTTATCTGCGCCACCACCCGAGGCAAATTGCAGTTCGCCAGCCGCATTACGGTTCGTCGACTTCACTGGCGTCAGATCTCGAGTGCGGTCAGTGTTCGTAACACCGACCACGATCAATTCCGGTATACGACCATTCCCAGTAAGGAATTCAATCGTACTCGCAGTATGATTGATATGAGAGTCACCGTCGGTCATGTAGAGCACCGGATAGCTGACCTTGCTTGTTTCATATCCCACCGGAGTGCGAATCAGAACAACTCTGTCTTCACCGAGAACCGCTGACTTGATCGTCAATTTCTTAACTGTGCCTGTCCGCGGTTGTGCGATTGCTGCAGTTGTAATTAATAAGAGAACTGCAAAGGCAGATAGCAATCTGAAACTGTTTGGCATGTGGCTAGTGCGGCGCGGAAGAATAGTCATAGCTTCAACTCCGAAAAAGTGGGTTTATCCAAATCGTTGTAGTAGCAGCGCAGATGGGAGTCGCTGATATTACTCGATCTGGCCCGCTCATCCAATGAGTCTTGCAAACTGATCAAGGCGGGTCGCTCAGACACTCCGTGTGCTTCGTGCCATTTCGTGGATCGTTTCTTCTGCAGGTTGCGAAACCACGATCCACGAAATACACGAATCAACACGAAACTCTATTTCTAAGGTTGTCTTGCTTTTGCTTGCGCTGCGCGCCATTCCGGTTTGCGGTCTTTTGTAGCCTGCGACAACGCTTTCTTTACGCCATCAGCATCAAAGTCATTGGCATATACCGGAGTGCCCGGCTGCTGTTTCCATGATTCGTCGATCGTGCCCGCATCGACGCCGTCAAAGCCCAGTTCATCGAGCAGCTCGATTACTCTTGCCTTTGCCTCCCGATCGTCACCGGCAACCGGCAAAGCGATGCGTCCCGACGTACCTGACGGCCGGCCCAGGCGCAGAAGGTGATCTGCGTAGATATTATTGAACGTTTTCACGACCCGCCGACCGAGTTGTTGCGACACCCAACGGCTCTCGGTTATCCCATCCTCGATGCCGTCGATGCGACCATCACGCTGCTGCGGATAATAATTACCGGTATCGATGACGATAACGTCGTCCGAGACGCCCTTGAACAAATTACCGGGAAGTTTCGGGATGTTCTTCTCGGGTATGGTAACGATGACGATGTCTCTATTTCGTGCCGCCTCATCAACTGTGACCGGGGTGGCGCCAGTCTCGCGCGCCAGGCCCGCCAATGACTCCGGCCCGCGGGAATTGGCAACGAATACCTTGTGACCTAATGCAGTGAGACGGCGGGTAAGAGTGCCGCCAATCTGGCCTGCGCCAATAATTCCAATATTCATTTCTGACTCCTTTCGGGCAGGGATTGTAACCGCGAGCAGTCGTGCAATCATTGTGCGGACGTTAAGATTTGAAGAAAGTCCAAAGTCCAAAGTCTTTGGACTTTGGACGTTGGGCCTTTTGACGTTGGACGCATATCATGGTGCCCAGCCGTGACGCTTTCACCAAGACAACTAAATACATCAGCACGACGTCGCAATCAGTTAATTGAAATCTGCGAAACGCTACCGGAAATCACCTACGAAAATGTCGGCGACGGACACATCGCATTTCGCATTCGCAAAAGGATCTTCGCCTACTACATGTTCGATCATCATGGCGACGGCATGATTGCCTTCTGCTGCAAGTCGAATTTGAGTGAGCAACGCCGACTGATCAGGAGCGATGCTGAAACCTTTTTTGCGCCGGCTTATGTTGGTCCGAGAGGTTGGGTTGCGATGCGCTTGGACCTGGATGACGTCGATTGGGAAATGCTAAGTGAACTTGCTCGGCGCGCCTATCAAGCGACCGCACCGCGAAAGTTGGCAGCTCTGCTTGAATAGAGCACCACCTTTTTACTCGCACCATTTTTCGGCAGATTACACAGATTACGCGATTACGAAAAACCAATCTGGGTCATCTGTGGCAAATCTCGTTGTCTCTACTTGATCCCTACAACCATCGAATCCGGTCCCATCAAATGTTCGACACGCGTTTCTTTGAATCTTGCTTCGCGCATCCACTGCGAACAATCCTGGCCTGTGTAGTCAAAACCGCCAGGCGTCTCGATGAGCATGTTCAAACTCATCAATAATCCCGCCGCGTTCTGACGTCTCTCGTCATCAATCAAAGCCTCAAACACAATCAACGCGCCTCCGTCCGGCAATGCGTCATAAGCTTTGGATAACAACATCCGCTTTTCGTCAAGGTTCCAATCGTGCAAGATGTGCCCCATCGTGATTACGTCAGCAGTTGGAATCTTCTCTTCAAAGAAATTACCTTCTACGAACTTCAACCTGTTACTCAGTCCATGGGCGGCTACGTAATCATCGAAGATTGGTTGAACGGGAGCCAGATCGAAATTCGTTCCGGTAATGTGTGAATGGGCCAGACACACTTGAACCAGCAAGCCGCCTTGAGCACCTCCTACGTCCACAACAGTCTTGTAGTTATCCCACGGAAACTTTTCGGCGATCCCTCTTGAAGCACCCATACTTAAGCCAGTCATTCCGGCGAGGAACAATCGAAGCCTATGTGGATCGCTGTAAAGACCTTCAAACAATCCATTCATTCCACTCTTGATTTCATTCTGCGGCAGACCTGTGCGTAATCCTTCGGTCAGAGTTCCCCAAAACCCATAAAGGCGCTCGTTCGCCATTTCCAACATGCCACCGATGTAACTCAGTTTGTTTCGATCAAGGAACAGATCGGTATCGGGCGTATTCCGATAAAGCCCGTCTTCGCGCTCGAGCATGCCCAGCGACACCAGGGCGTCAAGGAAGTCACGCGCAGAACGTGGATGAAGTTGCAACCGCTCAGTTAATTGATCTCCACTCAGGGGGCCGGTTGCTAACTCCGTAAAGAGTCCCAGCTCCACAGCGCTTAGGAAAGTTTTGGAACTCCAAAATCCCAATCCTAGTTGCATGATTTTCTCGGGCGTTACAGCCATCTTGGTTGACATTATTCAGCTCTCCTCAGATCCACTTAGTTTGATTTGCGATGTGACGCGATTGTACTCTAGATGAAGTGGCAACGATCCGAATTCATTTTCCTGACTGCGGCACTTCAACCTAAGATGCCGCTAAAAACCAGTCTGTTGAGGTTCTGAATGTCTACACCTAACAACAATTATTCAACGGAAGTTCTGCGTGAGTGGAAAGAATCTGCAGCCTTCTGGCGCGACCATTACCCATCGATCCGCACGATGTTTGCTCCTGTAACAAATGCACTGATCGAAGAAGCAGGAATCATCGAAGGCAGTGTTGTGCTGGATGTCGCGGGAGGATCAGGCGAACCTTCATTAACCATTGCCGAGTTGGTAGGACCGCGAGGCTCTGTGACCTGCACAGATGCGGTAGCTGACATGGTGGAGGCGGCGAAAGCTGAAGCAGAACGACGCGGTCTGCGGAATATGGAGTTTCGTCAGTGTCTGGCTGACTCTCTTCCGTTTGAGCAAGACACTTTCGATGTAACTGTCTGCCGGTTAGGCGTGATGCTCTTCCCTGACGTTCCCGCGGCCCTGAATGAAATGATGCGAGTCACAAAATCTGGGGGAACCCTGGCTTTCGTGGTGTGGGGTCGAAACGAAGCGAATCCGTTCGGTCACACAGTCACGGATGTTCTTTCGCAATACCTGGAAATTCCAGCAGCTCCACCTGATGCACCAAGTGCATTTCGTTTTGCCGAACCAGGGAAACTAGCGCGCATCTTGACGGATGCTGGAGCAGTTCAAGTTCGAGAAAGAGAACTAAATTTTCACATCGAAGCGCCTTTGTCGTCTGAGCAATTTTGGGAGATGCGATCTCATATGTCAGGAACCTTGCGAGATAAGTTAGCGAGCCTACCACCTGAACAAGCTCTTAAGGTTGGTTTAGACGTTCAGACCGCGGTCCGGGAGTTCTTTCCAAACGGTCAGATGAGCTTTCCAGCGCAGATGCTCATCGTGTCGGGTAACGTACGCTAAATTCAAGGAGGTGTCGCAATATCACGGTGGCTAGTTTTGCGTTGCGATCAACATATCGAGAGTGGCTTTGAAGACTTCGTAGGGATAGCCGCCTTCGATCAACCTTAGACCTTTGATTGTGTTGCTTCCCGGTTTTCTGATTCCAAGAACAAACATCGGCGTTCCATCAATACCAATCTCTCCTGCTTCACGCATTAGCTGTCGTAATCGTGTGGACGTCTTATCATCGGCGAAACATCCCTGAAACTTCGTCATGTCGAGCTTCATTGATTCTGCATCACGGAACAGGTTATCCCGTTCCAACGCAGAAGATTCGGCGAGCAACTTATGATTCATTTCCCAAAGATGTCCCTGCTCACCTGCGCATAAAGCAGCGAGCGCTGCGCCGAATGCGTGAGGATGACTGCTTTCAATCGGGAAATCGTGAAAGACAAATCCAATACGACCGCTATCAATGTAGTCATGCTCAATCTGTTTCATAGTTTTACTTGCGAAGTCGCGACAATAGGGACACTCGTAGTCGGCGAACTCGATAAGTACGACACTCGCATTTCGATTACCACCGATCTGCGTATCATCCACAGTCAAACTGAGATTTACGTCTTTTGCTGTGTAGGGTGGTGGAGCATGTGACGTTTGCAATGCAAGTAGAGACCATTGTCCGTCCCTACGAACGTAAGTATTTGTTTCACGATAGTCGTCAGAAAAAGAGCCGTTCGAGCGTTGCCATTTTGCAGTTTTGTTACTGGTGACGATGCCAGTCTCGCCCACGAGGAACACCTGAACATCCTTTTCCGTGATTGTTAGAATTGTTCCGGTCTTCGGAGGCTTTACAGCCTGAAGAAACTCCGTCTTCCTGGAGATGTTTCCTTCGGGCATCACATTGATCATCTCTTCCGCCAACAGATGTTGGATGAATGACGCGTCCCCTTTTTCGAACGCAACATCAAGCTCACGATCGAACTTTTTGAGTTCGTCGATGCTACTTGCGTTGGTTGGTGCTGAGTCCTGATAGCGCTCCGGTGGTTTTTGAGCCACAGTCACTGCCGAGGTTAACGCGACGATGGAACACAAGATTGTTGCTCTCATATATAGTCCTTAATTCTGGTTTTATGATCAATGCCCTGGGCGTTCGCGTGGAGACTCAACGAACGTCGTCAAAGAGCTTAGGGGCGACACGAATAGACGCGTACGTTGTCGAGATACCATCCGAAGTTCCCGGGTGAACAGTAGTCAGTGCTTAGATCCCAACGAAACCTAATTCGATCGCCCGCATGAGCATAGGTTGTTAGATCGACAATCGACGTGCCCCAGGAGCCGTCAACGCTTCCGCCATCATTACCTGAGAATGCCGGTTGACCGGCGCGTGGATTTGTGTCTACCTCAAATCCAGCGTCTGCCGGAAATAGCTTCATGTTGTATGGGTTGTAAATAAACGTTCGTGGATCAACAAGCTGAAATGGACCGTCGTTGACACTAATCATCAATTGTCCTCCGTCGAATCCGGTTTCAATACTTACGTAGTGATCGAACGAAAGGTGTGGTCCGCCAATCATTACCCTGGGAAGATTAATTAGAGGACTGTCGAGATGAAGCACGCCGACTTGTCCGGGATCAGGCGAGGTACAATCATCACCAGGATCGGGTGCGAAGAAGCCTGAACCCGAGTGTCCGTCTGGTAACTCGTGGACCCAGGACCAATCACGAGGCATGAAGGTACCGGCATCCGCGACATCACGGGTGATAATCCACCTAGAATTTGGATCGCTCTCGAAATCGTCTTTGAAGATATCTATCTGCGCATTCTGAGCTGCCGGACAAGTATCTTGCGGGGGGTTCTTGGCGAGCAGTGGCTGAAAACCACACTGAGTAGGCGGTGTGCGCAGTTCAACCGCAAGCGTCGCCTTATGTACTTGATCCAGATCAAACAACGAAATTGATTGCCCGGACGGAAGCCCGGTTGTAAGGTCAGGAAGATTCGCGCCGATCAGGTCTGAAGCCGCTGCCTCGAGTGCTTCGGCATGATCAGCAAAGTCACTCGTGGGTGTTTGATAAAAACTCATTGCCCGGAAGTAGATGTGTGCTGCTTTGGTGAAGCCGATTGGTGATATGACCTGGCCGTTGTAAGTACCACCGTCAACCAGGAGTGCGTAGGCGTGATTGGGGACACCCGAGTTCTCATGTGCTCCTCCCTGGTCGAATGTCCCGCAGAAATATTCACGATCTGAAACCTTGCCGGGATTCGCATAGCATCGCGGGTTCCACATGTCTCTGATGCCGGCGTATTGCGTTTGCTCCCCAACTTCCCAGCGTTTGGAGCTTGTAGCAGTGGTTCCGGTGATTGTAACGTTAATCGTTCTTGCCTTTGGTGACCGTAAGGCCTGGCCAGCGCTGAACCCAACAATAGCTGATGGAATATTGACTGTAGGATCAAGGCCTAGCATCGGGAGCAGCTGGTCTCCGAGGGAAATGTCATTTGCCAGTATTACGGCGATAGCTCCATTCAATTGAGCGTTTTTTACTTTTTCGGAATATGTGCACGTACCTTGCTCGCTGCGATCGATTAGTGCAATCCGGCCACTGACTTCCTTAGCATTCCGGTAAGGTATTTGGCAGCCGTCCGTACGTGAACCAGTTCCATCGTCTATCAGTACAATGTTTCCGTTGATGCCTGAAGGTTCAAATGGTGGCCCAAACGTTGACCGGGCCATCGCATAATCTCCTACCAGGAATGAAGGGGAGTTGACATGCAACATTGGTAGCGGACGTGCGCAATCGTTTGCCTGCCGTTGTCCTCCTGTATCCAGTCCGCGGCCGTTCAGTAAATCTACAGTCTCACCGAAAATATCGGAGTAGGCTTCGTTAAGGGCGCCGGGCTGCCATTGATAGACCAGATTATCCGTGTAAGCCGTATAGATATGTGTCCATTCGTGAGCGATGATGTCATCCGCCGTTAAGTCTCTGCCGAAGAGTGCGAGGTGCAAGGTCGGAAAAGCTTGTGCGTTGCCCGGAACATACCCGCTATCAAAAACCGAGAACATGGCTGAGCCGAGATCATCGAATGAATCGCGACCGAAACCATTCTTAAAAAGATCATAGGTCTCCTTAGTCGAAGCAATTACTTCATCCGCATTTGCATTTCCAGTGGGAAATTGTTGGCCTTCTGTCCAAAATGGGTTAGATGGAAAACTCGGTGGCAGGAATGCAGGTATGTTCTGGCCTTCATAGATTCGCCGGTCAAGTCCTTCGTACGTTCCTGTGATCTGATCAACTAGTTTTCCAGAATGAGCATCAACGTAGACGAACTCGGAAATATCAGCAAAGTTCGATATCGCTATCTCCCAAACCAGATGGTTCTCTCCTGGTACTCCCTGCGCCAGTCCTGTGCGGTAGATGTAGAGCTTGGCTCCTGTGCTCGTTAGACCAGTCGCTCCTGGTTTGTCATTCTGCACTTTAGCCAGCGCAAGTGCGGTTGCCTGGTCAGAAGTTTTGGTCGGAGTGGTGTTCAGCTGGATATCTGGAACGACCACACCATTAACTGTACGCAGCTCACCCGCAGAGTTGAAATGCGCCTTCAACATGCCGCCGAACACTGGAACGCCCTGGTAGGTCTGACTGAAAGTTAAGTGTGCGTTCCCTTCTCGATCTTGTTGTTCGTTTGCGAATTTCAACTCTTCGCTGGGATTGTGGAGCCCAAAAGCCTCTCGACGTTCGTTCACAAGTGCAAGGGTCTTCTCTCTCCTTCCGCCGGCATTTGATTGAACAAGGCTCCCGTAACTGGTGCGATCCAGTCGCGCAAAGTCGACGAGTCCAGTAGCACGATTCCGCTTCAGATGACCGCGACCAACCAAGGCGTTTTGGAATTTTTGTATGGCGTCATCACGATTGATTGCTACGCTCTGACCGGCGCTGTGTATCTGCAGAGAATCACTTGCGGCACTCAACAGGATTGGCATTACTGCCAGAATACAAATTAATCCCACTCTGTTCATGGGCACCTCCAAACGGCTTTGCGCCTTTGCTGTACTTGTCCTGATTACGAATGCGCAAACTAATTAGGAAACCTCTAACGGTAATGGCCCGGGTGTTCGAAGGGGCGGCCGAGGACGGACGCGCTCCGATTGAGGAGCTTCCGTGTGTTGATGGATGGTACTTTTGTTCGAACGGGCGTCTATCCGAATTCGACGTCAAGGTCATCGCTGAGCGGCAGGTAAATTCCCCAACATCGTATAAGTCACACCGCCTACTGTGTAGGAACCCACGATGCCGTTCGAGTCGTCCAGCCCATAGACATGGCCGTACACCTCGTACGGCAAACCGTTTATGGTGACGAAGCCGGAATCGTACGAGTTTGAGTTGGTGAATATTCCTGTCATCATTGACAGATTATTGATGTCCCACGGAAATGTCTCATTGGCGCCAGGGAAAACGACGTCAGATGTTCTCTTTCCGCTCATCAAAAAGCCTAACGTCGGAAATCCGCTTTCAGCACCGAATTGAACTGAGGTGAAACCGGCGATCTGTCCGTCTGAATTGATTGAGGTGGCGACATTCGTACGGTGGAAGGGAATGTCAATTGTCGAAAAGGTGGCATTCCGAAACAGAAAACCATGGCTTTGAAAACCTGCTCCGAAATACTCACCGACAATGTCACCATTCAGATTTATATCGTAAGCTAGAGTCTCCAAAGCTCCTGGAAAATCAATCGTTGAGAATTGGCCGCCTTCTAATTTGAATCCGTGAGCAACGCCAATACTATCGATGTACAAACCAACAATGACGCCAGCATCGTTTATTTGGCTGAGGCTTGTTTCAGAGGCTCCCGGGTAATCGATCCGTTGAATTGACGTTGGAGTCAGGAGGTAACCATGGCTTGCGCCAGCCTGGTCCACATACCTACCGACAATAGAACCCTGGCTATTAACGCCGTAAGCCTCACTAAAACCTCCGTTTCCGATCGCCAAAAATCCCACATCTTTAAACTCAACGTGTCCTGTGCAAGGCGATGAGGGTGTAGAGGAAATCCCGAATTGGGCACCAATATTGAACATGCTGTATTGGCCATTTATCGAGCGCGACCGTCGAGCTCGAGTGTAGAAGTCAATGAACATTCCTTCTGTGACGTGGTAGGTAAATTGACCGCCGTTAAGCGTAACAACTCCTTCGTCTATGGTTTCGACAGGGTCAGCCGTTTCGAGTAAATCAAACTCCGGGCGACTATCGCACTGTAAACTCTCTGATATGTAGGCATTATTCCATCCGGGAGTGAAGTTCTTGAGAAAGGGGTCATCGAGCCATTCAATGATTTCATGACTCAAAGAATACGTATCCGGGACTACTCCACCAAAGGTCGCCTGCGAGTGATAGCTGGTACCAATGAATGTTTGGAGATTGCTATTAATGATTTGCGCGCCGTGGTAGGCGCCAGCTCCGCCGGCCTCTATGTTGCCCCAAACCATGATTGGAAGTTGAGCTGCGCTAACGTTGGCGGCAGTTAAGATAGGAGCCGTTTGCGATACCATGAACGCTCGATCCACGATCGGTATTTGAGCGCCAGTGGTGAAATCGAAGTCGTAGGATCCCAAACCATCTGGAACAACGATCGTTTGCGTGGGCAATACGGTTGGTTGACTCAACAGCACATGATAATCGCGTGATTTAGAGCCGACGGAGTCCCAGAAGTTCGCACGCTGGAACGCATCTGCGTATTGAGTGTTCCCAACGCTCTTTCCCCCTGACACGAAATTGTAGTTCTTAAAGATCGGCGAATTGATGATGCCTTGAATCGCAGTTTGTCCATCAACTAAGTCCGTGCCTGAATCAAACACCTGCCCGTCGGGAAAAACAAAACGAAGAGGAATGATCGCAGTGGGAATGACAGTGGTTTTGGAACCGAGTTTTGGATCGGTCCCCACCATCGAGTACTTATATGTAAGTCCCTGATAGGTAAAAGAGTCAGACCATGTCGGCAGAGGGCTTTGGGCTGTTGACGTCGAGGGTGATGTGAGATCTGTTGCATTGGGCCCGAGTAACGCATGTGTACCATCCATCGGTACTCGCCGTGAGGAATTTTGAGCCAGAGTTTTCGATATGTCCGTTCCAGACTGCTTCGCTGCAAGAATGTCAGCAAGTCGTTCACGGACTTGGGGTACATCATCAGGAGACGGACCAGAGTCTCGTGTTGGCAAGGAAGTTCGGAATACACTTCTTCGTTGTGCGTATCCTGCCTGATTTGAGATCAGAGCGAGGCTAGCAAGCAATGCGATACCGATCATCATGAATCTATGTTTCATAGAAACCTTCCTTTTCCCTCATCTATCAGCATGGGGTGAGACTTGAAATTGTCGTCCTATTCACTAATGCGCAGATTGTTCGTCGAACCTCTAATCTCGCGACGCGGAGCAAGGACAGATCAGGGCAAGAAACCTGGTGCGAGCTTCCACAGTCGCCTGATGCCGTTGCGGAAACTGGGTTGTTTTCGATGTATTATCTTTGAGCGGGACGAATGTCCGAGCGACCAAGCTTCCTAATGTGGCATTAGGGTCGGGACGACTGATATGCTCGCCCCACTTACTAGTGCGCAGAATGCCCAGGACTTCTATGGCACCGGCTCAACATCAGGTCACACAGCTCTTACAGGAATGGAGTGAGGGTGACGATAATGCACTTACCCAACTAATGCCGCTGGTTCTGGATGAACTCCACCGGCTGGCCCATCAACACATGCGACGCGAACGCGCAGGACATGTGCTACAAACCTCCGCTCTAATCAACGAGGCATACCTTCGCCTGGTCGACACACCCCGGATTCGCTGGCAGAACCGCGCACACTTTTTTGGTATTGCTGCTCGATTGATGCGCCGAATTCTGGTGGATGACGCCCGCAAGCGAAACGCTACCAAACGCGGTGGAAGTTTCATCCAGGTACCCCTCGATGACGCTGGCACAGTGGTGCAGGAACAAGCTGCTAATGTGACTGCGCTCGACGATGCGTTACAGAGACTCGAGACCATCGATGAGCGTCAAGGGAAGATCGTAGAGTTAAGATTTTTCGGAGGGCTCAGTATCGAAGAGACTGCGGAGGTCTTACGAGTATCTCCCGGCACGGTGATGCGCGACTGGACGTTCGCACGTGCGTGGTTGCGCAATGAAATGAGAGCTGCATAATCGGGTTCTGACCACTTCAAGGATATTGAATTAGATGTCCGACGAACTTTAGTTTGTCGATCATGCGGTTCGGGGTCCTGTTTCCATCAACGCGTTCGAATTCCACTATCGACAAACTAAAAGTTCGTAGGACATTCAAAGCGACACCATGCCCGACCCGCGTTGGGAAAACCTGAAAGAGATATTCCATGCTGCACTGGACTTGCCGGTGCAAGAGCGCGCAGCTTATGTCGAAAAGGCTTCGAATGGCGATCCAGTGTTGCGTCAAGCAGTGGAATCTCTCCTCAAATCCCACGAAGAAACAAATAACTTTATCGACTCTCCAGCCTACCAAGCCGCGGCAGATATGCTGGTTGATGATAACGATCTCAAAGCCAATCAAGTTGTCGGTCGCTACCGGATCGTTTCTTTGCTGGGCCAGGGTGGAATGGGCAAAGTCTACCTCGCCGAAGACACTAAGCTGCATCGCAAAGTTGCGCTGAAGATACTGCCGCTTGACCTCGCGGCGGACAAAGATCGGATTCGTCGCTTCGAACACGAGGCTTTTGCGGCCGCTGCGCTCAATCATCCGAACATCGCGCACATTTACGAAGTTGGTGAGCAAGGTAACACCCGTTTCATCGCGATGGAGTTCGTTGATGGTGTCTCGCTGCGCGAGACGATGTATCGTGGGAATGCAGAACTGGGAAAACTACTGAGGTTCTTACAGCACGTCGCTGAGGGCCTTGCAAAAGCTCATGACGCAGGCATTGTTCACCGGGATCTCAAACCCGACAACATTGTGATCACCAGCGATGGCCACGCGAAGCTGCTCGACTTCGGCTTAGCGAAACTCCTTGATCAGGCCCGACTATCCGCATCAATTACCGATCAAAACAGCGGAATCGGATCACAGCGTTCGCAGCCAGGTACTGTGCTTGGAACCGTTGGGTATATGTCACCGGAACAAGCTCAGGGCCGCGTCAAGGAAATCGACCATAGATCGGATATCTTCTCTTTCGGTTGCATCCTGTTTGAAGCAGCCGCGCGTCATAAGCCATTCGAAGGCAGAGACAATCTCGATTCTCTTCACAATATCGTTCATGCTCCAACTCCACTAATCAAAGATTTTAACCCCTCATCTCCGGACGAACTACAAAGAATTGTCCGTCGTTGTTTGGCGAAAGATCCTGGTAGGCGATATCAGTCGATCAAAGAAGTTGCTATCGAGATCGATGAGCTGCGAGAAGAGCTGAAACGATCCATTGAATCACGCGATTCAACTCCTGAAGCAATCAGTTCAACCTCAACGACGAGTGATGCCACCTCTCAACAACTAACGGCCTCACAAGAGTCACGTGTCTCAACACAGGTTTCAGCGACACCAACGTCCAGCTCTGAAGTTCTACTTTCAGAGATTAAACGTCACAAAACAGGAGCCGTATTGAGTGCGTCTTTCACTCTCCTCTTGATCGTTGCTGCCGGGTATGGAGCTTACAAACTCCTGGGCGGGCGATCATCCGACAACGTTGACCCATCGCGAATGAAGATTTCCCGACTGACAACCGGAGGCCGAGTCGGTAATGCAGTAATCAATGGCGCTACTTCAATCTCACCGGACGGCAAATATGTGGTTTTCACAACCGCGGAATCCGGTAAGCAAGCTTTGTGGATCCGGCAGGTATCTACGAGCAGTCTGGTGCAAATAGCTTCACCTATCGCGGCAACTTACTTTGGCACCACCTTTTCACCTGACGGCGAACTTGTCTATTTCACTCGTATAGACGAGCAGGATCCGTTGGGCGCGCTTTACGTGGTGCCGGCATTAGGGGGCACGCCGCGCAAGATATTAGTGGACATCACCAGTACTATCACGTTCTCCCCCGATGGAAAGCGAATGGCTTTCACACGTTATGCCGAACCAGGTGAGAGCTTCGTAATGGCGGCAAATGTTGATGGAACGGACGCACAGAAATTGGCAACGCGTAAACAGCCGCAGTTCTTTTCGGCCTACGGTATCTCATGGTCACCTGATGGAGAGATGATCGCATGCGGCGTCCTTATGAACAGCATCAACAGTCCGGCACAGTTAATCGGCGTTTCGACGCGAGGAGCGGACGAGCGAATACTCACTTCACAAAGTTTTAGGGATATTTTCCACGTAAGCTGGTTGAAAGATGGTAGTGGACTGGTACTCACCGCCGCTCCTGAAGGTTCTTCACGCGGTGTACAAGTTTTCCTGGTCTCATACCCATCGGGAAAGGCGACCCGAATTACAAATGACCTGAACAGTTATGGCGACTCAAGTCTCGGGTTGACCGCTGACGGAAGAACCATGGTGACCACACAAAAGGAATCCTCAAGACAGATATTCGTGGTGAACGACAGCAAGGACTCAAGCCAGGCTGTTCCAGTATCGCTGGGCAAATACGACGGTGAGGCCGGTGTTTCGTGGACACCTGACGGCAAAATTGTTTATGTCACACAAAGCGGCGAAAGCATTGATGTCTGGTCAATGAATTCAGACGGGAACGATCAGAGACAGTTAACATTTGACGGCGAACCTAAGAGTAACCCAGTCGTGTCACCGGACGGACGCTACATTGTTTTCGCAGGCACTCGATCAACTGTGCAAAATCTTTGGCGGATGGATATCGACGGAAGCAATCCTAAACAACTCCTTCCAACAAATACCCCGGCCTTCTTTCCTGTCATCTCGCCAGATAGTGGCTCAGTAATCTTTAATTCTGCGCACTCCGGCAATCTCGTCCTCTGGAAAGTAGGAATTGACGGAGCAAACACGCCAACACAATTGACAGAGACGATCTCGATATTTCCGGCAGTCTCTCCCGATGGTAGGTGGGTCGCAAGTTTCTCCGAAGGTTCGGACGCTGGTGGCAAGCCAAAGATCATCATCGTGCCTTTTACCGGCGGCCCAGCGATTAAGTGGTTTGACGTTTCACCCGGTTTTGTACCCGACAATCACCCTGTTTTGAGATGGGCACCTGATGGAAGCGCATTGACTTATGTGGACGAGTCGAATGGCGCTGACAACATCTGGAGTCAGCCTGTGAACGGCGGCCTTCGCAAGCCCCTCACCAATTTCAAATCCGATAACATTTCATCTTTTGCGTGGTCGCGTGATGGAAAGCGGCTCGCTATCGCGCGCGGACCGGTTACGACTGACGTGGTTCTACTCAGAGACTTCAGATAAGTGTGATGGCCTTTATTCGTATGGTACGAACCGCACGAACAAACGAAGGATCCACCCTTCGCGATTAGTCTCGTAGAAATGATGACTTATGATACCTTCACTTAACTGACGCTTTTCTGCGTTCGCCATTGGCCTGTTGAGCACTAGCCGCCCAGAATCCAACATGCCCGACTCCAATTGGGAAAATCTAAAGGATTTGTTCCATGCCGCGCTGGCATTGCCGCCGGCGGAACGACCGGCTTATATCGACCATGCTTGCAACGGTGATGCGGTCCTGGGTGAAGCCCTCGAATCACTCCTCGAGGCTCACGCCGAAACCAATAACTTTGTTGACACGCCAGCCTATCAAGCCGCGGCACAGATGTTGGTTGGCGAAGCTGATTTCACAACCAACCAAACGGTTGCTCATTACAGAATTGTTTCCCTCCTCGGCGAAGGCGGGATGGGAAGAGTTTATCTGGCGGAAGATACAAAGCTGCATCGCCGGGTTGCACTCAAGTTTTTGTCACGCAGTTTCACGGAAGACCAGGATCGGCTGCGACGCTTTGAACAGGAAGCACGCGCTGCATCAGCTCTCAATCATCCAAACATTCTCACGATTCATGAAATTAGTGAGTTTGAAGGGCATCGTTTTATTGCAACCGAATTCATTGAAGGTGAGACACTCCGCGAACGCTTACATACCGAACTCAGTATCGATAATGCAGTCGAGATTTCGATCCAGATTGCCTCGGCGCTGGTTGCCGCTCACCGGGTTGGTGTTGTTCATCGCGACATCAAGCCCGAGAACATCATGATCCGGCGCGAAGACGGTCTGGTGAAAGTGCTTGACTTTGGATTGGCTAAAATGTCGCGCACTTCCTCGATCGAGCGCGCCAAGAGTACTGAAACCCACGTCCCTGCTCATCTTAAGACTGGTCCTGGCGTGGTGATAGGCACTGTTGCCTACATGTCGCCTGAACAAGCTCGCGGCGAATCTGTGGACGCGCAAACTGACATCTGGAGCCTTGGCGTCGTGCTCTACGAGATGATAGCCGGTACCTCACCGTTTATCGCTGCTACATCGAACGAAATCATTTCAGCGATTTTGGCGAAGATACCGTCGCCACCATTGTCTCGCTACTCACATGACCTGCCGGCCAATCTTGAGGAGACGGTCGCCAAAGCTCTTACAAAGAACAAAGCCGGGCGCTATCACACTAGCCAGGACCTGCTAAACGATCTTAGACACTTGAAGCAATCGCTTCAGATTGGCGCAAGCGTTGACCACAGTGTTGTCTCTTATGCCGTGCCAACGACACAACACTCTTCGAGTGCCGAATACATTGTGAACCAGATCAAGGTTCATAAACGCAGTGCAATCGCGCTTGCGGCATTAATCCTGCTGGGAGTTGTGAGTGGGATCGCATTTTATGAATGGCGAGTAAGACGTGCAGTCGCCGCGACCGCGCCTAAGATCCAATCTCTTGCTGTGCTACCGCTGAAATCGCTCGATTCAAGTCAGAACTTCCTGGGGATTGGAATTGCCGACGCGGTCATCAGGAGAATTAGTCAAACAGGACAACTAACCGTCAGACCTACGAGCGCTGTGCTTAAGTATGTCAAAGAGGACACTGACAGTTTGACTGTTGCACGTCAGCTCAGTACCGATGCAATTCTCGAAGGCACAGTGCAAAGCGTAGGCGACCGCCTGCGTGTTAGCGTGAACCTCTTGCGTGTGAGAGATGGGTTCTCATTGTGGGCCGAAAACTTTGACATGTCAGCCAACGATCTGTTCGCGATCCAGGACAAGGTCGGTAACGAGGTTGCGCAACGTTTGGAGCTTCCGCTTGATTCTTCACAACAGGCCAGGTCGTTGGGCAAGTACCCGACAAACCCCGTCGCATACGAGGCGTATATAAAGGGTGTATTCAGCCTTGATCAGCGTCAGTACGGACCAGAGGCGATGCCGCAGATGCAAACCACGATCGACTATTTCAACAAAGCGATTGAAGTTGACCCAGATTACGCATTGGCGCATGCCGAATTAGCTTTTGCATACGTTTGGACTGCGACGTTTGTCGAACCTGAGAATCCAAAATGGGCGAACCTTGCACGAGAGGAGATCGATCGTTCACAGGCACTCGGCCCTCAACTCCCTGAAACCCATTACGCTCGAGGTCTGCTCCTTTGGACGGCGTACGGAGGCTATCAAAATGAAGAGGCCATCCGAGAACTGCTAATAGCAAAGCGCCTGGATCCGCATAGCGCTCGTCCTGATCTGGCTCCGATATATCAACATTGTGGTCTCGACGATCTGGCCGCGGCTGAGCTAAAGCGCGCTTTGGAAATCGATCCGACTAGTCAAAGCCTCAAAGATCTCACTCGAATAATTCCGTTCTTGCAGGGCAAACCTGACGAATGGCTCATCGCGCATCAGAAGCTAAAGCCCAACGCCTCTCCTGATATTTGGTACCTGATGCGGAAAGGCAGGCTTGACGAGGCAGACAAAGCAATGAGGGAAGCACTGTCGAAACCGCCAAACCCTCCCATAGCCTGGATTAGACAAGCATTACTCCGCAGCCTGAGAGGGGATTTCAGCAAAGCCATACGAGGGCTTTCGGGATACATTGCAGCGATTCCTTTGAATGACCAGGCTCGTCATCACGCTACTTACGATGTGGCTTGTGTGTATGCCCTTGCCGGCAAGAGTCAAGAGGCAGTGAAGTGGTTGAAAGAAACTGCGAATACCGGCTTTCCAAACTATCCTCTCTTCGAACGCGATCCCTTTCTAAATCGAATTCGACAAGCCCCTGAGTTCATTCAGTTCATGTCAGATCAAAAAGCTCAGTGGGAGAAGCTTCGCGCCGAGTTCGGATCGTAATAGCAGCCTGTCGAGAAAGTTCATCTCATTCCTGTTTACTGACCTTAGTTGTTTTCTCCGCATCCGCCGCTCTGGGGTCTGCTGTGCCTTCGTGTGATTCGTGTGATTCGTGGTATTTCGTGGATCGTTTTGTTTAGGTAGTGAGATACGATCCACGAAATCCACGAATCACACGAACTATAGTTTACTTGATCTGGTTGAAGAGCTTCGTTGCTCGCGCCTGGTCGATCCTCTGAAGTATTCGATACTGCTGCAAAGCAGCGTTTCGATTATTCATCGCGACATATGACATGCCGAGGTTGTAGTGTGCTGAGGCGTAATCAGTTTTTTGCTGGATCGCGATCATGTAACTCTGAACGGCCTCCTGATAGCGACCTAACTGATGTAGCGCATAACCCAACTCATTATGGGCTTCAGGATAGTTGGACTGTATTTCGATCGCCTTCCGTAACTCCGCTACTGCCTCGGTATAGCGTTCGAGATCGTTGTAACACCAACCGAGGTTGTATTCAGCAGTGGCATTGCCGGGTCGAAGTTCCAAACCGCGTTTATAGGAATTCGCAGCTAAAGCGTATTGCTTTGTGTTGTAGTAATAAACGTCGCCCAGGCCCAGATGCGCCAGGCCCATATCGGGCTTGAGCCGAATTGCTTCCTGATAATCCTCTATCGCTTCGGTATAGCGACCGAGGTTGCGCAGAGCGTAGCCCATCTCGTTGTAGGCTTCGGGATAACTGGCTCGGTAGCTAATCGCCAACTTCAGTTCACGCACGGCATCGTCATAGTTCTTCTGTTCGTTATGAATCCAACCAAGTTCGTAGTGTGCTCCGGAGTAGTCGGGCTTGATGCGAATCGTGTTATTGAATGCGGCCGTCGCTTCGGCATACCGCTCTAATTTCTTATACGCATAGCCCAACTCAAAATTAGCCGCAGCGTTATTTGGTGATTGTGCGATAGCGCGCTTCAGAGGATCTATCGCAGATTCGTAGTCTTCCTTATCATTGTAGATCCAACCGATGCGGTACCATGCGGCACTCATTGACGGATTTAGCTGGACGGCCTTCAAATAGGGATCGAGCGCCTCGCTGTATTTTTGCGCGCTATACAACTTCTCGCCCTGCTGGTAATAACCATCCGCGGTCGTATTTTTTGTGTCCGTTGTGGTGCGTGTAGGCGTCACTGGCCTGGCCGGTGGAGTGGTCGTTGTCCGTCGTGTAGTTGCCGGCTTCGTCGAAGGACGAGAAGTACCCCCTCCTACCATGCCGCCGCCCGTTATACCTCCTGGATCATGTTGAGCCAGTGCGACGCTGCCACAACCGAGCATAAGAAGAACAATAATCAAGAGGGATAGACGAGGGATGAAGTTAGACATCGGCTGCTCCTTGAGTGAACGACGATTCAACTGACGGCATTATAGCGTTGCGACAATTCTGATGTAATCCCTTTTACGAATTTCAGATTTAAGATTGGAGCGGCCTTTGGCCTTTGGTCTTTGGTCTTCTCCCATTGAATTAGACTGCAAGGCCAAAGGCCAAAGACCAAAGGCCGCTTCTTAAATCTGAAATCACAATATGTTCACCGCTCGACCTGCCAGCAAGGCAATGACCACCAGCGAAATCGATGCTTGAATCATCATGAGAACTTTCGCCCAACGAGACAGGACGGGTACGTCAGTCGGAGAGAAGGCAGTACTGGTGTTGAATGCGAGGAAGAGATAATCAACGAAGTTCGGTTCCCATTCTTCTTCACCGGCGGCAACCTTTGCCTCGGGATGCATAGTCATCTGCGGGAACAGGAAAGCTCCGTCTGTGTGTCCACGGGTTAGCGCTCGCTGATGTGGCCCACCTCCGTCCAAATGCCAATACCATGAAGCAAACACTAGAACGTTGGCTGCCCACAGCGAAGCCGCAGAACGCAAGAGTTGAGATGGCGTCACTTCATGTACCGTCACTAACTTAATCAGCAAGGCCAGCGCTAAGATCATCGCCGCCGTAATGACGCAGTTTAGAACATAGCCCAACCGCTCATTCAATTCATGACGACCGCGGCGATGAGAAACACTGATTGGCACCAGAAGCGACACCACGACAGTTGGAAGCAGCCAACGTGGACCGCTCAGCAGATTCGGAGGCAATGCGGCATATAAGCCTGCCACCGCCAGCATTGCGACGCGATTAGGCCAGCGCGGTTCCGCATTTGTCGAAACCCTGATTTGCATACTCACTCAACTCGCCCTCGATCGTGGAATCCACCTGCCAACTCTGTAAGAGTACTTTTCATACGACTCGCCAAACTGTCGCCGAAGCGAAGGCTCTTCGTAAAAAACAACGAACAAATATGCCAGTACTATGAAGATTACAGCTTCGATAAGGATAACTGTTGAGTCAAACACGATGGCTTCGCCAACCAGAATCGTTACAACCGACACGTACATCGGATTGCGGACGTATTTATAGAGTCCTCGAACAACGAGCTCTTTAGGAGCGTCTATAGGTGCCAACGTGCCGTGACCTTCCGAGAAGAACTGCCAAATGCAGCCAAGTAGTCCCGCCGCGCCGATCAATATTAAAGGAAGGCCAAGATATTGAAACCAATGAAAATACCTTACAGGAACGATGGATGAAACGAGCCAGTAAGGTATGAGCACGGTGACTGTTCCAGGCAACAGAAAAGTGAAAAACAAACTGCGAAGTAGAAGCATTTCTCCTGATGCCTTATTGGTTGCGAACGCACGGACTTAACCAACTGTTGCGGATCCTTAACTGCCGCGGCGTCGGGTTTGGTAGGCTGACCAACGCAAATGCCTTGAAGCTGTGCGTTCCGAACGTCATCGGGATCTCAATTTCCTTACCATCCCGAACCACAGTGAGCTTTACGGTCTTACCGCCGACCGAATCGATCGGATAGCCAAGGCGCCGAAGCGTGTGCATAAGCGCCATCATAGGTAAGCACAATCGGAGCCACAAGCTTTCTCATCAATTAACAACACCCAACTTGCAGGGCGACCGATTTAGGCCGCCCCTGCAGACAGAGGTGCAGTAGCCCGACTGTCGACGAGGGCTCGTCGTGTTGATCGCGATGATAGATATGAGCCTCCTTGACAGTCGGGTTACTGCCCCGGTTGACCAAACTTAAGCAGCCTTCGGAAACTCGACTATCCACTTGGCGATTAACTTCGCATCGCGACCAACACCACCGATTAGAGTTGAAGACATACTTTGCTGAAATGGAAGTCCCAAAAAGTACAATCCACGCGCCGAAAGTACGCGGCCGCTGGTGTGAATTGGATATCCATCATCAGCAAAGATCGGCAGGTGGATCCAACTAAAGTCCAAACGAAAGCCAGTACACCAGATAACATTTGCCACCTCAAGACTTCTACCGTTATCGAGCAACGGCAGCCCGGCACGCGTTCCTACAACTCGGGGTATCCGCTCGATGCCGCTGTCGGTAAGTTCACTAGAGCGAATGTGAACCAATGGACCTCCGTGACCGGCTCTCAAGGACGAATGAATTCTTCGACCAATCGGGCTCGATTTAGTAAATACTCGAGATTTGCAAAGTTACTGCAATCCTATCCGCCAACCTTGGAAACAGTCAGTACCACCTGGTAGCGGGTGGGTGCGCAGTCTCAAAATCAATCGACAAATCGACTGCGTACCCACCCGCTACCGCGAGGTGGTACTGACTGCTTCAAGTATGATCTCGGCTCCGTCGCGCTGTGTAATCTATGAATGACTCCACTGCAAAGACTTCTTCATCGCCACACTATTAACCGGCGAAACAGACGTGGTATCGCGCACGTATCCGCAAAGCTCATAGAAGCCAACTGACTCAACCGCAGCATTCGTTCGAACTCCAGTGCAATTCTTTTTCAATGCAAAGTTCTCAGCCAATCGGAGCAAAACTCGCCCGTGCCCCTGTCGTTGAAGATCTTCTCGGATTGCGACTCTTCGCAACCACGCCTCTGATTCACAGACATCGATTCGAAGGACTCCGATGATCTCTCCTTGAAACAGCAAGACGAGAGGATAATTGCCGCTCCTGGTATCGTCGGGATGATTCTCGATGTAGTCGTTCTTGCCTCGATTTTCGAAAAGAACCTTCCGACGAATGTCATGAAAAGCGCGCCATTCCCCGTCGCTTTCGGGTGCCCTTAATTTATGTCCTGGCTCGAGCATATGGCCACCAATTTCGCCGATGACACAGATTGTACGCCAATCGAGCCAAGCGAGAATCGGCGTAATCTGCGTAATCTATGGACGACTTTTGATTGCACTCTCGTCTATTCTGATCTATAGCTTTCTCTCAACTGCGTCTGCTCACCTGAAAACTCGACAATCGGAAACAACTCTTTACTCAAGAGGTATGAGCACATGTGGGACATTCTTAAGCAAAATCTAAAGTTCAGCGCACGCGCCTTGTTAAAAACTCCCGGCTTCACCTTCACCGGATTGTTAACACTTGCGCTCGGAATCGGTGCAACCACAGCGATTTTCAGCGTCGTGTATGCCGTATTCGAACCAATGCCATATCCCAATCCGGATCAACTTGTGATGGTCTGGTCGAAAGCGAGTGGCGATAGAAACTCAACACCAATCGCTGACTACGTCGACTGGAAACAACGAAGCTCGTCATTCCAAAGCCTGAACGGGTGGACGCGTGGATCATTTAACGTGGGCACAACTGAGAGACCTGAACAAGTACTAGGAGCATTACGCACGCCCGGGTTCTTCACCATGGAGGGTTTACCTCTCATGCTCGGACGGGACTTTCTTCCTGAAGAAGGTCAGCCGGGCATGGATCACGTAGTCATACTCAGCAATCGATTATGGACTCGCGCGTTTGACGCAGACCGCGAAATTGTCGGCAAGCGGATTCAGATGAATGGTGAACCCTACACGGTCGTCGGTGTCTTACCTCCTGGGATTCACGACCGTTTACCCTCGCAGTTGTGGGTGCCGCTTGTAGCTCAAACAGATCCAACTAAACCCGGTCCAGGGTCAGTGCTGGTGATGGCCCGTTTGAAAGACGGCGTGTCGTTAGCTCAGGCGCAGGCTGAGATGAATCGTATCGAGGAGCAAATACAAGCTGAGCGTCCGAAGCGAATTGCAAACACCGTAAGTGTCGAGCCTCTGCATTTGGACTTTCTGACCGATGCTACCAGGACAAACCTCTGGCTACTGTTCGGCGCCGTTGGCCTTCTTTTATTGATTGCCTGTGTGAACGTGGCAAATCTCTTGTTCGCGCGCGGCACGACACGTCGACGCGAAGTTGCTGTAAGAGCAGCGCTGGGTGCGTCGAGAGCGCGTGTGTTCTCATACCTAATCACCGAAAGTTTGCTTTTGGCGGTGCTGGGTGGCGGAGCCGGCATTCTGCTCGCCATCACAATCATTCGTTTCATAGAAACAGTCATGCCTCCCGTCGGCACGATGATTCCTTCCGAGGCAAACATCAGAATCAGTATCCCAGTTCTAGTATTCACAATCGGGGTCACTGCACTCGCCGGGTTGTTGTTTGGATCAGCACCGGCATGGCAGGCAACTCGGCTCGACTTGAATGAAGTGCTTAAGTCGGGAGGACGAACCGGTGCGAGGGGTGCAAAACGCAATGCTCGTCGCTTACTGGTGATTGCTGAGTTCGCACTCGCGCTTACTCTTCTTGCAAGTGGCGGTCTCGCACTCAAGAGCTTCTGGAACTTATCCCAGATTGATCTGGGTATTCGCGGTGAGAATGTTCTTACCTTCAGCTTGCCAATCCCGGACCAACGTCTGAAAGGTCCGGATCAGATTAAGTCGTACTATCGACAGATGCTGGAGAAGATTCAGGCTGTTCCAGGCGTGAAAAGCGCCGCAGTGATGACTGGGATTCCTGCCGCCGGCCCAAGTGGCCAAGTTCGCTTCAGTATTGTCGGCCAACCGATCGCCAATCCTTCTGAACGTCTTTTATCAACCTGGAAACAGGTTTCTGCCGGATATGTTGAAACTTTGGGAATGCGTGTTACGAAGGGCCGGGCCATCGACGACCACGACACTGACACGAGTACGCGCGTGGCCATGGTCAATGAAAACTTCGTAAATCGCTTCTTGCCGAATGTAGATCCCCTGGCGCAACGAATCGTGTTCTATGAAACAAGACCAGGTGAGTCGCAACCAACCCCTGTAGAGACCCAGATCATCGGCGTGTTTCACAACGTTCGTGGCGCAGGTATGCGTGAAGAATATCCCGAGATTGATGTGCCGTTCTGGCAGAGTCCACGCTTGCGATCCTCGATCGTGCTGAAGACTGAGAACAACCCGAAGGCAGTTCTTAAGAGTGTCGCCGCTGCAGTTAACTCTGTGGATCCCGACATGCCGTTGGGAGGCGCAAGAACCGTGGACGAGATTGTTAACGAAACGTTGGCCATCGATCGCTTCAGCGTAGTCCTGTTTGCGTGCTTTGGTGCGTTAGGTCTGCTGCTCGCAGCTGTTGGGATTTACGGCGTCATGTCTTTTGGTGTTGCGCAGCGTACTCACGAATTTGGTCTTCGCATCGCACTTGGTGCTCAGCGCTCGAGAGTAATAGGTTTGGTTTTGAGAGAAGGAACGGTCCTGGCTGTTATCGGAGGATTAATCGGACTGATCGGAGCTTACCTCGTGCGGCGTGCAATGCAGATCACTTTATTTGGAGTACCCGCTATTGATGTTCGCGCGTTCGGGATGATGTTCTTGTTGTTGTTGATGTCTGCACTAATCGCCTGTGTGGTTCCTGCATTAAGAGCGAGCCGAGTCGAACCGCTCGAGGCGCTGCGGAGTGAGTGAGACAGGTTGTTAGTAGTCAGTGGTCAGTAGTGAATAGGTCCAATACGTCCTAGAGGTCCTATTCACTACCGATCGCAATTACTTACACGCTGCCGGGATGCCGCTACTCAGTTGCAATTCCTTTCCTATCCATTCAACTCGATCACACCACGACTGCAGATCGTTGAATTCATGACTTGTGTTATACGTCTTCGAAACCTTCGGTTGTGAGGCCGCCGTTTCATATCTTTTCGCATTAGCCGCAGAGATGAACCGGTCCCAACGCGCAAACTGGAAGAATAGGTGCGTAGGCGCTGCATTTCCCACAAACTTCTCCGGATCGATCGGACCAATCAATTGAACATATTTTGCAATCTGTTCCGGTTTGTATTGTTGCCGCACGTCTTTCGAATATTCATCGTCACCGGAGAAGTCAGTGATGTTGGGCAGTCCTCCCATCAGGGCAACTGCTTTCACTCTCTTATCAACTCCGGCTAGTGCGCCACCCCACGTCGCGCCAAGGCTATGACCAACATAAGCGACTCGTTTCAGATCCACATCCGACCGCGACAGCAACACATCCAAACCACGTCTGGCATCTATGACGAGCTGAGTATAGAGATCAAAATCTTTTTGAGGATTGTCCATGAACGAGGGTCCGGCCACCCACTCGGGACGCCGGTATGGAGCATCGATCATCAAAGAGATCACTCCCGCCTTCGCGTATAACAAAGCCTCGGAAAGAAACTCCGTACGGTTACCCTGGCCCCAATGAACAAACTCGATGGCCGCGAATGGTCCGCGCGCTTTTGGAATAACCAGGTACGCCGGAACTCTTCCACCCTTCGGACTCGCGTAGGAAACGTCATGAACCGTTGCATCGGAGAGAGTCTCAACGCCGGCCTCGCGAAAATCCAGAGGCGCTCGCTGATCGTAGGAGAACGGGGCTTGCTCTGATTTTGATTGACTTCGGCTTATTGCTGACAGCGAGACCAACAGAGTCACCAACAATACCGATATACCAACCTGCAGACGATAAATCATGCTTGTAACCTCCTTGTCGCCCAAGCCGATGAAGATGTCCGATGTGCTTTAGCTTGTCGTGAGTCGCCCAACACGAACGATCTTTAAGTGTGGAGCTAAACATACCTCAATCGTTCGTGTTGGGCGACTCACGATAAGCTAAAGCATATCGGACATTACGACTCAGAGGTCTTAATCCAACCACCCACCACTGAAGCCAGCACGATTTAAACCGTCGCTTACATACGGACATTTTTTCATCAGGGCCCATAAAAACCCCGTGAGATAGTTTTCGATCATGATTACGACCGGTCCCTGATCGAGCCCGTAGTAGCCTTTAGAGATCCATCCTCTTCCATTTTCGTCTTCACCTATGAATGTTGGATTGAAGCTGCACTTGAATCCATACTTGCTCGTCATCTCTGGATAGACGTCATTAAAAGTCTGCAAGGTCGGCAAGACGATCTCAGGTGCGAATGGCAATGAGGCAACAGCCGCCCATGGTGCGATCGTGCCGTCATCCGGTCCGTAAGGTGCGCCTCGTGCTTCATAATCAAAAAAGCGCCGCTCGATTCCGTCAACCTTCAGCACTGCGGGGCCAGGGCCATCGGAAGCTGTGATGCCCCATATATTTTCATTGTAACCTCTGAAGCCGAGCGGATTTCTGACTGCGTATTCTTGTTGCGTGTAAGTCGCGCGACGACTGTTCTCGAAATAATCAATTCCCTTCTCTTGCATGAACTCGTCTTGAATTCCACGGAAGTCGATCCAACAGTGAGAAAGTTGATGAATGAACAATGGTCCAGCATAGAGAAGTTCGCGACCGTAGATTTCCTTCCATTCGTAGGTCGAAGTGAAGGCTCGATAGCATTCTTCGGGTAGAGGAGATGTTGGAGAAGCGAGGCCCAGGACGTGAAGCAGTAGTGCTTCATTGTGTCCTTCCCAGGAATAAGGAAGGAAGCCGGACTCGGGTTTCCACCCCATCGATACCTTTCCATTCTTATCGACTGCCCATTTCCAATCGACGCGACGATAGAGATCTTCAGCGAGCTTACGAATTTCGTATTCCTGTTCCGTATCGCGATCGAAGTAAGTGGCACATGAAAGCGTGCCCGCAATCAGGATCGTAGTGTCGATAGTTGAGAGTTCACATTCCCACGCGCGACGACCGGTATCCATATGAAGAAAGTGATAGTAGAAACCTTTGTAACCAGTTGCATCGGGTGACTTGCTTTGCTCGCTGGTCCAAAAGAAACTTAGGTTTGTGAGCACACGTTCGGAAGCTTCTTCACGCGAGATGAACTGGCGTTCAACGGCGATTGGATACGCCGCAAGTCCTAAACCGATTGCAGCGATGCTTGAGTGTGAACCCTTCCGCGTGTTGTCGGGAACCAAACCATTCTTAAGGTTAGTTTCGTGAAGGAAGTAACTGAACGTGTCGCGCTGGAGCTTGTCGAGATCAGCGCGGTTCAATGGTTGTGGCTTCATCCGGAATTGTCCTCAGACCAATGCAGAGTGCACTGCGCGACTCGGCTCCTCACTTGGATGCAGTCAGTACCACCTCAACTTTGATTTCAGATTTCAAATTTTAGATTTCAGATTGAAGCGATGGCTTACTATCATTAAATAATTTTAAATCTGACATCTTAAATCTGAAATCAAAGTTGAGGCGGTACTGACTGCATCCAAGCAAGTCTCCCAACAGAAGATCATGATCATCTCAGAACACCACTTCGCAAAGCACGACGCACAACCTCGGTAGTTACGCCATAAACAAAATGCGAAGCGAGAGCATAGGCGTGAGTCGAAACTGGATACTCGGTAGGTCCCTTGGCAAGTCCTAAAAGCGGCACTGCTGCCTCGTCAATGCCCAGCCATACCGCAGTACCAAAAGGAACTCCTGCTCCTACCGTAACTGCCGGAGCGAACTCTGCGACCAACCCGTAAACAGCACCCGATGTTCCGCCAGTGGTGTAATGCACGGCGTTACCCGCCCACCCCTTTTCATCATTTTGCAGACTATGGTCGAAGAGCGTTTCCGAAACCTTTTCTGCGGCTTTCACCGTAGCCGGCTCTTCGTTACCGTTCTCTCTTTCGTTTGAACCATTTTGCGATTGTAGGTTCTTGGCCACTTTCATCCAGGCTGATTGAAACTCCTCCATCACCCATGATGCGACGATTCCACCGATCGCTCCCGCTGCTAATCCCTTCCAAACACTTGGCTCATTGCTCCCGTTTGAATACATTGTTCCTCCTGATTTTTTGCATCTTTTTCATGGGAATTGTCAGCTGAGGGAACAGGAATGTTAGCACTGAATTGATGCTGTGTAATCTGCGGGGGCTTTGATATCTTGCTTCTGAGTATGCTCGTCTATTTCTCCCAGAAGCGAGATCTTCCAGATGATTCTGCGTAAGCTTCCTCATCTATTGATGATTGCCACTGTAACTCTTTGCCTGACTCCAATCATTGTCGAGTCGGCACCGCAGGTCGAGGCAAGACAAGCTCGGCCTCAAGGTAACCATCTTGTTGAAGAATTCTCGTTTTCAATTAAGGACTTCAAAGTCGACCATCAAGGTCAAAACAACCTGAACATCAGCGTCAAGTATTCTTACAGAGCAAACATGGCAGTGAGTGACTATCCGGATTTTCGTTTGATAGCGAAAGACATCGAGATGTTTCTTACGAACTATCCTAACGAGACAGACTATTGGGAGATCGTTAATAAGAAGATTACTGCATTAATACTCAAGAAATATTCGACCCTGGTATCAGTTACGTCTCAAATCGAAGTCTCACCAACTCCGACGATCCCCTATTTACGTTCGAGTATCACCACGCGTCGCCGCATTGCACATGGCCGTTCAACCATTGGCAAATGACTGAGTTCAACGTGTGGTTAACAACATCACTCCTTCACCGCTGCTGAAGATTCCCGCCACACATCCGGTCATCAATGTTGCAAGCGTCGCCGCTAGAAGTGCTCGCAAACCCAAACTCGCAAGGTCGTCACGGCGAGAGGGAGCCAGTATTGCAGTACCACCAACGAAGATTGCTACAGCCGCAACGTGCGCAAATCCGCAAAGCGCGTAACTCAGAATCACTACAGTACGTGGATCTGTGATCTGGCCACTCGAGATTGACTGTGCGAGATGATTATAGGAGACGACCTCAGTAAGAATGACTCGTTCTCCCAACAGACGGGCCGCGATAGGGACATCGCTGCGTTGGACTCCAAGGAGAAAAGCGAACGGATAGAAAAGCCAACTCAACATTCTGATTAGCGAAAGCGGTTCAGCCATACCCAGCCAGGAACTCAAACTCCCCAGCACCTTATCGAAAAGTGCAACCAGTCCAAGCACGGCAATCAGTAATGCCGAAATCCCAGCTGCCAATTTCAATCCCTCCATAGCTCCTTCGACGATCGAACTGATCAAGTTCTTTGAGCGCGTTGACTCATCGTCTGGTGGGACTTCGGCAAGCGTTTCAGGTATCTCCGTCTCAGGTAGGAGCAACTTCGCCACGACTACACACGCAGGAATGGCAACGATGGAAGCGGACAGCAGGTGCCCGGCAATCTGTGGAAAAACTCCAGTCATGAATGCGACATAGACGCCCAGCGAACTTGAGGCCACTGTCGCTAAGCCGGTTGTCAAAACCAGTAGCAACTCAGAACGTGTCATCTTTGGGAGATAAGGTCGTATGACGAGGGCAGATTCGATTCCGACAAAGATGTTCGCAGCGCCACAGAGTGACTCGGCGCCACTGATTCGCATAGTCCGATGGAATAGTTTGGCGAAGAGGCGCACGAAAATCTGCAGGACGCGAAGGTGATATAGCATCGACGTCACCGCTGAAAAGAAAATGACGACGGGCAGGACTTGAAAGAGAAGAATGAAGCCAATCGATCCCGGCTCACCAGGGCCCGCCGCCAGTGGTCCAAAAAGAAAGACTGAACCGCTCTTCGAAGCACTAAGTAATGCGAGTACGGCGTCGTTAAGCCAAATCAAGATTCGATGGGAAACAGGTAGACGAAAGATGATCAAACCAAGAAGAAGTTGAAGTGCGACGCCCCAGGCGATCGTTCTCCAGGCAACTCCTCGTCGGTTAATAGAGAGCAACCAGCAAATTGCTACAAAGATTATGAAGCCTGCGAGTGACACAAGGTGATGCATCATGCATTCGTCCTCTTAGTTTGTCCTCACTCCGGGAGGAGTGACATGTTTATAGATCGCGAACAACGAAAGACCGGGCACTCCTTTAGGAGTGCCATGTCGTTGTATGGAGTTGTAGCTCTTAAATTTGGAATGCGCGAAATAACTGGCTTCGAGGTATTTGCTGGCAGAACATCGCACTCCTAAAGGAGTGCCTGATCTTTCGTTGTTCGCGATCTATAGACATCTCACTCCTCCGGAGTGCGGAGCCAGTTTCTGTGTATTGATCACTTCGGCGATATATCTCGACGCACGTAGAAAAGCAGATCAGTTGATGGAGGATCGATTCCTAATTGACGGATCATCCCAACAACTTGGCCGCGGTGCATTGTCGAGTGATTGACCACGTGCTGCATCTGATGAACGAGCCGCATGGAACTCGGATCGCCGCTGAGAAGTTTAAATGCCAGCTCGTCCGTCAAATTCGAATCAGCCAACTGTGAGACATATCTATTTCGATTGTGAATGACACCATTCCATCGTTCTTTCAACGTTGGGAGGTCGGCGCATGAATCAGTCGTCCATTGAGACCACGCTTCAGCCTTCGCAGGGGACCTTCCATTCCATCGTTCCAGCCAAATCCATTCGGCGCCGGCCATGTGCAACAAGGTTCCAAAGATTGATTTATGACTGATACCGAAATCTCGACGCAGTTGGTCGTTTGGTAATTTGCCCGCCGCCTCCATTGCCAGCTCATTGGCCCACTCTGTGTAGTCGAAGAGATGTTTTACGTCGGTCAGATCCATTGTTCTATCCTTGCTACTTTCCGTGTTTCGTGTTGTTTCGTGTGATTTCGTGGATCGTCTCTTCCCATGTACAAAGGGCACGATCCACGAAACACACGAAACACACGAAGCAATCACATCACATAAGAAGATCGCAAGATATCACCTTCGGCCAATCTGATCGAACGCCACATTCCCGATGCGATACTTCTGCCAGTCTTTGTAATCGAAGTGCCACCACTCAGCTTCGTATACTGTAAACCCTTCTGACTCCATTGCAGCTCTCAACAGATCGCGATGCCAGCGCTGTAGAGACGTGCCGCCGGGATAGTCAGGATAAGCGCGATCAGTCGTTTCATCGTAAGTGCTTACCATCTCTATCGGTCTTCCGGTCTTAAGGTCGTACAACGTTATATCAACCGCACAGCCACGATTGTGCCGCGAGCCTTTCGACGGATCAGCGACAAACTTCTTCTTGTCTTCCGGCGTCGCATCCCAAAACACCTTGGTTACATACCATGGCCGATAAGCATCGTGAACCAACAACCCATAACCGGATGCCTTCAGTCTTCGATTGGCACGAACCACAGCTTCGGCTGCTGGCCGCTGCATGAAGGCGCGAGGCTCAGAATAGAAGACGGTCCCGAAAAGGTTGTTTGTGGTGGCGTAGCGGATTTCGAGCTTAATTGTTGGATCCAGTTTTCTGAGTTCGACTAAATCCGTTGGCAAAAAATCTCCGGTTTCCTCGGGCGGCTGAGCAGCCCGTGCCTCTTTGATCAGAGCTGGCACAGGTCGTAACGGTTCAACGCGAAGTTGGTTCGATCCTTCTTCTGGCCCGAGCGGCCGCCGCTTGTATGCGATCGTTCCGATCTGCACTTGCGTTACCTTGTCGCGCGAGTCCCGTGTGAAGACTACGGGTGTCGAGTTTGATTCAGATTGAAACTTATCCCTCGAGCTCGGCTTCAGTGTTTGACGATGCGCCCGATTAAATAGCGCCTGAAGTGCGCCATCGTTCTCGAGAATAGTCACAGTGTCGTTGTCATGAACGTACTCACCGATCAGTGGGCGCCAGCTGGCTGGTGCGGGCTTCGGCTTTGGAGTTGTTTGAGCTAGACCACTGATCGCGAACGCGAGCAGGAATAGAATGAGAATTGGTTTTTTTGATGAAGTCGATCGCATCTGTTCACACGCTTGTTCATGATTTTAGCGTGATTCGTGGATCGTTTTTGGTCCGCGTAAAAAACCACGATCCACGAATCACACGAAACATCACAAAAGATTTTGAGGACTTCACACGAAGCGCCGAGATTGAAAGAGAATCTATTTGCGCACCGTCGCTCTTACCGCATTCTGAATTTTTTCAAGCGCTCCCTGCAGCACGTCATCTTCACGCGCGATGCACAGACGCATGTAGTTCCGATGCTCGTCGCTGTCAGCAAACGCGCTTCCCGGCACGGCTGCGACACCGTTCGCTAACAACATCTCATTGAACTCAACCGCATCTTCGTAACGTTCAGGAATCCGCGCCCACACATAGAATGCCGATCCTGATTCATAAACCTGGAACCCAGCATTTATCAGAGCCTCTACTGCCACTGTTCGTTTCGTAGCAAATCTGTCTCGCAACCGTCGGTAGTAATCAGGATCAGCCATCAGCACTTGTGCGAGAGCGAGTTGAAGCGGTGTTGGCGAACAGACGTAAAAGACATTGTTTGCATTGTTGAGCGGAGCAATCAGTTTAGGGTCGCCATAGACATATCCGAGTCGCCAACCCGAGATATTCCACGATTTGGAAAATGAATTGACGGTAATTGTCCGCTCCCACATTCCATCCAACGAGGCCATCGAAATATGCGGTTTCTCAGCCAAAGCGTGATGCTCGTAGACTTCGTCAGCGATACAGAGGAGATCCAGCTCCTGACATATCGCAGCGATCCCGTCGAGTTCATCGCGTGTAAATACTTTTCCTGTTGGATTCGCTGGGCTGCAGGCAATGATGGCTCGCAGTGGAAAGCGCTCGCGGTTCTTCCACTCAAGACAGCTCCGTCGTAGCTCGTTTAAATCAAGCTCGAGATTCGGACCATGTAAAGGAAACACATTTGATGCACCACCCAATTCGTCGAGAATCCGCCGGTGATACGGGTAATAAGGTTCGAAAACCAACGCGGACGCATTCTTCAAGTGGGTATGGGCGACGGCAATTAGCGCCGCTGTCGCCCCCGGAGTAATCAGCAACTGTAAAGGACTTGCGTTTGGATCGACTTTGAGGTTATTGAAGAGTGCGATTTTCTTAGCGACAGCTTCACGAAGTTCGCTCACACCCTCCGCTGGACTGTAATGGTTTCTACTCGCATGGATTAATTCACTTGCTGCTTGCGCAAGCTGTGGACTAATGGCTAACTCCGATTGCCCTTGAACGAGATTCCCACTTGGTGGAACCAGTCTGGTGATCGTTCTGATATCTGGTTTACTTCTTGATGTCATCTTAGTTGTTGCGGTTCCTTGCATGGGGTTCATTTAGTGTCGCCGTTGGTGGCGCCCGACTGTCAAGGAGGGCTCAACAACGTAACGTGATGACTGTGCCACCGAGCCCTCCTTGACAGTCGGGCTCTGCACCCTGCGACAACTCTCAATACGTCGAGCTGAAGTGCAAGAGATTTCCTGCGAAAGCGAACCACAGGACGCCGAAACAAGCAAGCAGCAAAATGGTCGCCTGCAATTTCATCCAGATGCTCCAGCGTTTGCCGGCCCAGGTCGAGATAGCATTGATCAGGACGATCAGAGTGCCGACGGCGCCCAGCACACCTATGACCTGAATCAAATGGAACCATAGTGTGCCTCGATCGCTAAACACCTCAAGGTGTGTCAGCCCATACGTTGCAAGTCCCAGCAAGGCGGCGATAAAGATCAGGTCCAGTGCGAAGACAACTCGAACAAGAATGCGTATCCACCATTCCCTTGGCGTTAGTTCTAATTTTCGACCGAAGTGTCGTCGCACAAACCACGCGATGGGCCAAAGTATCAACGTCAGCAACATGAGGCCGAGCGAGACTCCCAACACAGTTGTCAGGAATTTTCCATTTTGGCCAATACCGATTCGTTGACCCACAAAGAAGGGATATGGCAGAACCAACATCATCTGCCCGTTCTGATCGGGTTTGAAAATCAGTTTGTCCTGACCATCCCGCTCACGAAATGTCATCGGACCGATGGCTTGCCAGCGCTTTGGCTTACCATTTGGCCCCGTAAGTTGTGGAACTTCAATGTCGCCGTCGTCAACAGGTGAAACTGCGAACTGTCCAAGCAATGAAGCAGTCTTAAGAAATGAATGTTCGCTGCGCCGACTTAGCATATATGTGCCCGAGACGGTCTTTGCATCCTCTTTGGCAGTCGAGGAAGTAGCTGCGGCGGGCGTGTACGGGAAATACCGATCGAGGAACGCGTGCCAAAGGTCTAATCTCCCTTGCCCCCCTTGCCCGGCACTGTTGTACGAAACGAAGAAGCCGGTGTTCTTATCGAGCACGAGATGCAGATCACTGTGGAAGTAGACAGTGTCACCTCCGTGTCCAATGATTCGTTGACCGTTTCGAGACTCTTCGTAAAAGCCATAGCACATTGCATTCGTTCCGTCATCCAGGCCAAACAACCTGCTATGCATCAACTGAGCTGTCTCAGGTTTCAGTATTCTGGCGTCGGCCAATTGCCCATTTTGTAAATGCGCCATCATGAATTGCGCCATGTCGGTTGCGGAGCTGCTTAGACTTCCTGCTGGAAATGGGTTTACCACTTCGAACGGCTGCGGGTCGTCGGACCCGAGCCGGTAACCACCGGACATCAATGGAGCAAGATTCGATGGTAGTGGTTGACTAAACGACGAGTGGTCCATGTGAAGCGGTTTGAAGATATTGTCCGCGATGTACTGGTCAAAAGGATGACCGGAGACGCGCTCCACAATGTAACCCGCAAGAGCAGTCGCGTAGTTCGAATAGGCCGGCACGGTGCCTGGCGGGTAAATGCGATCCGGTATATGTGCCTTCAAATACTGCCCGAGATTGGGACTACTTGAATTCTCTGCGAACAGATCTTTGATCTGCTCTTCGAAACCAGGCGTGTGCGTCATTATGTTTTTGAGCGTGATCGGCTTGCCGAACGCTTCAGGAATTTTGAAGTCGAGATAAGTATTCACGTCCTTATCAAGATCAAGTTTTCCCTGTTCAAATAATTGCATGACAGCGGTCCAGGTAAAGAGCTTCGAAATCGAACCCGGACGAAACAACGTCTCTTGTGATGAGACCAGTTTCTTGTTTTTAACGTCCGCGTAACCATAGCCTTTTGCGAAGAGCAATTTGCCATCTTTAACGACAGAGATCGTCACACCGGCGATGTTGTCCTTGGCGATTTGTAGCGGAACTAGTCCATCCAGAAAACTCTCCACATCTGTGGCCGTCATCTCGTGAGGCTGAGTTTGCTGTGCAGGCGTTGCCGAAGTTCCAGGTGCTTCTTTCTTAACCAGCGGAGACTTCTCGGGGACCTGTCCAAAAACGCTAAGCCCAACCAATAAGGCAATCATCAGCACAGCAATCAATCTTGTCATGATTACTACTCCTGAAAGTTTTTATTAAACCGACCAGATCTCGGTAAGAACCCGCTCAAAGTTACCGCCCAGAATACCCTCAATATCTGCGTCGCTGTATTTGTGGCGTATGAGTCCTTCCGTTAGATCAAACATGCGTTTTGGGTGGTTCAAACCTTCGATGTCGATCTTCTCACGGAAGGCGTAACTCCCTTTGTAACTGGCACGAAGTTTCTTGTTGAGTTCAGGAGGCATCGCGTCATAGCCCCATAAATCGATATCACTTCCCACACCGAGGTGCTCTGGCCCAATCAGTTTTCGTACGTAATCAAAATGATCGAGAACGTGTTCTACGGTAGTTGGTTCATCGCCCTTCACAAACATTCTTACTCCGGTAATTCCCATGACGCTTCCAGCCTGCCCCACCTTCTTGATAGCTTCATCGGTCTTCAAACGCGGGTGACCAGGAACCAACGCGCGACAATTAGAGTGAGTAATCAACACCGGTTTCTTCGAAATCTCAAACGCTTCGAGCGTAGTGCGGTCTCCACAATGTGATACATCGACGGCCATGCCTACTTTGTTCATTCGTTCGATGATGGCAACGCCAAAATCCGAGATGCCCTCGTCTCGGCGTTCAGTTGAACCATTGCCTATTAGATTTCGCGCGTTATAGGTCAATTGAGAAACTCGTTGACCAAGTCCACGAAAGAAATCCACATCATCAGGACGACGGAAGTGTTCAGAGTTTTGCAGTCCCAGCAGAATCCCTACCTTGCCCGACCTCTTGACGCGTTTCAGATCTGCCACGCTGCCGATGCGCATGAAGTGAGCCACATCGTTTGCGATAAAGCCATTCCAATGCGCGAAGTATTGGAGTGCGTTCTCATAAGCCTCAGGACCACCGATGCCAATCGATTGATGAAAGACGTTGATATTCGAATCGAGGTATGGCTGCAGATCGGCTGAGGTAAAGAGTTCAGGGTTCTTGAACCATTTGGCTTCCTTGTCGAAATCGAGCGTCATGACACTCAGCATGTCAATCACTGTGGTTCTTCCGATCAGTTCAACCGATTTTGAGGAATATTCGGTCGGTGAATTTGCGAAAAGCTGGAAGCGTCCACGATTGAACATCGGCGCAGTCGCGAGGCCGGCGGCTGCGACGCCCGTCCGCTTAAGCAGATCACGTCGCGTTATTACGTGCTTGTCGGATTTCATATGTAATTCTTTTCGTGTTAATTCGTGTGATTCGTGGATTGTCTTAGGCTTCCAAAACGAACGATCCGCGAATCACACTAAATACACGAACAAAACTGTCACTTAATCAGAACTGGTAACTCAATGTAAGACGCGTGCACTCCTGATCGAAACACTTTCTGCGTTGCTGATTGGAAGTCAGACTCTTTCGCTGCGAAGATGTTGGGCACAAACGTCTGCGGATTACGATCGTAGAGTGGAAACCATGTGCTTTGAACTTGCACCATTATCCGGTGTCCTTTAAGAAACGCATGGTTAGCAGTATGTAGATCGATCGTGTACTTAACTGGACGATTTGCGGGAATCGGCTCCGGCCGGGTAAACGAGTTACGGAACCGTCCGCGGAGAATCTCATTAGCAATCATCAATTGGTAACCACCCATCGTCGGATCTTTGGGATAACTCTCTGGGTAGACATCGATGAGCTTTACAACCCAATCACTATCTGTTCCTGAAGTCGACGCGAACAGATGGGCCACAATATTGCCGGCAATCACCGTGTCTTCAGTAAGCGCTTCCGTTTCCCATGTGAGCACATCCGAACGATTCTCAACAAACCGTTGATCTTCGAGCAGCCATGTGGACCAGCGCGATCCACCTTGGTCCGCAGGATTATAAGTTGGTTCGATCGGACGCGGCCTGTATGGAACGGGATGAGCCGGGTCGGAAACATAGCTATCGAATTCGTCCTTTGATTCGGACGGAGGCTCAAATGACAGTTTGCCCTTTTCCCGAATGTAAAGTTTACGTTGGGTAATGTTGTCACGTGGCGGCCACGCATCAAACGAACTCCACTTGTTCGTGCCCGTCTCGAATGTCAAAGCCTCCGGCTGTTTCAGCTGTCCTTTGTCCTTTAGATAATAGGCAAACCAGGGATGCAGGATATCCGAGCGAAAATATTGGCTAACCGGGCTGGCAAAATCGATGTTCAGCATTTTGTCGCCGGTCGGACGATTCCAACCCCCGTGATTCCAGGGGCCGGCAACAAGATGATTGACGTGGTTGTTATCGGTCTTTTCCAAAACTTCATAGGCCTTGACAGGACCGTAGAAGTCTTCCTGATCCCACCAGCCGGCGACGTGGATGATAGGCACAGTCACTTTTTTAAGCTGGTTGACCAACGCTTGCTGCTGCCAGAACTCATCGTAGTTCGGATGAGAGACAAAGTTATTCCAAGTCGGAATTTTTCCGTGGAAGTATTTTTCGTCTACATTCGAGAGCGGTCCAAGTTGCAAATACCATTGATAAGTGTCGTATCGATCAAATTTGAAGTTGCTTGTTAGATTCGACGTTTCGAGTGCATAGCAATATTCGAAACCATAGGTAAGTCGGAACGCACCGTTGTGATGAAAGTCGTCGCCGAGAAACATATCTGCAGGCGTCGCTTCTTCGATGACAGCTTTCAAAGCAGGGTGTGGTTCGAGCACTGCCATAACAACCAACCAGCCCGGATATGATGTGCCAAACATTCCCACGCGGCCGTTGTTATCAGGTACGTTCTTGATCATCCAGTCTATCGTGTCGTAAGTGTCAGTCGTTTCATCTATAGCTTTCGCATTACTTGCGTCACGCAGTGGCCGCAACATCACGAATTGACCTTCCGACTTAAAGCGGCCCCGAATGTCCTGAAACGCAAAGATAAAAGGATCGTCGATTAACTCCTTTAAAATGCCGCTCGGAAACACGCGATACATACCGTCGATGCCGTACGGTGTTCGGTTGAACAGGATCGGCAATGATCCGGTGTGAGACTTTGGCGCATAAATTATCGTGTGCAGTTTCACACCATCGCGCATTGGAATCATTTGTTCGATTTTGTCGAAGCCCACAGGCGGATCCGGTGGCTGAGTCTGCGCCTGGACCAGCCCGGGAAAAGCAATAAGGATGAACGCGACGAGTTTGATTAGACTACGTAAGCTTCGATTAATCATCGAGCGTCTCCCAGGAATGATTTGATCTTGTCGGGCTCAATTGTCGACTTGGCTTTCACCTGTGTGTCGCAGGTAATCCTTGATCTGCGTTTTGCTTTGCCTACCGTTGTGAGGCGCCGGCTCTGCCCCGCCGTATTTCTCTCGTTGAAAATCAGGCTACGCCTTCGTCGGCTCTAACTCAGGCGTTTATTCGGAAGCCAAGCCTCAAGGGCGTAGCCCAAATTGCGTTATCACCCGCATCGGCAGGGCAAAGCCGCTGCCTCACAACGCAAAGGCAAAGCAGAAACACCCTGGGCAATACTTTTGAGGCAAGGCCGCACCTTCTTTAATTCATCAGCCAACGACAGGCTCGCAGCCTGTCGTACGAGACTATGGTCGAGGCTTCGACACGCGATCAATTGGAGCCGGGCGCGGCACTCGTCGCACCGGATTCTGCTCCAACAATCTCATTGCTTCCTGCACCGCGCGCTCGATCTGTGGATCGTGACCATTGATTACCGCCGCCGGAGTGTACTCAACCTCAACGTCTGGGGAGACGCCTTCATTCTCTACCGCCCATTTACCGGATAAATCGTAAAAGGCCAGAATAGGTGCAGTGATACCGTTGCCATCGATTATCGCCGGAACTCCAAGGGTTCCAACTAATCCGCCCCACGTGCGCTTGCCAACCATCAGTCCGAGTTTCCTTTGATGGAACATATACGGAAGCGCGTCGCCACCTGAGCCAGCCGACTCGTTGATGATCATTACTTTCGGTCCGTAGATTCCTGCCGTAGGCGAAGTCGCTGGTTGGCCATCGCGTTGTACGAAGTATCCCATCAGTTTCCGATCCAACTCGTTGACAATGTAATCAGCAACCTGACCGCCGTGGTTGTAGCGTTCGTCAATGATCGCGCCTTCTTTATCCTGCTGGGCGTAGTAATAACGAGTGAAAGATGTATAACCGGGACCGGCAGTATTAGGAAGCCAAACATAAGCCAGGCGACCATTGGAAAGTTTGTCAACGAGCCGGCGGTTGTCTTCTATCCATGCTCGAGTTCGCAGTCCATCATCGTTTGCAACTGGAACCACTGTAATCACACGTGAACCCTCGGCGGACGGATTCTTCCCCACGCGGATTAGGGTCTGCCTATTAGCGGTACCTTCGAAAACGCTGAAGAGATTCGTCGGCGGAGCGAGGGCCTGGCCGTTTACTTCAAGAAGGTAGTCGCCTTCATTCACCTGGATTCCGGGAGCGCTCAGTGGCGCTCGCAAATCAGGGTTCCAGTTCTCCCCTGTATAGATTCGCTTGATTCGATAACGTCCGTTCTCAATCGTGAAGTCAGCACCTAGCATGCCGACTGAGACAGGATCTTCGGCTGGAATGTCTCCAGCGCCAAGCATGTACGAGTGGCCCACGGTAAGCTCGCCGCCGACCATAGCCACCAAATAATTAAGGTCGGCTCGATGGCCAACGTAAGGAAGCAGCGCTTTATACTTGTCGTAAATTGACTGCCAGTCGTTTCCGTGGAATTTTGGATCGTAGAAGTACTCTCGCTGAATTCGCCAGTTCTCGCGATAAATCTGTTCCCACTCGGCGCGAGGATCGACTCGCATCTCAAGTTGCGCAACATTAAGTGGACCGTCGCCGACCTTAACCGGAGCCGGCCGATCAGTTGGCACAACGCCCCAGGTGTTCGGAGCGACGCCCTGGTATAGAAGTTTCTTCCTGTCGTTTGAAAGTGAATACGATCTAATGCCTTCAAGAAACGGCGCAGCGGTTCGATCTTTGATCTGGTATCTCTGCAATCGAAGTGATGGTTGTCCCGATACAGTCGGTTCGGTGTAATAAAAGCTGCCCGCAGCACCTGCGGCCAGGTTGCCATATTCTCCAGGTGGAACACTGATCGAGAGAATTCGCTGCGTTATTCCATCAAAATCGATCCGTACTGCGACCGCAGGCGGAGCGGCCGGTGGTCGTTGCGGAGGCGTGCCCTCAGGCGGTTTGGGTGGCTCATCCCCGGTCTCCGGTAAAAGCGGCGACGGTTCCGTTGCGCTGAGAACGGTTAGATAAATAGCCCGGCGCACAGGACGATCGATTGAGCTCATCTCCAGCCAGCCAGTGCTGGGCCCAAAGTTTGTGCTCGCCATGAAGTAGAGATACTTACCACCCGCATCGAATGCTGGTGAAATTGAATCTGCGAGGCCGTCGGTGATCTGGTGCGATTTCTTGTCAGACAATGAATAAACGAAGATCGCGCGCAGATGACTCGGCAAGTTTTTTGAATAAGTGATCCACTTCGAATCCGGAGACCATGTAGCGTCAAATGACCGGGTTGGATCAGGGTAATCGTCCGTATCAATCTTCGTGGCATTGCCGCTGGGTATCTCGATGGTCCAAAGATTACGGTGATTGTCTTGAAGCAGGATTTGGCTTCCGTCAGGTGACCAGACTGGTGCTGAAAAGAAAGCCGTTGAGGGCAACTTGATGGCTTTTGGCGTAGTCAGGCCGAGTGGGTCGCCAAACATAAGTTGGTATTCACCGCTCGCGTCAGAGAGCCAGACGAGTTGAGTCCCATCAGGTGACCATGCCGGATTTCGTTCATGTGACCCGGAACTCTGCGTCAAATTTCGGTAATCGCCTTTTTCAGCGGGAACCGTAAAGATTTCTCCACGCGCTTCGAATGCTGCGCGTACTCCTGTCGGCGAAAGTGTGGCATTGCGGATCATGCTTGCCACTTTCTTGAACTGCGGTCGCGCCCAGGGCAAATCTCCGGCCACTTGAATGTTTAGTCTTTGCTCTTTTCCGGACGCAGCGTCGACAAGATATATATAGCCAGCCTGTTCATAAACAACCGCATCAGGACCAGCGGAGGCAGTCATGACATCGAAGTCGTCGTGATGAGTGAGTTGTTTGACTTGTTTTGAATCAGTGTTGTAGGCGAATAGATTTGTCGTGAAATTACGATCCGAAAGAAAGTAGATCGTTTTTCCGATCCACATAGGCAGCGTATCGTTGCTGTTGGTCCAGGGAAGTTTTTCTACCGAGTAGTCGGCCAGATTCATTATCAGAACCGGATGAGTTCGGCCACCACGATAGTGACGCCACATGCTGGTCTCGTACCAGTCAGGAATGAAGACTGTATTCATCTCTTCATAAGCCACGCGACGACCGTCGGGTGAATACGATCCACTAAAAGCACGGGGCATGGGCAGTGGTTCAGGAAATCCTCCATCAACACTCACGCTCCAAAGTCGGACATATGACTGCGGCGGAGCGGTGTCGCGACCAGAAGCGAAGATCACGCGACGTCCATCCGGTGACCATCCTCGAACGCGGTCAATGGCAGGATGATAAGTAAGCCGCTTTGGATCACCACCGGAAGCAGATACAACGTAGACATCTGTGTTTCCGGCAATGGTTGCACTAAAAGCTATCTGCGAGCCATCCGGTGAGAAGAAGGGATCGATCTCAACTGAAGGCGTTGAAGTGAGCCGACGTGCAGTACCACCGGATCGAGAGACGATCCATAGGTCGCCGGCATATTCAAATGCTACCGAGTCACGACTAACGGTCGGATGGCGAAGCAAACGTGTTCCCTGTGCAGAGGCAACAAAGGAGACGATCAGGCACAGCAATATCCCAAAAACCGAACGCTCAATGTTCATCAGATAGCTCCTAATGACTTGGCCGTATTAGCGGCGGGCTTCGAAATCTTAGTAGCAGCAAACAGCCAGTACCCGCCAGGTCGGGATAGTGTCGAGTCATGATCAATCTCAGCACATCAGGATTGAAAGATGACCCGTCTTGTAGACGCAGTCGAGTAGAAGGTCCTGCCGAAAAACTTAACACTACATTCGCGACTGCGAAGGCGGCAGGCATGCACTATGTTTCGCACTTGACGCCTTGCATTGGTATCAATCGACGAAGTAGGCCATTAATTGATTTAGAATTCGAGTCTTACTCCAAACTGACCTTCGCGTCCGGGCAGCACCTGTTTCAGCGAACCAAAAACGAGATTGGCATTCGAAGGTGTTGTCTCAACCGCAGCAGGATTCTGCCGATTGAATATGTTGAAGAACTCGAACAGTACCTGGAGTTTTGCGCGTTCGCCTAAATTAAATCGCTTGGCAAATCGCATATCGAGATTCACGAAATCAGGTGACGTAAAAGCATTGCGACCAGGAACGAGATCGATGCCGTTGAAGGTTCCATCACCGTCAGGATCGACATTCGTTCCCGTGCGGCTGTAGCGAAAACCACTCTGCACGCGAAAGATGCCGCTCAACTGTATCTGCCAGGGAAGGGCCCACAATCCGTTAAGCTGAAAGGTATGAGCCACCGACAAATCAGATGGCCCCTTGTCACGATCGGGGCCATAAACGAAAGTGTTCGCCTGCTGAACCACCCTGCCATTCGTTCTCACGTATGAACCGTTGGCATTGGTCATTAAGACCCCGTTCTCAACACTTGAGACTAACGGTGCAATTCCGATAAAGCTGTCTGAAGGAAGCGTATTGATGCCTAGTTGGTTATCGGTCTCGCGTGCGTAAGCGTAGTTGCCGTTCAGAGTGAAATGGCGGCTCATTCGCTTGTTAAAGGCAATGACTAGTCCGTTGTAATTACCTTTGTACCACGGACCGAAGGTATTGATGGCTCCAGCAGAAAACGGAGGCAGGAACGTTCGGGCTCCCGTACGTGACGTGAAGGAGATGTTCGATTCCCTCACCCCCAACAGGTTATGCATGTTGCGATGATAGTAATCCGCAGTAACCACAAACTCTTTGGCGATCTCCTGCTGCACGCCAATACTAAAACTGTTAGTGAATGGCGTGTTGAAAGTGTTGTCGATACTCGTAGGCAGGATCTGTGCGGGAATCGCTGCATGTGTCAACGTGCCAAACGGACCCCAGAAAAAGAAACCGGCCGCTTTGCCGACTGCAACACTGGCTGCGTCGGCGTACTGCTGCGGAGTGAGTCCGGATAGTTGTTGTATATTCGAAATGTTGATTACCGAATTTGCGGGAATAGCTGCGTGTCCCGAAGCCACTACCTGGTTTAGGCGATCAATTCCGATGAAGAGTTGCGGTACTCCGCCAGAGAAAGACGCCGGGCAAGCTACGTGTGAAGCAGTGATCTGCGCATCAGTAAGGTTTGGCGAAACGCACAATCCTCCCGGAAACAGCGACGCGTCGATTGCAGCGACTGCGAGAGTAGGTACTCCAAAGAATCCACGGGGGAATGAGAACGGCTGCACGACTCTACGATCGGCGCCGCCAAAAAACGGCACGTCTCGCGTCAGACCCAACCGGTACTGATCGTAGAAGCGTCCACCGTGGCCGCGTATAACTGTCGTTGGCGTTGCCTGCCATGAGAAACCAACGCGAGCAGAAATGTTCTCTTTCTTCTGGAACGCGGAGTCGTAATCCCAACGCATACCGAGGTTCAGAGTAAGATTCTTGTAGAACCTCCAATCATCCTGAAGGAACAACGCATTGTAGTTATTTCGCAAATGGATTTCATTCGCTTGAGGCGTGAGTCCGCCGGCTGTCGTCACTGTGAAGAAGCCGGAGTTAATCGGACCGAACGCGAGAAAGTCATTCACTGTTGAGAACAGCTGAAGATTCAGAATCTGCGATTCGACACCGTCGACATGCGTGCGGAGGAAATTCCAACCGAACTTCACATTATGATCGCCAAACAGTTTCGCTGCGTTGGCGGACATTGACGTGTACTTCTGATCAAGAAACGAGGCCGAAGTGTTGTTTCCGAATTGGACCGATCCTAGATCGCCGAAAATTCCTCCTGTGTTATTTGAGCTAAACACGTTGAAGGTTGTACCGACTCCAGCTTCAGGATGGGATGGTGCGGAGTTGGAACGATCGCCTCGATAGCCACCGCGCAGCGTTATCACCCAGGGATTGCCATGCTCACCAATCAGCACGGTATCGCCAAATCCCAACAGGAGACTACGCAGGCTTGTGTCGTTCCTTCTCGACGGCAAACTATTAGACGCTGAAAGCGGGAGAAACTCTTTGACTACACCATTCGTGTAATTGATCTGTTGCGAAAGACTATGATGTTTAAGTGGTTCTTCTAGTTTGAAAAAGCCGCGCGTGTCGCGGATTCGCGACGGATTGTCGAAGGGCGTTTCGAAGGTCCGAATTATTTGATCTACCTGCGAATTGCCTGTTTTTGGAAAAGTGAAATTCAATTGCCGATTCTCATGGATGCGCTCGCCGGATCCAAAGAAGAGAACCTTATCCTTAATAATCGGGCCTCCCAGGGCCAGACTGTAATCGTATCGATGGAGTGACGGAACGGTCTGAGTAGGATCGGTTAAATTTGACGAGTCAAATGCATCATTGCGAAGAAACAATGATCCGACGCCGTGATACTCGTTGTTTCCACTCCTTGTGATGACGTTAACTATTGCCCCTGACGCTTGCCCGAACTCGGCCTTATAGCCGGCTGTTAGCACCTGGAATTCAGCAATGGTCTCTTGATTGAATTGCGCCGCCGCACCGCCATCAACTGTGTTCTTATTCGGGTGACCATCTATCATGAAGCTGTTATTGCCCGATCGCTCACCAAGCACCGGAGTGGAGTTATCGCTGCCGGCGTTAGCTTGTCGATTGACTACCACTCCCGGTACCAGCTGTAGAAGATCAAGGTAGTTGCGACCGTTAACTGGCATGTCTTGAATCTGTCTCGGCGTAACGGTGCTTCCCGTTGCAGCGGTCGTGGGATCTATTAAAACTGTTTCAGCCGTAACGTTGATTTGTCCCGTGACGGTACCGACTTCAAGTTGGACATCAAGCGCAACGGTGCGGTTTAGAGTCAATTCGACGTTCGGAATTGAACTACTTGCGAAACCACTGGCCGATACGGTAATGGAGTAGTTTCCAGCTGGTAGCGCCGTTAATCGATAGAATCCAGTTTCGTCCGTGGTAGTTGTTCGCTCAATAACCGGAGAGGATGAGTTGGCTTTGACCTGAGCACCAGCGACGACAGCACCGCGGGCGTCTCTTACTATTCCCTCGATATTAGAAGTGGTCTGTGCCGCTACGGGTAAACAAAGAACGATAGCAAAGCAGAGCCCAACTATGATTTGTGTGATCCGCATCCTATCACCTCCAGAGATTCCGACTGGTCGATCGCAAACGATACAAGCGCAAGCGACCTGAGATGCCGCTGGCCTCGCCTACGCCACTGCGCCGAAATAACGCCTGACTCCTTCATAATTCCGCCTCCTGCGATGAGAGTTGTTGGAACCCATCCCTGTTTTTGTAACTCTAGATTTACTGCGATTGGAACGTGCCGGAACTTGGAAGCAACGCGCTGTTCAGTGAATGAAAATCAGATACCTAACAATCAGCGTAGCGGTATATAACATCGTCCGTTGCATCATGTCAATTCTCTTACAACAGTTGTTGCACCGGGAAAACTGGTGTGCTATTTTCTCGCGGCCATGCAGCGTGCCCCAGACCATCAACCACAGAGCATCCAGATTGAAGCCGTCGGGATGCGGCTGATTCGTCTGCCGCTGCTCGAACCATTTGAAACTAGCTTTGGGAAGATAGACTCTCGACTGATCTTTTTGGTATGTCTCCATTCGGATGGATTGACCGGATGGGGTGAGGTGGTTGCGGCGGAGCGCCCTCTTTACAGCTATGAGACTGTTGGCACAGCCTTTCACGTAATCCGAGACTTTCTTGGTCCAGCACTGCTGACAGAACCCATCGAAGGACTTGCCGATCTCGCAAAACGCCTGGCTCCTTTTCGTGGACACAACATGGCGAAGGCAGGTCTCGAGCTCGCCTACATGGATTTGCTGGCTCAATCGACGCAACAGTCATTGTCTGCTTTGATTGGTGGCACTAAAAAGCAAGTGGCGGTGGGTGTCAGTCTCGGTATCCAACCGACTGTTTCTCAACTTCTTGATCGAGTAGAGCGGTTCCTCAGCCTCGGCTATCAGCGAATCAAACTGAAAATCAAACCTGGGTGGGACCTGGATGTTGTCGATGAGGTCCGTCGTCGCAACCCAAACATACTGCTTTCAGTTGATGCGAACTCGGCATACACGTTGAAGGATAGCGATCATCTCAAAGGGCTCGATCAATACGACCTGCTGATGGTTGAGCAGCCTCTCCCAAATGATGATCTTGTGGATCATGCAAAACTACAGAAGCTGATTCGCACGGACATATGCCTGGACGAGAGCATTGTTGGCCAGCGACAAGCAGCCGCAGCCCTGGAGTTGGAGAGCTGCCGGATAATCAACATCAAAATCGGACGCGTCGGCGGTTATTCAGAAGCCCTCCCCATTCATAACTTGTGTGCTTCAAAAGGAATCCCCGTATGGTGCGGAGGCATGCTCGAATCAGGCATCGGGCGCGCGCACAATATCGCACTCGCAAGCTTGCACGGCTTTACGTTGCCGGGTGACATATCTGCTAGCTCGCGCTATTTTGCGCGAGACATCATTTGTCCTGAGGTTACTGTGTCAGATGGCACGGTGAAGGTCCCTGAAGGAACCGGCCTCGGCTTTGAAGTAGATATCGAGTTCATTGAGCAACTAACGGAAACTCAGGAGTACATCTCACGACAAGGCGCGTGACTTCGCCGCGCGCGTAACAAGGAGCGAATCATGACAGCAGGTAGGGTAGTGAATAATCGCGACCTGAATAGCTCCAAGTCTTCTCTCACCTCACTCGAAGTACGTTTTGCAACATCATCCTTGAGTGGTAGTCGCCGTCGTCTAATCAGGGAGATTCTAGACAAACACGAAGAGACTTTTTTTCTCTCGTCGCGAGAGATGGCGAAACGCTACAACGTTGACGCTGCAACGATCGTTCGCAGTGTGCAGGCCCTGGGTTATGAGCGCTTCGCGGATTTTGCTGCCGACCTTCGCCAACACTTCGTCAATCACATCACGCCCTACACAGTTCTGAAGGCCGCTACACAACAAAAAAGGAGTGTCGTCGATCAAGTTGAGCATTGTCTGCATCGAGACAGTGAAAGTTTGAGTGTTCTGCGGTCGAGCCTGGAGGCAAGTCGCGTCGTCGATCTGGCAAAAAGGATTCATGGCGCGCGACGTCTTCTTGTCGTGGGGGTGGATCTTGCAGCATCGTTAGCCTGGTTTCTTGCTTACGGTCTAACACCGTTAGGCTTTGACGCTCACGCGCCAGTTGGCAGCACGGGAAATCTACAACACAAAATCGATCTGCTAACAAAAAGTGATCTGTTGGTTGCCATTAGCTTTGGACGGTGTCTCCGGGAAACCGTTGAAGCTGTTGATCGCGCACACGCGCGTGGAATTCCCACATTCGGTATCACTGATAGCGACACATCACCAATTGCACTACATTGTGAGGACTATCTCGTAGCGCCAACCAGCAGCCCATCGTTCACCGGCTCTTATGTAGCTCCAATGGCGTTGGTAAATACGATCATTGTGGCTTGTGCTCACTTGAGACCCAAACGCGCGCTGGCGATGTTGGGCCGTACGGAACAGGAATATAGAACGGGAACACGTTGGTATCAGGAACCGGTGAAGCGAAGCCGGACTGGAACGGATGGGAACAAGGTGCGAAGCGGTAACAGCACTAAGAAGAAGTCGTCTTGACCGTGAGCCTTCCGTTAATAAAACACTTATCACGGCGACAGTTCGTGTTGGTTCGTGTGATTCGTGGATCGCTCATCAGTCCAGATCAACGATCCACGAAATCACACGAACCAACCCGAAACAAAAACTGACTCCAATCTGAGTTGTTCCAATTTATTTAACCGGCGTTCCGTTTTGCTGGTCCAACGTAATGGAATTGGCGCCCGGCTTCATATCCAGTCGTACGTCCCAGACGAAATGAGTACCGTTGTAGTTTGCAGTCAGCAAGAGGTAATAAGTTCCAGCGCGCGCGTTCGGAAAATTGCAGCTACCTGAGTTATCCAACTGGGCTCGACTAACATAGTAAGGACCTATTTCCTGGATCCCTCTTTGACACTCAGCGCCATTTGTTTCGCAAACCCGCGCCCAACTCAAAAGTGCCGGGGCGCTCCAACCAGAACGAGCAAGAATGCCAGCGAAACTATCTTTCAACACAATCACCGTCTTTCCCGCTAAAGGATTAGCAGCTCCCGGTTGGCTAAGAAATCCTGATGTCACTGCTAGTGAGGCGGGCGCAGCCTGTGTTGTACCTGGCGCTGTTGTCGATGCAACCGGCTGAGGAGCAGTTGAAACGGAAGGAGCCGGTGAAGTTAACGGCGAACCGGTCGAAACAGCAGCTTCATTTCCTGGCATGAGACTACCTACCGTGCATCGCGCCACTTTTGGCGAATAGATAAACGGATTATTAGGGTCTTCTGTACTTCCCACGATTACTCGCCCATTCACTTGAATCGTACCCTCTCCAACTAACGAACCATCTGACTTCAGCTGCATCGTTAGCGGATTCGCCTTGTCCTGAACTTTCAGGACCGTTTGATTCGCAGTTCGCTCAATCGAGTAGCGCAAGGCGTGCGCGGAATCGCCACACGAAAGGGTTGCCGATTCCGGATGAAACGTAATGCCAAAACCCGTCTGTCCGACGTAGTTGCCAATCATACGCAGACCCGGAGCGGGTGCGTCATCCATGTCGAGCATTTGTTTAGTGGCCTGTTCAATCGACTTCCCCTGCATGAGCGCGCCTGTACCACTTGCTATCGCCGTGAGTATTCCCATCGGACTCTCAAGATCCGGTGGTAGCGGCGTAGCACCAACCGGTGTCATCAGACCAAGCATGCAGCTGGTTGTCCTGGTAACGTAATCAGTAACTCTTCTCGAGCCTGTTGGACCGTAAACTAATTCACTTGCATCCTCTTTAACGGTCCAGATTTGACCGTTCTGTGTCGCGTCTGGATAGTTGCGTTGCTCACCCGGTGATAGCTGTCTTTCCCGGGTGGTTGTTTGTGTAGACATTCCCATGGTCTGTTCTGTATGCGACCCGCTGGGAACCAGACCGGTGGTTTTTATTGGACCACCGGAACCGGCTAGTTTTCCATCAGCCCTAAGCGAAAATACGAGCGGAGTCGGTCCATGTTGAATCTTCACTAATGCCTGCGTGCCGGTGACCTCCACAGTGTACAAGTCAGGTGAACCAACACCGTGACAACTCACGCCGACTTTGCTGGGTAAGAAGATCAGGCGAAGACCTGTTGGACTCGCGTAGTCGCCAGTCATGCGGAGCCCTGGCGTTTCTGGTCCGGTTAAGTTTTGTAAGTTGATACCTGCCATCTCGTTGAACCCAGAAGTCATGTTTTCCGACATACAAACCCGCAAACTTCTCCCAGACTCAACGCACTTTCTCACCGCGCCGGTGCTCCCGGGCCTCGTCGATGCGGGCGCTGGACTATTCACGTTCGCATTGGCCTGAGGATTCTGATATTCCTGCCGTCGGGCCTCGCGACGTGCGTTGTCACCGGCAACAATCGACTCAAACTGTCCTTTCATTATCGGTGACAAAAACAGACTTAAGGTCTGAATCCCTTCAACACCGAATCTGCGATCCCAGCGCGAGAAGCGATAAGGATGCTGATCACTAAAGACCTGAAATCCAGCCGGTGCTGGAAACGACTTGTCGGCAGCCTGTGTTACGTTGTATTCGGCGACCTGGTATGCACCGAGGACGCGTTGTTCGTCCGGAGTAAGCCCACGGAACTCGCGCGGACCGGACAGAGCCTTAATAATTTCTTCCAACTGGTAAAAGGCGCCGATTTGTCGCAGCGCTGTTTCCTTTGGATCCGCAGTCTTCATGACCTGCATAACTTTTTCGACGGATGGCAATTCGCGAATGTACGGCGGATCGGTTGCTTGCAGTGTTGTTGCTATCGGTGCACTAAAAACGACTTGAAGAAAAGACAGAATGATTGCGGTGGTTGAAGCGTATCGGTGGGGGGTCATTGTTATTAACTCCTCTGGAGATCAGATTGGTGAGAATTCTTTCGTATGTCGGCGCACAGGTCAAGATTGAAGAAGTCAGTACCACCTCGCGGTAGCGGGTGGGTGCGAAGCGTCAGGCGTCAGGGTTCCGAGTTTGGCAGCCTCGCTTCGCACCCAC
>DASYPT010000118.1:0-21604 GCA_036006355.1 Pyrinomonadaceae bacterium | reverse complement strand
GGGGAAAATTTTCATGTTGCACCTTTCGGAGACGAACATTATTGCTACGGCAAGCCGATGCCGAACGTGATACCGCTCGAGCCTATGCCGGACGCGGGATTGGGTGTTGCCTGCCCCGGCTGTGGACGCGGCGCAAGCATGGCGAGCAGCGTGTCGGCGCCGGCTACGAGCGAGATCGCAGTCAACCGGTGCGGATCGACTCCCTGCGTACTGGAAACGATGATTGTGTCTCCGACCTTAACATCTGCTACCGAAATAGTTGGGAGTTTCTCAAGCATATCGTTGATATTGAACCCGCCGCGGCCGCCTGGACCACCCGGACCGCCCGGTCCGCCTTGCGGCCTGGGTGCCTGAGCCTGACCACCCTGTGGAGGAGCTCCACCACCCGGCGCGCCGCCTCCACCACCGCGGTTGAATCCGCCCATCATTGCACCCATCTCAGAGGCGGGAGGAAAGCGCCGCAAAACAGAGTCGTGTTTGATAACAATCGTCAAAGGTTTTTTCTTTTCGAGTTCGTTGATCTTGATCTCACCCGTTGCCGGATCTACCGCTGTAACGACACCACCAACTGTTCTGAAACTTCCCGTTACTACTTTTTCCGGATTGAAATGTGTTCCGTCCGGCGTTCGTTCACCGAGAGCTCGAAGTTGGTCGCCGACTTTGAGTTCAGTAAAAGTGCTTGGCTTTGCGTCAGCAAATTTGATCGAGTCGGGAGCGTAACGCTTCATCTCTGTTTTATCGCTGACCGGGATGATAATTGAGGTATTGCCTGCCATCGTGCGGCTCTGAATCGTAATTTCATGAGCCTCTGGCTTGAGCGCCTGGATAACGCCCAAAACTCCACGACGCCGCCATTCGAGTCTCTCCGCTTCCTGCTTCTTCGCTATGTCGCCCTTCGACATCACGATGACCTGGAGCGCTGAGACTGATTTACGATCATCGGCAACGTTCCCTCGTGCCATAATGCGATCGCCTTGACCAACATCGCCGACCGTAACGTCGGTTGCATTTGTCAGCGAGGTCTCTCCTGGTTTTAGTTTCTTGTAGGTAGTCCGATCCGTGTAAAGGACCATCACCGTCGATCCTGCTTCAGTCTTAATCGTAATAAGCTTGCCCGAGCTATCGATGGATTTGACTTCGCCGATCGCGTACTTTGCGGTAATTTCTGGGTCTGCTGTTTGCTGGATTGCCGCCAGCGTGGAAAACCCCGAACCGGAGGGAATAAGTCCAATCGTTATCAACGCGGCAGCGAAAAAGAGCGCCCTCATCTACTCGTCCTTTCTGTCCTGATATCTGAACACCGCTAGTCGCGGCTTTGTGACCGCAAGAGTCGTAAAGAGGAATACCCTCTGACGAAGGTCAGAACTGGTACGCAGCCGCAATCGAGAATGTTCTGGGTATGTGGCCGCCCGATACGACAAAGACCAGAGAATTCCTACACTTAAGACGTCCGAAACCCGCCAAAGTTACAGAAGTTCCCCCGAACACCTGTCCGGACTTCATATGATGCCTGAAAGTAAAAGAGAATATGTATCGGGTCAGCAGGGTTTGCTTTACCTAGGTACGCTGCCAGCCGACCCGATAACGGGCCGTGAGAGCCAAACCAAAGCTAATTACAACCATCATTAACACGATGAAGAGCCAGACGTAAGGCAGTGAAGTAAGCATTACCCAAACAGTGGTTCCGAGTAGCAGGGCAACGGATTCAGAGTGCTTCGCAACTGGAATGTACCTGCGCTGAAGCCACTTTCCGGTAGCCGCCGCTAATACGACCCGACCGAACAGGAGCGCTACTAACCCCAGGAGTAATCCCATAATCAACACAAACACACTAACTGGCTGAGGCAAAAACCAAAGACATGCCTCTACGCCGGCAACGGCCACAACGGCGCCGACAAATCCGATCACAGCCACGCGCAAGCTCGTTAACTGAATCCTTGTAACGCCGCGACTGATAGCCCCGGGCAGTGCCGCCGTCATAGCCAACGACACGATGAACCAGAACAGGATGGATAAGAGTCGCGAACCCAAATAACCGGGCGACCAACTTGGGCGAAGTATCTGCGAAGGAGTGCGCATCAAACCGCGAAGCTCCTGTTGATAACCAGCTACCATCATGGTCATGGCCGCAGAATTACGTTGAGGAACGTTGTCCACGTGCTGGTAAGTACCGCCTATGACAATGACGTCACCCGTAATCTTCGCCCCGGCACTTTGAATCACTGAGCCACCTATTGCCGCTACATCACCTTCAACCGAACCTTCCACGATGACGTCCGATCCAAACGCAATTGCACCTTGCTTGACCGTCCCTGTAATTCTTATCGTGTCGCCGGTACCAATAACAATATTGTCTACCACGCCGCTGATCACAACTTCGCGATCTGTAGTCCTGTCAGTCTGTGCATTGACGAGACCAACTAAGGCCAGCAGCCAGAACAGAAGAGCACTAAAGCGATAGAACTCAATTGATGATGTCGATTTTCGTATCCCCGGAAGAACGTTGAAACTGGCGGTTTGTATAGACGAGCTGATCATCCGAGACGCACCCCTTACTCGATCGCATCCCTGCGGTGATAACCGGAGATTAGCCGCGTAAGGAGAAAAACAGCGAAGACCAGGATTACCAAAGCTATTCGGAGATCGCCGTTGTCGGCGATCAACTTCCGACTTAGCACTCGCGAGATCACGGCAACACTGACAGCCAGGTCGTAAATTGCGTGAGATACGAGGTCTATCAGAGAGAAAAATTTCCTCGCGGAAACGCGGAGGAAGCTAACCATAGCAACCCGCGTCGTTGAACCAATGAGCGCAAAACCAGTAACACCCAGAAGGAGGCAAAATATTATTGCTTTGCTATTTTCGGCGCGGGTGCGAACACCACTCATGTCACTGACTGCTCTGGCCGCAACCACTCGCGAAAAATTGATGGGTACACTGACCTGAACATCGTTGGTTAGTAAAGCGTCAAGCTCACAGATAAACTGCTGGTGTACCCTCAACTCCAAACGACAATCCTGACAGTCCTTGAGATGCTCCTCGAAACGCGCTTGCGCCGTTACGTCGAGTTCAGCGTCAACATAAGCAGCGACTAAATTTTTCTCGCAGAGCTTGTCCAGTTTGACTTCCATTTCAGGAGACTAAATCCCCGTGATCCCTCTCTCAACGAACTGCTGTCGCATCATCTCGCGTGCTCTGAACAGACGGTTCTTTACCGTCCCTAGCGGCAAGCCTGTCACTTCAACTATCTCTTCGTAAGTCAGGTCTTGTGAGTGGCGGAGGATAATAAGCTCGCGATAGTTGCCTGGGAGAGTTCTAATCACACTTTCTATCTCGCCGCGACGTTCTTTGCGCTCACTCTCCTGTTCGGGACTTAATCGACCACTTTCGATCGGCAATTCGAAGTTTTCGCTTTCGGTACCACTGATGAGTGACTGTTCGCGAGTTGATGTTCTTCGGAGGTGATCAACAGCAGAATTGTGCGCAATCTTGTAAATCCAGGTAGAAAACTTAAATTCAGAGCGGTAGCGTCGCAGGGAGTTGTAAACCTTGATGAAGATTTCCTGAGTCAGGTCGAGAGCTGACTCATAGTCGCCGACCATTCGGTAGACGTAAGCCGATATTGGGCGCTGATAGCGCCTTACCAGCTCTTCAAAACATCCGTCCAGGCCGGAGACAGCGCTGGCAACCAGCTCCCGATCGTTCACCAGGGTCAAATCTTGAGATATTGCAGGGGCTAAAGCAGATGTTGCGATATTCATGATGACAAGGTGTTACGTTTGCGGAAAACGATTTGTTTCAGGCACCCGAATGTGCGACGAACTTTAGTTTGTCGTGTGTTGATCTAGCGTTTCCCTGGAATTTTCAGGCCCGCTCACTCACGACAAACTAAAGTTCGTCGGACATCCCGTATGCTCCGACTAAAAAGACAGCGTTGCTAATCCTGCCGGCGCCGCAATCGCATCAAAATCCAGCTCTCGGCCCGGAAGCACTAGACCTAGATCGGCGGGGTTGACTGGCCGCAAGTGCTCTCCAATAGTCTCGTTGACGATTTCCTGTGTACGAACGCGGCCAAGTTCTTTACCAACAATCATCAAACGCGCTAACCCGGTTCGACCGTCTCCGTCCGTTGAACGGCGATCTCTATAGAACAGCAACAACCGGTAAAGCTCGTCCTCACATTCAGACTCATGACATGTAACGGTTCTGACTATCAGAGGGTGTTTGTCCCTTATGATCACCGCGGTGAAACCGTTATTCGAACCACTCAACAGTAAAGAGTCCCCGGATGAACCGTTGCGTACCAACCATCGTGACTCACCAATGTGCCGCGGCAGAATTAAGCCGGCGCGCCATCCCAGCGACTGAAGGAGACTCTCATATTCATCCAGAACCTCTCGCCTTGTGCCAATTGCCAGGTACCTATCGCGACCTTGCGAGTCCTTTTCCAGGCGATGTCTTGAGATGGACAATTCTGCCAATGGTGCGCCAAAGCCTCTCTCCATTTTCCAGGTCAGTACTTCTTGAAGCTCAGATGACGACTGTGGCTGAGTTTCCATCGCCAACACCAACGTCTTCGTGGTGGCTTCAGGAAGGCTGAGGGACCACCGCTTCTGACGAAGTAATCCGGCACTGGTGGCTGCTTCACTGAGAATGCTGGCCAACTGACGTGGGTTCTCGATATTTCGTTCGTCAAAACTTGGACGAATGATCGATTCCGCGAGCTCGAAGCTTGCGGCTCTGCTGACTGTACAAGTACCACCACGCCCTTTCTCCAAATGAACAACCGAGGCAATTCCCTTCTCCAGACCAAGGGCGGTCGCCGGATACCAGGGATGGATGATTCGCGAGATGAGAGTGGGCATGACCTTATTGCCGATTTCCGATTGCCGATTGCCGATTTGTATTTGAAGTATCCCCGCGATCTAGATTCATAGCAGGCAACTCAACCGATCGAAAACAATAAATCGGCAATTGGGAATCGGAAATCGGCAATGTTCTACCATTCACTATACGGTGTGCCTTCCGTTGAAACGTCTGCTGAGGCGCTGTGTATATCGGTCATGCCTGATTCTCCTTCAAGCGAACTGGGATCTTCGCCGGTGGTGATGGCCCAGTCTTTTTGCGAAGTAAATGGGTCGACAGGAATTTCACGCATGTAATGTTCGTTCACCAAGTCATCGAGTGATTGTGGCAAGCGACCCTTGTCAGCAGCGAACTGATCGATAAGCATTCTCATTTTGGTGAGATCGTCTCTCAAAACGGCTTCACGTGTGGCAACAATTGTGCGCTGATACTGTGGCAAGGCGATAGCCGCAAGAATGATTATGATCGAGATAACGATCATCAACTCCAGCAGCGTAAAACCGCGCTGCTGTTGCATCTTACCAATCACTGTACTGCTCTCCATTTAGTGCTTTGCCCTTTGACTTGGAGCGAACGTCGAAAACGTTTTCGCCGCCCCATGACGTTGAATCGACCGCGTCGTAGCAAGACTTGAATTCCCAGTCAGCTTTGCCTGTCATCGGATCAATTGGAATACCGCGCAGGTAAACCTTCTTCTTAGTCGCCAACTGCGAGTCCAGAACAGATGTCGTGTTGGTCATACTCGTTCCCGTACTCTCCAATCCCTTACCACCCGCGCCAGTTCCTCCTCGCGGTATCACGTTCACCCCTTCGATAAGAGTTTCGAGCGTTGGTGGATAGTGATCCGGATTATCCACGCCAAAAATTGTGCAATCGCTGATCACAACTTTGCTGCGTCCATCAATGTAAACGTTTGGATTTGGGTTGGGTGGTTGTCCGATACTGGTACCAGTGCAAACCATGCCAACTGAATCGTGATGGAATTCATCGATTGCGCTTCTCATCTGTCTCAACGCTTCGCGAAGCTGTTGCTCCTTTTGACGTCGAACGGAGATCTTAACGAGCGGCATCACACCCAGCGTCATGATCGTAAGCACGGTGACGGTTATCACCAGTTCGATCAGCGAAAACCCGGTGCTGTTACGATGGCCTGACAGAAGAATGCGGCGACTAGTCGATACGGATTTCTTCATCCAGTCGCCGCGTTCTTGAAAGGCCGCGTTCTGCCTTTTATCTAATTCGAACATCTATTGCTTAACAGTTGCGCTTCCCTGCGTCAGTTGCGCTGTTATGTCGCGCGCGTCGGTTGCCACCAGGTGCAGGGTTTCTTTGTCGAATACCAATGCTGCGTTCCCTTCTGCTATCGCTTCAACATCAACAAAGAAGAGCGTTCCTGATCCCTTAATCGCGACTTTACTATTTAGCGCCGATATTGAAATCAAACAAACCCCGGTAGCATCCACAGATTGAGTGAACGTTGGCGCCATGCCGCCATCAGGCTGAGATCCCAAAAGCACTCCTGAGACCGCGTTGACCTTGACTACCTTCGGGTCAAATCGCAAAGCCAGAAGAGCAAGGCTCAACGGTTGATCGGAGCTCAGTTGAACTACATACCGCTTCTTTTCACCGACTTTCAGGACATCATCACCGGGTAGGAAGCTAATCTGCGCTATTCGATTCAAACTCCCTGACTTCGTATTGAGCGAAGCCTCTTCAGCTTTTGGCAGACTTGATAAGACTGCGTTCTGCGTCCCTGCCGTTGTAGCATTCACTGTCGCCACCTCGGATGCAGCGCGATCACTGACCAGCGACTTAGGTGCTGGAATATACGATTGCAATTCCTCGACCGTATCGCTTGTCTTCTGTGAACTCGCTACCGGAACTTGCTTCGGAGCGACCATAGCGGTAGCGGCATTCGCATTGGGCGTTTGGGTTGAAGCGTTCGACGGCGACGCAACTTGCAATGGAGCATCCGGTAATTGAACGGTCGCGTTGCGTGGGATAGCTCTCGCCGCAGCAATTTGATCCTCGCGATCTGCTTCGCGAACCATCTCCGCCAACGATCCCGTAGTTGGTGATTGCAACGTTCCGCTAGGTCGCATCTCCTCGTCACGCGGTGTTACGGTTGGCGCACGAAGGACTCTTGGAGTCACCGAGATCACGATGTCAACCTGATGATTGTTTCGGGTTGGTGAAGTAAAGAGTCGGCCCAAATATGGTAAGCCACCTAAGACGGGTAAACCAGCTCTGCCTTTCGTCTGTACATCTTGTGACACGCTGGCCAGCATCATCGTTCGATTGTTCTGGACGCGCGCCGTACCGGTGATCGATCGCTCGGTAAATGTCGGGGTTGGGCTCGTCGGGTTAAGAACATCTTTTGATTCGATGTTCATCTTCACCTGCACATCAAGGTTGGGAAATACCTGAGGTGTAAACTTGAGCGTCAATCCGGTTGGCTCATAATTGATTACTGGAAATCCACCTGTTGGGAAGGTACTTCCACTTGGCGGCTGTCCTGTTTGTATGCCGAATGGATATGCCTGGGCAGTCTGAACGGGAACTCGTTGTCCGATGCGAGCCTGCGATTCCTCACCGTTGAAGGCGTGAACCTGAGTAGAAGCAATCAACTTTGTGTTGTCGCGACTCTGAAATGCAGTTAGCGCTGATGAAGGTATGACCAGGGCCGCAGCTAGAGCCGTTGGAACCCCGCCTACGAAACTGCCCAGGTTAACGCCCCTACCAAACGTGCTGTTAACCACACCATTGTCGGTTAACAACGAGAAACCAGGTGAACCGCCGAGCTGGAAGGGCCCGGTGGCAGATCCGATCTGATTACCGAACTGAAGAAGATCGCTCTTGGACACTTCGTAAATATTCACGTCCATCACGACTTCTGCGCGATCCTTATCAATACTCTGAAGCAAGTCGCCAATCAGACGAACATTTTCCGCAGTGTCGCGCACTGTCAAACTGTTGGTCGCATCATCGGGAACAACAATCGTCTGCGGCCGACCAACCGATGGCGGAATTGCCTGCTGCACCAGTGTGCGAGCGTCAGTTGGTTTCATGTTCGACAAGAAGAATGTTCGCAGAACTAATTGCTGGTACTGAGGACGACGGCTTTGATCGGCAACAAGAATCGTTCTACGGCTCAGCTTCTGGAAGAAGAGACCTTCCTGCAGAAAAATGTAGTCGAGTGCCTGCGCCGTTGTGACGTCGCGCAAGTTGATATCGAGCGGTCTCGTCTGTGCGAATGACTGACGATCGAAAATGACATTGAGATTCAGTTCTTCAGCAAGTTTGCGAATGAAAGGTTTCAGATCGCCCGTATAGCTGATCACGCGCATTTGCGTTGACGGTCCAGACAGATCCTGAGCCTGGGCACTGGCTGGAGTGAACATTCCATCCTGCGACTCAGTCTTGCTTGGAGTGCTGTGCCCCTCTTTGACTCCTTGCATGCGAAGCATTCGTTCCATTTCAGCGACCGCAAGCTCATTGACGGGATCGTAACCATAGGCTTGGCGAAAGGCGTTATAAGCCCCGAGGAAGTCCCCCTGTTCGGCAAGTGAGCGGCCTTGCTGCATGTACGTCTGCGATGCGTTAAAGCTCGCGCGACGGAAATGCATCTGGTACTCGGTGTTCGAAGGGTCGGCGGCTACTGCCAGCGTGAACTCCTGAGCGGCCTTATCCCATTGCTGGGCAGCCTCATAGTCCATGCCGCGCCTAAAATTCTTGTCGCCCTTTTTTGCGAAGGCCGTGAGTGGTAACGATAGTAGGCTGACGGCCAGAATGTAGGAGAGTATTCTTCGACTTCGCATATTAGTTTCCTATGTCGTTTCTTTCCGAGAGGTGGACAGTTTCAGCGTGCTAAATAATGCTCCTGCGGCTGCAAAGATGCAAGATCTACGAGCCTGAATTCCTTACACGCAACCAATAAAATTCGGTTCCTGAAAACAGTAAGTCTTGACTGATGCCGGAACCATAAACAGGGTTGCAGCCTATTTCGTGACACTCAATTCTTCGACAAACGTCACGCGGTTGATTTCGTGAAGAGTTGAGGTACCTGCAAAGACCTTCTGCAGGGCTGATTCACGCAAACTTTTGAGGCCTTCTGCCTCGGCTGCACGCCTGACTTCTGAGCCGGGCCGGCGCTCGACAATCATCTCGCGAATGTTATCAGACAAGTCCAACAGCTCATGGATCGCTGTTCGGCCACGATATCCCGTGTGATTACAGGCGTCGCAGCCGACGTTCATATAAAAAGGACGGTCTCGATTCAATTCAGGGCGCAAACCGGACTCAGCCAGCTCAATATCGTTGGGCCGGTATTGACGTTTGCAATACTCACACAGCATGCGAATGAGTCGTTGTGCCAACACACAGTTCAACGAAGAAACAAAGTTATATGGCTCGACACCCATGTTCAGGAATCGACCAATGACGTCGATAACGTTGTTCGCGTGAACTGTCGTAAATACGAGGTGACCGGTCAACGCGGATTGGATTGCAATTTGGGCCGTCTCAGTATCGCGAATTTCACCCACCATGATCTTGTCGGGGTCGTGTCTCAGGATCGAGCGTAGACCTCGATCGAATGTCAGACCCTTCTTCTCGTTAACGGGAATTTGAGTGATGCCGTGCAATTGATACTCAACGGGATCTTCAATTGTTACGATCTTGTCTTCTTCGTTTCTGATCTCGTTCAGCGCGGCGTAAAGAGTGGTCGTTTTTCCGGAACCAGTTGGTCCCGTCACCAGGACCATGCCGTAAGGCTCTGCGATATAACGGCGAAATTTCCTGAGATCCTCTTCTGCAAAGCCCACTACATCAAGATTCAAATTCTTAAACGCTTCGTTGATCTGTTCCTTGTCAAGAATACGGATGACCGCGTCTTCGCCGTGGATGGTGGGCATGATGGAAACGCGGAAGTCGACGTTGCGTCCTTTATAACGAACTCTAAACCGTCCATCCTGCGGCACTCGACGTTCAGCAATGTCCAACTCCGACATGACCTTGATGCGAGAAATCAACGTCTGGTGGTAGGCAAGGTCAATCGGATCGACTTTGGCATATAGCGCGCCGTCGATTCTGTACTTCACCTGAACCTCGGTATCGCGAGTCTCGATATGAATGTCAGACGCGCGCGACTCCATCGCGTTGTAAATGATCGTATCGACCAGTTTGATGATTGGCGACATGTCGGAATCCGTCGCAAGACGATCGAGGTCCAATACCTCTTCGCCATGTTCGGTTTCGCGAACAAGTGAAATACGAAATCCCGACGCCGCCTCTTGCAACACGCGTTGAGTTGTGTCGCCTTTGCGCAAAACCACTTCGACTGCTCCAGCCGTTGCAACGTGCGGAACAATCCGAGTGCGAAGCGTGCTCGACAATTCATCCAATCGCTCGAGATCGGTTGGATCTGCCATCGCTATGTGCAGGCCCTTGTCGTCGCGTCTCAACGGGACGAATTGATGACGCACCATCAAATCGACTGGAACTTCCGTAAAGAGCGTGTAGTCAATGGGTGATTCTTTGTCTGGTGGAAGCAGATCGACAAAAGGTAATCGATAGCGGCGCGCAAGATCGCGAGCGGCCCTCATCTCGGGAGGTTGGTGCTCGTCGAGGTCCTGGGTCAGCTGGACGCCCCGCAAAGTTTCGGTGTCGTTTTCAGTTAATTCCTTCATACGAAGAGGTGCCGGGGTTTCAATGTCCACCCGTAATTCCCGCGCCACTCGAGATTGATTGAATTATCGGGAGGTAAATGGCCAGCAGGATGGTGACAACGACGCCACCCATGACGACAAGGATCGCAGGCTCAAGCGTGGTCGTCAACTGTTCAAGTCGAACTTCCGATTCAGCGTCGTAGAATACTGCGACTTCATCCAGCATCTCGCGGAGACTGCCCGAACGTTCACCGATACCAATCATATCGATTGCCAACGGCGGCATCCATCCGGCAACCTCGAGGCTCTCGGTGAAGGACCGCCCTTCCCGAATCATTGGAAGAATGGACGCACTGCGCCGTCTAAGTTCCAGATTTGTTATCGATTCGGACGCAATCTCCCACGACTCAACCAGCGTGATACCTCCAGCGAGTAGGGTGGCGAGTGAGCGCGTAGCCTGGGCCACCGAAAGCTGAACCGCAAGATTGCCTGCGAGAGGTATTTTCAAAATTAATGCACTCAGCTGCAGTTGACCTCGTGGCGTCCGTGACCATAGGAAAAGCAAAACTGATCCACCAATTACCACGGGACCAAACCAGATCACATTTCCCGATAGCCATCGAGAAAGCCCCACCACGATTTGAGTGACTGTTGGTAATTCGTTTCCAAATCCCGAAAACAAGTCTGCCATTCGCGGCACCACGTAAACGGTTAGAAACGTGACCATACACCCTGAAGCGAAGAGCAAAAACAGTGGATAAGCGAGAGCGCCGCGGATCTTTCTTCTGAGGGCGACGTTTCGTCTCATGTAAACGACGTAACGACTCAGGACATCGTCCAACGCACCCGAACGTTCCCCCGCAAGGATGGAGGCCGTATAGATTCGCGGGAAAATGTTTCCCTGCGCAGCAAACGCTTGGGATAAAGCGGCGCCCCCTCGGATCTGTTCTTCAACATCGCCCAGAACGCCACGCAAACGAGCGGAGGCAGCGCGTTTCCGCAGCATGCTGATGGCCTGAAGAATTGGAATACCGGCGCGACTAAGAGCAGCGAGCTGCTGGTTGAACAGCAGAAAATCGTTTGCCTTAACACGGGCGTGAGCGCCTGAACGACCCATTCGCGTCAGCGCGGTCACCCCGCTTGCCTTCGGCGGCACAACATTGAACACACGAAAGCCTTCGCGCTCGAGTCGCGCTCGGGCCTCGTTGACTCCCGCAGCTTCGACAGTTCTGGTTACAACTTCGCCGGCAGGTGTTCCTAATCGACAGATGAATTCAGCCATAGTGCGCGGTGGTGCGAATTGATTGACTTGCGAGTATAACACGCAGCTCTTAGGAGCCGCGGAGGGCCTTGAACTCGGGAGGCCAACCTGCTGATTGAGACACGCCTGTATCTGCTGGAAGTTGCAAACAGATTGCTGCAATAGGTCGGATAGGTCATATAGGTCCTATTCGACTCATAACTCACCACTGACTACTGATCAAATCGGCAATGCTCTTGCACGTCTCAATCCACTGTCCTAGAATGCCCATGTCAACCCAGGCTTCAATACTGCGGTCGTCTCCCCGCAATTATTTCACGCCGAAGTAAATTTTCGGGCATCACTCGTTCTCCTACAAGCATCTGTGTTGACAAAGTTCCTTTCGAGCCTGACCGGTAGTAAAAACTAAATAGCAGGGTAGCCGGGGGTGAGATGCATTTGCCGATACGTAAAGCCACCAAAGTATCTTCTGTTTCGCTACTGCTCATCGCAGTTTTCGCGGTAGCGCTGGTTGCTAGAAGCCAGGAGACGTCGCAGGACAAACAGTCGCAAACACCAGGCAAGTCGAGTTCACCAGCCGTACAGACGCCAACTCCACCTCAGAAGCGACTCGGTGCGGAGCTGGACGGACCGGTCATTCACACAAATACCGATCTCATAACGTTGACTGTGACGGTGACTGATACCTATGGCCGCTACGTATCAGGCCTCAGCAAGACCGCGTTTTCGATTTTGGACGATAAACAACCCCAGGAAATTACATACTTCAGCGACGATGATTCCCCCGTCTCTGTGGGCGTGATCTTCGATGTTTCGGGGTCAATGAGCGGCGATAAGGTCCGTCGTGCCCGCGATGCCCTGAGCAAGTTCATTCAAACGAGTCACGACTCAGACGAGTATTTCTTAATTGCTTTTAACTCCCGCGCCCAACTTTTGCTGGACAAAACACGCGATGGCGATTCCGTTTTGAACAAACTCACCTTCGTCGAAACGAAGAACCAGACAGCGCTATATGATGCTTGTTATTTGGGCGTCGAGAAGGTGCAAAGAGGCTCACATCCCAAACGCGCATTGCTTTTGATCAGCGATGGTCAGGATAACGACTCCCGTTACACGTTTAATGAGTTACGCAAATTGTTGAAGGAATCTGATGTCGTACTTTACGCGATAGGGATTCTGAGCGGCAGCGATGCCGGTAGTTCTCTCGGAATGGAAGGACAAGGCGTGCTCGACGAACTCTCAGGTGTGTCTGGCGGTAAAGCTTTCTTCCCGCGTTCGGCAGCTGAGATGGATGATATCTTCGAACAAATCGCACTGGAACTGCGGCATCAATACTCAATTGGTTACAAGCCTGAGGGCTTTACCACCGACGGCAAGTGGCACCGGGTAAAAGTTAAAGTGACACCGCCGCGCGGTCTACCGCGACTCTTTGTTCGATCTAAAGACGGCTACTACGCCACCGCTGGCGCAAAATAGTTCCCGGTTTGGGAGTTCGGCAACGCAAAATCACTCCTGTGGCATCTGTTTAGTGTGCGCTTGAACGCCGCATTCGGTTGCGACGCTGTTTGCCCCAGCCCCGGTTGTGGCTTCAAACTGATATTCGCTCCCCAAGGCGCTCCGGTCCCCGACAGACGGGTTCACGGGGCGTTTCGCTTGGGCGCTCTTGACCGGCTGATTCAGATTAATTACAAGGGACACAATGGACAGTTTGGGAATGAATAAGGAAACTCGGTTTAGGCTGGTGGGAGTCACTCTTCTGACCTCCTTTATTTTTGCGGCACTTGTGTTGAGCTCGGTCTTTGCGTCGGGACAGAATCGACCTCGCACTGCCCAACCCACGCCGCCCAAACCAGATTCCACGGTCACTGCGGCAACAACTCAACAAAGCACGGCGCGACCAACAGCGACGCCGACGCCCAGGCCCGCGAGCCCCGAACCGACGTTGGGTGAGGCTCCTCCCGTACCACGTCTAAAACCTACGCCAACTCCAACTCCTCCTGAAGAAATAGATCCAGAGAGTACGCTCAAGATCAATACCGACTTGGTGTCGTTGCACGTTCGCGTCATCGATCGTAACAATCGACCAATCGATAACGTGACTCAAAATGAATTTCATGTCTTCGAAGATGGAGTGCCGCAACCAATCGAAAGCTTCTCACGAGAAGAAGTACCCATCAGTTACGGATTGGCTGTAGACACATCCGGCTCTTTGCGCACCCAACTTCAAAGCGTTATCGATGCTGGGAAGACCATCATCAATAGCAACAAGAAAGGCGACGAAACGTTTCTGGTGCGCTTTATCAGCAGTGACAAGATCGAAACTGTTCAGGATTTTACCGATAAAAAGGATCTGCTGATGGATGGACTGGACAGCTTTTATATCGAGGGTGGACAAACTGCGATTATCGATGCGGTTTATCTTTCGGCAGAGCACGTGTCTGAGTACAAGCGAGGTGACGAGAACGATCGTCGAAGGCGGGCTTTGATCGTAATTACAGACGGAGAAGATCGAAATAGTTTCTACAAACAGGAACAACTTTTCGCTCGTCTGCGAGAGGAAGATGTTCAGATTTTCGTGATTGGTTTTATTAGCGAGCTCGACAAGGACAGCGGCTTCATCCGCAAGAGTCCGCGTGATAAGGCCACTGCTCTTATTAACAAGTTGGCGACTGAAACTGGTGGCCGGGCGTTCTTTCCAGAGTCAATTTCGGAACTGCCGCAAATAGCGAATGAGATTGTCCGAGATCTGCGGACTCAGTATGTGGTTTCCTACAGTCCAACCAACAAGACACCCGACGGATCGTTCCGCGCGATCAAAGTGACTGTCGATCAGGGGAACTCTTCAGACAAGCGCATTGCGCTGACGAGAAATGGAAGGTTGGCGAGGCGAGAAAGTCCGGGTGCGCCAAGAGCTCCTGCAGTGCGTTTGCCGTCTAACGCGACCGGAACCGTAACCAAGAAACCCTAAAATTTGGAGTGCGACGGCCTGCCGTTCGCTTTGTCACAGGGTGCCTTATGATATTGATGGCAATTCGCCAGGCGCGCTGTAACAAAGCGACGGCAGGCCGTCGCACTCCAAATTACTTCGCTCGAACCGATCCACTAATCTTTTTCCGCGTCGTCTCGCCAGTGTGAAGCACCGGCAACCCCACATCAACGTCCGAATGGGGCTGAGGAATCACGTGGGTCGCGACAACTTCGCCGACCCTCTTGCCCGCTGCCGCACCAGCATCAACCGCGCTACGAACCGCCGCAACATCGCCGCGCACGATAGCCGTCACTAAGCCGGCATCGATCTTTTCCCAGCCGACAAGACGAACATTCGCGGCCTTCACCATCGCGTCTGCAGCTTCAATCATCGCGACCAACCCACGACATTCAATCATTCCCAGTGCTTCGGGCATATAGGCCTCCTCCAGCCATCGGTCCTATTCGTCCTATAGGTCCTATACTTTTTTTTCAATTTCTCAAAGAGTGGATCGGCGCCGGAATTCGTCCACCGCGGCGTATGAAATCTCGTGACGAAAAAGAATTCACGGCCATGATAGGGGCACTTCCAAGCAGCCCACCAAACTCCACCATCTCACCTACATCCTTCCCAGGAACAGGAATGATTCGCACGGCAGTGGTCTTGTTGTTCATCACTCCGATCGCCAATTCATCCGCAATGATTGCGGCAATAGTCTCCTCCGACGTTGATCCGGGAACAGCGACCATATCGATTCCAACCGAACACACGCTGGTCCAGGCTTCCAATTTGTCGAGCGAGAGCGCGCCGATAGCTGCGGCCTCTATCATTCCCGCATCTTCAGAGACTGGAATGAAAGCACCGCTCATACCGCCGACTGAACCACTCGCCATCGCGCCACCTTTCTTTACTGCGTCTGTCAACAAAGCCAGCGCCGCAGTTGTTCCATGAGTCCCCGCTCGTTCGAAACCCATTGCTTCGATGATGTTCGCCACGGAGTCACCAATCACAGGCGTCGGCGCAAGTGAAAGATCGATGATTCCAAAAGGCAAGCCCAGGCGTCGTGCCGCTTCACGTCCAACAAGTTCTCCGGCACGCGCCAACTTGAATGAAAGTTTCTTGATTATTTCTGCGAGCTCATGAAGCGATAGATTTTTGTCTGCCTGTTTGACTGCGTGATGTACGACGCCTGGACCAGACACTCCAACATTGATTACGGCTTCAGGCTCACCGACTCCATGGAACGCGCCCGCCATGAATGGATTGTCTTCGACAGCATTGGCAAAGCAAACAAACTTCGCGCATGCGAGCCCTCCCTGATCTCGTGTCCGTTCGGCAGCATCTTTGATAATGCGCCCAACCTGACTGACCGCATCCATGTTGATGCCGGCTCGAGTGGTTGCGGCGTTCACAGACGAACAAAGTCGTTGCGTGCTCGCGAGCGCCGCCGGGATTGAATTCAGAAATTCCATCTCCGAGTGCGTGGCGCCTTTCTGAACTAAGGCGGAATAACCACCGATAAAATCCACTCCAACTTCTCCCGCCGCCCCGTCAATCGCTCGAGCAAGTTCAATCGGGTCACCCTTGGCGCTCTCAGTGATCATCGAAATAGGAGTTACTGCAATGCGCTTGTTTGCGACTCGGATTCCAAACTCTGCGCCAATCTCATCGACAGTTGAAACAAGACGCGCTGCTGTTGAGTGAATCTTGTTGACCGCCCGGTCAGCCACAATGCTAATCGTATCTCCGCTACAGTCTCGCAAACTCAACCCGAGTGTGACGGTGCGTACGTCGAGATGTTCCATCTCAGTCATAGCAACGGTTTGCAAGATTTCAGCCTGACTGTATTCCATGGAAACGATTAACCGAGCACTTTGCTCATGATCAGGAGAACGAGGAATAGAAAAAAGAGGGCGGCAGCAACAAGGATAAAACGTAGACTCGGGTCGTACGCGGCTTGATCAATGACAACGCTGGAAACTTTCCTGATCTTGTCGACTCGCCCCAGGACACTCTCGCGTGGGCCGCTGGATGGCTGTGGATTGATCGGCTGAGGAGTCACCTGCGGTATTGCTGTTGGAGCGGCAACGAGTGGTTTAGTTTCTGAAAGGTCCGGAAGGGACATCAGAGGTCGAGTCTCCGCTGGATCCCAATGAGCCTCCCTCTGGATTGGCACGGTCGGCGCACTGTCAACAACATTGGTTGATGAATCAGAATGCGGAATCGGCTGGCCACATTGCGGGCAGAATAGAGCATGTGAGCGAACCGAGGCTCCGCATTGACTGCAACGACGATCTATTTCGGGGTCGGACATGATGGTAAAAATTAACAAGTATAGGACGTATATGACTTATAGGACCTATTTCACAAACCCTACAAGCACTACACTCGATGCATTGCGTTGAAAAGATCCTCCCGTTGTGCGTAGATTCGAACGCCCAACTTTTCGCCTTCAAGTCTTAACCTGTCTTTAAGGTCCGCAGTAGTTTCACGAGCTCGCGATGTATCAGCAATGATAACCATAGCAAACTTTCCCTGAACTACGGTTTGATTAATATCGATGATGCTGCAACTGGCCTCGGCAAGGATTTGCGCAACGCCCGCCACAATGCCGGGATGATCCAATCCAAAAACCGAAATGATCATCCGGCCCGACGATCCCTCGCTGGTCCGGCTGGCGCTCTGCGAGGCAAGCGCACCACCATCGGATGAAACTCGTGATTCGCTCGCAGCGGATGCCTGCACCTCACGATAGATGTCGGTCACTAACTGTTCGATGGTTTGTTCATCGGCCGCAGCGCCAATGCGATCGTAAACCGCTCGCGTGATCCGGTAGATCAAATCTTCATTGGGCATGAATGAGGTGGTGGTCAGTGGTCTGTGGTTCCTGGTTTTTGGTGGAAGAGGTCATATAGGTCATATCAGTCCTATATCGTCATCGTCGTCCGTTGTCTTGAGCCAGTCTGCGCGCGGCCTCAATCATCTCCTGGGAAGTCGAGTCGTTGATGTCCACACGATCGACAATTCCCACGACAGCAGCTTCGATCGACATGTCCTGATTTCCGATTGCAGAACGTGCAGCTTTTCCAAATGCACACATCACCATCTCGCCGGTTCCCGCTCCAAGGCGATCGGCAACCACTACAATGTTACGTGTCGGTTCCTTGTCCAGGTCGTACGGATGGACGATCAAAAATCTGACGCCCTCAAGATCAGGCGTCTTCTTGGTTGACCAAACTGTACCTACAACTTTGGCTAAAAACATTGGCCTTTGGCCTTTGGCCTTTGGTCTTTGATCTTTGATCTTTGATCTTCAAATAGAATTGGCTTCAAAGCCCAAAGACCAAAGGCCCAAGACCATCAGATTTTCGCAAACACCTCAGCAGGTTCACCTAAATCTCGAGCAGCCGGAGTGATGATGGTCTTAGCGGTGATGTAAATCTTCTCGCCTTTCTGAATCGCCCGACGCACATCATCTTCGCTAACGAAGTCAACTGGTTTTGATCCATTCGCATTAGAGGTAACGGACTTCGACACGGGCTCGCTTCGTTCACTTCCATTGGTATTTGCGCTCTTCGGTTCCTGAGTTGTAACCGGAGCGCTGTACATACTTCCTGGTTCATTCACGACCGGAGGTTGAGGCAGTGGAGAGGATGGTGCCCTGCCTTCGACACTCTTCCCTGCCAGAAATCTATCGACTATCGCAGCGATCTCCTGGCGATTGATCTTTCCACCAGCGACAGCAGGTTCAGCAATCGTTGGTTTTGGAGCAGACACAGTTGTCGACGCTCCCGCTGCTGGTCGCACACTCTTGACGGGTCGCGTTTCAAACGCGACGCGTTTTATGTCCATCAAGTGAAGCGGACCGACATTATCCGAAGTGACGTTTCCTCCCCACGAACCACAACCGAGTGTCATCGATGGCGGCAAAGCAGTTGAAAATCCAATCGCTCCGTGCGTCGTTGGAGTATTAACTGTAATTCTCGATGCCGGCATGTCAGCGCCAAACTGAACGGCAGCCTCTCTCGAACGAGTATGAATACCAGCCGTGTGGCCCATGCCACCAAACCCAAGTATCTGCTGGCTGAGCTTTGCGCAGGCGGTTAAACCATCAGCCACGTAGAACGCAAGGATCGGAGACAGCTTTTCCATCGACAACGGATATTCACGGCCAACGCCGTTGACGTCAGCGAGCAAACATCGCGTGCCTGGAGGTACACTCAACCCTGCCATCTTCGCGATAACCTCAACCGACTTACCAACAATCGCAGGATTCAATGAACGCTGCGGCGTGGCAACAACTTTCGCCAACTGATCCGCTTCAGTCGCTGACAGGAAATGAGCTCCTTGTGCTTTGAATTGTTCCCGAACCGTCTGCTCAATAGGCGCGTCGCAGACAACCGCTTGTTCCGAAGCGCAAATCGTTCCGTTATCAAAACACTTGCCAGTCAAAATATCCTGCACAGCCTTGGGCACGTCCGCTGTTCTTTCGATGCAGACCGGAACATTACCTGGCCCAACTCCAAACGCAGGTTTCCCAGACGAGTAGGCAGCACGCACTAAACCGATGCCGCCGGTTGCTAAAATTACGGCGGTCTGCTTGTGCTTCATCAACGCTTCGGTACCCTCGATGGTGGCGGAAGTCATGCAACCGATAGCATCAGGCGGCAGTCCTTCCTTCACTCCAGCTTCCATCATCACCCGCGCAGTTTCGTTGATGCACCTGGCAGCGGACGGATGTGGTGAAAGCACAACTGCGTTACGCGATTTAATAGAAATCAGGATCTTAAAAATTGCTGTTGAAGTGGGATTCGTGGAAGGAATAATTCCAGCTACTACGCCGCGTGGACTCGCAATCTCTACAACATCTTTCGATTCAGAAACAACTCCTTTGGTCCGCAGTCCTCGAAAATAGTTCCAAACATCTTCGGCAGCAAACCGGTTCTTTTCTCGTTTGTCATCGGGAATTCCGTATCCCGTTTCCTCTACGGCAATAGCTCCGAGGCGGGCTGACTCCCTCAAGGCAGCCCCAGCCATCGCTTCACAGATACGATCAACCTTCGCTTGATCAAACTCTGCAATCAGTGACTGTGCTTTGTGGGCAGCTTCGACTAAATCACGGGCCTGCTGAACGGAAACGAGATCCTTATCGACCGACATAATTACCTCACTGTTGCCGATTTCCGATTTCCAATTGCCAATTTGCAAAAGCGTACTGATCTTCTTTCAATCCGAAATCGGAAATCGGCAATTGGCAATCTGAAAATCACCTGCTCCTCTCCTTATTCGCCTCCCTCGTTCCCAACGCCTTTCCCTGATCGCCTTCGCCAATTTGTCCACGCGCACCGCCATGTAGTGCTCGTTCATCCGGACTCAAACCGGTGCGACCGTTCACAGGCAGAACGCGCTCTACTTCAGCATGAGGCCTCGGAATGACGTGAACACTAATCAACTCACCAACGCGTCGCGCCGCTGCAGCACCAGCATCAGTCGCAGCCTTAACAGCACCAACATCACCTCTTACAAAAATCGTTACGTATCCTGCTCCGATATACTCTTTACCAAGCAGTTGCACATTCGCTGCTTTGACCATTGCGTCCGCAGCCTCTACTGCGCCAACGAAGCCTTTGGTCTCAACCATTCCGAGTGCTTCTAAGGGCATCTCTTTATCCTCACTTTGTAAAATTGTGGAGATTGAAAGCGACTTAATCGGGTCACTATTGCGGTCAACGTACCACCCTGAGCGTGAAGAAGCAAGAGACGCCAATCTTTTGAGATGCAAAAGTTTGACAGCGTTTAGCAGCGCAAGCTATATTGCGGAAATAGTGGGAGTTGTAAGCATTAACCATAGCGTCACGACGATCGAACACAGTTCATTCGGGTCACCTTAGGCGCGTGCTTCCAAAATAAATTCAAGCGGGTCAGCCAAGTCTCAAACCAACGCCAGGGATCGAGCGATTGGAGATGGCAGCGAGTATCGGCGAACAATTGCGACTCGCACGCGAGGAGCGAGGTATTCCCCTACGCGAAATCTGCGAACAAACCCGAATTTCAGTTCATTATCTCGAAGCAATTGAAGCAAACGACTACAAACGTTTGCCAGGTGGCGTATTCAATCGGAGTTTCATCAAAGCGTATGCGCGTTGTGTAGGTTACGACGAAAGAGAAGCAATTGAAGGCTATACTCGATATCTTCGCGAGCATGGTGACACTTCCGATGAAGTGAATACCACACCGATGCATTCCAAGGTTTACACGGAAACACCAGCTACTCGCTCTCCCTTATTAACTGTGATCCTTGCTGTGTTGATTCTTGCGTTGTTAACCGCGGCCGCCCTCGCTGCATTGCATTGGTTCCAAAAACGCGCCTCAACCGTGACAACAAGGGCGGAACAGTCTTTCGCATTAATGATAATTCGCCCGGCTCTGTATAATGGGTCCATCCAAGAATTAGGGTTTCAGAAAACTGACTACGACGCAGTCTTACAATAAGTTAATTCCCTTAGCTGTGTTTCCGTGTTTGTGCGGCGCGAAGTTCAAAAGTGTGCGCCGCCTGAATCAACTGCCCGCTGAAAAGGCGGGCAGTTCTGTTTTAGCCCAAGGAACTGTCTTCCTCTGCGTTACGCAGAGATTAGGTTGAGGAGCTTTTATCCCAAATGATCACTTCAGAAATTATGGAAGGCTTGACCTTCGACGATGTCCTATTAGTTCCCGATCGTTCCGACGTTTTGCCGTACGAGACGGACACTTCAACACAATTCACGCGGAACATCCGTTTACAAATTCCACTTTGCTCCGCGGCGATGGATACGGTCACAGAAGCTGCACTGGCAATCGCTTTGG
>DASYPT010000117.1:0-31326 GCA_036006355.1 Pyrinomonadaceae bacterium | reverse complement strand
ACCCGCTACCGTTCCAGCTACACACCAGGATCACCAGCGCTACGGAACTAATCCATCGTGACGTTAAGTTACTGAGAGCGTGAGCTAAACTTGGAGGCGGCGATCGGAGTCGAACCGATGAATAAAGGTTTTGCAGAAATTCTCTGTCGCTATTCACAGAAGACCCCAGAAGAACAAGTAGGTACAAGGACAACAGCTTAGCTGGTTCTCGTGTTGCTGCGTGATCTTCGGTGATTGCAGGTGTTTACTACATTTTTTACTACATTCAAAGTCCGTCACTCTTTCACTTTGTTTCTCCCGGAGACCCAAATCAATTAAGACAACTATCTCTCCGCTAAAGGAGCCTACGATGTTGTGGCATACCGAGAGTTTATACGATGGTCAGATGATCGTATCTCAAAAGGCGGCGAAAAATGTGCTTGGTTAAAGAAGTAATTATCTCGGAAAAACCGGTGAGCCGTGGAGAGCTCGAACAGCCGACTCGCTGATTCAGAGTCAACTATGTCCGTCTGTAAGTCGCTAGACTATTCGCACATGCTAAATTGGGTATCAGATTACTTCTTTTTACATTGTGGCGTGAATGGCGAGGTGGACGGGGCGGGCGGGAGTTATGTGACTTGACCCGAATCGGTCTCGGAACAAATCCCGCCACGCAGTAGTCACTAATTCACGGGCGTTTCCTGGTACGAGACAATCTTCCACTTGCCCCCACGGTTGACCCAAACTTCTGTGGAGTAGACTGGCGCGAACGTTTTCCCTTCCATTGACCCTTTAAGGTCGCACTTGTAGCGGAGGATTGCCACATCCTTCGTTGCCCAGATCACCTTCGGATCATCGATTGAGTAATTCTCAATGTTGAGCTTGGCGATGGTTTCAATGTCCTGTTTGAGGTTGGATGGGCCTGCTAGAGTGTAGGACACGTAATCTTCGGCGGTGAGTGCTTTGATTGCCGCAACGTTCTTAGTCTTGTAAGCCTCCCAGGTGGCTCTGGAGTTTTCTATTAGCTTTTGGTCTAAATTCTTTGCGTTTGAGGCGGCGTCAGTTTGGGCGATACAGAGAGACGTGGCTGCCATCAGAATGAAAAGAACAAGCGACAGATTTTTTCTCATGGTTTCAATCCTTTCGAGGCGGAGGGATCAAGCGCCGTCATTTGTTGCTAAGACACCTTCTCTTGCGGCGCTATATATTCTCAAAGGACGCCCAAGTCAAGTAGCCGAATCGCCTCACTAAAAAGTACTCCAATTGGATATATCCGAGTTGCTTGTCGGAGTTGCTGTCGGCGGTAAGGGAACACCTGTCTTTTTGCAAGCCTCCGCAAAAGAGTGAAAAGCAGGATTGGGCTGGTACCTGGCGGACTTCGATGTGTCCTTCGCGGCCGTGAAATTTGTCCTCTCCGTCCACGGTTCTTTCCAACGCACAATGCAGAACTTAATTGCGGTATATCAGATGCTTTTCAACATTTCGATGCCTTCTGACCCACCTACTTGTACCGGAGTGCCACCAGTGGATCGACTTTTGTCGCGCGCGGGGAGGGCCGGCGGCCTTACGGTCTCACGTCCATAAAAACTCTCTGAGGCAAACCGTAGCCACTGTCTAATTAGTCGTATACAATCGCGAATCATCCACACATACTCACGATTCATGAGCTCGCAAGTGTGGTGACTTGCACTTCATCGCTACTGAGTTCATCGACGGCGAGACTTTGCGCGAGCGAATAAAGGCTGGCATCAAGTTGATTGATGTTCTTGAGTTTTCGATTCAGATTGCAGGCGCTCTGGCAGCGGCCCATGCGGCAGGCATTATTCATCGTGACATCAAGCCCGAGAACATCATGATTCCCCGTCATGGGTAGGCAAAGATGTTCGACTTTGGCTTGGCAAAACTAATTGAGCGACGATCCACGCTTCAAGGATTTGTTGAAAAGAATGAATCTGCCGGAATGAATTCGTTCGAAGATGACTAAACAATGAAAAAGGAAACCGGCATGAACCGCGAATGCAATAAAGGAGCGCTCTTGAATTCTGCAGATGAAAAAGCTTAAGTCATCGGTGCTTATCATTCACGACGAAAATGATGAGAACGCGATATGAATTACCGCCTCCGTCGACACTACTCGTGAGGTAAACTTGGCTTCACAGCAGATTGCTCACTACCGCATCATTCAAAAGCTCGGCGCGGGCGGGATGGGCGAAGTGTTTCTCGCCGAAGATACAAAACTTGAACGCAAGGTTGCCATCAAAACGCTGCCGGCAAAATCGATCGACGACGTGAATGCCCGCCGACGGTTGTTCCGCGAGGCGAAGGCCGCGGCCACGCTTGATCATCCGAACATCTGCTCGATTCACGAAGTGAATGAAGATGGCGATTGTCTCTTCATCGTGATGCAGTACGTCGAGGGCGATACGCTCGCCGCCCGGCTGCTGAAATCACCGCTAACTACTGACGAAGTTCTCGATATCGGCATTCAAATCGTAGAAGCGTTGTCTGAAGCTCACGCGCACGGCGTCATACATCGTGACATCAAGCCACATAACGTGATTGTCACTCCGCGCGGCCAGGTCAAGGTTCTAGACTTCGGCTTGGCGCGCATCGCTCACAACGAACAGCCCGCCGATACGGAAGCCAAGACTGAGCAGCAACTTACTGAAGAGGGTTATATCGTCGGGACGGTTGCTTACATGTCGCCCGAACAGTTGAAGGGACTCCAGGTCGATCCGCGCAGCGACATCTTTTCACTCGGAGTGCTGCTTTATGAATGCGCCGCGGGCAAACCGCCATTCACCGGCGGCAGCAAAATCGAAATCTCTTCCAAAGTGCTGCAGGTAGAACCGCGCAAGCCGTCGGAATTAAATCCTCGCGTTCCGACATTGCTCGATAGGATCATTCTCAAAGCGATGGCCAAGGAGGTAGTAGATCGTTATCAAACTGGCGGCGAGCTATTGCGTGATCTGAAAGACGTCCGTGTTTCAATGTCGGGCGCAACCGAATTGCTGCCGAGCGTGACGCGTCGAACCACCTCGCCTAGTGTGGGGCAATCAATTCAGCGCGCCTGGAATCTTCGATGGGTGCAAATCGCAGTCATCGTAATGCTCCTGATTATCGTGAGCTGGATAGGCTGGCGGCTGTGGAGTGCGTCGCCTTATCAACCAACCACGGAAGCGAAATTCTTTTACGACCAGGGCCTCTCAGCTTTACGCGCAGCCACATATTTTCAAGCCAGCAAAGTGCTGAAGCAGTCTGTGATGCTGGATTCGCAGTATGCCCTAGCGCATGCACGATTAGCTGAGGCGTACCTGGAAATTGGCAACACCGAGCAAGCCAAAGACGAGGTGCTCGCCGCGAATGCTTTGGCTGGCAGGCGCAGTCTGGCGACAAACGACAAGCTCTATCTCGATGCGATCGATGCCACCACACGGCGCGATTTTCCCGCGGCGATCGCGAATTATCAGAAAGTCTTGGACGAGGCTGCCGGCGGCGATAAAGCAAACGCTTACGTCGATCTGGGCCGCGCCTATGAACGCAACGAGCAGACTGACAAAGCGATCGAAAACTATTTGAATGCTACAAAGCTTGACGCGCAGTCGCCCGGCGCATTTCTCCATCTTGGAATTGCGTACAGCCGCAAACGAGATACGGACAGCGCTGAGAAAGCTTTCAAACGCGCCGAGGAAATCTATCAGGTGCTGACGAATCAAGAAGGATTAGTTGAAGTGGTTTTCCAGCGCGGCGTGCTTTTGCTGGGCGCGGGTAAGTGGGGCGAAGCAAAAACCGAACTGGAAAAAGTCCTCGAGATGCTGAAGAGCCAGGAGAACAACTATCAACTCACGCGGACTAAACTCGAGTTGAGTTTGGCGTACCGAGACCTCGGCAATATCGAACATGCGAAAGAGTTGGCCGAGGACGCGATTCGCCTGGGCCAAACCAGTGACATCAAGAACGTGGCGGCGAATGGTCTGATCGATCTTGGTCTGGCGTCAATGAGCAGCGATTTCGATGCGGCAACAAATTATTTTCAGCAAGCTCTGGAATTGGCAAAGCGAGACAAATCGCAAGTCGTGGAAATGAGGGCGCATTTGTCTCTGGGCCGTGTTTACTATCAGAAGAACGATAACGACGGCGCGATCTCAGAACTGCAGAGAGCGCTGAATTTTTATAAACCGGCGGGTTATCGCCGCGAGACTTCGCTGGCGCTGACTTTGCTCGGACGTGCATACCAGGACAAAGGTGAAAACGATACCGCGTTGAAATATTTTCAGGAACAAAGCGAGTTGGTAAAGCAAGCGGGCGACGAATCGGGAATGGCAGATTCCCACATGAACCTGGCACTGCTGTCTGGTTCCCAGGGGAAGTACACCGACGCTCTCGCGCGACTTGATGAGAAGCTGAAGCTTGATCAAAGCCATCAGTCCGAACGAGCCATGGCTTCCGATCAGATGAATCGCGGCAATTTTCTCTGGCAATTGGGGAGATACGATGAAGCGCGGGCGGCACTCAATGAGTCATTTGAATTGGCGAACAAGAAAGAGGCACAACTGAAGACGGTGCTGGTGTGGGTGTATCTCGTCAGAGCCCGCATCGCGTTGAGCCAGACTCAATATGCGGAAGCAAAGAAAGAAGCGAAGGCTGCACTGGATTTGAGCGAAAAGTTTCCGGACGTCGCGTTGCAGGCGAAGCAGACGATGTGCCTGGCGCAAACATCGTCCGGCGCGGCATCACAAGGAATAAAACTCTGTGAAGAAGCGCTCGCCGCAGCGCAAGCGTTGAAGTCTCGTCCGCTCATCACGAGCGCACAATTGGCATTGGCCGAGGCAATGCTTCTCAATAGAGATACGGCGGGTGCGATCCACACAGCGTTGGATGCGCAAAAAATATTCGGACAATCCGGTCAGAAAGATTCAGAATGGCGCGCGCTTCTGATTGCGGCACGCGCAAGCGATATCGCCGGAGACAAATCCGCCGCGCGTGACTACGCGGCACGAGCCGAGGCGGCATGCAATGCATTGCAACAGATTTGGGGCTTTGCCAGCTATCAGAGTTATTTGCGGCGACCTGATATTCAGTCTTATCGAAAACAGCTTACGCAAATAGCCGCCTAACCATCGCGTGTGGGAGCTTCTCTGAAAAACTTAGATGAGTCCTTGGTGGATGGGCTCGGCCGGATGACTGACTCCCAGCAGGCGCAGATTCAGTCGTTGAGTCAATCGATAGAAGCACGATTTGACAATTTGCGGGATACCGTCGACCGCAAGTTGAAAGAAATGCAAGCAGATAACTCTAGTAAGCTCGAACTGATGCGAGCGACAGTTGACGAAAAACTCCAGGGAACCTTGGAGAAGCGTCTCGGTGAGTCCTTTAAGCAAGTCTTAGAACGACTCGAACAGATGCATCAAGGGTTGGGTGAGATGCAAACACTTGCTACTAGTGTGGGTGGCCTAAAGCGAGCCCTCACAAATGTGAGCTTTTATGATCGATTATGTGGCGTGTTTGATGGTGGACCGATTCGCGACGCATGAATAGGCACACACTTACTACATTTTTTACTACAGTTATAGCGCGTCCTTTTCAGGGTCTGTAAGTTGTTGAGCTAATTGGAGGCGGCGATCGGAATCGAACCGATGAATAAAGGTTTTGCAGACCTCTGCCTTACCACTTGGCTACGCCGCCGGATATTTCAAGGGATGAAGGATGAAGGCGGAAGGATGAAGTCGCTAATGGCGGTGGAAAGCTAGGCGCTTTCATCCTTCATCCTTCCGCCTTCATCCTTTAAATCTGGAGCGGGAGACGAGACTTGAACTCGCGACCCTCGCCTTGGCAAGGCGATGCTCTACCACTGAGCTACTCCCGCTTTGAGCATGGCCGATTCTAATGATTCACGTTTCGATGTCAAGCGAAGCCAAATAGCCACAGATGACGCAGATTACACAGATTTCTTATTAGAGATGGCACAAGCTTACGTTTCAAAGCGTAATCTGTGTGAAATGTGCGGATAGGTTTCTAAAGAACAAACGGCGCAAGGCGAGAGGGGATCAGCCCAATAACCTTGCACCGCTGTTTATGACCCTAGGTCTCACGCCGGTACCGACGCGCAACGGTCGGGTCTCATGTCCCGCAGTCTAATCACGCGCTCACTAGAGGTCAATCAGTGAGCGGAAAATAAAACACCCGTCCAAAGTCCGAAGACCTAGTCGTAGAATCTTTCGAACCGTGGCTTCTTCAATTGATCCTCACGCCAAAAATTCTTGAAGAGCTCAATTTGGGGTGATGTTTGATCCTCACCTAAAACAACGGTGACTACGTCGTAGCGATAAGGTTCATCCTGGATTCCGAACATCTGGCGGTACTCGCGAGCAGCGCGCGCTATTTGTCGGCGTTTATGTTTATCGACATTCGCCTCTGGCGGCGCGAACCAATCTGACTTGCGAGTCTTCACTTCTACGAAACAAAGCATTGGCCCGTCGTAAGCAACAAGATCAAGTTCAGCTGTGATCACTGCGTCGCGACGGTTTCGACCGACTGGAAGTGTGAAGTTTGCCGCCACCAATCTGTAGCCGTTTTGTTCGAGAAACGCCGCCGCGAATGCTTCGCCAGTCTTGCCGATGTCGAGATGTTTTAATGCTGAGGTATTCTGTGAGGTGTTCATGGCGGATAGTGTAACGCAGGCTCGGGATTATGTCCGATATGCTTCTGTCTTGTCGTGTCAGTACCAACCAATCCGTTGAGAATATGGCGCGCTTAATAATTCCTCTGATCATTGTTGGCTGAGTCACGACAAGCTAAAGCATATCGGACATCTACTCCACGCTCTCCTTTAAACGATCAAGCGCCTTTGCCCAATAGGTTTTCATTCTCGATGCCGCCGTTGCAGTTGCCAGTTTCATGTGTTGCACGACAACCTGGCTTTTGTCTCCGCCCTTTGCCACAAAGTTGATCGACAAACTCGTCTTTCCGTCTTTCCACGTAACTCGCATCGACTTGTTCTTTGTAGCCTTTCGCACTACAAGACCATCTTCCCCGAGCCATGCCTTGCGAGTGGTTTCATCCTCGATTGATGAATAAACGGATGATACGGGTGCATTCAACGTTCGGCTGACACTGATTTCGAAGCCGTCAGGTTTCTCATGGTTCTGGCGCAAACCAGTTTGCTGTTCGTAAGTAGCGGTCACCATTTGGCCCCACCATGGACCCACGTTGTGTTTGGAGTTGAGGAGCTTCACGATCTCCTGGTGTGTCATTTTCTTGCCGCCCGCTTTGTCGATGATTGCAAACCATTGTTTCCAGTTCTTGCCGGTCTTGGCGGCAACTGCTTCATCGCTCATTCGTGGTCCTGATTTTGTCTGTTTCATGTGGTGTCCTGGTGTTCGATATGCTTTAGCTTGTCGTGACTCAGCCGACAATTATCCGAGGAATTATTAAGCGCGCCCATATTCCCAACCTTATTGGTTGGTACTGACACGACAAGCTAAAGCATATCGGACATTATTAAACGTCGCGGTCGTAGGCGACTTTGAGCCAGTGTTTCACTTCGTCGTCAATATCAGACAGCGCAGTGATTGGAATTCGGTGTGTAATTCGATCTTTCTTCGCAAAACCTCCAGTGTCTATCAGGCGACCGGTTGGCTTCATATCGCCCAGTGCAAAACCAAGGTCAATGCGTGAATTAGTGGTTGGCTTAATCTGTGCGAAGACGTGATTGCGATACAGCGGAACTATCGTTTGACACGGACACGCTTTCGCTTCCTTACCAACTTTCAAGCCCAACTTGAGTAGCGCATCGTAGAACTGTTTGAGGTGTGCCTTCGGACCCGAGTACATTTTCTCAACGTCGCGCTCCGCAGCCTGGAGATACAGATCCGGATCGCCTGATTCTTCACCTTTACCGACTGAACGTTCAGCCAACCACCATGCGGTGTTTGTTCCGAGTTTGTATTCATCTTTGAGCCATTGCCTTCGGTCTTCTTCTCCTTTGGGCCCGGCTTTCTTGATGTGCTTCAACCACTCGTCGAGGGAACGCCCGGTCTTTGTCTTGAGTTCAGCGATCCATTTCTGAGTCATCAAGACTCCGGGATGCACACTGTAAATTGACTTGCGTTGCGTTGCGGGACGTGGCATGTCAGGTTCCTTTCCGTGATTGAGGTTAGCTTAGAGGGCTGAGACTTTGCTTCTTCAAAATTGCTAAGTTCCTGTTTGCCAGTGGGTGAGCGGGAGAAGGGGCGAGTGGGTGAGTCTGCGGTTGGTACGGAGGTGAGAACAGCCGGTTTCGCCGACTCGCCCGTTCGCCCTCTCGCCCACTCACTGAACCCCAATCAATCCAACTTCACGGTCGCCAAAAACTTCGGCGGCTGCCTCGCTTTGGTCGCTTGTTCGAACGCGTATGCGATCTTGATCAGTGTCGGCTCGCTGTAGGCACGGCCAAAGAAGGAAATACCCACAGGCATTCCGAAAACATAACCGGCAGGAACAGTGATGTGCGGATATCCAGCGACAGCGGATGCTGAAGAATAACCGCCGGTAAAGTGATCTCCATTAATCCAGTCGGTTGGCCAGGCGGGACCTCCAGTAGGAGCAATTAGTGCGTCGAGGCGATGTTGGTTCATAACGAAGTCGATACCCTGCGTTCGCGACAATGTGTGGTTCTTCTTCAGCGCCTGAACATATTTCGGACTAGTGAGTGGACCTTTCTCCTGGGCCTTAATGAAAAGATCCTGACCAAAATATGGCATCTCTTGATCGCGATTCTTTTCGTTAAATTCGATTAGGTCTTTTAGAGTCTTAGCCGGCGCACCTGGTCCCAGCCCGGCAAGGTATTTATTCAGATCAGCTTTGAACTCGTACAACAGCACCTCGAGCTCGGAATCGTCGAACTTGCCGCTGGTCGGTATGTCAGCGGGATCAATCAGAATCGCTCCAAGTCTCTTTAGATCATCCAGACGTTGAGTCAGGAGTTTGTCAACGCGGTCGTTAAAGCCAAAGTATTTCCGTGCGACTCCCAATCGCATTCCCTTAAGGCCCTTTGAATCCAGAAAGCGAGTGTAATCAGTTAGAGCCTTGCCGCGACTTTCGCGCGTGGAGGCGTCGCGCTGGTCTTCTCCGGTTAGTGCTCCCAGGAGAATTACCACATCGGACACTGTTCGAGCCATGGGTCCAGCCGTGTCCTGGCTGTGGGCAATCGGAACAATACCTGCTCGACTTATGAGCCCTACCGTTGGTTTGATTCCAACAAGGGAGTTGGCGCTTGAGGGGCAAACTACGGAACCGTCAGTCTCAGTTCCGATTGCTGCCGCGCACAGGTTCGCTGAAGGTGCCGCGCCTGATCCTGAACTTGACCCGCAGGGGTTTCGATCCAGTGCGTACGGATTTTTTGTCTGACCACCACGACCGCTCCAACCGCTCGACGAGTGATTTGAACGAAAGTTTGCCCATTCACTTAAATTCGTTTTTCCCAAAATAACCGCGCCGGCGTCGCGTAGTCGTTTCGCCACAAATGCATCCTGAGAAGGCTTTGATCCCATTAATGCAAGCGACCCGGCCGTCGTCATCATGCGATCTGCAGTGTCGATGTTGTCCTTTATTAATATAGGAATCCCGTGGAGGGGTCCGCGAGCACCTCGTTCTTTCCTTTCACGGTCAAGGTTTGCAGCGATTGATTCAGCGTCAGGATTAATCTCGATTACCGAATTCAGGCGGGGTCCATTCTTGTCAATGTCCTTGATTCGATCGAGGTATTTCTCGACGAGCTGACGTGATGTGTATTTACCTGATTGGAGCGCTGCCTGCAGATCGGTGATGGTTACTTCGTCCAGGTCAGATGCTGCAACTGCTGATGCTTCGGATTCTGGAGCGGATATGGCTGAGACAGGCTTGACGCTGGCAACGACACACGTCGCAGCGGTCGTTTGGAGGAATTCTCTACGTTTCATAGTTCACGAGGCAGTCTCACATGAAGGTGCAAAAACGCTAACGCGCGAAGTGCGCAAAAGAAAAGGACTCGATCTTATCCTTGAGTGCCCCTTTCGTGGTTCAGCGCAGGCTAACTTTGAATGAATTAAAGAACCGATTAACGATAGCCGAATCGTCCATGCCTTTCGGAGAACCAACAACAATCTGATACGGACGGCGCCCCACAAGAAAAACTCGCGATTTAAAAATCCTATCTGAAGTCTCGGCGGTAAACTCGAGCGCTGAATAACCGTCGATCGTTGTCGGACGTGTGGTCAAGAGTGTCCCACTGATGCCCTTCACGAAGTTATCGCGATTGGCTTCGAGTTCAGCCTGGCGGTTGAAGTTGAAGCTTGGATCGTAATCCACCCATCCGATTAGGTAAACACTCGTTGTATCTCTGACGATGAACAGATGTGTCGTATACGGACCATGCGAACTATCGGACGTTTCCGTTTTGTCCGTCGGTGTCTCGGGCATTAGGACGGTGAAATGTCCCTCATCAGAGTTGAACTTCACCCAACCAGTGGCATCGCTCATGTTGGGCGCAGGGGTGCTAGCGGGAGTGGGCGGCCTACTCGAGTGTTCCTGGGCACTGACAGAAAAGCTCAACCCGAGCGTGATAAGCGATACGGCCAAAAACATTTTCATATTTTGACATCCCTTCGAGTTCGCGAGTTTTGCGTCGGCAGATTATAACCACAGATTTGCACGGATGACACCGATCTTAAGCGCCTGTAAGCTATCGCAATTATGTCAAACCTCGTCGCGATCGTTGGCCGGCCTAATGTCGGCAAGTCAACCCTGTTCAACCGCCTAATTGGCGAGCGACGTGCAATCGTTGGCGACGAACCGGGGATCACGCGAGATCGAATCTATGGTGAGGTTGAATGGAGCGGCAAAACGTTTTCGTTGATTGATACCGGCGGAATCATACCTGACGATGATGCAGTGATACCTGCCAACATCTTCAAGCAAGCTGGCGTTGCAATTGACGAAGCTCAAGTACTTGTTTGGGTTGTTGATGCGCGGATTGGAATAACACAACTCGACGAGGAACTGGCGGGATTGTTGCGGGGGACAGGCAAGCCTGTGCTGGTTGCCGCTAACAAAGTTGACTCGGCAAGTTTGGAAGACGAGAAAGGTGAATTCTACGGATTCGGATTCGACGAAGTACTGGCAGTTTCGGCTGAACAAGGAATGGGAATCGGTGAATTGCTCGATGCGGTTGTCGAGTCACTCGGAGACGAGGACAGTAATCAATTCGCAGAGCTAGAGAGACCAAGGGAGACGTTGCTTGCCATCGTAGGTCGTCCCAACGTAGGCAAGTCTTCTTTGCTGAATCGATTACTTGGTGAGGAACGAGTCATCGTGTCGCCGGTTGCAGGTACCACGCGAGACTCGATCGATACGCTACTTGATACGAAGGATGGCAGACTCCGTTTAATTGATACTGCAGGAATACGGCGCAAGGGAAAGACCGACGAGATGGCGGAGAAGTTATCGGTAGTTATGGCCCGAAAGAGTCTCGATCGAGCGGATGTTGCCATCGTGGTGATCGATGCTGTTGAGGGGGTTACAGCTCTGGACGCGACGATTGCGGGTTATGCTGTTGAAGCAGGCTGTTCAATCATCATTGCGGTTAACAAATGGGACGCGGTTGAGAATAAAGAAACCGGTACACCTTTCGAGTTCGAGAGGAAGCTGCGTGAACGGATGAAGTTTCTTGAATGGGCGCCTGTGATCACGATCTCGGCTCTTGATGGCCAAAGAGTCGATCGAATAGTTTCACTAGTTTACCGAGCGAATGAGGCGCGGCACCGTCGTATTCCAACTGCCAAACTCAACGAGTTCTTCGAGAAGGCGATTGCTCAGCCGCGAGGCAAGGTGGCTCCGGCTCCCGCAAAGGGAGGACTCTCAAGACTGAGGGTTCAATATCTGACACAGATCAGCGTTCGGCCGCCGACATTTGTTGTCTTTACGGCTGGTGGTAAACCTGGACTTCATTTTTCCTATCAACGATATCTTCAGAATCGGCTGCGTGAAGAGTTCGATTTCTTTGCGACACCGCTGCGACTCATCGAAAAGCACAAGAAGAAAAAGAAAGGTTGATTTGTAAAAACGGGTGATACGGGATGCCTGTGACTTCAGATCTATCAACTTCAGCGCCCGCACTGCGTTTTGAGATTCAGGCGCGAGACGGTAACGCGCGCGCCGCAGCACTCACAACCAGGCGCGGAGTAATCGAGACACCCGTATTCATGCCGGTTGGCACTGCAGGAACTGTAAAAGCAATTCGCTTTGAAGAACTTGAGTCGGAGGATCTGGACGCAAAGATAATACTTGGCAACACCTACCATCTCTGGCTGCGGCCAGGAATTGAGACGATAAAGGCTTGCGGAGGTCTTCATCGCTTCATAGGTTGGGACCGCGCGCTGCTAACAGATTCCGGTGGATTTCAAGTCTGGAGTTTGGGCGACTTAAGAAAGATTACTGAAGAAGGAACTGAGTTTCGTTCGCATGTTGATGGCAGTATGCAATTCCTTTCGCCGGAGGTGTCGATGGAAGTTCAGGCGGCGCTCGGCTCCGACATCGTGATGGTGTTTGACGAGTGTGCCCCGGGAAATGCAGCGTATGAAGAGACGGAGAAAAGCGTTGGTCTGACCAGTCGTTGGGCAAGGCGATCGAGAATGGCATTTGACCGAATGCAAATGGAGGGTGCTGATACTGGACACATCGAAGCCTCTGGGTTCAGTGGGAGACAGGCATTGTTTGGGATCATTCAAGGCGCCGGCCATCTGGATTTACGTCGCGTAAGTCTCGAGCAAACTGTTGAGGTTGGTTTTGATGGTTATGCAATTGGTGGGTTGAGCGTGGGTGAAGAGAAGTCAGTAATGCTTGACGTGATCAGTGACCTGGCTCCGCGAATGCCTGCTGACAAGCCGCGGTACTTGATGGGGGTTGGAACCCCTGAAGATCTGATTGAAGCAATCGCAAATGGTGTTGATATGTTCGATTGCGTATTGCCGACGCGGAACGGACGAACTGGCCAGGCGTTCACGTCGCGCGGGAAGTTGAACATAAAGAATGCCCGATGGGTTCGAGATCGGCGTCCGCTTGATGAAGATTGTCGTTGTATGGTTTGTCTCAGGCATACCCGAGCATATCTCAGACATCTCTATCTAGCAGGAGAGATGTTGGCAAGTATCTTATTGACCCATCACAACCTAGCCTTCTTCCTTGACACTATGCGAAGCGTAAGGCAATCTATCCGGTCTGGCGATTTCCCTAAATTCCGACGAGAGTTCACCGAGCGGCTGGATGCGAATGGTGAATAGTGGTTCGCGAACTGGCCGCTTCAGTTTGTTCGGGTTTTGAAGTTGAGTCCCCATCGTAAGGATCGCGTTCGCGTCCTTCGAAAAGAAAACCAATGGAAACTTTTCTGAGCTTCTTTCAAGGTGGTCTTGGCGCGATAGGTTCAGTGCTACCGATCGTTTTGATAATGGGCGTGTTCTACATTTTGTTGATTCGCCCTCAGCAGAAGAGACAGCGGCAGCTTCAGGACACTATTGCCGCTCTCAAGATCAACGACCGAGTTATCACAAACGGTGGCATCATCGGGGTGATTACAGCGGTGCGTGATACAAGCTTCCTTATCCGCAGCGCAGACAAAACGATTCTTGAGGTGGCACGAAGCGCAATAGCCGGTATCGACGAACCGGAAAAAAGTAGCTAGGCATTTAAGATTCAAGTAATGAAGAAAAAGAACCTCCTTCAACGCGTTATTATCATCGCGATTGTCACAATTAGTGGTTTGTATATCGTCATCGGTCCGCGTCATAAACCCTCGCGTAAAGACTTCACGTGGTCAGGCATCAAAGCGACGCTCGCTTCAAACATACATTTGGGATTGGATTTGAAAGGTGGTTCCCACCTTGTGATGCGCGTCAAGACCGAGGAATTCTTGAAACATCTGGCAGAGGGAAACGCTGTTGCAGCGGAGAATGCCGCGAAGGATGCAGGATTTGAAGTAAAGTCCGCGAGGGCTGAGACCGGTGGCAGCACTTATCGGGTGATTTTGGAGGTCGCTGATCCTTCGAAGGCTGAAGCCATAAGAGAGGCCGTTCAAAAGAAGGTTGAACTTGGTGACTCAAATACATGGGCTTATAGCAATTCAGGTAATCAACTGCGTTGGGACATTACCGGCGCGGCGCAACGTACGCTTGCCGATAACGCAACGATGCAGGCTTACAACATCATCGATAGTCGCATCAACGCCCTGGGCATCACCGAGCCCCTGTTACAAACGCACGGCGCACAAAGTTCACATCAAATCCTGCTTCAAATGCCAGGTGTGCAAGACCCTGAGCGAGTGAAGAACCTTCTAAAGGGAGAATCGAGACTCGAGCTGGTTCACATCGTCAGTCCTCCCAGTCCAGCACCATCGCAGACGTACTCCACGGAGCAAGAGGCAATTGCCTCCCTGGGCAGTGCCGGAACGATTCCGGCGAATCGACGTGTTTTGCCTTACAGCGAGCGAATGGAACCGACAGCCGAAGCTAATGCAGATCCGAATCAGCAAAAACCAAAGAAGTGGGTTGTTGTAGAGGCTCCAGCAATCGTCGATGGAAGCGAACTTCGCAACGCGACTGCAATTCCCACACGTGCCGGTGGAACTGAGGACTATGAAATAAACTTCTCATTAAAGAAGAATGGTGCTGACAAGTTCGGGCAGTGGACGGGGTCGCATATTAACGAATACATGGGCGTTGTACTTGAAAACGAAGTGAAGTCAATTGCCTACATCAAATCGCAGATATTTGACTCGGGACAAATCGAGGGACGATTTACCAAACAGTCTGCGGAAGATTTGGCTTTGACTTTGCGCTCAGGGGCACTGCCTGCACCGATTGAGTATCTGGAAGAACGCACCGTCGGACCAAGCCTCGGCCAGGATTCAATCAATGCAGGTGTTAGAGCTTCACTTGTGGGGTTAACATTAGTTGTTCTCTTCATGTTGGTCTATTACAAAGGCGCCGGCATCAACGCCGTGATTGCTCTTTTACTGAACATGATTCTGATGATGGCCGGCTTGATCCTTTTCGGCGCGACTCTTACGCTCCCGGGTATCGCAGGTATTATCCTGACGATCGGTATGGCGGTCGATTCCAACGTTCTAATTTTCGAACGAATACGCGAAGAGTTACGAACCGGAAAGACGATTCCGTCTGCGGTCGATCAGGGCTTCGGTCGTGCGTTCATCACCATCATCGATACCCACGTCACGACGATTATCTCTTCTCTATTCCTGTTTGTGTTTGGTACTGGACCAATCAGAGGCTTTGCAGTAACACTCGTGATTGGCCTGCTCGTCAATCTCTTCTCCGCGGTTTATGTATCGCGCACAATCTTCATGTGGGAGTTGGGACGCAAAGAAAAAGTAGAGTCGTTAAGTATTTAGAGAGTTTCGTATGATTCAAATCTTCAAAGATGTTCGGATTGACTGGCTGGCGAACAGGCGAGTATTTATTGCCGTTTCAGTGCTACTGATGCTGGCTGGTCTCTTCTCGGCGATTCTCAGATTTGCAACCCATCGTCAGCCTTTCAACCTGGGAGTTGATTTCAAGGGCGGCACCGTAGTCACCGTAAAGTTCAAACAACGTCCCGGCGACGAAGCAATTCGCGATGCATTAGTCAAACAAGGTATTCACGACGCGGTTGTTCAGGCTACAGACAAGCCCGATACAATTCTGATCAAACTTCCGTTAGAGGGTCAGTCGCAAGCGGAGGTCGAAGCTGGAAGAGCACTGGTGCGCACCTCCTTGAATACGTTTGGCGCCGAGGCCAAACCTCAACTGCACCTGGGCAATGACCCTAACGCTTCCTACGAAATCATCGGCACTGATGCTGTCGGTGCGGTGGCCGGTGCTCAGCTGCGAAACAAAGCAATTGCGGTAACGCTGGCGGCGCTGGTTGGGATACTGGTTTACATCGCACTTCGTTTTGAATGGACCTACGGAGCCGCCGCGGTGATCGCCGTGTTTCACGATGTCTTGGTGACGTTAGGATTCTTTTCTATCTTTCAATGGGAAGTCAGCCTCACAGTTATTGCTGCATTGCTGACCCTTGTCGGTTTCTCCGTTAACGATACGATTGTCGTGTTCGATCGTATTCGAGAGAATCGACGCCTCCACCGGCGTGACTCTCTTTACAAAGTAACAAACGATTCAATCAATCAAACCTTGTCACGCACTGTTATCACATCAGGACTAGTATTCCTGTCAGTGCTTGCATTGGTGTTGTTTGGCGGAGAAGTGCTGCGAGGGTTCTCTTCTGCGCTGCTGATTGGAATTATCTTCGGCACTTATTCATCAGTCGCAATCGCCAGCCCCATTATGGTTTGGTGGGAGCAACGTATTGAAGCAGCAAACCGAGCTGCAGCAGTGAACTTTAGTAAGCCAATCAAGGGTGGCATTCCATCGCAATCAAAGACTGCGGCAGGTCGCGATGCGATGACTGCACAAGCTGGCAAACGGTCCCGAGGTGCAAGTCGCATCTGAGTCGAGTATTTCAGTTAGTTTGCGCTTGACTTTGAAACTGTAGGCGGCTTAGACTGCGGCCGTTGCTGGCCAATTAAATATCTCAAAGTCGATCCTGCGTCGTGTCAAAAACTGAAGCGGGCGCGGTGGCAGTCTGTTGAGCAGGCCGGCGAGTACTTTTCTCGCACAGCGGCTTTCACGTCAATTCGGTCTCAATATTGCAGAAGCTGCTGTTTCCCCTTTCTTCTTGACGGAACTCAAGCGGGCAAATTCAGTCGACGTTTGAGAGGCACTTAGACTACATACAACCCCTGATCCATTTGGCGCCGGAAGTGGAGGACAAACATAGATGTTCGATAATCTCGTTGAGTCCAGTTCGCATAAGGAAGACATTTCGCGAAAAGGCTCATTTGTTATCGCGACTGCGGTAATTTACGGGGTACTCCTGGTGACGTTTTTCATCGCCGGTATTTACTGGTACGACAACCACCTCGGAGAGATGGAACTTGAGCTAACAACTCTCGTGGCTCCGGTTCCTGTCCCGCAGCAACAGAAACAAGAGGAACAGAAGCAGGAAGCAAAGCCGGTTAAACAGGAGCAGAACGTTGACGTTCGCAAAGAACTGATCGCCGACGTGACGCGCACTGAACTGGTTCCAAAAGAAGTCTCGGCTAAGGCCAGTGACGTTCCTCCCGTTCGCCGCGGTGTGACCACTGTAGTCGGAAATGAGTCTTCAAATGCCGCAAATGCTTTGCCGGCAGGTCCTGGCAGCGGAAACGTTGTGACCGGACCAGCCAAGGTCCAGATCGCAGATGAGCCTCCACCGCCTGAGGCGAAACCGACCCCGCCACGTGCGCCAATTTCCGGCGGCGTTCTGAACGGAAAAGCAATTAGCTTACCCAAGCCGGCTTATCCGCCAATCGCAAAAGCCGCTCACGCATCGGGAACAGTGACGGTGCAGGTGACGATCGATGAAAATGGAAATGTAATCTCCGCCCATGCCGTATCTGGACATCCGCTGCTGCAAGCAGTCGCTGTCGCTGCGGCCAAAGGGGCGAGGTTCTCTCCGACAAAACTTTCGGGGCAACCCGTCAAGGTTACCGGAGTTATCACGTATAACTTCGTGGCCCAGTAACTGCGGAGAATTTTTCGTCGCGTCGCCGCGGTTCTGTGCCGCCGTCCCGGCTTCTCTGCTTGCTATTAAACTTATAAAACTCTTTTGGAGGGGTTTACCGTGACAATTCTAACTAGTCTTTTCGGAGCCAAGGCACTCGGTTTGTTGTTACTTCTACAGGAAGCCGCTGCTAGTCCAGAGGCCTCGAATGCAAACCAGTTTACGCTGACGGAAATGGTCAAGAACATGGGTGGCGTGGCCATCGCCGTTGTTATCGTTTTGCTCATCATGTCGGTTTACTCAATTGCAATCATGGTTGAGCGCTACCTGACATACTCGGCTGCGAAGAAGCAGTCTCGAGAGTTCGCTCCTCGTGTTGCCCAGGCATTGAAAAATGATCGAATCGAAGAGGCGATCAATATCAGTGACAAGCACCGCAAATCACACCTGGCAATGGTCGTCAGCAGCGGTTTGCAGGAGTTTAGGGCCCACGAAGCTTCTACGGATATTTCCGGAGATGAGATCGACGCTTCGAAGCGCGCGCTGCAACGAGCAATTGCGATCAAAACAGCAGAATTCAAACGTGGCTTGTCCGGTTTGGCGACGATCGGATCGACCGCTCCGTTCGTGGGTCTGTTCGGCACGGTGTTCGGAATCATCAACGCATTCCGCGGAATGAAGAACGCTGAGTCAGCAGGTATCGCGGCCGTCGCAGGCGGAATTTCGGAAGCGCTATTTACAACCGCACTTGGTCTTCTGGTCGCCGTGCCCGCGGTATGGTTGTTCAACTACTTCACTGGCAAGGTTGATGGTTTCATCGTTGAGATGGACAACTCAGCCTCCGAACTAGTCGATTACTTCATTAAGAATCGCACCAAGCAGTTGAAGCCATAGCGTTCGAGACGTTATCAGAGTGGGGTCGCGCGGTGGCACGCATCGCGCACCGAACTATCGAACGGTAGAAAGGGAAAGTCGTTATGGGAATGTCAGGTGGAGGCGGACAGGGTGGCGTACAGTCTGAAATCAACGTCACCCCGATGGTGGATATCATGTTGGTGCTGCTGATCATCTTCATGGTGGTTACCCCCTTCCTGCAACAGGGCATTACTGTTGCCCTTCCGAAAAACATGAATAACCCGGATGTTGATCCCAACATCATCAAGGAATCATCCGTCGTGATCTCTATTCCGAACGACGGACAATACTATCTGGGTAAGAAGTTAGTGCAGAAGGAACAATTGGCGGATCAAGTCGATGAGCTCTTGAAGAAGATTAAGAACGAACAGGATCGCATCGTCTACATCAAGAGCGGCGTCGGCGTTAGCTATGGCGACGTAGTTAACGTTATTAACGAAGTCAGAAAGCTGGGCGTGGACAAGATAGGCCTGGTAGCTGATAAGAAAAAGGGTGGCGCTGCTGTTCCCAAGACAACTTCCTAATGTAGGTCAGTTCAAGGAGAAGTATAGATGACGTCAGCGATGGACACAGATACACACGAGAAGGCAAAAACCAGTACAGCTGTGCCGTACATTAACGTCACTCCGCTGATTGACGTTTTGCTGGTGCTTCTCATCATCTTCATGGTGGTTACACCTCTTAAGCCCAGCCGCTTTAAGGCTGATATTCCAACCCAACGCGATCCAAACGAGGATCTCAGCAAACTGAAACCGAATCCACTTACTCTTGTAGTTTCGATTTCGCCCGATTTGCAGATTAAGTTGAATCAGGATCCGCTCGGTTCCGTGAACGACACTACGCCATTGGCACAAAAACTCGCGCTCACTTTTCAACAGCGTAAGGACCAACATGCTTACCGGGTCGGCATGGAAACGCGCTCAGATGTAAAGGAAGACGAACGCATTGAGAAGACTGTATTCGTCAAAGCTCCTCGCGCAGCCCGTTATGGCGATGTAGTCAAAGTAATTGATGCCATTAAAGGCGCGGGAGCAAGTCCTGTTGGTTTGCAGGTTGACGATCTGCCGTAGGAAATCGAGATTGTTTGCGATGGTCTGAAACCATCGCGCACGACCCAGACCGTCTTTCAATCTCAATAAAATTTGGAGTTACGGATAAATGAAACTCGCTCAAACCAGGATCGCGTTAGTTGTAGCGGTCCTCGTTGCCACCACCTCCGGCTGCGGAGTTGTTAATCGTATTAGAGCAAAGAACCAGCTTAACGAAGCTGCCCGGGCATATCGTGAAGGCCATTTCGAAGAAGCTGAGCAACATTCGCGCGAAGCCACCCGCCTGGATCCCAACAATAAGACGGCGCCAATGTTCGTAGCACGAACAATTCACGCGCAATATCGCCGCGGTGTTCAGACACCTGAAAATATCGCGAAAGCACAACAGGCCATTCAAGCCTACCAGGAAATCCTTGCCAGGAACCCGAATGACGAAGAGGCCTATAAAGCGATAGCGTGGCTCTACGGCGAAATCAAGGAAGATCAAAAATTGCGTCAGTGGATTTCTGCACGAGCGGCTAACGAATCTACCGCACCCGAGAAACGAGCTGAGGCGTTCATCGTTCTCGCGAGTAAAGATTGGGACTGCTCCTTCAAGATCACCGAGTTGCCAACGGTCAAAACAACCACCGTAGACCCAAGTAACAACAAGGCCACCGTTTCTTACAAGAAGCCGAAAGATGAGAAAGACTTTGTTACCGCCCAGATGTGCGTAAAGCAGGGTCTTGCTGAGGCCGAAAATGCGATAAAGTTTGATCCTAATAATGAGTCGGCCTGGTCGTACAAAACGAACCTCCTTTTGGAAGCTTCAAAGTTAGCCGAGATGGAAGGAAAAGCCGACGACAAGAAGTCGTACCAGACGCAGTACGAGACTGCCCTGAAGCGAACCACCGAACTAAGTGCAGCCGCGCAAAAGAGAAAGGAAGAGGAGGAAGCGCGTCAGGCAGCTTCACCGCCCAAAGGCTAACAAACCATACCTATTCCAATGCTGAGGTGATGTCCGACTTTAAGTCGTGACATCACCTTTTTGTTATACTTTCTGCAGTTGAACTTCATGATTCGAATAGAGGACATTGTCGAAAAAGTTTCAGTAAATCACCCGCAGGCGGACCTCGATCTGCTTCGACGCGCTTACCTCTTTTCAGCGCGCGAACATAAGGGGCAAAGGCGCGCGTCGGGCGAATCCTACCTCGTCCACCCGCTCGAGGTAGCAAACATTCTAGCTGACATGAAATTGGATGAAGTGTCAGTGGCCACCGGTCTTCTTCACGATGTTGTGGAAGACACGTTAGTTGATCTGGAAACGATTCGTAAGTACTTCGGAGAGGAAATTACGCATCTCGTAGACGGCCTCACAAAAATCGCGCAGATCAGCAACATATCTCGCGAGGAACAACAGGCTGAAAACGTACGCAAGATGTTGCTCGCCATGATCGACGACGTGCGCGTTGTGCTTGTTAAGTTGGCAGATCGTCTGCACAACATGCGGACGCTGCAGTATCTCAACTCAGAGAAACGCAAACGCATCGCGGAAGAGACGATGGAGATTTTTGCTCCCATTGCCCACCGACTTGGAATGGGTAAGTTGCGTGGTGAGTTGGAGGATCTGGCCTTTCGTCATCTACATCCGGACGACTATCGCGAGTTGGCTGAACAACTGGAAAAGCGCAGACCTGAAAACGAGGCATTTCTGAAGAATGTCACTGCTCGGATTGAGCAAAAGATGAATGAGGCCGAAGTTCCCTTTGTTCGTGTCGAGGGTCGCGTCAAGAGACTTTATTCAATTTGGAAAAAACTTCGCCGGCAAAGGATCAGTCTTGATCAGGTTTATGACCTGGTAGCTGTACGAGTAATAACTCCCAATGAAATTCGCTACTGTTACGCGGCACTGGGCGTTGTGCACAACAATTGGAAGCCCGTGCCCGGTCGCATCAAAGACTGGATTGCTACACCCCGCGATAATCTTTACCAGTCGCTGCATACTTCGGTTATCGGATCCAACGTTCAGTCGTTTGAAGTTCAAATTCGCACTGAAGAGATGCATCACATCGCCGAAGAAGGCGTTGCCGCGCATTGGAAGTACAAAGAAGGGAAGCGCGGTGCACATGATGATGATCAGGCTCTTCAGGCGCTACGTTCACTCGTCGAATGGACGCAGGAAGTTAAAGACTCCAAAGACTTCCTCGACTCCTTGAAATTGGATCTCTACCCCAAAGACGTTTACGCCTTCACGCCGATGGGAAAGGTCATTCAACTTCCGCGAGGGGCTACACCTGTTGATTTCGCTTACATGATTCACTCGGAAGTCGGCAACACGTGTACCGGATCTCGAATCAACGGTCGGATGGTCCCACTTCGTACGCAGATTCAGAATGGTGACGTCGTAGAGATCATCACGAGCAGCAATTCACATCCATCACGCGACTGGTTGAACTTCATCGTTACCTCGAGAGCCAGAAACAGAGTTCGACATTGGGTCGCGGAACAACAACGAGCAGAGTCAATCGAGATCGGACGCAAGCTTTTTGAGAAAGAAGCTGGAAGGTTTCAGCTATCAACAAAGAAGCTGCTGAGTGACAGTGATGCGGAAATGAAACAAGTCGCCAGCGATTATGGCTATGGTCGAGTTGATGATCTGCTGGCCGCAATTGGTTACGGAAAACTGGTGCCGCGAAATGTGATCGCGAAGTATCTCGGTCCGGAGCAGTTCGAACAGCTGGACAAGCAAAAAGAGTCACGACTGCGCAGTGGAGTACGTGCGGTAAAACGTTTGATTCGCTTAGGCGACGACTCGATTCTCGTCCGCGGTGTTGATGATTTGATGGTCACGCGAGCGCGCTGTTGCAACCCGCTTCACGGCGAAGAGATCATTGGCTATGTCACGCTGGGCAAGGGCGTCGCCGTTCACACGAAGCGTTGCAAAAACGTTAATCAGTTGATGGTTAACCGCGAGCGAATAGTTGAGGTCGAGTGGGCCGGTCGTCCGGAGAAGACTGCATACGCGGTGAAACTGCTCGCAATCACGGAGAATCGAACGGGAATGATCGCCGGTATCACCGGTGCAATCTCCGACATGAAAACCGGAATTCGTGATGCTCGTGCCTCTGTAGCCTCAGATGAGCGCGGGCATATCGAAGTGACGGTTGAAGTGTTTGATGTGAAGCACCTTGATAAGGTAATCGGTTCGATTAAAGGAGTTCCCGGAGTACTTGATGTGGAACGAATGCAGGGCATGGTTTAACCAGTAATCTTTGGCCTTTGAACTTAGACCGAGGAGCTTAGGAGCCAACTAGCCTTTTCCCTTCCACCAACGTTTCTGCTAGAATCCCGCCTTTGTTTTAAGCCGGTAAAAACAGAACTGCAATCACTATGAAGGTAAGAGTACAAACGGAGAACGCTCCTGCTGCGATCGGGCCATATTCACAGGCCATCAAGGCGAATGGATTTGTGTTTGTGTCGGGACAGATTCCGATTAATCCAGCCACTGGTGAATTTGTTGGTGGTGGTATCCGGGAACAAACTGAACAAGTCCTGAAGAACGTTTCCGCCGTATTGGAAGCGAGCGGCAGCAGTTTGGATCAGGTTGTAAAGACGACAGTTTTTCTTGCTGACATGCAGGACTACGTTGGGATGAACGAGGTTTACGCTGCTTTCTTTGGTGAGAATCCGCCAGCGAGAGCTACAGTGGCAGCAGCCGGATTGCCTCGGAATGCCAGAGTCGAAATAGAAGCTGTGGCCGTGACATAAAAAAAGACTGATGCCGCCGAGCATCAGCCTTGTTAAGAAGATGATGGTTAGGTCAGGCCGCCTTGGCGACTTTACCAGCCTTAATGCAGCGGGTGCAGACTTTCATTCGTTTGGCACCGCCCTGAGGTTGCTGGACTCGAATCGACTGTAGATTTGGATCGAATCGTCTGGGCGTACGGTTATTTGCGTGGGAAACATTATTGCCGAACTGCGGTCCTTTGCCGCAAATTTCACAACGTTTGGCCATGTTTTTCTACAACCTCCGAGCTTAGCAGGGTTTCTTATGAGTTTTTGCGGCATCATACAGACAGCAATCTTGCCGCAATCAGAATCAGGGTTTATAGCAAACGTATTTCTCCAACGTCAAGTTGGCCTGGGCCGTTGAGGGAATCAATTGCCCTGTCGTCGAGTAGTTAATAGAAGGAGCAGAGTTAAAGTGCGCAAAATCGTAAAAGTCTTGGTATTCGTTACCGGTTCATTCTTTTTGGCGGGTGTTCTTAGTGGATGTGGTGCGGGGGGAACCGAAGCAAACGACAGTACAGTTGCCGCAACGGTCAATGGACACTCCATCTTGCTCAAAGAAGTTGAGCGGCAGGTGACCGACCAGACTGGAGGGCAACAATCGAAATTATCAGCGCTGGAGTTGGCACAGGCGCGTTTACAAGTACTCAGCAATCTTGTTCAGCGTGAAGTACTTTTTCAACGTGCCGAGCGTGAAAATCTCTTGCCGAAGGAAGATGAAATCGATGGCGCCATCAATGCGCAAAAGCAACAGAGTGGGATGACCGCCGAAGACTTCGAGCGAAGGCTAAAAGAACAGAACCTGTCGATGGAGACGTTGCGTGAAGAAGCGCGCAAGAACCTGGCCATTTCCAAACTTCAGGAAAAATACAGCAGCAAGATCAGCATAACGAATCAAGAGGTCGAAGACTTCTACAACAACAACAAGCAGCAGTTCGTAAATGCACGCGGTGTAGCATTGGCTATGATCCTGGTGGATCCGGCCGACAATACTCCCGAAGGAATTAGGGATGATGTAAAGAATGAAGCTGAGGCAAAGCTCAAGATCGATAACATCTATCAACAGCTTCAAGGTAAGGCAGACTTTGCTACGGTCGCTCGAGCTAAGAGTGAGGACATCAATTCAGTCGCAAAGGGCGGCGATATTGGCTGGGCCACAGAAGAGGACTTGAAGAACAATGGATTCCCCGCGGAGTTAGTCAGTGAGCTGTTTGGGAAAATGCAAGTTGGTGATTACACGCAACCAATCAGATTCAATAGTGGTAAGTGGTACGTCTTTAAGCTTGCAGATCGTCGATTGAGTACTGAGAATCTTACATTAGAGAGCCCCGGCGTCAGACAGCAAATAACTCAGGGTCTTACGAACCAGCGAAAGCAGATTTTGAATGCGGCTTTGTTGGAGACCGCAATGAACGAAGCAAAGATCGTCAACAATCTCGCTGCGAACATGCTCAACAATCCGAGCAATCTTGGCTTACGACCCGCGCCTCCAGGAGCCCAGCCTGCTGCATCGCAGCCGGTGTCGTCGCCATCAGCTGCTGCAGCGCAACCGTCGTCAAGTGCAACTTCTTCACCGGTTGCAGTAAAGCCGGCAGCCTCTCCGAAGTAGACTCGTGTTGGTTTCCTGTGCGGGTGTTGGAGGCTCTGTAAGCTCCGCACCCGCATAGTTGTGCGTACAGCTAATTCGTTTTTAAGATGCTTTTTCGATTATCAGATGTATACAAGTCGTATGGGAGTCATGACGTCCTCCGAGGCACCTCGCTGCAAATCAACCCCGGCGAACATGTCGGACTTGTAGGAAGAAATGGCGCCGGCAAGAGCACAATCTTTCGACTAGTACGCGGAGAAGAATCTCCGGACAACGGTGACGTAGTAAAAGCGCGAGGCGTCCGTTTGGGTCTTTTGGATCAGCATGTTCATTTCGATCCTGGTTCAACTGTGCACGAGTCGGCGCTGGCTGCGTTCGGACATCTGCAACAGATCGAGCACGAAATGCACGAGCTTGAACACCGCATGGCGGAAGCTGGTGAAACGCTGGAAAAAATTCTTGAGCGATACAGCGATCTTCAGCATCAATTCGAACTCGAAGGCGGATTTGAGTACACCGCAAAGGCTGAAGCGATTTTGCTTGGTCTCGGATTTAGTAAGGAGATGTGGTCGCTCGATACGGCAATACTTTCAGGTGGTCAACAAAACCGTCTCGGTCTGGCACGGTTACTTCTTGCGGCTCCAGATGTTTTGTTGCTTGATGAACCAACAAACCACCTGGACGTCCACGCTGTTGAGTGGCTGGAAGAATTTCTCAAAGACTATGCTTCCGCTTATGTGATCATTAGTCATGACCGCTACTTTTTGGATCGCTCGTGCAAACGAATTGTCGAGCTCGAGAACGGAAAAGCATCCAGCTACTCCGGAAATTATTCTGACTATTTAGTTGAAAGAGAAGAACGTCGTGAGGCGCAGCAACGTGCGTATGACAATCAACAGCAGTTGATCGCCAAGACCCAGGAGTTTATTCGTCGGAATATTGCAGGACAGAAAACCAAGCAGGCAAAGTCACGTCGAAAGATGCTGGAGAGATTGGAGAGGCTGGATGCTGTTCGACCCCAACAGTCTTCCGGTGATTTCCGACTACAGGAGATTGAGCGTACCGGTAATCACGTCCTGACAGTGACTGATCTGTCAGTTGGTTATCCGGAAAAGGAGCTCGCCAAAAACATCACATTCATTTTGCGGCGAGGTGAATGTCTGGGTGTGATTGGTCCAAACGGTTCTGGTAAGACGACGTTTCTCCGTACGATCATGAAGAAGCTCTCAGCATTGTCGGGTGAAGTCCGTTGGGGAACCAAAGTCCAGATCGGTTACTACGCACAACAACTCGATGATCTTGATGATCGGAATGAGATCATAATGGAACTGCGCCGCGTTGCTCCGTCGACGGCAACAGCTGGTGAGCTTCGATCGTTTCTCGCAAAGTTCTTGTTTACGGGAGACGATGTTTACAAGCATGTGCGAGATCTTTCGGGAGGGGAAAAGGGGCGATTAGCATTAGCCAAGCTGATCTATTCAAGGGTGAATGTGCTGGTGCTCGATGAGCCAACGAATCATCTGGACATCCCGTCACGGGAAGCGCTCGAGGAAGCGCTTGCAGCTTACGAAGGAACGATCATAACGATTAGTCATGATCGATATTTCCTTGATCGGGTGGCCACTCAGATTCTTTCGTTAGATGGCGAAGGCGGCGCGGAGCATTATGACGGAGACTACACGGAGTATCACGATTGGAAACTTCGTGGATCTCCTGCCAATGCGAGCGAAATTGATCACGATAATCTGGTTAGTCTGGAATCAATGGCCCCTCTGGATCGAATCGTGGAAGAGCCCCCGGCAACTCCGAAGAAGACGCCCGTATCTGCCCATGTTAAAAAGCCCGGCGTTAAGGTTATCAAGAAGAAAAAAGTTGAGGCTCGGACCCCCGAACTCGTTGAACTCGATATAACGAACGCGGAACAGCTGATAGCTCGGCTGTCCGAGCAAATGGGCACGTCAGAAGTCGCAAAAGACAGCGCTCGTTTAAAATCACTAAAGGCTGAATACGAGCAGACTGAGACGCGTCTTCGAGAGTTGTACGAGGAATGGGATCGTGTTAGCCAGCCTGCGAGTGCCTGAGTTACGCGTCAGACGCGTTCAGTAAATCTTTCCACTCTCTGAAGTCTGCTCTTAGATTTAGCATTTCCGCGCGCGTTTGATTGGTCATCCCTTCAACGCGGTCAATTCTTATCTCCATCTCGCCGCGAAATAGTTGGAATTCATTCCTTAAGGCGCTCACATCGGATTTGACCGAGACCAGGTCGGACCTGACTGCGGTTACATCGGACTTGACCGCGGTTACATCGGACTTGACCGTGGTTACATCGGACTTGACTGCGGTTACATCGGACTTGACTGCGGTTACATCGGACATGATCAAGGTAACGTCTGATTTGATCGAGGTGACAGGTGCCTGCAGAGAATCGAATTGACTTTGCAAGTTGTTGCCGAGACGGTTAATTCGTGCCAGTAAGGTTTCGATCGTAGGTTTGGTTTCAATTTTTTCGTTATCGCTCATCATCAATCTCCTAATGAATGAGGTGAGGCGTAGCGCAGTATACAACCCAGGAATTGCTCAATCACAGAAGAAAGAGTAGTCAAATCTGGCTATTCTTTGCCTAAAACGGCTATGGTTGCAGACCTCACCTAATTCTGACGGCGCAAACCGAATTTGACGCTTCGGAAGTTGATTACCACTGAGCGCAACGGACGGTAGCTTGATAAAAAATGCGGCGACACAGAACTGCATCGCTGAAGCCAGAGAGATCTAAACTTTAGTCAACTAAGATTCGCTGGAAATCATTATTGCTTCGCTATCTGGACCGTTGTAGCGGCAAGACGGGTAGTGTCCTAATCTGAGTACGACAATGCTGTTAGCCTGTCGCTGCGTCCGAGCAGAACCTTCCAGAATTAGACAACAAACGGAAACCGCGACAGGCTAACAGCCCGTCGTACTGATTACGACACTTACGGCTAGATGCGGTTGCTTGACACTCCCGCAACGCGTTTGCTACTTTCGCCCTCACTCTTGACAACCTCATCTCGATCGATTTAGGCGCGTAGCTCAGGGGTAGAGCACTACCTTGACACGGTAGGGGTCTGGGGTTCAAATCCCCACGCGCCTACCATTGTTTTCAATAACTTACAGCCGTTCTCCACTTTTCCCGTTACGTCAAATTACGCTATATAAGACTCGATTGGCGATCGATATCCAGTCTCAATCACCACCCAGCATTTCGTTAGGTCCAGTCCGTTGTAGCCTTAAGTTCACGGTATTCTTTTCCTCGGGAAGAATCAGTTCTGCAATTCGTTGTTGCGCGTCTCGCTTTGACTGTGCTTTCGCTTGTGTATAGACCTCAAGAGTGAAACGACTGCTGGCGTGGCGCATCAACTCCTGGACCACCTTCACGTTCTCACCGTTCGCGTTCAGCGTTGAGGAATACGTATGCCTAAATGTATGCCAGCCGATCCGCTTTTTGATTCCGGCACGAGCTGCTGCTGGTCTGATCTTCTTGGTCAGCACTCCATCAGGCCGCAGCGGATGTTTGCCCTCCCGCCGCGGGCTCGCGAATACCCAGTCTTCAGGTTCGTTATAGGGCGTTGCTTCTTTCCACAACCACAACTCGGCAGCGACATTCAGTGAAAATGGGATTGGTTGTCGGGAAGTGGCCGTCTTACAGTTTCCGATAACTCCCAGAAACACTGATCGTTCGACGCCGATCATCAGATTCGAAAAATCAACGTCCTTCCACTTTAAGGCGAACAATTCGCTGCGTCGCAATCCAGTAGTAACATCCAACAACACCATCACGCGGAACGGGTTTTCGAGCACTGATAACAGGGTTTGAATCTCAGAAGCTTCAAGCACGGCCGGCATGGATCTTCGTTGTGCACTCTGTCTGACAAGCGTGATTGGATTGCGTCCTTGTTCAAGCCATTCGTAGCGAATTGCATGGTTGAATAGAACACTCATAACGTTGCGTAGTTTGGCCTTTGTGGAATTGGCGAGTTCATCGCCATCGCGGCGATGTAACTGTCTTAGCCAAGTCTCAACCGCAATCGTGCGTACGTCCCTGATGTTGAAAATGCCCCACTGTGGTTTGATCCATCTGATCAGGAATTCACGATAGATGATCCGCGTAGCGTGGGAATGCCGGGAAGCGACTAATTCTGTATTCAGGTAGTGATCAATCAAATCACTGACATAGACAACTTGCTGCGGGAGACGATTGCGAGCTTCATTGATTTGCATTCTCAGGCCATTCACTGCCGCTTGCGCTAACTCTTCAGTCGGATAGTCTTGGAGGGTTCCGATTACAGCTGTGCGACGGAAGCCCTTACCGTCTCGATCATTGTCACGCCACATGAATTCCCACGATAAGCTTCCGTTCTTACGTTTCATGAGTCGCAGATGGCCGTGTTGGTAACGGGCATGCATGAGTTTTCTCCTAAACTGATGTGGAATAGAAATCGTGAAAGAAGCCTGTTGTGTATTTTGCCGAGCACACTGCTCCACAGAAAGAGTAAGGAGGGACTTATTAAAGAGGGAAATTCCACAGTGGAGAAGACAGATTAAGAAGTGTTATGCGTTGATAAGAAATGCAGATTCGTTGATTCAGCTCAAAGCGGAGCTGAGGTCAACAAGATCTCGAAAACCAAAGTGAGCCGATAGTGCTACCTGGATCGAAGAGGCTTCATGATTCGGCAATGAGGTGAGAGATTTTCGGAGGCGAGTCGCCCAAGTGAAAAGACTGAACGCGATCATCAATTATGCGATCAGCTCTAGTGAGTCGTCCGTGTTGGCGCAAGTGTTCCGCCCATGAGTCCACAATGAAAGTTTCGATGAAGCGACTTGGATCGTCTGTATCACGAAACAGGTTCCAGTAGAACGCACCATCACGACGTTTGATCTCGCCTGATGCTCGGGCGGCTTTGGTGAATTGTTCGGCATCTTTTGGATCGATCTTGTATTCAATCGTAACCAGCACTGGTCCTGTTTGGACTTCAAGTTCCAATTGTACTCTCGGCTCCGGCCAGTGTGCGGACGGAGTCAGGTCCAAATCTTCAGCGCACCGCAGCTTAAAGCGAATTCCGGGCGCGAGTCCCACCACCAAGCCAACCGCAGCAATCAAGAGCGTAAGTGATATGCCAGCGCGACCTGCGACCCAACCCCATAAAGCACTCCCACATGCCCAGCTTCCGAAGAAGGCAAGCATATAGATGCCGAGTACACGCGCCCTCACCCAGGCTGCGGCTCCCGTTTGTGCCGCCACATTGAAGGTTGAGAGCAGCCCCATCCATGCAATGCCTCCAAAGAAAAGTGATCCGCCGACCAGTACTGCGATGTGAACGTAACCAAGGACAATCGTAACCGCAGCGAAGACTAATGTAGCTCCAATAACCAGAACGTCGGTCGATATTCTCTGTCTCACTCTTGGGAGGAATGAGGCACCAGTGACACCTCCAAATCCGAAACAGCCGAGAAGCACTCCGTAGCCCGCGGCACTTAGTCCCAATTCCCGTCGTGCCACGACAGGAAGAAGCGCCCATAGCGCGCTCGCACATAGAATAAAGGTGGCCGTGCGCACGAGTACTGATTGAATTGCCGGCGTATGTCGCACATACCGAAGTCCTGCTCGGAGAGCTCCCAGCACGTGTTCAGGTGGTAGATTGCTTTTCTCAATAGGCCGCCGCCATCGATAGAGGACGACAATCACGCCTAGAAAAGAGATGGCGTTCAACAAGAAGACCGCTCCGGATCCGAATGCTGCGACCAACAGACCGCCTAAAGCGGGACCGATCGCACGCGCTACGTTGAATGCAACTGCGCCTAGCGTAACGGCCGCCGGCAGATCACTTCTGGAGACTAGTTCAGGAGTGATCGCTTCCCATGCTGGTGCGTTCGCTGCTGCGCCTAAGCCCAGTGCGAAAGCGAGGGACAGCAGAAGCCAGGGTGTGGTTCGTCCAGCAATCGTCAAGATTCCCAACGTAGCAGCAACAATTAACATCCAGGTCTGAGTGATGAGTAACAGTCGGCGGCGGTCGAAAAGGTCTGCGAAGGCGCCGGAAGGAATAGCGAGCAGTACGACGGGTAAACTTCCAGCAGTCTCAACCAATGCGACCAAAAGAGTTGATGTGGACAGCGAAGTCATCAACCATGCTTCACCGACATCTTCCATCCATGTACCAACATTCGACGCTACTGCGGCGATCCAAAGTGCTCGAAAAACTGGTTCGCGCAGTGGCCCCCATGCCCCAGATTTTAAAGTCTGAAGTTGGCTTGGTTGTTCAACGTGCTTAATTTGGTTGGGCTGACTCGCAGAACTCACTATATAAAGCCTTATTTAACGAATAAGCTGATTAACCGTCAGTGGAGCGATGCCATATTCTGCTAACTTTCCGCTCGGACTGTCTG
>DASYPT010000116.1:0-5250 GCA_036006355.1 Pyrinomonadaceae bacterium | reverse complement strand
CTGTACCAGTCACAACTGCCGCCAGAGTTGGAACGCATTGTCGAGAAAGCGCTGGCGAAGGAACGCGACGCGCGATATCAAACGGCGAAAGATCTGAGCGTCGACTTGAAGCGTCTGAAGCAACGACTTGAAGTCGATGCGGAACTCGAACGCAGCATCACGCCCGAAGAGGAAGCACGGAGAACAGGAGCAGGGGCAGGAGCAGGTGCACGTGTTACGACAATGACTTCAAAGGCGATCGCGACTAATGAAGCGGGCGATATCGTGCATACAGTCTCGAGCGCCGAATACGTAGTGGGTGAGATTCAGCGCCACAAGCTTGCGGCAGTTCTTGTCTTGTCCACGATTGTTTTGGCCGTCGTCGCGGGGTTCATCTATTACCGTTATTCAAGCGCACGAACCACGGCGATTTCTTCGGTTGCGGTCCTGCCTTTCACCAACCAGAGCGGTGATCCGAATATGGATTATCTTTCGGACGGCATCAGTGAAACTCTAATAAACAATCTCTCGCAACTGGCCTCCTTGAAAGTTATCTCACGTGGTTCAGCTTTCAAGTACAAAGGTAAGGAGATTGATCCGCAGGAAGTGGCCCAGGCTTTGGGAGTACAGGCCATCGTGACGGGTCGCGTGATGCAGCACGGTGATCAGTTGCAGGTAAGTGCGGAGTTGGTAAATGTGTCGGACAAGACGCAGATGTGGGGAGAGCAGTTCAATCGCAAAGTGACTGACACGCTCGCCGTGCAGGCAGAGATTTCGCAGCAGATTGCCGAGAAACTGCGGTTGCGTTTGACGAATGCGGAGCAGCAGCAACTGGTCAAAGACGTTAGGGTCAATCCGGCGGCTTATGAACAATTGTTGAAGGGTCGTTTCTACCGTGGGAAGGGGCTTTCGAAAGAGAACCTGGAGAAAACGATAGAGTGCTTCAATCAAGCAATCGCAATTGACGATAAGTACGCGCTTGCCTATGCCATGCTCAGCGGGGCCTATCGCCGGATGGGAGCTGCGAGTTTTCTCGATCCGAAAGAGGCTATGCCGAAAGCACAGGCGGCCGCCAGAAGAGCGTTGGAGTTGGATGAGCGTCTTGCCGAGGCACATTTCGCGAACGCCGAAAACAGGGTGGACGCATGGGACTGGACCGGAGCTGAACAAGAATATAAGCGCGCAATAGAGTTAAGTCCCAGCACTGCAGGGGCGCACAGTGCCTACGCCGATTTCCTCAGCAAGATGAGTCGTCATGACCAGGCAATCACCGAAATCAGACGGGCCCGGGAGCTTGATCCACTCTATCTCTCTTGGAGCGCGAATCTGGGTTATATGCTTTTTTTCGCACGCCAGTACAGCCAGGCCGTCGAACAATTGAAGCAGACGCTGGCCATGGACAAGAACCATCCTTCCGCAACCGTCGCACTTGGCTATGCCTACACTTCGCTGGGCCAGTACGACAACGCCATCGCCAAATTTGAAGAGTCTCTCCGTCTTAGGGGAGATAATACCAGTGACCAATGCTATCTCGGCTACGCTTTGGCGAAGGCAGGTCGTCGCAATGAAGCAGAGGCAATTCTTAAGCGCTTGGAAACAACGAAAGAGTACGTCTCACCTGCGGAGTTAGCTACGCTCTATATCGGACTGGGCCAAAAGGAACAGGCGCTGTCGGCGCTTGAGCGTGCCTATGCAGCGCACGACCTTCAGATGCAGTACCTCGGTGTAGCGCCGTTTTACGATCCACTGCGCACTGAGCCGCGCTTCCAGGAACTCATCCGCAAAGTCGGCCTGCCTCAGTGATCAGCCGCACCTAACACCGCTCTCCTCTCTCGCTTGCGAGCAACCTCTTACGAGATAAACCTGTTCGCTGTAACTGGTTAAAGTTTCTGCGGCTCGGTTGTGGACAATGATAGGGCAGTTCCAATCCACTTTGGGATCGAGAATCGCCCAAAACCTAGAGAAAAAACCGGTGCTTTGCGGAACTCAAGCTGCAATTTCTCGCAAGGCTTCCATCTCCTTTAGCCAAGCGATAATTCGGTTCCAACTTGGAATGCTTTGGGACGCCAATAATCTCGATTCCCGCCATAAGACAGTCCACCGATTAAGCGCTTTGGGCGGCGAGTGTCTCCAAAGTATCTACTGTGATCTGTTTCAACGCCTCAGCGCGGTCTCTAAACTCCTTGACGTTAGCGACTAACAGAGTTATGCCAATCATCAGCTTGCGGGATTCCAAGATACTCCGCGGTCAGCGAGAACTCAGATGTTCTCTTCGTTCCTCGTCTGTCCGATTCCATAGCGAAAAACGAGCTCACCACCGAGCCACCCTGAGATCGAGATCAGAATTACGCCAACGGCGGAAAGCAGAAACGGTAAAGTGAGTCTGCGGCCCACGAGTTCACTGTAGCGGCCCATTCGCATGAAAAAACTAATCGCAAACACCACCAGGGCGGCAACATTGAGTCGCGCGTGCCAGTTTGCGGCTCTTTTCACTTCGCCATTCTTGATTGTCAGCCAATCTATTATGCCCGGAATCGCCGCTGCAATCGCCCCTAAGCAGCCGGCTGCAATCATGAACTTGGCAATTATGAGAAGCGTCGGATGCCGGAGAAAATAGAAAAGAACATCGACTGCAAACGACGTGGCCCAAAGCGCAAGCGGAAATGGAATCAGCATCGGATGGATCGGATGACCGGCGACACTGGCTTTGCTTTTCATTGGCAACACTCCTTTCGGGAATTAGATCGTTCTCGATCTATCTGTTCTGCAATTCCGTGTGAACTATCGATGCTGCAGTCATACTTCGCTGCTCCTGAAAAACACACATCAACCGGAGCGCGTGCTCGCCTTACAGTACAGCACGAAATCGACCCTATGCCCTTGCGCTACTAACGCAATTCTTACGGAGTGGCTCCTGTTAAGGAAAAACTACCGTTGAACTTCGGACCCGACGCAGGGGTGGGTCCGACGATATCGCCTCCGACTCGCAGCCAGTCCGGCTCCAGGTCTGCGTTGCGGATCCACATCTGCAAGTCACCGGTAAACAACGGTGGACCGGGAGCAGATAGCCAAAGGAAGTTGCCGGCCCGACCCTCCAACTCGACCTGCGGAACGAAGAAATAATGATTGGCTGGTAGATCTATCGGCGGGTCGAAGAACACCTCGAAGAGAACCTCCTGTCCCGCCACGGGACCCTCGCCCCCCGTGACTTGATCCGGGGACGGATGGATGCCATCGATCACCGAGTTCGCTGCCTCGAAATGAGGATTAACGACTGTGGCGGTGAATCGCAGGGTTCCGTCCGCGCTGCTGCGCTCCGTAAGCGCGTCGTCTGAAGGCGAGTTCATTCGGGTAGGCACCTTGGGTGTGCGCCCAGTGTTAGAGTCAAGCGGGAAAACGCGGTAGATCTCGACTGTCACGTCGCGTATCTCACCATGACCACCGTGGAAGAGGAGCCCGGTAAAAGTGGCTCGGTCGATGATCGTTTGCGACGTGAGGATAAAGTCATCGGCCGCCTCGATCTCGATCTTGTGGCGGCTTTCGGGCCGGGAAGCAGCAGCCATTCGGCCATCAGGTTCACCTGTGGTAAAGAAGAAACTGGACGCGGAAGCCGCGGCCCCCGGCCTCCCTGTCGGTGTCAAGACTATGATCGTTAGACAGAGAGCAAGGAGTGCAAGAAATATTCTTCTGTTCATTTTTTGTCTCCCTTCTTGGGTCTAAAGGGATGCTGTCGCAGGACGAGCAGCAAAGCGATCAGTCCCAAACTAAAAAGAAGTCTGAACACACTTCTTCGCAGTTTGGAACCCACGAAAGTGAATGTATGGGCGGAGCTTATGCTCGTCTCGATTCCGAGTCAAGGAAGGGAAATTGATAAACGGGCTGGGTTGCGCGTTCAACCTTTTGAAGTCTTTGGTGAAAAGTCTTTTGGCTAGGACATTCCTTTTACGTAGGGTTTCCATCTCCTTAACCAAGCGGTGATCTGGTTCCAACTCGGGATGCATTGGGACGCCAAACTTAGATCATCTCTATACGCGTCATTATCAACCTTGAGACAATTGCTCTCAGCTTCACCGCCAAGAGTCTTTCCTTTGCTGCGCGTCCTCAATCCCGCATAATTACACTTGACTAGTCATGCTAAACATTGTTTATTTCGATTGGGGGCGGGTTCTATGCTTCGCTCGCTTTGCTTGAGAAACTCGACTGGAGATATATCGATGAAGTTTTATAGGAAGAAAATAATCCCGAATATGGTCGTCTACCTTGCGCTTTACGGGGCAATATTCGGGATTAGCGTTTGGTTGTTGGTCTTTCACAATGAAAGTCCCACCAATTGGGTTCTGTACTTAGCCATGTTCGCGTCGGTCTTATCAGGCCTAGTGAAAATTGCTTTACACGCGCATAAGAAACACCAACAGTCCGCATAAGTTCACCACCGATTTTCAGGAGTAAGAAAAGGTCGGGATTGACCGAATAGGCGATCCCGACCTTTTTGCGCTCATAGACAACCATTCCCAGACTTCGGCGCTGAAGTCTTTTGGCTAGGACATTCCTTTAGGTAGGGTTTCCATCTGCTTAAATCAAGCGGTGATCTGGTTCCAACTCGCAAGGCTTTCGGGGCCGCCCGCTTTCACGAAAGCGCAATCATCTCGGGCCAAAAACTATCTCACTCTGACACGGGCTTCAGTTCCGCGCTGGGAGGCGGGTTAGATGTAAAGGTGAACGACCGCGTCGCCATACGCGCATTCTAACTCGACTATTTTCGTCCGAACTTTCTTGGCGAATCTCATAATCGCGGGGGGCTCGCAGTTGGCGTCGTTCTGCACTTAGGGAAAAAGTAGGCTACACGCTGCTTGTTCAATTCGGAGAAACTTCCCTGGAATTCGTCGGCATACCTGAGAATCGCCGTAATCACCTTCGAAGGATCTCCATCTCTTTGAGCCAAGCATCAATCTGGTTCCAACTCGGGATGCATTGGGACGCCAAACTCAATTCTTCGCTTTTCATTTTCGGATTGAATGTACCGGCCGCTAGCAATCCAGTTCCGGTGACGCAGTCCATCGGGACTAATAGCAGTACGGCATCAGTTGCCAAGACCCAATGATTCCAGTTTCCCAACAGCATTGAGTCGCCGAATAATCAGTAGTAGAGTACAGCCGCTCCATATCATCATGGGCGAGAAGTCTCACACGCCTTTAGCAACAAGGTCACCATGCCTATCTGTAGCCGTTGTGGAACCAAAGTTGGCCTTTTTAGTTCACGCAGTTTCAGTGA
>DASYPT010000115.1:0-8724 GCA_036006355.1 Pyrinomonadaceae bacterium | reverse complement strand
TTTGGCTGTTTCTGTAGCTACGAAGTTGAAGTACCACCGGCTGAAGCCGGTGGTGTGCTAAGCGGCAAATCTTCAATCTGAAATCTTAAATCTGAAATTCTGTTACTGTCCGCCCGTCTTTGCGGTCGCTGCCGGCTTCGGTGCGTTGTAGAACTGACGCGCCTGGACAACAAACTCTTTATCGTCGTATGTGCCGTCGCCATCCACGTCCACCTTCACAAGGAGCTTGTGTTGTTTGCCATCCTGTACGGTGCCTGGGTTAAACCCAAGACTGTACTGGCTGCGCAACAAGGCGTTGATGCTGCTTAAGATCTTCGGGATCTCACCCTCAAACGTATAAGGAAAGTAAGCCCCTCCTGTTTCTTTGGCGAAGGTTGTAAGAGTGTTATCGGCCTGAAGCCATGTCATCCTGCCGGGCATCCCAGTGAGGCTATCAAGCGGACCCATATTGTCACCGTACTTCTTTCTGAATAGATTGCCTGTGCCGATGATGTAAACCGGTATGCCTGCGTTTTGAAGTACCTTGCGCGCGTCGCCATAGTTAATCTTGCTAAAGGTATCAATGCCGGATGCGACTAAAATGACAGCACGTCTGCGACCTTGAACAGAGACCAGCCCGGAGTAATCGGCTTTTTCACTCTTGGAATCTTCGAGCACCACTGAATCGCCGCGACCGCCGACCAAAACAAATTTCAGTGCGTCAAAGAGATTTGTCTCACGAAATGCAGGTTGATTGCGAAGTAACAGATTGATGACAGCATTTATCCGTGACGAGTCATTAGTAAAGTCAGTGAGCGGCGTTGGTCGCATGTCAAAAGCGACTACCGATGCGTAATCATCGGGAGGTTTTACGAACTGCGAAAGAAACATTGCCACAGGTCTAATCACTTCGTAGACACCAGGTTCATAGCCACCGTTCCCATATAATCCGAAGACCTCTGTCCATTTGCTGTATTCGACAATCATCGCCACCGTAATCGGAGCTTCTGGAGTAGAGAAGTTAGTTATCGTTTGTTGAACGCCGTCAGCAAAGATGGCGAAATTTGCTTTCTTCAGGTTCGTTACAATCTGGCCGCTCTTCTTGTGGTAGACGACCGCATCCACGTTCACGACCTGAGTGGTGATTGATAGTTTCTCGATGTCCTGTGGCTTGGCTGGCTGAATGTCTGGCGGCACAGGCTCGTCAGACTTTTCGTCGGGCTTTTCGCCCGGCCGCTTGTTCTTTTTCTCGTTGCCGGTGGGGGGCGGCAGACGGCGTGATTGTGAACGAACAAGGTTCACATTAGTGCCCAGTAAAAGTAAAAAGACGAGTAGAAGACTAAGAAGCGGGAAAGATCGATGGTATTTCATGATTTTATCCTTGGAATAGGACACAACGGCCTATTAACATCGCCAAATAGGGTGTGATGCTTCGAGCGATTGCCGCGTTTCCTACGGACGAGTTGACCCGGCGCCTGCTTCAGCCTCGATCACGATATCGTAGCTGCCGGTATTATCGCTCAAGTCGCCCTCATTTACTCCCAGGAACAGAACTCCATCGCGTTGCGCTACAAAATCGCGTTTGGGTCCAATCAGGATGAAGTCGTCGTTGTCGTCGCCAATCACAGCGATAAGCGCGCCCGTCGGTTCATTTCGCATCAACTTTTCGTTGTCCGAGATTGTTGCCAGACCGACCGGTGTCGAAAAGCGACCCCTGCCGAGCGATACTCGGCCCGAAGCAGTGATCCTTAAACGCTGACCTTTCCGAACGACCAGGCCACTATTTGTCCAACCATTGTTGGCGTTGTCAGCCCGAACACTTACCTTGATTGTAAAGAACGTCGGATTAGCTGAAACTGGCGCCGGAGCGTCGCCGATCCGAACAGTTGAGCTCGAGCTGTCCGATTGATTGTTCTGCGGTGTCGGAGTCGGGCGGCTGGGTTGCGAAATGTTGTTGTTCGAATCGTTGGTCTGGCTGATCGCTCCCCCGGAGATTGAATCGAAGTCAATTGACTCGACGTCCTCGACGTAGACCGTCGTTTGTCCTCGACGTCCTTTGGCGTTACCGCCAATAAGAATGGTGAACTGCTGGTCTTTAAAACCAATCACCTGACCACGAATCACGCTGCCGTCTTTTAACTTGATAGTGTCGGCCAGGAGCGGAGTGACGAGTGACAGCAGAAGGATGGCAGCGAGCAGAATTCGGGTGGTTTTCTTCATAATACTTCTCCCTGGGGCATTTCCTTTGACTTCTCCGAATTAGAACGGCGAGCGAAGCGACCGATTGACCGTACCAATCAAGCGACCTCCGAATCGGGTGAGGTCAATCGGTCGCTTCGCTCGCCGTTCTAATTCGTTTAGCAAGACTCCAATGCTTTTGCAAGCGGGAGAGAGTACGGCGTTTGGATTCAGGGATGGGGAGAATGGTTTGCAGATTTAAGATTTAAGATTTCAGATTTAAGATTGTGTGAGGGCTTTGAGCAACGTTATAGGTCGAACAGGTCCTATAGGTCTTATTAACCGACTACTGATCAAGAACCAATCTTAAATCTGAAATCTTAAATCTGAAATTCCTCAGCTCAGTTTCCCGTAGCATTCACAAGCTGACTCTTTCAATGCGTTGCGATCAAGGATGGTGATCAAGGCCCGGTGGTAAGTAATTACGCCATTGTCTCGAAGTACGTTACAGAAATTCGTAACTCCGGCCCGGCGAGTGCCCAGATGTTGGGAGATAGCTTCGTGGGTCAAAGGCAGGTGAGAAGCGTTGGTCCGGTCGTCAATCATCAACAACCACGTGCAAAGGCGTTCCTCCAGTCGGTGACGACTATTGCACACAGCCCTTTGAGAGACCTGCTGAAGCCGTGCGTGCGCATAATTCAGAATCGACCTTTGCACCGGTCCACCCTTGGTGAATTCTCTGCGCACTTCATCGGCTCGAATGCGCAATGCGCTGCCGCCGATTGTGGCCACCGCCCAATGTTGAGCGCGGTCATGTTGAAGAATGGTTGTGAGCCCGAGAAGCCCATCTCTCCCGACGATTGCGACGCAGCTTGAACTGCCATCGCTCAGATAACTCAACTGCGAGATCACCACCGTTTCTGGAAAATAGATGTAGGGCATTTCCTGACCTTGTTCACAAATGAATTCGCCAGTCCTAAACGAGACCGGCTCCAGATAAGGAAGCATTTGGGCAAATTCTACGCCCGGCAAAGAACTAAGCAGTTTATTGGTCAGCAGACCGGTGAATGGACTTCGAGTCTTATGGAAATCGAGGCGTCGTTCAGAAGCAGGTCTTGTGTTTGGATAAGCGCTCATGGTGGAACTCCTTATTAAAGCTAGAGCTTCGAGGGGCGATCTCGGGGGGACACCAGCTCTTGGGGATATTTCTGACCTTGGACCGTGAAGTCTAGCGAATCTTAGAAAAGGTGAGAATAAGCAAAACTAAACCGGTGGGTAAGGAAAATCCCTAGTATGGCAAGTTACTTGGTCTAACGTTAGGTGCTCTCCATCCAACCCTGTAAAACAGCATATTGAACAATGTCAATACGGCTGGTCATTCCTAGTTTCTTCATAGCATTTGTCTTGTGAACTTCAACTGTCTTCACGCTTAGTTCCAATCGATTCGCAATATCCTTGTTGCTGTGGCCCCATGAAATCAGCCTTAACACTTCCTCTTCACGATCCGTGATTTCCGGCAATCTTTCTTTTGCCACAGTGTTACGTCCTACAAAGCGGCCCACCACTTTGCCCGCGACCGTTGGATCAAGATACTTGCCACCTTTGGCGACCGCACGAATTGCGTGGATCAACTCCGAAGGAGGACTTTGTTTCAGCACGTAACCTGAGGCCCCGACACTCAGCATTTGTTGTAGATAGGCATCGTCCTTATGGCGCGTGAGTGCGAGAACGTGTGATTTAGGACAACAGGCCTTTAATTTTTCTGTCGCCTTTAGACCATTCATCGACGGCATTGAGATGTCCATTAGAACAACATCGGGATTCAATTTCTGGGCCAACTCGATAGCGGCCCGTCCATCTGCTGCATCGCCCACAACTTCTATATCGGACTGCGCACTGAGAATTAGCTTAAGCCCTTCGCGAACCATCTCATGGTCTTCAGCGAGTAGAACGCTTATTTTTTCCATCGATCCTTAAATTTCCCCCCCCAATTTTCGGTGAATGGCACTCTCACGAAAATTGTTGTTCCCTTTTCAGAGTCTGACTCCACTTCAAACTCTGCGTCTATCAATGCGGCGCGCTCACGCATACCCGTCATTCCGGAACCATTATTACTCTCCGTAAGGTGGAAACCGATACCGTTGTCCTCAATTATTAAGACAGCGTGATCCTCTCTGCGTTCTAGAAGTACGCTCAGTCGTGAAGCATGTGAGTGTTTGGCTGCATTGTTCAAAGCCTCTTGCGTTATCCGATATAAGTTGTTTTCGGTTTCACGCGGGAGACGATCATTCTGAAACCCGGTGCTGTGAAATTCGGCCGCGATGCCGGTATGCTCTTTCCATCGATCCACGTACTGTTGCAAGGCTTCTTTAATTCCCAGATCATCCAGAACCACAGGCCGAAGTTCCCAGGCCAGGAAATCGACGTCACTATCCAGCTGCGTCAGGATTCCCAGTACGTCATTCAACGTCGCACTCAGGTTTTCGCGTTTTCCGGCTCCGTCTTTCAATGTTTCCAACCGCAATCTCAAGGCGGTCAACTGTTGGCCCATCTGATCATGCAGGTCTCGCGCAATACGCCGGCGCTCTTTTTCCTGGGAGCTGACCAACTGATTGAGAAGCTTTGCCCGAGAGGTTTCTGCCGCGCGTCTTTCGGAAATCTCCAACCAGAGATTCGCATTGGCCTCAGTGAGGTCTGAGGTGCGTTCCGTGATCCTCGCTTCAAGGTCAGTGCGCGCTTTTTCGAGAGCTATCTTGGCGAGTTTATTTTCGGTGATATCGAAGATCGTGATAACCACTCCGTCTATTCGATCCTCGCTAGTTCGATAAGGCAGGACCCGCAGAGTGTACCAACGACCATCGACGCTTTCCGCTATTGTTTCCACCCTGTGGAGCGTCTTCATTACCTTTTCGATATCCACGATGAGTGAGTCGTAGTTAAGTTTGTTCGTAATGTCCAGAAGTGGACGTCCGACGTCCGAAGCAATTAGATTAAAAGCATCGCGTGCTCGAGGTGTAAACAACTTCACGCGAAGACCTCGATCCAGGAAGATCGTACCAATGTCAGTAGAATTCATCAGGTTGGTGAAGTCGTTGTTCGCCTGACTTAACTCTTCGATCTTAATCTTTAGTTCCTGATTGACGGTGGTGAGTTCTTCGTTAACTGACTGCAGTTCTTCTTTGCTTGTTTCCAACTCTTCGGCAGACGAACGTAGTTCCTCATTCATCGCCTGGAGTTCTTCGTTCGAGGCGCGCAATTCTTCCTGCTGAATTTCGTATTGTTCGACGGTTGTACGCAATTGTGATTTGAGATGGATCAGCTCATCTTCGAGTTGGCGGGTGACCGGTTCTGGCACCGCAACGGACGCCTTCTTTAAAGGTCCAGCGCCCGTTTCCTGGAAGAGTACGAGAATGAATCCTCGCGTTGGGTCTTGTTCACGTAAAACGGGTCGAACGGCGACGCGCACGTTGATGGTTGAGCCGTCATCCACTTGCACGAGAAGATCTGCGGTTTCTGTCTCACTCCGGTGTTTCACAGCGTGATACAGTGCGGTCCGAACCTCCACCCTCAACTCCGGCCTTATCAACTTGAGAAGATTATTCGTCGGCTCGCCTCCAGTTACCTTTAGATAACGTCCGGCCGAGTCTGATACGTGAACGATGTCATAACCCTCATTAACGACAACACTGGGTGGACCAAATTGCTCAAGCAATCTCTGATGAAGATCGACATATGACAAGCGCTCAGCCGCTTGCATTTCCTGAGGTGTTCGTTCCTTATCGATCGGGGGAGGTGGTGGTTTAAAGGAGATGTCCGGCACTGGGAAAACAGCGCGAGTTGGAACTGGACGACTCTGAAAAATGTGATGCTCTTTATCGACTACTGCAAAGAGATCACTTTGACCCTCCACCGATTCTGACGCACCCAGGAAAAGGTAACCGGTCGGATTCAACGCAAAATGTATTACCTCCAAGACTCGATTCTGGGCGCTTCGGTTGAGATAGATAAGGAGATTGCGACAAGATATAAGGTCCAGATGAGAGAACGGCGGATCCTTAATGACGTTGTGGACTGCGAAGAGCACCTGCTCTCTTAGTTCGCGGCGCACGCGATAGCCATTGGGTTCTTTAAGGAAAAAACGTCGCAATCGTTCCGGGGAGACATCTGCGACCTCGGCTTCTGAATAGAGTCCCTCACGGGCAAAGGAGATCGCCTCCGCATCAAGATCAGTCGCGAATAGTTGGATTAGGGCGTCCTTCTGCAAGTGAGAAGAAACTTCATTCACGATCATCGCAAGCGAGTATGCTTCCTCACCAGTGGCACAACCGGCTACCCATACACGAACGAGATCGTTATCCGTCTTTTTGGCGAAGATCGCGGGCAAGATCTTTTTAGCGAGCGCCTCAACCGACTCTGGATCGCGGAAGAAGTTGGTGACGCTTATCAACAAATCCTTCATCAATGCCTGGCCTTCGTCTCGATTCGCTCGCATGTATTCTGCATAATCCGGAAGACCCGAGATTTCTTTTACACCTAGCCGGCGCTCTACCCGACGCAACATCGTCGCTCGCTTGTAATTTGAAAAGTCGTGACCGGTCCGCATTCGCAACTGAGTGAACACGTCGCGCAAAGCATGTTCGTCTGTTGCTTTGATGTCTGGAGGGGTGGCCAGTTGTATTGAACCGCGGTGATCTTTGTAGGAGAGGATTTTCCCTGGAATCTCTGCAACGGGAAGGATGTAATCTACCAACCCGGTCGCAATCGCGTTGCGAGGCATGTCCTTGTATTCAGCCTCGTTTGGATCTTGTGCGAAAGCGACGCCACCTGATTCCTTGATGCGTTTGAGACCCATCGATCCGTTTGCGCCGGTACCTGAGAGAATTACGGAAACGGCGCGTGAATCATTCGTTTCGGCCAACGTCCGGAAGAACAGATCGACGGGTGATCGTCGTTCTTCAACGCCGATCATATGGGTTAGCTCCAGGTGTCCGTCCGCCATCGATAAGTTCTGATTTGGAGGAATAACGTATACGTTGTCGGGCTTTACCTTGATACGTTGATCCACTTGCTTCACAGGAATTGCACTGGTTACTTGAAGGATTTGAGCGAGCTTACTCTCATGCTCGGGAGACATGTGAAGAATAACAACGTATGCGATGCCGCTGTCTTTGGGTACTTTCGAAAAAAATTCTTTGAGTGCCTGAATGCCTCCGGCAGAAGCCCCAAGGCCGACGACTAGAAACTCGTTGTCGCTGGAAGAACGGTTTTTACGACCACGTTTCCTGCCGTCCGAAGAGTTTCCAGCCATCACGAACTCCTTAAAATGACAAAATGAATTTGCGGAGGGGAAAGCCTGCGGCCCGTTTCGAGCCGAGATGTATTTACGGGTAACAGGCGGGTGAACGACTGTAGTCTAATTCAAGAAAGCGAGAGTTGGAAGCAGTCAGTACGACCTCGCGGTATCGGGCTACTGCTCCGCTACCGCGAGGTTGACTCAGCAATTAGCCTCTCTATTTGCTCAACCAACTCTTCGATCCCGACTGGTTTTACGAGATACCCTTGTGCGCCGGCCTCTAAAGCAGACCGCTGTTCCTCTTCGGTAGCAGCACCAGAATAAAAAAGAATCGGAGTGGATTTGTTGAATTGTCGGATTCTCAGTGTTAATTCTACGCCACTTAGTTGAGGCAACCAGTTGTCGAAAAGAAAGAGATCGAAGGCCTCGCGATTGACGAGATCCAGCGTTTGCTTACCGTCGACAGAACACACTACTTCATAACCATAATCCTGAAGGAAGAGAACCAGCATCTCCCGTGTGTCCTTGTCATCCTCAGTACAGAGAATCCGAGCCTTCGACATCCCATCTCTCTTTTTAGGTAAGCGGTCTAAATCACAGGCGAAAAGATTTGTTTGTTTGGACCATCAGAAACATTCAGTCGCGATGCCGAGGCCGGTTCTCGTCAGTCCTGACATAACATCCGGGCTATGACCCAAACCTCGACACCGCCTGCGGATTTTTGGCGATTTGAACGTTAAAAGTCGGTACGCTATCGAGCAAGTTCGCAAGGAATTCGAGACGACAGCGGAAAACCAAAAGGCCAGCCGAAGCCAGCCTCTCAGTCGGTAAGTTAACTTTACCCCCGCTTGCTCAAAGGGGGATAGATGGAGTCTAAGCCTTCTTACGAGCCAAAGTCGTGCTGAACTGATTGAGTATCTATCAAGAAGTTGTCAGGAAGCACTCACCCAGGATTAGCCATTACAAATGAGAAATGATTGGTTCTTGGCTGGGAGGCAGGGACTCGAACCCCGATAGCCAGATCCAGAGTCTGGAGTCCTACCATTGGACGACCTCCCAGCAAGAGGGCTTTGAATTTACGAATCAGATTGGGAGTTGTCAACTTCGGTTCCCGCCTCATGTCCGACGAACTTTAGTCTGTCGTTGTTCGGGTTGCGGACCGTTAACCAATAACGCCAGAGCACCATCAAGCTTGACCCGCCGTCACGACAAACTAAAGTTCGTCGGACAACGAAAACATAATGCTTGAACTCTGGACCTTCACACGGCACAAT
>DASYPT010000114.1:0-14177 GCA_036006355.1 Pyrinomonadaceae bacterium | reverse complement strand
TTCTGGAAATTACTAACTCCTGCAGCAAGCGAGAAAGTACGCAAGGCTAACTACCAGCGCATTTTCGACGCGGCAAGAACTAACGTACGCGCCTGGGAAACGACCCACGCAAGGAAAACCTAATGCCTCGAAAAGACGGAGGTTTTGTAATGAAAGCAAAAGGATCGCGATCGAGAGTCTTGGTCCTGATACGACTTCCAATCGCATTAACGTGTTCGCTCATGCTGGTGCCGGGAAACGCAACCCTAGTTGCGCGTCAAGCACAGTCAACGACGGCCCAGGAGGCTGTCAAAATCCCTGCCGATCAACTTGATTCTCTGGTTGCGCCTATCGCGCTTTACCCGGACAACCTGTTGAGTCAAACGCTGGTGGCTTCCACTTATCCACTGGAGATTATTCAACTACAGCAGTGGCTGGAAAAAAACGCCAGTCTCGCAAAAGACCAAAAGAAGTTGACTGAGGCCATCAAGAAACAGCCATGGGATCCGAGCGTTCAAGCCATGGCTGTGTTACCGGATGTCGTGAAACGTTTGGCGGACGATATCCAATGGACCACAGATTTGGGGAACGCGTTTCTGGCTCAGCAGAGCGAGGTCATGGATGCCATTCAGCGAATGCGCTCCAAAGCGAAAGGGACGGGGTCACTTGCTTCCAACCAACAACAAAAGGTCGAGACGCAAACTGTCGAAAGCAAGGAAGTGATTGTTATCCAACAAGCAAATCCCGAGGTCGTCTACGTTCCTTCGTACAACCCAACTGTTGTTTACGGTGCCGCACCTTATCCCTATCCACCAATTTATTACCCACCTTATCCAACCGGCGGAGTGATTGCAGCAAGTGCAATTTCTTTCGGTGTCGGCTTAGCGATGGGAGCGGCGTGGGGCGGAGGTTGGGGCTGGGGCTGTGGTTGGGGCGGTGGTGACATTGACGTCAACATGAACAACAACTTCAACCGAAATACGAACATCAGCGGTGGCAATCGAGTCAACAACATTCAAGGTGGTAACCGCACTAATGCGGGTGGCGGAAAGTGGCAACACAATCCGTCGCATCGCGGTGGCGCCCCATATGGCGATCGTAATACCGCAAACAGATTCGGCGGGACATCGCGAGGTGATTCACTGCAGAACCGGCAGCGAGCAGCGCAACGAGATATTGGCCGGCAGGGTGGCAATCTGGGCAGCGCCAATCGCGATCGTGGTGGTCTCGGTGACCGAGGCGGGGTTGGCGATCGAGGAGGTGTAGGTGATCGCGGGGGTGTTGGTGATCGAGGAGGTGTAGGTGATCGCGGGGGCGCCGGCAATCGCGGAGGTGTAGGTGATCGCGGCAGCGCGGGTAATCGCGGGGGTGTTTCTGATCGTTCGAGCGGCATAAGTGATCGCGGGGGCGCAGGGAATCGGGCTGGTGTTAGTGATCGTTCGAGCATCGGTGGAGGCAACCGCAGCAGCGGTTCATTTGGCGGCGGTGGCGATCGTGTTGGCAATCGGAGCATTGGTAGCTCCAGCGGAAGTCGGAGCGGTGGGTTTGGGGGTGGTTCTGGCGGTTTCAGTGGCGCAAGCGCACGTTCAAGCAGCAGCCGAGGCTCTTCCAGTATGGGAGGTTTTGGTGGAGGAAGCCGGGGCGGCGGCGGTGGTGGAGGAAGTCGTGGCGGCGGCGGCGGTGGTGGCCGCGGCGGTGGCGGTGGTCGTAGGAGGTGACGAATTATGAAAAGGAGCAAAACAATGAAAACACCATCCTTGGATTCACATATTTCGAAACTTGTGTTGGCTTCGGTCCTGGTTATTTTGGTCTTTGCATGGACAGCCAATGCGCAAACATCATCAACCGCTCAAGCCAAACATTTTTCGACTGCGGAACAAGCGGCTGATGCGCTTGTCGACGCAGCGGAGAAGTACGACGAAGCCACACTCACAGAGATTCTTGGGCCGGACAGCTACGACATACTGCACACCGGTGAACCAGCTCGTGATCGCGAAGTAGCTCAAGCTTTCGCAGCAAAAGCTCGGGTGAAGAAAAACATAGCAATCGCGAAGAACAATCCTCGGCGTGCCATTCTTGAGATTGGTGATGACAACTGGCCCTTTGCAGTTCCGATCGTTAAGACGGGTGCAACCTGGTCGTTTGATAGCAAAGCTGGACGTCAGGAACTTCTCTACCGACGGATCGGCGGTAATGAGCTGGATGCAATTCAGATCTGTCGCGGATACGTTGAAGCGCAACATGAGTATGCGCTCACGAAGCGCACCAACGGTGTCAACCAATACGCTCAGCGAATTATTAGTACTCCGGGGCAGCAAGATGGCTTGGCGTGGAAAAATGAGGACGGAACCTGGGGTGGACCAGTCGGTGAAAAAGTAGCTGCTGCAATTGATCGGGGATACTCAAACCGCACTGAACCATTTCACGGTTACTTCTTCAAGGTCTTAAAGGGACAAGGTCCTGCAGCACCACTGGGTGAGATGGACTTCGTTGTAAAGGGGGTGATGATTGGAGGGTTTGCTCTTATCGCATCTCCAGCGCAATACAGAGTCACGGGTGTAAAGACCTTCATGGTCAGTCACGATGGCGTGGTCTATGAAAAGGACCTCGGTCCAAATACGACCGAGATTGCCTCGACAATTGACCGCTTCAATCCGGACAAAACCTGGACTCCCGTGCTCGTTGATCAGTGACGGATCCTGTCTGCGTAACCAAAGAGTCTTGAGGAGAGAACAGGAGGCCTGTCATTTTGTTCAATGAGGACTCAAAGGGAATGACTGAAATGTTCGGGGTGACATTATGAAAAAGGTCCTGGTCCATTTCATTCTAACCTGTCTCGTGTTTGTACCTGTGGCTAACGCACAAACACGAACCGAACGCGACCTTCTCGGGGAAAAACAGATTCCCGCCGATGCCTATTACGGGGTGCAGACAGCTCGCGCGCTGGAGAACTTTAAACTTTCCGGCGTCCTAATTAATCACTATCCGGGCTTCATCGAAGCCTGGGCGATGGTCAAGCTGGCTGCGGCCAGAGCGAACACCGAGGTGGGGGCAATGAAACCTGATCGTTTAGCCGCAATTGAGAAAGCATGTGCGGCCGTGATCGCAGGTAAGTATCACGATCAGTTTCAAGTCGATTGGTACCAGGGCGGCGCAGGCACGTCTACCAACATGAATGCCAACGAAGTGCTAGCCAACATAGGTCTGGAACTGACCGGGCATAAGAAGGGCGAGTATCAATTTCTCGAACCGCATGACGACCTAAACATGTCGCAATCGACTAACGATTCGTATCCGACTGCTATCAAAGTCGCATTTCTACTGCGGAACGACAAGTTGATCGGTGAACTCAAACAGCTCGTTGCCTCGTTTCGGTTGAAAGGCAATGCGTTTCTAGAAATCGTCAAGATGGGTCGCACAGAAATGCAAGACGCGGTCCCGATGACATTAGGTCAGGAGTTTCACGCCTTTGCTGCGAGCCTTGAAGATGAAATCAAATTGCTTCGCGATTCAGAAAAGTATTTGTATGCGGTAAACATGGGCGCCACTGCGATCGGAACCGGCCTGAACGTTCCCAAGGGCTATCCTGAAAAGTGTGCTTTCAATCTTGCAAAGATAACCGGAAAACCGATTGTTCCGGCGTCCGACATGTTGTCGGCCACGTGGGATCAGCAAGGCTTTGTGGTCTATTCGTCCGCACTGAAGAGTCTTGCAATCAAGCTTTCGAAGATCGCGAGCGATCTGATTCTGCTTACTTCCGGTCCGCGCGCCGGCCTCGCTGAAATCAACCTTCCTGCTCTGCAACCCGGCTCCTCGATCATGCCGGGCAAAGTGAATCCGGTCGTACCGGAAGTCATGAACATAGTCGCGTTTCGCGTGATGGGAAATGACTACAGCGTAACGCTTGCGGCCCACAGCGGGCAGCTGCAGTTGAATGCTTATGAACCTCTTGAGGGTCTCGCCGTAATGGAGTCGCAGAGTCTTCTCTTCAACACCTCCATTCTATTCCGCACGAAATGTGTCGACGGCATAACAGTGAACGAGCGAGTGCTCAGTCGTTACATGGAAACAACGGTCGGCATCGTGACCGCTCTAAATCCGGTCTTGGGTTATGAAAAAGCAACCGAGTTGGCTGGCGAAGCCTACAAGTCTGGAAGAGGTGTTCTGGAGATCATTCGAGAGAGGAAACTCCTTACAGAAACACAAATAAAGGAATTGCTCGATCCGGTGAAACTTACCGGCTTGGACAAGACCAAGTATCGGCAATAACAACAATGATGGTCCATTGCGAGCAAAGGGCGTAAGACCGGCAGAGGAGACAAAAAAGACAAGCTTGGCCCAGGCGATTGCACAACAGGCGAGCGAATCACACCCGCGCTCCCGCGTGAAGATGGCGGTTGTTGTTTGGATACTGACCGCCATCTTCTATTTCTATCAATACGCAATGAGGTCCGCGCCGGCGGTCATGATGCCGGAATTGTCGACGGCTTTTGGCGTCAGCGCGTTGGGTGTTGCATCAATCGTTGGTCTTTTCTACTACGGCTACTCACCTTTTAGTCTGGTGGCGGGTGCAGCAATGGATCGCCTGGGCCCGCGATTGCTCGTTCCATTCGCCGCGGCAAGCGTGGGGATCGGTGCGCTTCTTTTCGCTAGTGGTAATGCGCAGGTTGCAAGTGTTGGACGTTTTGTGCAAGGCGCGGGCGGAGTTTTTGCCCTGGTAGGAGCGATCTACATTGCGAGCAAAAACTTTCCCGCGTCCCAGGCTGCAACACTAATTGGCGCTACGCAGATGTTTGGAATGGCGGGAGGCGCCGCGGGACAGTTTGTCGTCGGGCCTATGATCGCTGCAGGTCTGGCCTGGAATCACTTTTGGATCGGGATGGGTGTTCTCGGTTTGCTTATCGGTGTCATCCTTTTCTTCTTGATGCCGAGTGAGGGTGCGGGGCAACAAACCTCAGGAGGATTCAAGGTTGTTGCCCAGGCCTTCGCCATAGTTTTCAAGAATCCGCAATCGATCCTGTGCGGTTTGATCGCCGGACTGTTGTTCATTCCCACAACCATCTTCGACATGATTTGGGGTGTGCGCTATCTACAAGAGGCACACGGTTTCGACTATGGCTCCGCAGTAATGCGCTCAGCCACGGTTCCAGTCGGCTGGATCATCGGCTGCCCATTACTTGGTTTGCTTTCCGACCGCCTCGGTCGACGTAAGCCGGTAATCATGGGTGCTGCCGTAGTGTTGTTTGGATGTCTGGCCTGGATTCTTTACGGCCCGGTCGGTGTCCTGCCGCCGTATGTGCTCGGTCTCGTGGCAGGCATAGTTTCCGGCTCGGCTATGCTGCCCTACACAATCATCAAAGAAGCTAACCCTCCTCAATTCGGTGGAACTGCTACGGGTGTCGTTAACTTTCTCAACTTCACTTTTAGCGCGCTTCTGGGTCCCGTCTTTGGCTGGAGATTGTTACGTGTATCCGGCGGCGAGCTCATGGATCTTGCCGACTATCAGATTGCTTTCAAGCCACTCTTGTTTGGTGTCGCGGTTGCGATCCTCTTAGTACTGCTTCTCAAAGAAACGGGAACAGCGGTGCGCACACCTGCAAGCGAAACTAAGGAGATATGAAAATGAGTCAGGGCACAGCAACTGGAACTGGGAAATACGAGAGGCTCTTGGAGAGGTGTCTGAAACTGGAACCCGTTCCAACAGCAGTTGTTCATCCTTGTGAGGCAACCGCACTATCGGGTGCGGTAGAGGCTGCGCAGAAAAGTTTGATCACTCCGATCCTCGTTGGCCCAAAGGACGAAATTGCCAGGACCGCCAAGTCAGCGGGCCTAAGTCTGGCCAATTTAGAAATCGTAGACGTTTCTGACAGCCACGCTTCCGCAAGGAGGGCGGTAGAACTCGTCCGGGAAGGTCGTGCAGAAGTGTTGATGAAAGGGAGTCTGCACACAGACGAGCTGATGTCGGCGATTGTTTCTCGTGAAGGAGGACTGCGAACCGGTCGGAGAATTAGTCACGCATTTGTAATGGATGTACCGACCTACCACAAAGTACTTATCGTCACAGATGGGGCCATCAACATTGCGCCTACGCTGGAGGATAAAGTCGACATCTGCCAGAACGCGATCGATTTGGCTATCTCGCTTGGTTGTGAAAAGCCCAAGGTTGCGATTCTCGCCGCCGTTGAGACCGTCAACTCAAAGATGTCAGCCACGCTCGATGCCGCTGCACTTTGCAAGATGTCAGAACGCGGTCAAATCAAAGGCGGTGTCCTTGATGGGCCTTTAGCGTTTGACAATGCAATCAGTGTGGATGCAGCGAATACGAAAGGTATTCAATCAGCAGTTGCTGGAGATCCTGACATTCTCCTGGCTCCCGATCTGGAAGCCGGAAATATCCTCGCCAAGCAGCTGAGTTTTCTGGCGAATGCGGACAGCGCGGGCATGGTGCTGGGCGCGCGAGTACCCGTAATTCTTACGAGTCGTGCTGACAGTGTGCGGTCTCGCATTGCGAGTTGTGCAGTTGCCATGTTGGTAGCGCATGCCAGACGCCGAAAGTTATAGAGGTTGTTTATGAATGACTATGCCTTAGTACTGAATGCTGGATCATCGAGTCTGAAGTTTTGCGTTTTTATGCGCCCAGAGGAAGGTGAATGGCGTTTAGAGGCGCGCGGCCAGATCGAAGGCATTGGGACTGTACCCAGACTATCTGTCAAAGGAGAAGACGGTCAACGACTGGCAGATGAAACACTCGATGCAACTTCCGTCAGTGATGGTAGCGGTGCCGTTGAGTCGCTTGCTCAATGGTTGCGATCCACCTACGGCGGCTCGAGGGTGTTGGGTGTCGGTCACCGCGTGGTTCATGGCGGAGCGCACTTTGCCGGTCCGATCATTCTTAATCCTGAGGCTCTTGAAAAACTTGAGGCTCTAATTCCGCTCGCACCACTTCATCAACCTTACAATCTTGGCGCTATCAAAGCAGTTTTCGAGCGCTTACCTGATGTGCCGCAAGTCGCCTGCTTTGATACCAGCTTCCATCGAGGTCAATCCGCGGTCGCCGAGCTTGTCCCGTTACCCCGTGATCTCCGCAAAGAAGGCTTGCAACGATATGGATTTCATGGCCTCTCTTATGAATACATCGCATCAGTCTTACCGGAAGTAGTTCCTCCTGAGATCGCGAAGGGCCGCGTCGTTGTGGCCCATCTTGGCAGTGGGGCCAGTCTGTGCGCGTTGAAGGAAGGGAAGAGCCTTGACAGCACACTTGGCTTCACTGCCCTCGATGGTCTCTGTATGGGAACCAGGCCGGGTTCGATCGATCCTGGCGTTGTGCTACATCTCCTTCAAGGTCTGAAGCTCTCACCGAAAGACGTCGAGACAATTCTCTATAAGAGATCAGGGCTGCTCGGCATTTCCGGAATCAGCAATGACATGCGCGATCTTCTTGGTCGAACCGAACCCGAAGCTCGTCTTGCAGTTGATTACTTTGTCTACCGAGCGACGAAAGAGATCGGCGCATTAACCGCCGTTTTAGGTGGCATCGATGCACTCGTTTTCACAGCTGGCATTGGGGAGAACTCGCCCGAGATTCGGCAGCGTATCTGTGAGAAATCAGCCTGGCTCGGAATTGACGTGGACAGCCTGGCGAACGAAACGAGAGGTACGCGAATTTCTACTACGCGGAGCAAGGTCTCTGTGTGGGTAATCCCCACAAACGAAGAACTAATGATCGCACGTCATACGGCATCCCTCTTGGGTTTGAAACGAGCACGTGCAGCAAATTAGGAGGTTGAGCATGGCCACCGCAGTCTCACCGGACATAATTCGAAATGAAGCTACGCGCGCCTGGGAAGGCTTCCAGATCGGTCTCTGGCAAAAGGAGATCGATGTTCGCGACTTCATTCAACAAAACTACGAACCTTACGAAGGAGACGCGTCATTCCTATCGCCTGCGACTGAGCGGACTAACAAAATCTGGGCGCAACTGCAAGAGCTGTTTCTCGAAGAAAGGAAAAAAGGGGTACTAGACGTTTCGCAGATTCCGAGCTCAATTACTTCGCATGGCCCTGGGTACATCGATAAAGAGAACGAAGTGATATTCGGTCTGCAAACGGAAGCGCCCTTACGAAGAGCAATCATGCCCAACGGTGGTCTACGCATGGTGGTTAATGCGCTAAAGACTTACGGATACGTTCCCGATCCACACGTTGTAGAAGCCTTCACAAAGTATCGTAAGACGCACAATGACGGGGTTTTCGATGCGTATACCTCAGATGTCAGACGTTGTCGCAGCTCCCACATTCTGACCGGATTGCCAGACGCTTATGGCCGTGGTCGCATTATCGGAGACTACCGCCGAGTCGCACTCTACGGTGTGGCTCGACTGATTCAACATAAAGAACAGGAAAAAGAGAGTCTCGACGCATTAATGTCAACTGACGAAATCATTCGTGATCGGGAGGAATTGAGTGAACAGATTCGGTCGTTGAAAGAGCTACAAAAAATGGCGGCCAGTTACGGTTTCGATATTTCAGTGCCCGCTCGCACTGGCCAGGAAGCCGTCCAGTGGCTTTACTTCGCTTACCTTGCAGCGGTCAAGGAACAAAACGGCGCCGCAATGTCACTCGGTAGAACCTCGACATTCCTCGACATTTACTTCCAGCGCGATCTTGGTGCAGGAGTACTTACCGAGTCACAAGCGCAGGAGATCATTGACGACTTTGTGATCAAGTTGCGCATCATTCGCTTTCTGCGCACACCCGAGTACGACGATCTTTTCGCCGGCGATCCCACCTGGGTCACTGAATCTATTGGAGGCATGGGTGATGACGGCAGGACTCTGGTTACCAAGACCAGCTTCCGGTACCTGCAAACTCTCTACAACCTTGGACCAGCGCCCGAACCGAATCTAACGATCTGGTATTCCCCGCGATTGCCCGATGGCTTTCGCAGCTTTGCAGCAAAAGTAGCCATCGATACGAGCTCTATTCAATTTGAAAGCGACGAAATCATGCGAGCCGCGTGGGGAGACGACGGAGCCATTGCGTGTTGTGTGTCACCAATGCTTGTTGGAAAGCAGATGCAGTTCTTCGGCGCGCGCGCCAACCTGGCAAAGTGTCTCCTCTATGCTATCAACGGCGGCAGAGACGAAATCACTGGCGACCAGGTTGGACCTGTAAGTAGTCCGGTGACGGGTGACTACCTCGATTTTGATGATGTCATAGATCGATTTGACGGACTGATGGATTGGTTGGCCGGAGTCTACGTCAATGCCATGAACATCATTCACTACATGCATGACAAATATGCTTACGAACGAGTCGAGATGGCGCTGCATGATTATGCGCCGTTAAGAACCATGGCATTTGGGATGGCGGGTCTATCCGTGATAGCGGACAGTCTGTCGGCGATTCGTTATGCGCGGGTCCGTGTTATACGCGATGAGACCGGTCTGGTTACTGATTACCAAACCGAAGGCGAGTTTCCGAAATTTGGTAATAACGACAATCGCGTTGACCATCTCGCTTCGTGGGTTGTGAGCACATTTATGGGCAAGCTGAGAAAGCACCCGACCTACCGTAAAGCGCTGCATACACAATCCATTCTTACGATCACTTCCAATGTCGTCTACGGCAAAAACACTGGGAACACTCCCGATGGTAGAAGGAAGGGAGAACCTTTTGCGCCAGGTGCTAACCCAATGCATGGACGTGACGTGAACGGCATTCATGCGTCGGCCGCTTCCGTCGCAAAGATACCTTATCGGGATGCCGCTGATGGCATATCCCTGACGACCACCTTAGTACCCGAGGGACTCGGACGCATTGCTGCTGATCGGATTCTTAATCTGAGAAGTATGCTCGATGCGTTCTTTGGTGTTACCGGGTATCACATGAACGTCAACGTGTTGAATCGTGACACGCTGCTGGATGCAATGGACCATCCCGAGAAGTATCCACAGCTGACCATTCGTGTGTCTGGATACGCGGTAAATTTTGTACGCCTGACGAGAGAGCAGCAGATGGATGTGATCAACAGGACCTTCCATGGGAACTGATGGTTGTCTGGAAAGGGATACCTAATATGGTCGAAACACAGGCCAGTGCAGTTCTGCTCGAAGCGGCTTCACCGTTTGAATTCCGCGCGCATGACAACAAAAACCTCTCTGAATCGGCAGTTAAGTTTGCCTTGAGAACGGGAGAGATGGGCTTCCTTCATTCATTCACAACCGGATCAGCTGTTGATGGACCAGGTGTTCGTTTGGTTGCATGGACTGCGGGTTGTCAGTTTCGTTGTCTTTACTGCCACAACCCAGACACCTGGAACATGATGAACGGGTTACCAGTCACCTTGCAGCGCGCGATCGACGTACTTCGCATGTATCGGCATGGATTGAAAGCTATGTCTGGTGGTTTGACGGTCAGTGGCGGTGAACCCTTAATGCAGGACCGCTTTGTTGTTCGACTTTTTACAGCAGCCAGAGCAATGGGCACTCACACGGTACTTGATACAAACGGACATTTGGGAGATCGACTGACTGACGACGAGCTCGAAAAAGTTGACCTGGTTCTACTAGACATAAAGAGCTGGGATCGCGAACGACATCGACAGCTCACGGGTAAGGACGTCGAACCGACGCTCAACTTTGCCCGCCGCCTCGCGAGTCGCAAGCGATCAATGTGGTTGCGATATGTCTTAGTACCTGGCCTGACCGACGATCTCGACGACATAAAGCGACTCGCAGCCTTTGTTGCGGGGCTCGGAAATACCGAACGAGTCGATGTGTTGCCGTTTCATCAGATGGGCCGCTACAAATGGAAGAAGCTCAACATGGATTACAAACTTGACTCGGTTGACCCTCCCTCGCGTGAACTCGTGGATCGAACGTGTGACGCTTTTAGGGCTGAGGGTCTTAACGCCTATTGAAAACTTAGCGAACAGGCTTGCCACTGCATATCGCGGAATCAGGCAAATAATTCTGTCATACGAGTGAAGTCCTGTAGGAAAGGGGTCTGACATGAAGACTCATCTCAAATTACAAATCTTGTTTCTTATCGTCTTAGCGTCTTTGAATTGTCAGTACTCCCTTGCCCAGGCGAAGAAACCCAACATCGTCATCCTGGCCACCGGCGGCACAATCGCGGGAGCAGCGGCGACCGGAACACAATCGGGCTACCAGTCAGGTGCAGTGACCATTGATGCCATGATTGCGGCTGTTCCAGGCATAAAAGATCTGGCAAACATCAAAGGCGAACAGATCTCAAACGTCGGATCGCAGGACATGTCGTTCGACATCATGCTTTCGCTGGCCAAGCGCATTAATGAATTATCGGCGAAGAGTGACATCGACGGTATCGTCGTTACACACGGCACCGACACGATGGAAGAAACAGCATTCTTCCTCAATCTCGTTGTGAAGACCGACAAACCTGTGGTCATGGTTGGCTCGATGCGTCCATCGACAGCGGTCAGCGCGGACGGTCCACTAAATTTGTACAACGCAGTAGGGGTGGCAATCGATCCATCGGCCCAGGGTCGTGGTGTTCTAGTCGTGATGAACGATTGGATTCATGCAGCCCATTCTCTAACTAAGACAAGCACTACGGCGATTCAGACGTTCATGTCGCCTCTGCGTGGAGTTGTCGGCGTTGCGGCGTATGGCAAGAACGACTTCTACAACGCCCCTGCTTGGAAGCATACGACTGGGAGCGAATTCGACGTAACAAATGTCTCCAGGTTACCGCGCGTGGACATCGTTTTCGCGTGTGCCGATATGCCTTCTGACCTGATCGATGCATCGGCAAATAATGGCGCCAAAGGAATCGTTATTGCGGGCGTAGGCAATGGCAACATGAACAAAGCTTCTGTTGAAGCTGCCGCAAGAGCGGTCAAAAAAGGTGTGGTTGTTGTCAGAAGCAGTCGCGTCGCGACAGGTACGGTAGGACGAAACGTCGAGGTGAATGACGATGAGTTGGGCTTCATCGCGTCTGACGAACTGAATCCCCAGAAATCCCGCATTCTTCTGGCGCTGGCCTTGTTGAAGCCGCACAGTCCGGCAGAGTTGCAGAAAATGTTCACCAGTTACTGATGTCAACCGTGATGGGCGGTGGCTAATGATCTGGATTGAACTAGTCATTCTTCTAAGCTGCATCGTTATTGGCGCACGTCTAGGTGGAATCGCACTCGGGACCGTAGCTGGTATTGGGCTGGCGATCTTCGTTTTCGTCTTTGCATTGCCACCAGGTGGTCCACCTCAAACTGTTATCGGCATGATCATCGCGGTAATAACCGCGCTGGCAACAATGCAGGCTGCCGGTGGTCTGGACTATCTGGTTTCGCTTGCGGAGAAGATCATGCGCAAGCGACCTCAAAACATCACCTTCGTCGCGCCGGTTGTTACCTATGTACTGGTGATGGCCTCCGGCACTGCTCACGTAATCTACGCACTTCTGCCTGTAATTGCCGAGGTCGCCCGGAAAGGAAAGGTGAGACCCGAGAGGCCCCTTTCAATCAGTGTAATAGCCGGCTTTCAGGGCGTGGTCGCTTCTCCGATTTCTGCAGCCACGGTTGCCATGCTTGGGCTGCTAACCGACAGGGGCATTTCGCTTCCGCGACTGCTTTCAATCACGATTCCTTCAACATTCATAGCAGTGTTAATTGGAGCATTCTCCGTCGGCTGGCGTGGAAAAAACCTCGACGACGATCCCGAATATCAAAAGCGTTTAGCGAACGGGGTCGTAAAGGCCGTGGAAACAACGCCGCAACTCCAGGGTAAGACATTAGTCAACGCCGTGGGATCGACCATGCTGTTTATGACCGGCATCTTGATCGTCGTGTTGATAGGAATTTTTCCGCATTTTCGACCGGCTTACCAGGTCATCACAAACGGCGTGATGGAAACAGACCAGGTCGACATGGGAATGGCGATCATGATCGTGATGATCGCGATCGCAGGTTTAATCATGATTGTGTTTAAGGCCTCGCCCGGAACGGCGCTGAAGGGAACCATTATGAGTAGCGGCATCACAGCCGTCATTTGTATCGTCGGCGTTTCCTGGTTGGGCTCGTCGTTTTTCGAAGGAAATCGATCTTACGTTGTGGGCAGTATCGCGAACCTGATTCAGATGTATCCGTGGTCTTTCGCGGCCGGGCTATTCGTTCTGTCGGCAATGCTTTCAAGTCAGGCGGCAACTGTGGCGATCTTGGTGCCCGTGGGTCTTGCGCTCGGGGTATCTGCTCCGATGTTGATTGCCCTATATCCCGCGGCGAACGGTCTCTTTTTTCTTCCAACTTACGGGACTGTGGTTGCGGCTGTCTCTTTTGATCAGACTGGCACAACGAGAATTGGAAAGTACTTGTTGAATCATAGCTTCATGTTACCCGGACTAGTGACGGTGTTGTCGACGGTGGTCATCGCGCTCTTGCTAGAGAAGGTTGTTTGAGCACGACCTCGACCCGAGCTACCGAAACAGATCATTGCTCATGAACGCAGCAAGGGATGAAGAAAGAAGATCGGTAATGTCTCAGAGTCTCCGACGAGGACGAAATTCCAAAACCGGCCTGCGCAGGTACGCACAAGCAATTGGCTTGCTGGTGTTGTTGATGCTGTTTTGTTGCTTGTCGATTGTGGGTCAGGCACAAGAGCCCGCTGCGAGAGCGACCATCGCCGATTCAGATGTTGAAGCTGAAACGCCTACTGCTCCAGTTGAGATAGACGGAAATACTCTGTTTTCAATACGTGGTAATTCAGTGTTGCCCGCCTCTCAGCGTGCGTCAGCGATTGCGGGCCGGATCAAAGCTGTCGCCGGCGATCCAAACATCTCTCCAGCCGATATTCGCGTGGTCGAAACCGAATTCGGCTCCTCTATTTTCGCTGGCGCTGAGCGTCTGATGGTGGTTTTTGATTCCGATGCCAAGCAAGCCTCTTTGCCTCGAAGCGCGCTAGCTGAACTAATCGTCGCCAGGATTCAAAATGCAGTAAGCGAATACAGACAGGCTCGAAGCCGCGACGCTCTAGTCAAGAGTGTGAGTCTGGCACTTGTCGCCACCCTTGGGTTGTTGGTGATCATTGCTTTCATCTTTTGGCTTTCACGCGGATTGAATGTGATTGTCGAACGAAGATATCACCGCCGTATTCAAGCTGTGGGCATCCAATCCTTTCAGGTTGTTCGCGCTGAGCAAATTTGGAATTTTGTACAGCGGTT
>DASYPT010000113.1:0-8193 GCA_036006355.1 Pyrinomonadaceae bacterium | reverse complement strand
TGGGGTATTAAATAGAACGGCGAGCGAAGCGACCGATTGACCTATGTATTCGTACGTTTCAGGGTGAGGTCAATCGGTCGCTTCGCTCGCCGTTCTAATTCTGTCGGTCCGATCCAAATTAGGGCACCACCAATTTTAACGTTGACTTGTGCCACCCTCGCTACTAATGTGCAAACTGAATTACAGCCACCTCGCAATTAGTTAATTCCACTGGCCAGACACGAGAAGACAAGGGTTTGTTATCCACAGTTAGATCAATGGATCTAGCCGTTGATCTTTGTTCTCATCCTTAGCAAGTGGTTTACAGGCCACTCCCTCAAAGAAAGGACACCCATCATGAACAAACCAGTGTTAGCCGGCATTATTTTCGTCACAGCCTGTTTTGCGATAGCCTTTCCTCAGGCTCCCAATAAGTTCCCCTTCAAAATAACTGACATGCACTTCAATGCCCCGCCGGTCGAACGTGAGATCGACGTGAAGTGCCTGGCCGAAGGTCGAGTAACCGCAAATACTCCAGAAGCACAAAAAGCACAGAATCGAGCAAAGAACAATTTCGCTGTAACTGGAGATCCGATAAAGGTCCTGGTAACAGATTTCGACAAGCTGGAACGAGCGACCGAAGCCGCCCGAAAGTGTTCGACAAATCACGGTTCAAATTGTAAGAAACTCGACATCGACAACGTCTCAGGACTCCCGCGCGACCGAACGCAGCTCCTGAACATCACAACATTGCCGAATGGTCAGCAACTTGGCGAAGGCACTTTCGTTTCACTCGAAGCAAAAGTACTTGGCTCGCATTACTCGAACACCAAATTCAACATCTATAACAACAACGGACACGTTGTTCGCGGAAGTGGCGAGTCAGTAAATTGTGCTAAGCAGCCTGGCTTTAACGCGACGAAGATCGACAGCAATGACATTCACGTTGTATTGGTTGCTCCTGGCGTGACCAACGAATGTCTGAGCGTCACTGCGGAAGTTAGTCCACACTTCAGACCCGATAACTGGCGGCGGTTTCACAATATGCGAAAGAATGAACTCGGAGAAGATATCAATCTCGAAGTGAAGGGAGTAAATTTCAACAAAGTGCAACTTGTTAGAATGACGGGACCGCTATTTTACGATGCCAGTCACGAGCCATGTAGCCCGAATAAGAGAAGCAGCCCGGCGCGCCGAAGCCTGTGGGAAATTCATCCTGTTTATAAAATCGAAGTGAAAGTGAATGGCACGTGGAAGAGTTTTGATGATTGGATTAACGAGGGTAACTAGTCGTCTATACTTTGTTGTAACCTACCGATAGCGATTGAAGTTCTTAATCAATGCCGGTGAAAAATGGAGGGAAGATGACAAGGTTGTTTACCAGAGTCATCGTCGCGACCGTCATTGTGTTTGCGTTCGCGTCGTTCGTGCTGGCACAGGACACAAATGATGCTGTCAAGGTCGAGATGTATCAGCGTTTTGTAGATAACCGTCTGCCGCACCCTGATATTGCTTATCAAGCCGCCCGGGACCATCTGCAAAAATATGCTAACGATAAAGACAAATACACTGAGTATTTGGGGAAATGGGCCCTCGCCTATGAGCGCGACGAGCGTAAGAGAATACTGCCAGTCCTCATTAACCAGAAAAACTTCGCTCAAGCATATCGAGTTGGAGCACAAATACCTGCTGACGAGCCAGACTACCTTCGTGCGCAGATCGATCTCGGTTACGCAGGTTATCTCGCTGCTTCCGCGAAAGACGAGACGCATAACGAAGAGTCTCTTGCCTATTCTCAAAAAGCAATTCAAGCGATAGAGAGCGGCAAAACGACGGATTGGGCGCCATTTAAAGGAAAGGACGATACGCTGGCATACCTATACTATTCGAGGGGCTATCTAACCTTAAAGACCAATCATTATGATGAGTCGATCGACGCATTATTGAAGGCGGCGGCGTTTGAAACCGATATTCGAAAAACGGCGTCTACGTACTATTTCTTAGCCGTCGCCTACGAATCTGGGCCTTACAAGACGCTTTCAAATACTTACCAGTCCACTTACGCTGGTAAGCCAGGGACTCCGGAAAGTAAAGCTGCGCTCGAGAAGTTGAACGTCGTGATGGATCGAATCATCGATGCTTATGCGCGCGCGATTGCTACGGCGGGTACCGATCCTAAGACTCAACAAAGCCGCAAAGAGTGGTTGGATCAAATGACGACATACTACAAGTTCCGCCACGACGGATCGGATGTGGGAGAAACTGAGTTCATTGCTAACGTATTACAGTCTCCAGTGCCCTCAAAACCGTGATTGTATGTATGACAGGTTGTCAGCCTGTCGTTGGGATGTAGACTCAACCCCTTATTGAAACAAATGCGCAACGGGAACGACAGGCTAACAGCCTGTCGTACATTTCAAAGTGGACGTCACCACATACCTCGAACGAATTAACTACCGGGGATCGCTCTCTCCCTCAGCCGACACTCTTCGTGAACTTCAAGTCGCCCATCTCCTCAATGTACCATTCGAAAACTTGAGCATCCACTCGCATGAACCCATCGTTCTGAACGACGAGGCTCTGTTCGATAAAATCGTGGAGCGTCGGCGCGGTGGGTTCTGCTATGAGTGCAACGGTCTGTTTGCTGCTCTGCTACGAACGTTGGGTTTTGAAGTTACTATGTTGTCAGCCGAGGTAGCAAAAGCTGCTGGAGGATTCAGCGAGCCGTTTGATCACATGACCTTGCTGGTGAAGTTGGAGGAGACCTGGCTGGTCGATGTCGGCTTTGGAGATTCGTTTCTCGAACCATTAAAGGTGGATGTATCAACCGAACAGATCCAGGGACCGCAATCATTCCGAATTATCGCCCAGGATCACTATTTCGTGGTTCAACGTCAGTACACGGACAAGTGGAAACCTGAGTACCGTTTCACTCTTCAGCCTTACAACTACTCCGACTTCGAAGAAATGTGTCGATATCACCAAACTTCACCGGAATCGCATTTCACTCAAAAACGCATTTGCTCACTCGCGACCACCGACGGACGAATCACGGTTAGCGACATGCTTTTAATTGTGACGAGTAATGATGTGCGAGAAGAACGTAAATTAGAGAGCCTGAAGGAATACGAAGAGCTGCTGCTTCAACGATTCGGAATAGCAATGTAAAGCCACAGATGGACACAAACCTCACCGATCAAACCAGCCCAAACTGAAGAACAAATTGTGTTACCTGAGGCCTATATCTCACGCTCCATCAAAATATCGGTCTGCGCATCCTCACCTAGTTGGAACACATGTTTACCGACCGCCCGAAAGTCCCATCTACGATAGAAAGCCTGCGCCCGCAAGTTCTGCTCCCACACGCCGAGCCAGATTGTCTTGAACCCTGCGCGACCCGCTTCCTCCAGGCATCTGCGCATTAATGCCTCACCGACGCCGCGACCGAGCCATTTTTGTTCGACATACAGCCGCACCAACTCGATCGGCTTCGTTTCATCGATTCCATCTGCCGGCTGGCCTTTATTAAGCTTGGCATAACCGGCTGCCACGCCGCTGACTTCCGCAATCAAGAGCGTGGAGTCAGCGTCAGCTAACTCAGCAGCCTGTTGCGCCACATTAAATGACGCAGCAAGATATGCCGCCATGTCTTCTGGTGTGTTGTCAGCAGCAAAAGTTTCTTCAAATGTGCGCGCTCCTAGTTCAGTAAGCAGGTTAGCGTCGTCCGCAGTTGCAAGCCGCACGGTAATATCGAGTTGGTGTGTCATGTTTTTTATTGCATTCTAACGCGATATTGCGATTTCATAGGCCCGAGCTTAGTAAAGACATAACGAACTCGCCATCATGATACTGCCCGTTGCAATTACCGAAGGAGAAGGTAATGACAAGAGATTCGGGAACAACTGATCGTTTGCGGAGACTTATCGAGCACATAACCTCGTTGACAGAGACGCACGAATTACGATGGGAAAGACAGATCGGATCCGCTCATCGATATGCCCGTTTGGACAACAATCTTCTAATTCTTGGACCCGCAACCCCAATCTCTGAAAGTGATGGACCTCGCTATTTGTTTATCACGCCATTTGACTCGCCCGACTGCATCGAGATTAATTCAAATGACGACGACCTGGGTGCGGACGTGTTGAAGCTGGTCAAGGCAGTCGAGGCCAACGTAGGAAATGAACCCGCAACCGACCCATTCGCAATTAACTATGATTTCTTAAACCGCTTGAAGCTTTAGACTGCGGAACAGAAAGGATCAGGCAATGTCTGCCATTTCAAACCTGAGCGATGAAGCACAGAGTTTGGCGCGAGTTCCGTTGTTTCAGCGCCTGGAACCACATGAGTTAGAACATCTGGCCGAAGAAGTTGAACAGGTCAATTACAAAGCCGGAGAGATCATCTTTCACGAATACGATACCGGTGATGCTTTATACGTCGTTGAAGAAGGAGCCGTGCGGATTTGGGTGACTGATGAAGATGTGCAAGAGGTTACTTTAGCAGAGTTGAAACCGGGTCAACTTTTTGGTGAGATGGCTGTGCTCGATCGAGGCCAGCGTTCAAGCAGTGCAACCGCGACCGTCGATACACACTTGCACCGGTTAAGCAGCGACAACTTTGAAAAGTTCTTAATTCAGCATCCTGACTGTGCAATCGATGTGATTTGCGAAATTGCCGCACGATTGCGTCAAACAAATTTACTCGTTACGCAACGTGCATCGCGCAACGTCAACGAGGTAATGGAACAACGATCTACGCTTGGGCAAAGAGTCGCCGATCGAGTTGCAGCGTTTGGAGGATCCTGGACATTTATTTTTCTTTTCGGAGGAATTCTCATCACGTGGATGGTGGCTAATACCCTGGTCCTGGCCTATATTGGGCGCGGAGAGAACGGCGCTCAATGGGACCCGTATCCCTACATCCTCTTAAATCTCGTGCTTTCTTCTTTAGCCGCACTTCAGGCGCCTGTAATCATGATGTCGCAGAACCGTGCTGCAGAAAAAGACAGGCTCGCTGCCGAACAGGACTTCAAAGTGAATCTGAAGAGCGAGCTAATGCTTGAAGAACTTGTGCGCAAACAACGTGAACGTGACGTACAGATCGAGCAACTGATGCGTACGGTTCAAAGTGGGCCGCCAACGATTGAGAAGAGTTGATTGTTTAGTGGTTAGTGGTCAGTCGTTATAAGTCGAATAGGTCATATAGGTCCTATTAACTACTACTGACTGCTAACCACTGACCACTGACCACCAACAACCTTAATCCTTCGCAACGCAAAGTTGTGCAGCGTGACTGGTAAGTTCACCTCTGGAAAGTGTCAGGTTCACGCATTTCCCTTTTAACTCCGTCCTCAGTTTCACGTTTATCTGTTTCAGCGAGTCGTGTTGCGGAACGTCGGCGATGAACTCTATCTGGAGTGGAAATTTCTCGCCGGCACTATCTTCGGCTAACATCAACAACTGCGACGGATCGTTGAATCCTTCGAGATTTGTAACGAAGAAGACGACGCGATTAATTCCATCACTGCTGAACCCTAAAGGTTCAAAAACGGAAATCGGCTCCTTCACGAAATCAACTGAATCAAGAACGAGAGCGTTGTCAGAGTCGTCTATCTTCACGATTACAGGCAGTAGCTTCATCGTAAAGTCAGCCGTTAAGTCAGCTTCTAAGTTTTGAATTATCGTGTTCGCTGGTGAAAACGCGGCATCTTCAGACGAGGGGCAGATTGTATAGTCCTCACCCTCTGGAAGTTGCGCGAACGAGTATTCGCCGTTTGCATTCGTGGTGGCAACGGATGCCGATCCCAATAGCTGGACCTTTAAGCCGCTGGCGGCTGTACCGTCTGCTCTTGTGATCCTGCCAGTTATTGAATGGCGGTTCCGACGTGCTTCCAACGGGAGATTCACATCGTGCGGCGGGTTAACAAACGTTTGACTGTTGATAGTGTAGTGCAGCTTACTTCCGCTAACCGAGTAGATGCCACTCGTCGGCAAATTTAGAAACTGAAAGTTGCCGGCTGTATCTGTTTCCGTAGCTAGCGACTGTGAGCCGGTCAAGTTCAAAACAACTCCGCTCATCGGATTGCCTGCCTCATCGGTAAGCATACCCGTTAGAGAGAAGCGAGGTTCGGGCTGGTTCTTGAGATAGTCGTTAAGAGCCGTCCGCGACGCATCACGACAATTTTGGTCATCGCCACATCGCAACAGGAGATCGGACCAATAGAAATGTGAAGCCGCATCCGGTTCCCTTCCCGAGATCAATAGAAACTGCTGTCGTACGTACTGCACTGGATCTTCTTCGGGTGAAGTCTCAAGGACAGTGGTAGTCTGGGCCAATGAAATGACGTCCTGAAAATCTGAATTGATCACTGTCAGTCTATCCGTGCCGTCATCTGCGCGTATTAGTCTGGCTGTCGCGGCCAAGGTCAGTTGATCAAGGATTGCGTGCTCCGATCGGTGGATGTCCACTGCCGTGCCGGTAAGATGGCTCCAACCGTAATATGACTTCTCGATTAGTACGTTTTTCACGTCGAAGAACTGATTCCCTGCCGTACCGAAATTGCAGACATTCATCTTTAAACCGGAGATATAGACAAGGTCTATCTTAGTGGGCGGAGTCCAGCGGTGTGGGTACGCAGTGATGCCAACATAACCGCCCTCGTCCAGGAAAATATCTCGAATCACGACCTCGCGGCGTGATGATTCATTGGTCCTGGCGGCTGGAAGATCAAAGTTAATCCAGGAAATCGGTGAGCCAAGCCCCATCTTGCTAAAGAGAGGTCTCTGACCGTAATCAAGGAAGATCGAATTGGAAATCGTGAATCTGTTCCACTCGAAATTTTCAACGATGGGAGCATAAGCAGCGCTATTAGAGGTACATCCTAAGAACGAACTCTGCTGGATTGACAAATCAGTACGCTGAGCTCTGATGACATTGCCACCTGGGATCAGCGCACTAATCGCATAAAACTCGCAGTGATAAATGGACGCGGAGTTGATGTCGCTTAGATTAATCGTGACGAGAGCATCAGTAATTACTGATTCCCTCCCAATAAACGTCAGATGCTCAATCGTCAAGTCATGAAGATTCGTCAACGTAAATACACAACCAGCGGAACCAGTTGCCGGAATTATCTCGGACGGCAGATCCAGACTCAGCGAGAGCTGCTCGCCTGTCGCCGTCGGCGGAGCCGGCATTTTGTCAGACGCTTCTCCTCGAATCGTAATGTTTCCGCTGATACCAGAAAAATCCTTCGTGACAGGCGAGGCTATTAGATAATGACCCCCCGGAACGAACAATGTTCCGCCACCAGCTTCTGTCAGCGCGTCGAGTGCTCTTTGAAAGGCCGGCCCGTCGTCAGTGACACCATCGCCGTTTGACCCAAAGTCAGCAACACTGAGGACCAGCTCATTACCTGCTGCAGCGAGTTTCTTTTTCGACTGCGCGTTCGCTGGAGCGCTGCTTGAGAAGGCGTTGAGAAGAACCCATACAACGCATAGAAAGACATGCGTGTACCGCACGGATTTGAATCTATTCATATGTCAAGATTGCTTTCAGCGGTGAGTTATCGGGGCGTGACTAAAAACCAGGAGCCAAGTCGAGGCTCTGACTCCGATCTCAAGATACGAGTTGAGGAATTAATCCGCAACAACTTTTTCATGTGGGCGATGTTGTGAATACTTGTGGAAGCGCAAAACCTTCAGGATCTGGGCCGACTCAGTCACGCGTCGTTACAATTTTGAGACATTTGTTAACGAGCGGAAGCCACCTGACTCGCCGTGGCGATTCGCAGTTTCCAATCTTCGATCGAGGTTCCCTCAGTCTGTAGATTCGACGTCAAGTAATAGAGCCTTTGCGTAGCCGGTTCATCGGGCGCTTGTGAAAAACGATCGTGCAGAAAGTAAGGCGGTATGGACTGGTAGTAGAGGGTTGCGATTACAGTTAGATTTCTCCCCGTGAACGCGCTTAATGGGATCTCATACCTCACGACATTCGTTCCACTCCCATCGGCGTACGCCGGATCGCCATGAACACTGATTGGATAGGTTTCATGAAGGTAATCTGCGGGACTGTAAGGCGTCTTGTCAGCGTTGAGTGGGCCGCTTTTGGTCCAGCCAAATGGCAACAGGCGATTGTCTTTCAACTGGAAATCGCGCCTGAGAAAACTGGTGGTCATCGCACACTGAATGTTCAGGTTCAGCTCCTCGTAGA
>DASYPT010000112.1:0-21026 GCA_036006355.1 Pyrinomonadaceae bacterium | reverse complement strand
GTTCGCCGATGCCAAACCGAGCGATTTTGCTGAACTGAAAGTCGGCGATCAGTTGCGCGCTCTTGGGGATCGCACACCCGATGGCACGCACTTCAATCCGCAAAAAGTCGTGACTGGAAGTTTCAGAACCGTTGGTGGTGTTGTAACGGCTGTCGCCCCAGCAACGGGTGAGATCAAGATCAACGAGCTCGAAAAGAAGCGTCCGCTGACGATTATTATCAAGCACGATTCGGTCCTACGTCGTTTCCCTCCTGCATCTGAAATGGGAGCAATGATGGGTGGGTTCAATCGCGGGCCTGGTGGTGCGGCGCCGGGCGGAGGAGCACCTCCGCAAGGTGGGCAGACACAGGGACCGAGACCTCAACCTGGACCAGGTGGTCCCGGTGGTCCTGGTGGGCCGGGAGGACGCGGCGGGTTCAACATCAATGACATGCTCGAGCGTCTCCCAATAATCGCAATTGCCGACGTTAAGGTTGGAGACACGATCATCGTTTCCAGTACGCAGGGAGTCGATCCAACTCGCTTAACTGCAATCGCTCTCGTTTCTGGAGCCGACACTCTGTTAACCATGCTGGCGCCGAGACCACAAGCTGGCCAACAAGCTCCTAATCCGGCATCCGGCCTGGGTAGCAGCGGCATCTCGTTTGGAATCGGTTTGCCTTAACGTTAACAAGCAGAGAGCGGCTGGACCTGCTTCCGCCGCTCTTATGATCACCCATAGTGGTCAGTTTTCCCCAAAGGCTTGAAACATGAAATCTACCCGATCCATGTCCCGCGTTTGTCTAGGTATTGCCCTAATCTTTGCTCTGACTAGTGCAGCTGCGTATGGTCAGGCAAGAAGCACTCTCCGAGGTCTAATCACCGATGAGCTAGGCGCCGCAATTGTCGGCGTCAGTGTTACGCTCACCGATGCTAACGGCGTACAGAAGAAAACAACGACCAATGGTGAAGGGGTCTATTCGTTTTCTGGCTTAACGCCGGGCAAGTACCTGGTTTCCGCCGTAGCGTCAGGTTTTGCCCCAACACTGAATCAAGAGGTCAACGTTGCGGGTCAACGGACAACTCTCGATCTAACTCTGAAGGTTACGATTGAGGAGAGGGTTACAGTTGGGGCTGAACAGAACGTTAGTACTGAGGCGTCAAACAACGCGAACCAGACAGTCCTCGCGGGGAAAGATCTGGATGCCTTGCCCGATGATCCAGATGAATTGGCGGCAGCACTACAAGCATTAGCCGGTCCTCAAGTCGGACCAAATGGTGGACAGATATTCATCGACGGCTTCACCGGAGGGAATCTGCCGTCGAAGGAATCTATCCGTGAAATTCGTATCAACCAAAATCCGTTTGCCGCTGAAAACGATCAGCCTTCCGGTCGTATCGATATTCTGACGCGTCCAGGCACCGACAAGTTACGCGGAGGCGCGTCATTCAATTTCAACGACGAAAGTCTAAACTCCAGAAACCCATTCGCGATCAGTTCCAGCAAACGAACTCCCTTTCAGTTTCGTCAATACAACTTTAATCTCAATGGTCCGCTGGTAAAGAGAAAGGCATCGTACTTTGTTGAGTTCAATAGAAACGAAACTGACGACAACGAATTGATCCGGGCCACGGTGCTTGATTCGAATTTTAATATCGTCCAGGTAGGTGAGGGGTTTTTGGTACCACGCCGAAATACGAACTTCAGTCCTCGTTTTGATTACGCTATCAACACCAACAATACGTTGATTGTCAGGTACAACTTCAATCGATCCCGAACGGACAATCAGGGTGTGGGTGGTTTCAACTTGCCTGAGCGTGGATACGATTTCGTATCGACCTTTCAGAACTTGCAGCTAACTGAAACCGCGGTCCTGAATCCTACCACCATCAACGAAGTCCGCTTTCAATATTCGCATAACAAGGCGGAAAACATTGGAAACAATTCAGTACCCTCGTTGAACGTAAGCAGCTCTTTCAGCTCGGGTGGATCACAGGTTGGTCATTCCCTTAACACCCGACGCAATTGGGAGCTGAACAATTTCACAGCCAAACAAAAGGGAACGCATGCAATCAAGTTTGGTGGACGGATCAGGCATGTGAATGTAGACGACATCAATCCGAATAATTTTGGGGGATCGTGGACTTTCACGGGCGGCTTCGGATTAACGAGTATTCAGCGCTATCAACTGACTCTGCAGTTACAGGATCAAGGAAAGACGCCTGCGGAGATCCGTGCCGCCGGTGGTGGTGCGTCGTCGTTCAGTATCAACACTGGAAACCCTTTTGCTGATGTTAGCCAGACTGATTATGGTGTGTATGTACAGGACGACTGGCGCATCAAACCGAATCTGACATTCAGTTATGGCTTGCGTTACGAGACTCAGACAAATGCGCACAGCAAGTATGACTTCGCTCCCCGTCTTGCCGTCGCGTGGTCTCCCGGCGCAGCTAACAGTGCCAAGCCTCCAAAGATGGTTATCCGGTTCGGAACTGGAATGTTCTACAACCGATTTAGTGAGCAATGGACGTTGATTGCAAACCGTTATAACGGGATCAATGTAGAGCAGACACAGATCACTGAACCAATCTTCACCGATCCAAATGATCCTTTGCACCAGGCGGTACCGCCTTCGATTGCTCAACAGCTTCGACCAGATGTTGCACCCATTTATGCTCTGCTGAACCAGTTTAGTCCGACGACCGTTCCGCCGGTTGGCGCTGTCCCTGCCACTCAACAAACCATTTATAGGGTTGATCCTAATTTGCAAGCTCCGAACGTTTGGCTGGCCGGCACCCAGGTTGAGCGGCAGTTGCCCAGGAACATCACGATGTTTGTAGGGTTCTACAACATTCGCATTTACCACGTGATTCGTATCCGTGACATCAATGCGCCAATACCAGTCACGATTACAACGCTGACACCGAATGGCGTCAGGCCGAATCCAACTCTTGGTGACGTTTATCAATACGAAGCAAGCGGGCAGTTTAATCAGCGTCAATTCTTCGTTGGGTTCAACAGCAGGTTGAGCAGAGCGCTTCAGATACAGGGAAACTACAGCCTCAGCAAAACAACCAATGATACTGACGGGCAAGGGTCAAATGCTTTTCCGATGAACTCGTACAACACAAGTGGCGAGTTCGGGCGAGCAACATTTGATGTGCGCCATCGCTTCACGATCTTCGGCACAGTTAATCTTCCCTGGTACAAGATCGTGTTGAGTCCATTTGTCGTAGCGAACACAGGTCCTCCGTTCAATATCACAACCGGCCAGGATTTGAATTTGGATCGTCAGGTTAACGAACGGCCAAGTTTCGCCGGACCAAATGCCGATTGTTCATCAGAAACGATCAGGTGTACTCCTTTTGGCAATTTCAACCTGAGACCTCTTCCGGGTGAAACGATCGTTCCGCGCAACTACGGCAATAGTCCTGGTTCCCTAAGCGTGAATCTCAGGATCGGTCGTACGTTCCAGTTTGGAGAGATTCACCGAAACAATGCTGCGGCAAAACCGCAGGGACAGCCCGCTGGTGCTCCAGCGGCCTCAGGAGAGAGGCGAGGTGGACCCGGTGGCCCGATGCTGGCAGGTGGTGGTGGCGGTGGTGGTGCCGCGGTAAAGACTGCAGCGATCGGGGCGGGACCACAAGGAGGCGGTGGTGGCGCACCAAGCGAGAAACGTTACACGCTCAACGTGTCCATCAATTTCCAGAACATACTAAACCACGTCAATTTGGCGCCTCCGGTCGGCAACCTGTTATCACCCAACTTTGGGGAGTCGCTAGGACTCGCCGGAACTTTTGGGGGCTTCGGCGGCGGTGGGGGCGGTAGTACCGGCGCGGGCAATCGTCGAATCTATGCGCAGGTGCGTCTGAACTTCTAAAATCGTTAGAGAAGAGGGAATTGTAATGAGAAAGACTTTTGTTCTTGGTGGTCTGTTGTCATTAGTTCTGACTATCAGCATATTCGGACAAGAGACTGGGCCGAAGAACGGCACGGCTGCTTCGCCTCCGACGGCCGCAACCCCTGCAGTAGCAATTTCGCCAACGAGCAGTCCGGAGGATCTGGCAAAAGCAGCATTCCTGGCCCAGGGTGGCGAGAAGTTTCGGACTGTGCAGAACATGATGCTGCGAGGCTCGGTGCAGTTATATCCCCCGAATAGTCCTCAATCAATCCCCGGTGCGTTCTCGATTGTGACTGCGGGCGACAAGATGAGGATGGAGATTGATGCGCGCCCGATCATCGTCTTCAAGCAGATCTACGATGGACAACAGTCGTACAGTTCGATGCCGAATGTCGAAGTGCCACCGCTTTCGAGGTTTGGGTTGGCGGTGCTGAGCAGGTATGACCAGCCCGGACATAAAGTCTCAAGCATTCCCAACAAGAAAGCGCTGCGCGGCTTTCGCGTTGCCGATCCCGACGGTTATACGACTGATTTTTATATCGATGCGAGCAACGGCCGCGTGATGGAGTTCTTCTTCTCTTACGGCGGGTACACTTTCGGTACTGCGAACAGCAAGTTCAAGGAAGTGGATGGTGTTTTGATCCCGTTTAGTTTCTCGCAGCGTTTTGAGATGCCGCAGGGCGCTTTTTTTGCAGAGTATAGCGTGAAGGAAGTAAAACTGAATCAGACGCTTGGCGAGGATGCGTTCGCGATTCCGAGATAAAGAAATGTCCGATATGCTTTAGCTTGTCGGACTCAGCCAACCAAGCCCCAATGTAATTAGCTTTTTTTGATAGCCTGGGGCTTAGTCTGCTGAGTCCCGACAAGCTAAAGCATATCGGACATCAGACGCTCATGATCTCGTTTTCTTTACTCTTTGAGAACTCGTCGATCTTTCCGATATAGGAATTCGTTAACTTTTGAATTTCATCCAATCCGTCGCGCTCCGCATCCTCCGAAATTACTTTATCCTTCAACATCTTCTTCAACCGCTCATTACTATCGCGTCTGACATTACGAACTGCCGTCCGATGATCTTCCGCAATGTCGTGAACTTGCTTCGCGAGTTGCTTACGACGCTCTTCGGTGAGCGGTGGAATCGGGATGCGAACCAGCTTCCCGTCGTTCGAAGGGTTTAGTCCCAGATCGGCTGAACGAATCGCTTTCTCAACGGCACCAATTTGCGATTGGTCCCAGGGTTGGACCGTTAGCATCTGCGGCTCGGGTGCATGAACGGAAGCCATCTGACTCAGCGGTGTCATCGTGCCGTAGTAGTCAACCATCACTGTATCAAGCAAACTGACTGCAGCGCGACCTGTACGTATTGTTCCGAGCTTGCGCCTGAAATCCTCGATGACCGTTTCCATTCGAGGACGCGTCTCTTTTAATACGTCTTTCTCACTCATCTCATCGACTCCCGCTAATAAATTCGGTCGTTACTGCCCAAGCCAGACTCGAGTGCCGACTCCAAGTTCACCCAGAACGACTCTTCGGATGTTTCCCGGCTCGCGCATGTTGAAGACGATTATCGGCAGATTGTTATCCATGCATAGCGAAATAGCCGAAGCATCCATGACCTTGAGTTGCCTTTCAAGCACCTGTTGATACGTGATCTCGTTGTAGAGCTCCGCTTTTGCGTCCGCCATTGGATCGGCGGAATAAACACCATCGACTTTCGTAGCCTTGAGAATAATATCGGCCTTTATTTCCAATGCACGCAATGCTGCCGCCGAGTCAGTAGTGAAATAGGGATTGCCGGTGCCGGCTGCAAAGATTACGATGCGACCCTTTTCAAGATGTCGCACTGCACGTCGTCGAATGAAAGACTCCGCGAGTTGTGGAATGTCGATCGCCGATAATACTCGTGTATGAACTTCGATCTTCTCGAGTGCATCCTGTAGGACAACAGCGTTCATTACCGTTGCCAACATGCCGATGTAATCTGCTGACGAACGGTCCATGTTGCCTGCGCTCTTGGAAACACCTCGAAAAATGTTTCCGCCCCCAACAACGACTGCAACCTGGACTCCAAGGTCGTGAACCGCTTTTAGCTCTTCAGCAACACTACGAGCGACATCGACGTCGATGCCGTAATTCTGTTCGCCCATTAGAGCTTCTCCCGAGATTTTCAAAAGAACGCGGGAGTAGGCGAGTGGGTTTACGTTGTTTTCAGATTGCATTCCGCACGCTAAGTTAAGAGAGAAGCAACTTCATTACCGAAGTCATCACCGCGTTTGTCCAATCCTTCGCCCATCTTGTAGCGGGTGAATCGGCGGACCGCGATTCGTTCACCGGTCTTTGCGGTTTTTTCAGTAACTAACTCTCCCACCGTTTTTGCCGGGTCTTTCACGAATGGTTGATCCACTAAAACTGATTCTTCGTAGAACTTATTCAAGCGTCCTTCGACGATCTTTTCGATCACTTGATCAGGCTTGTTTGCGTTCTTTGGATCATTCTTAGCCTGGGCCCGCGCGATGTCGCGTTCTTTTTCAAGAACATTTGTTGGTACTTCATCGCGCGTGACAAAATGAGGCTCGGCCGCTGCGATGTGCATTGCAATATCCTTGACGAGCTGTTGAAACTCATCGCCGCGAGCGACGAAGTCAGTTTCACAATTCAATTCAACGAGCACACCAACCTTTCCGCCCATGTGAATGTAGGAACCGACGATGCCTTCTGCGGCGATGCGTCCCTCGCGTTTCTTGGCCGAGGCCAATCCGCGTTCGCGCAGAATGTCGATGGCCTTGTTTTCATCTCCTCCGGACTCGACGAGTGCGTTCTTGCACTCCATCATTCCGGCGCCGGTTTTCTCTCGAAGCTGCTTAACTGCAGCTGCTGTTATTTCCGCCATGATTGCTGATTTCTCCGACTCTCTTTTTTGGGCAGACCAGGAGTCTGCTTTTAAATCGTTCAATGAAAAACGCAGCCCGGCGGTTGAACCGCTAAGGCTGCGCTCGCCGCTGAGTAAGAATATCGTTAGCTGGCTGCCACCACTGATTCGGTGCTTTCGTCAGGCGCCGATGTTTCGGTGTTTTCCGCTATCTCAGAACTTGTTTGCGCGCCCTCGCCATTCAGGTCATCGTCTTCGGTGCTTTCATCAGGCGCCGATGTATCGGTGTTTTCCGCTAACCCAGAACCTGTTTCAGCTCTCGAATCGTCCGATGTCTCTAGGGAAGTCTCACCTTCCTGGGCAAGTACGCCACCTTCAGTAGCGATCTGATTACCCTCGACTATTGCATCGGAGATCCTGGAGGCAAAGAGTCGCACAGCGCGAAGCGCATCATCATTTCCCGGTATCACGTAATCGATGCCTTCAGGCGAACAGTTAGTGTCAACAACGGCGACGATAGGAATACCAAGCCGGTTGGCTTCGGCAACGGCAATTTCCTCTTTCTTGACGTCGATAATAAAAATCGCGTCCGGAAGACGATTCATATTCTTAATGCCGGAGAGGTTCTTATTAAGACTTTCACGCTCGCGGTCCAGTTTGATGCGTTCTTTCTTTGTCAGTTTCTCGTAACGACCATCGGTCTGCATCGCTTCAAGATCTTTAAGACGCTTGATCGATTTCTGCACCGTCTGAAAATTCGTCAGCAAACCGCCTAACCATCTTTGATTGACGTAAAACTGACTACACTTTTCAGACTCTTCACGAATAGCATCTTGTGCTTGTCGTTTAGTGCCTACGAAAAGAACTGTTCTGCCTTTATCTTCGGCAATGAGATTGGTCACGAAAGCGATTGCCTCGCGAAACATTCTCTGCGTCTTCTGCAGATCTATAATGTAAATGCCGTTGCGCTCGCCAAAGATGTATTCCTTCATCTTTGGATTCCAACGTCTAACCTGGTGGCCGAAGTGAACACCGGCCTCCAGTAATTCTTTCATGGTAACCGAAACCAAACTACCTTCTCCTTCTGCTAATTGGTTTTATGTACTCGCCGCAGCCTCTCGACTTCTTTTAGCGTAAGCAACCAATCGTGCTGCGACAATGGATTCCAGCAAAACTCGAATCTGGAAGATTCGAATTGTGAACTGATATTAGCGCTTCGAAAATTGGAAGCGTTTGCGTGCGCCCTTTTGACCGTACTTCTTGCGCTCTTTGATTCGGGGATCGCGAGTGACAAGCCCTGCATGCTTGAGGGTGGGTCGCAAATCTGCATTGAACTCGATAAGGGCGCGAGTAATGCCATGTCGAATTGCGCCAGCTTGTCCCGCTGGACCACCGCCGGTTACGTTGACCACCAGGTCAAACTTTCCAACTGTCTCTGTCAGTTGTAGCGGTTGTCTGATGATCATTCGCAGAGTTTCGTTGGGAAAATATCGGTCGAATGGTTTTTTATTGACCTTAACTTCGCCGGAACCCGGTCGCAGGTAAACTCTCGCGGTTGAGGTTTTGCGCCGTCCCGTTCCGTAATACTGAATTTCAGCCACAGTAATCTTCCTTATTCTTTAGTCCGTTTATTAATCTTTTTGAATGGGATTGTAGACTTGCGGGCGTTGGGCTGAGTGCGGGTGCTCGGCATCGGCGTATACTCTGAGCTTTTTCGCCATGGCGCGGCCGAGTTTGTTCTTCGGCAGCATCCCCTTGATTGCCAGTTCTACGACTCGCTCGGGGCGCTTGGCAATCATCTCACGCGCATTAATCTCTCGCAGTCCACCAGGAAAGCGAGTGTGATGGCGATAAACCTTTTGCTCTGCCTTATTGCCCTTCAATACCGCTTGGCGAGCATTGATCACAACCACATGATCGCCTGTATCGAGAAAAGGGGTCCACTTCGGATTTCTTTTTCCGGTCAGTATTGACGCGACTTCAGACGCCAGGTGCCCCAATGTTTGGCCAGCTGCGTCCACCACGTACCATTTTCGTTGTCCAGCGAGTTCCTTGCCGCTGGGAAAGTATGTCGACATAGTTAACTATCTCTGTTTTCAGCGAGTAAAACGCGAACGGGTAGGATACCGAACGGCTCAAAATAATGTCAAGTTGCGCAGTGTTCTTATCTCTGTGTAGGACAGGCTGTTAGCCTGTCCACAATTCCCGCCCTTCGGTTCTGGAGGGTTCCTCGCACGCAACGACAGGGTGACGGCCTGTCGTTACACCGAAATCAAAAAGCTCCCCGGCAAGGCCGAGGAGCTTCGAGATTTAAACTTCGCGCTCGCTTATGGCTTATCAGACGGCTTAGTTGTTGAGGTCGGTGTACCGTCATTCCTCTTCAACTTTGGCGGCGCCTGCTGTTGATCCGCTGGCTTCTGATCACCGTCCGTCGTCGTTGTTGTCGAGTCGTCGGGCGTCGGCTGCCTCCGTTTTAGAGTCGGACGACCAGGAGCTCCGTTGTCGTCACCGGCTTGAATGGCGCCTGATGAAGTTGCTCGGGCATTCGACAGACGAAGCAGTCGGGCTTTAACTCGCTGAAACTCCGAGCTGCTGATCACATATTCTTCATGCTCTGGGAACCGCGCTGCCAAAGCCAAAGCTGCGGCGCGTCGATCAGGTGGTGCCGGATGCGTAGCAAAAGCGCGGGAGATAAAACCGGGCTTCTTCTTATTCTTCGCCTCGAGCTTTTCAAACATCGTCGCCATTGCTCCGGGGTCGTATCCTGCGGCATACATGTATTGAACGCCAAGCTTGTCGGCTTCCTCTTCTGCACTGCGACTGAACTTCATGAAGATCCCGAGCAAGCCGATGCCTGCAGTGTTCTGATAAATCATTCCTGGAATCCCGCCCAGGAATATCGACGCACCAAGTGCGGCGTATTCCAAAAGACTTGCTTTCGTCTGGTTCTCGACGGCATGGCGAGCGGCAACGTGTGCGATTTCGTGAGCCATCACGCCGGCCAGCTCGGCTTCATTATCCGCCGCCAACAGCAGACCTTTGTTTACATAGAAGAATCCACCAGGCAACGCGAAGGCGTTCACCTCGTCAGAATCTATGACTTTAATCGTGAAAGGAACTTTTGCGTCAGAATGCAGAACGATATTTTGGCCGACCCGATTTACGTATTCGGTAATGACCGGGTCTTCGATGAACTTGGCCTGCCGGTCAACTTCAGCAGCTGCTTCACGTCCCATTCGCACTTCCTTCTCGGTCGACCCACTCATCTTCGCAATGATCCCGGTGTTGATGTTGCGTTTGCCAATCATGTCCGGATTTTCATTAGTTGATAAGGGCTTGGTATCACGAGCTGTTGCATGTGCTGCCGGCGTCGCCGCAGTTGCAGTCGCCTGGGTTGGATCTTTTTTCGGATCGGTCTGAGTGGCCTTCGGATCGGTCTGAGTCGTAGTTGAGTTTTGCTTCTGGTCGGTTGACTGTGGCGTTTGTGCAACAATTGCCAAAGAACTTGCCAACAGAGAAGCGGCCAAAACTAAAGCAGTCATGGCACGGGAGAAGCTATTCATTTTGAAAAACCTCCAAAAACTCAAGGATGGGACCGGACCGAATCTCCTAACAACTGCGCAGCCAAAACTTTTTCAAGCTGACTTCCTGGGGTGGGGTCGAATGAATCTTGCTTATTCGGCGCGCAGTCTATGATGCTGCGGAATGGCGGCAAGGTTGTGCGCCTAAATAAACTTAGCCTATCAACTTCGCCAGGAGGGAATCGGATTTACGTTATTAAACTGCTACGTTTACGGGTTCAACTATACTGGCAATGATCGGTAGAGTAAACCTGAAATCAGCAGGTTCCAATAGAGGCTAAATGCCCAAGACAAAACCATCACTAACCGTCATCGGTGCGGGACGACTGGGCACTGCGATGGCGATAGCTCTTTCGAGCGTCGGGTACCCAATTCACGCCTTAGTGTCCAGGCGCCGAGCGCGATTGAAACAAACCGCCCGTTTGTTAGACGAAACAGTTTCTCTCCGAATCTTAGAAGAACTTCGAGAAGTTGGACAGGTTGTTTTGATAACTACTCCAGACGATCAATTGTCATCAGTTACGAAGCACCTCTCTACGCTAAACGTCAACGAACGCCGGACGCGCGTCGCCCTTCATACCAGCGGAGCTCTGTCATCGAAAGTTTTGTCACCGTTGTCGGATAGAGGGTGGCGGGTCGGTTCGATTCATCCGCTGGTTTCGGTTAGCGAGCCCGAAGCCGGAGCCAAGTCGCTAGTTTCAGCGTTTTGGTGTCTCGAAGGTGATCGTCAGGCACTGCAACAAGCACGTAACATCGTCAAAGACCTGCGAGGCCACAGTTTTTCGATCGAGGCCAGCGCCAAGCCTCTTTATCACGCTGCGGCTGTAATGTCTTCTGGAAACGTCATGGCCTTGTTTGATACCGCTCTTGATATGCTCGAACGTGCAGGCCTGAAGAGAGACAGAGCTCACGAAGTGCTGATCCCATTGTTGCAATCGACCATGGCGAACCTTATTAAGAGTTCACCATCGCAAGCGCTAACTGGCACTTTCTCTCGTGGTGACGTCTCGACGGTTGAGCGACACCTTAAGGCGCTCGCCGGGAAGCAACTTCGAGACACTCGAGAGTTGTATCGCCTGTTGGGACGTAAATCCCTGGCATTAGCAGAAGAAAAAGGTTTGGATAAAAGCACGGCGAGAAAGATAGGGAAACTTCTGGAATAGAAGATACAGAATCTTGTGTGTCCATCTTCGGCCTTCTCCGCGTGGCCTTCGTGTATTTCGTGGATCGTTCTTTCGTAAGCTAAACAAAACGATCCCGAATTACACGAAACGCACGAAGGCACAAGCACGCGGAGAACGCCGAGGATCGGCAAAGAGGATTTTAAATTAGGTCACAACCGATAGAAGCCATACTTGCACCGTACATTCGTTTTATCGTTAAATCTCGCCACTCCAATTAACAACTACAGGTTATGCAACCCACCCCAAGTGCGAGTTACAGTTTGACGTTAAGGGTCAAGCTTTCGTCCCGTGCCGGCTCGCTCGGCGAGTTGACGATGGCGATTGGACGCTCTGGTGGAGACATCGGTGCGATTGACATCGTCAACGTGGGAAACGACTTCATCATTCGCGACATCACTGTCAGTTCTGCGTCGAGTGCCCACGGTGAGCAGATCGTCCAGGCAGTTAAAGACGTTGATGGTGTTGAACTCGTCCACGTTTCTGATCCAACTTTTCTGATGCATCTCGGTGGGAAGATCGAAGTTGTTTCCAAGGTGCCTCTGAAGACTAGAGCTGACTTATCCATGGCATACACGCCAGGTGTTGCGCGTATCTGTGACGCTATCCAAAAAGATCCGGAAAAAGCATTCACGCTCACGATTAAGAAGAACACGGTCGCGGTAGTTACTGATGGAACAGCCGTTCTTGGTTTGGGCGACATTGGCCCAGCTGCTGCAATGCCGGTGATGGAAGGGAAGGCAATGCTCTTCAAGGAGTTCGCGGGTGTAGATGCATTTCCCATTTGCCTGAACACGAAGGACCCGGATGAGATCGTTCGCACAGTCAAAGCCATTTCCACAGCGTTCGGCGGCATTAACCTTGAAGATATTTCCGCTCCTCGCTGTTTTGAAATTGAGGAACGATTGAAGGAAGAGCTGGATATTCCCGTTTTTCACGACGACCAGCATGGCACTGCCGTCGTCGTTCTCGCCGCCCTCATTAATGCCCTGAAAATCGTTGGCAAAGAGATGGAGAAGGTGAAGGTTGTTGTGAACGGTGTGGGCGCGGCCGGCGTCGCGTGTTCCAAGATCATCATGGCTGCTGGCGTCAAAAGTATTATCGGCTGCGATCAAACCGGGGCCCTCTATCGAGGTCGTAGAGAGAACATGAATTGGGTAAAAGACTGGTACACGCAGAACTCGAACCCAAATAACGAGCAGGGCACTGTTCATGATGTGATTAAAGGCGCGGACGTCTTTCTCGGATTGTCCGTTCCCGGTGTTATTGATGTAGAAGACGTGAAGAATATGGCTGAGAAACCGATCGTGTTCGCGATGGCGAACCCGGTTCCTGAAATCATGCCTGAGGATGCCGCTCCTTACGTAGCTGTAATGGCGACGGGAAGATCTGACTATCCGAACCAAATCAACAACGTGCTCTCTTTTCCCGGAATCTTCCGCGGCGCTCTTGCATGCAGAGCTTCACGCATCAACGAGGCGATGAAACTCGCTGCGGCGAACGCTATCGCAGGGATCATCAGCAATGCAGAGCTTCATCCCGAGTACATTGTTCCATCAGTGTTCGATAAACGAGTTGCTGAAGCGGTCGCGCGAGAAGTGGAAGCTGCAGCTTATGTGACTGGGGTGGCTCGCAGGGATCGCGGCGGTGAGGTGGCTGAAACGTGAGGTTGGGGATTGGTCGGTGGTTTTTCCAAATTATCACTTGCTATCTCGAAATTTTTTCGTGAAGACTCGCAGCAATCAAAGGCACGATCTTTCGCGGAACATCGATAGCGGCCTTGATGTGTCGCGCATGCGTAAAATGACCGGCCACGTAAATACCAGGGACTTGTGTTTCAAAAGTCTCAGGATCGTAGATGGGAATCTCACTTGCTTTCCCTGGCTCCGTTGTGACACCAAGCTTTGTAAGTAAGCTAAGGTCGGCATCGCTTCCCACCAACACAAAGACGACGTCGTTTGGGATCGTCAGTTGTTCGCCACTTTCTGTCGTGAGTATTACTAAATGTTCAGTGATCTCATCAACGTGCCTGTAGAAAACTACATTCAACCGGCCCGCCGTAACTTCTGCTTCTAACGGGGTACGGACCCAGTGTTTCATCGCGCCTGCTTTTGGATCGCGGTTCTCCCAGTCCTCGCGCCAGATTGCCATAGTAGTGCGTGAGCCTTCTTCGGAAAGAAAAAGAGCTGCTTCAGCCGCACTATTTCCGCCGCCGACCACAAGTGCATCTTTGCGAACATATGGATACGCATCCACGAACAGGTGATGTACCTTCGCTAGCTCCTCGCCCGGTACACCAAGTTTTCGAGGTCTCTCCATCGCACCAATCGCAAAGAGGATTCGCGCTGCCTGGTAATTCCCTCGCGTCGTCACAACTGAGAAGCCGTGATCGATGTCGCCGGAAACATCAACGACTCTTTCATCCGTATTGATCCGCAAATCATGATCAAGCACGAAGTGCACGTAGTGCGAAAGCAGCTCTTCACGAGTTGGTTTCTCACGAATTGGCTGAAGTGTACCTTCATGCATTTCCACTTCATTGGGCGTCGAAAACATTGTTCGACCGATCGGATATTGCCGAATGGTGTTGGCGATAGTTCCTTTTTCGATGACGAGATAATTGAGACCTTCGTCAGCGGCAGCTTCAGCCGCCGACAATCCAGCTGGCCCGGCACCGATGATGATTAGATCGAGCATTTTGTTGTTACTTTGTCAGTGGTCAGTGGTTAGTAGTTAGTAGAATAGGTCTTATAGGTCGAATAGGTCCCATACAACTGACCACTGACTAACAAACCTCAATCCACAAACACTTCCCCTGTCGCAACTGGAACGGACGCACCGCCAACCTTCACCTCTTCGATAGAACCCTTTTTGCCTTTCACGTCAAGATGAATCCGGCTTGGACGATGAATGAAGTCTCCCTGCTCGATTACGAACTTATATCTGCCGTCTTCTGGTTCGAGTGACAACGCCTGGTGATAAACCAGGTAAGCACCTAATGCGCCGCAAGCACTTCCTGTCGCCGGATCTTCGGGGATGTTGTCTGCGGGTGCAAAGAAACGTGCATGAGCCCGGGCTTTCCCAACTTCAATCGTCTCTCGTGTGAACACATGACAGCCAGCTGCGCCGTGACGCGTGTAGAGCTCACCCAGCAACGAACTGTTAATTTTGCAGTCTCGCAAATCTGCCAATGACCTGACGGGTACAACCATGCACGACAGACCGGTCGAGATGGATTGAATCGGCAGAGTCTCGTCGAGATCTTCACGTGCGAGTCCAAGCGCGCGCGCCAGTTCCGCTTGCTCGGATGCATCGTCAACTTCGCTGATGATTTGAAACTTACCCTGCGTCATCACGACCTGAACCGGTTGACCGTCTTTGAATTCGACATCAACAGGCAACACTCCGATTCCAACCTCGTGATAAATGCGCTGGATCCCCGATCCACCATCAGGGATCGGAACCACTCCCTGGCGAGCAAGCGCGTTCCACGTTCCGACGACTGGATGTCCGGCAAATGGAATCTCTCGTGTCGGTGTAAAGATTCTGAGTTTTCGCAAAACAGTTGGTTCTGCTGAGTCACCGTTCGGCTTGAGAACAAAAACCGTCTCGGACAGATTCATTTCTCTGGCGATCTTCATCATCTGTTCATCGGTTATGCCGGCCGCTTCGGGAAATACAGCGAGTGGGTTTCCAGCAAAAGGGGAGTCAGTAAAAACGTCCATTTGAACAAAGCTGTAGTTACTCAAGACTTCAACCTCCATAACTGTGTCGGGTCACGTTTTCGTTTTCGAGGGTAGTCTAATCCGGGCCGCAATTGAACGTAAACCGTTGAGGCCAACTGAATGCAGACGTCGTTCGGGTTTATATCCGAAAATTTGTAACGTCTCATAATATTTGAAAGCTTTGAAACGTTTTTGGGGCGTTGATAATAGGAATGAAAGGTCCGGTTAAGTTCTTGTCATCATCGACCGGAGAAACTTTCACGCCTGACGATCGATTCGTTGACACTGATTCATCCGCGGAGTATAAGGGTCAATCCTCGCTCATCAAATCAGCTGTGCGCTATACGCGCAGTCCGTATGATCGCTACCGCGGAGCGAAAAGCCTAATCGCGGACTTGCAATGCTCTTGAGACGTCAGGTCGTTTGGTAAGTCATTTATAGCCGTTAAGACGTCTAATCGCATTCAATTACTACTGTAAAAACTCAAACGTCTACATAGTTCACGTCTTAACTCACGAAACCTTCATGCAAGAGCATCTGCGATGTTCAATTTGTCAGTTTTAAACAGTCAAAGGGCTGAGGGCTGGTTGGCTGTTTTACCAAAAGAGAGTTTGGTCTTTCGATTCTTCCAAAACGAAAGGAATGTCATGCCAAAAAAATGTAAGGAGTTCTCGGTCAATCTAGCAGTACTCGCGCCCAGCAATAAGCGCCAGTTTTCGTTTGGGATGATGAGGGGCTGTATTGATGACAACACACCCTTCTTCGCGATGGTTTTTGTTCTTCGCGATCTCATCAACGGTGACTTTCAAGATCGTGTGAGAGTCAAGGTCACGATCGGCCCAACATTTAATGCGCAAGCGGAAGCCATGATGAAACTTGGTTTGACTGCTGAGCAAATGAGCTTCTTACAGGGCCCGATCACAAATAGAGCCATGAAGCTTCCAGCAAGTGGTAGCCAGGAAGTCACGGACAAGAAGATGACGGACTTGGGCCATCAGCTGCTCAACACTTAGCTCGGCGCGTTTAGAGTTCGGAGGTTGCTCGTGTCAATTTTTCTGTTGGAAAGATTGAAACCTCTTCGACTGAGTTGGCAGCGTAAGTTTTCGGCTTACGCTGCCAGATCGGTCTTACTATTCTTGAGTATTGGCCTCTGGTCTGTTTGTTTTGCTTCGCCAGATGTCAATGCGAGTCTGAAGTGTGGAGAATCGGCTGATGCTTACAAAGGTTACAAGGTTAACGATATTCGAATTGTGACGCCTCTCTCAGTTAAGACACCGTTCAGTTTTCTGTTCGGATCACAACAAAAACTTCAGGATGAATTTGCTGCAATACTGCCCAGGCTGCCCTTACAGAAAGGCGGAAAATTCGATCGCGTACTGAACAGTTTTTCAGTCGATGCGTTACGTCAGGTCTATGACGAACAGGTTGTCCAACCGGGTGAGCGCATCCGATTCGCCGTTGTCAGTTATCGATTGGAAAACTGCAATGTCACAACGGAGTCGTTGGATGTTGTTTATGTCGTATACAGTTCAGACTTTCTTTATTACGCCTCTCGAATATTTGAAAAACCAAATGACAAAATCACCAGATCGCTGGCACCTGGCAAGGTGACCAATCCTGGCTCACTTATTAACACCACGAATAAGTTATTACCTCAACCACTCCTGGGATACGACGATGCTCGAAAACTTTTTGGGGGAACGCGACTCTCTCTACAGTCCAAAGGCGGATTCATCGATCGGATGGACTTGAATCTTAATGGTTCCCAAAACAGCGCATTAACGGATTTCAATCTTTCCGGTTCGCGAGAATACAACGATAGTTGGATAAGCCACCTGGATTGGCGACTCGCGTACGACTACTTCAACATTCCTACGAATGACCTGAAATTGAAAGCGGGTTCCGGAGTCGCCCAACTCTTTGGTGCTAGCAAGCCGCTTACTCAGCACGGAATACTTCTACGCTTCGGTACGTCAGTAGAGGTTGGTAATCGCCAGGTCGACGCAGATTTTCCATTACTTTCACTGGTTCCCGATCAGTCTGGATATCGTGCAGTAAAGAGCTATCTTGGCGCTACGATAAATCGAGGCAGGCAATCATGGTCTGCTTCATATGGGCTGCAACTCGGAGCAAGTGCTGACGACGATGGAATCGGGTTCGTCAAACACATCTTTGACGCGAACTATCGTGCAAGATTCCTGCGGCGAGAGCATGATCCCATCAGGTTGGACGTCAACTTTGGCGCCGGCACCGTTCACTCAACCAACTCTCCGATTCCAATAGTCGAGCGATTCTTTGGTGGCAATCGACCGCGGCCCTTTATTGAAGGTGACGATTGGATAATCAATAGCAGTCCACTAATTCGTAGCTTCCCTCAATACGGGCTAAGCAGTGTCGGAATCGGTGCGCCGATCGGTGGAACCAATTTTCTCTCTTTTAACCTCACGCTATCGAAGCCCGTCTGGCATATTGCGGCCGTACCGGCAGAGATTTCTGACGACCCATCAATTCGAGACGCACTAGCCGGAGCTCTTAGCACTGCTCGAACAGCAACCCTTGAAGTCTATCTAAGCGATGAACCGCCCTTTATCAACTTAGCGAATCAACTGCGAATTGATCGTAATCCCAATTTGATCGAAGGAACTATTCCTGAACTCGAAAAAGCTTTTTCCCCCGTTCCCCTTCTTATTGAACAACTGAAAGCACGCAATCCCCCGTCAGACGTGTTGGATGCAATTTCGGAGATCGATGACGATTCCGGAGTGCTCGAACAATCGAAGCAAACATTACAGCGCATTACGGATGACAAGGAACCATTAAGACAACTCGCCGGTCAGCTAATCGTCAGCGTCACTGCGGACGATGAGGGACTGATCGCTGGTTTGATAGATGGATTGAACAGTATTGCAGAGTCGCTGCGAGCGAATCATTTGCCCGCGGACGCTGATTCAATTCAGCGGTCAATAACGGAACTCACGAATGTGCGGACTGCGATGTTGCCAAAAGTAAAACAGCTACTCGCTTACGGTAAATCTGATTTAAGAATCTATGAACCTGTTCGACAAATCTTGAAAAATGACAGCTCTCCTGACGATGTGAGCCGCTCAATGACGCGTCTTCAAGCGTTATTGGACAAGATTGAAGAACGAGCTAACGACATTCCGAATGTTGGTCGGTCTGCAGATTTCATCGCAGATGACATGAAGGATCCAGCCGAGTTCGTCCTTCTCCTGCAGAATAAGAAAGACGTCGTTTCACAATTTCTATTTACTCAGTTGAGTTCGGACACGTTGCGACAACTCAACGAGTTCAAACCTGGTGAGCCATTACCTAAGCAGCTACTGACGAGTCTGCTTCAGGATCTGAATCGAATCATTCACGGTCCATCGATCTTTCAGGAGGAACGCTTCGCAGATGTCGACTTAAGTGATGAAACTTCGAGTCTCGCCGCACAGAATCCGCAAGGCGTGGGGCTGATCAGACTGAATCGATCCTTAATTGCCGAGGCTTATCCAGACGAAGTCGAGTTAAGTCGAATCGACAATCTGCTGGATGCTGTGGATGACCCTTTGTCAGATGCTAAGTTGATGTTGACACTGGCGACCGCCGATGTGACGACAACGAGTGTGGATAAGATTCGTAGTCCAATCCATCGACTTACGATCGGCTACGGCGATCTCGCTCCCTCTTTGCTTAAGAGAATAACCAGTACGACAAAGTCACTACAGCAACTTCTGGCAAATGCAGGCGCGCAGTCAGAAGCGCAAAGCTTGAGTGTTGAGACGCAGAAGTTGCGTGCATTCGAGAACCAGGCGCAAAAAGCCTGGCGCGAGATACCTCTGATACCCGCGGAAAAACAAACGGATTTTGACATTGGTTATTCAGCGCGTGCCCTCGATGTTGTATTTCGCGAACTGAACCTCATCGAAGTCAGTCCAGTGTTGATGTTCGACGCTGCTCGAATCGGTCCTCAGACATCACCCGGCTATGGAAACTTTCGGTATGGCGTCGGGCCAGCAGTTCGGTTCTCGTTGGTGACCCTGGATTTCACTGCAGGTTACTCATTCAACGTCAATCGAAAACCAGCAGAAAGCCGTGGCGCTTTCGTCTTTTCAATGACGATCAGTGATTTGTTTCGTTAAGTAATGGAACCGTCACTGGTCGGTATTCAACCACTCACAGTTAGGAGAAACACAATGAACGTAGATGTACTGCTTCCCATCAATGGCCCAGGCTTTGTCACTAACAATCGTGGCAACAACCAATTTCAATTTGGACAGCAATCAACCATCGACGCTGCGATTCGAGTCGCTGCGAGCTGGAATGAAAAGCATCCGAACCGTCCCTTTTCGATTGGACAGATCTCGAAAAAAGGTGGAGGACCGATGCCGCCTCACAAATCACATCAGTTGGGTGTTGATGTTGACGTCAGGCCAATGCGCAAGGATGGCGAGAATGCGCCAGTGACGATTACTGACAGTCAGTTCGATCGGGAGTCAACCACCGAGCTGATTAAACTTTGGTGGCGTCTTGCTCCGACACAAGCTGTGTTCTTTAACGATCAAAGTGTTATTGATGCAGGCTTGAGCCGCTTCGTTAATGGACATCACAATCACTTCCACGTGCGATTGAGAATGAAGGGCGACACTCTTCGAATCGGGGACAAAGGTTCGGATGTTGCTGAAGTTCAGGAACGACTCGGCTTGCTCGAGCCGGACGGTGTTTTTGGCAGCACTATGCTTCAAGCAGTCGAAGCATTCCAGGCAGCTCATCAGCTTAATCCGGACGGTGTCGTCGGGCCAAAAACCTTCACAGCGCTCGGCATGGATTAGCTTGCGCGTTTTTCGGGGATCTCGCGCTCTCGTATAATCCGCAGCGTGAAAGAAACGAAAGCGACGCGACAAATCAACAAGGTTGTATCTCTGGAAGGTATCTGCCTGCCGTTAACGACCTGTTTTGACGCCAACGAGGATCTCGATCTGGTTGGCCTCACAGCAAACATTCGGAGGTACAACCATTCCGGCATTCTCGGTTACGTCGTCTTAGGTTCAACCGGCGAGCGGGTAAATCTAGACGAAGAAGAATATTTACGCGTAGTTGAAACCGCGCGTGCTCAAACGCCGAGCTCAATGACTTTCATTGTAGGCGCCGGACAACAGAGCACGCGCGGAACAATTAACGAGATTCGTGCGGCAGCTAACGCCGGAGCAGACGCGATCCTGGTCCTGACACCTTATTTCTATCGTTCTGCCATCACTCAGGACAAGTTGATAACCTACTACAACAGAGTTGCTGATTCCTCATCGATCCCAGTGCTTCTGTACAGCATGCCTGCATTGACAGGTATTAAGATCCAACCGGAAACGATCGCGAGCCTTGCACACCATCCAAACATTATCGGCGTAAAGGACAGTTCAAACGATATCGAAGGTTTCCAACAAACGGTTGAACTTTGTCCAAAGGACTTTGCCGTGCTGACCGGAAACGGCACTGTCTTATTCGATGCACTAAGAAGTGGTGCAACAGGAGGCATCCTGGCTGTTGGTTGCGCTGTTCCGGAAGTCTGCGTTGAAATCTTTCAATTACTCCAGCAGGGAGAGAGCGAACGCGCGGAACAACTCCAATCAAAACTGACGCCATTCGCCGCCGCGGTGACCACGCGTTTCGGCATTGGCGGACTCAAAGCAGCTCTCGATAAGTCGGGATACGTCGGAGGAGTCGTGCGCGCGCCACTAGCAGTGCCAAACGAAGAGCAATGCGCCGAGATTCTGGAGCTGCTAAACGAAGTC
>DASYPT010000111.1:0-13080 GCA_036006355.1 Pyrinomonadaceae bacterium | reverse complement strand
GCGATCGATTGTAGTTCTGGCTAAAGAGAGATACGGATTGCGCGGGCGCGAACTAACGCCGCACGAAGCGACCTTTGTTCCCTTCACTGCCCAGACGCGTATGTCAGGCGTCAACTTTGACTCGCGCGAAATAAGAAAGGGCGCCGCTGATGCGATTCAAAGGTACCTTGACGGTAAAGGCTCTCACCTTGTGAACGAACTAAAGGAAATAGTCGAGCGGATTTCGCTACAGGGTGGGACACCATTGGTTGTCGCAGAAGATCGCTTGCCTTTGGGAGTAATCGAGCTCAAAGACATCATCAAAGGCGGAATGATTGAGCGGTTCAATCAAATGCGGCAAATGGGGATTCGGACCGTAATGATCACCGGAGACAATCCCTTAACTGCCGCAACCATCGCGCGTGAAGCCGGTGTTGATGATTTTCTTGCGCAGGCCACACCGGAAGACAAGATGGCATTGATCAAACGCGAACAGGAAGGCGGCAAGCTTGTCGCCATGACTGGGGACGGTACGAACGATGCCCCGGCATTGGCCCAGGCTGACGTCGGTGTCGCCATGAACACTGGAACGCAAGCAGCGAAAGAAGCAGGGAACATGGTTGATCTCGACTCGAATCCTACGAAGTTAATTGAGGTTGTTGAGATCGGGAAGCAACTCTTGATTACTCGCGGGGCGCTAACCACATTTTCGATAGCAAACGACGTTGCCAAGTACTTCGCGATTATTCCGGCGATGTTCGCGACACTCTATGCCACTCAGGGCAGCTTGAATGGGCCACTTGCAGCGTTGAATGTGATGGGCTTGAAGACTGCGCAGTCGGCAATTTTGTCGGCAGTAATTTTCAATGCCCTGATCATCATTGCGCTTATTCCATTAGCGCTGCGGGGCGTGAAGTATCGGCCGTTGAGTGCGGCGGCTTTGCTTAGACGAAACTTACTGATTTACGGGGTTGGCGGAGTCATTGCACCGTTCATCGGCATAAAGATTATTGACGTGATCATTCATGCGATTGGATTGGCTTAGAACTGAGCGTGTTATTTGCATGAGCTACATGGTGCTGGGACCGCAGTCCCGATGCCTCGGGACTGCCCGTGTCCAACCTATCAGACAATATTTATGTTTGGTGGTTGATGAAATTTAGTTGGTTCTTCTGGACGCGGGCAGTCCCGAGGCATCGGGACTGCGGTCCCAGGACGAGAGGGCTTTGACGCGATATGAAAAATCTTATTACGGCAGTTTTGATGACAATCGTGACTACAGTTTTATTGGGATTGATTTATCCGCTGGTGGTGACTGGTCTGGCGCAAGTTATTTTTCCCGATAAGGCGAATGGACAACTAATAAGGCGGGGCGACGGGACAGTGATCGGTTCAAGAATCATAGGGCAAACCTTTGTTGGTCCCGGTTATTTTCACTCGCGGCCGAGCGCCGCGGGAACGGTCGGTTACGATGCGGGCGCATCCTCTGGATCAAATCTTGGCCCAACGAGTCAAAAACTGCGGGATCGCGTGAAAGTGGATATCGAACGGATACAAGCGGAAAACCCTGGTAAGCCAGTTCCGGTTGATCTGGTCACAACTTCAGGTTCGGGACTTGATCCACACATCTCTCCGGCCGCGGCTGAGTTTCAAATACCCCGCCTCGCTCGAGAAAGACGGATTACTGAAGACCAGGTGCGACAGTTGATCGCGGCACACACTGAGTCTCGTCAGTTTGGTTTCCTTGGTGAGCCACGAGTGAATGTGCTCGAGCTCAACATTGATTTGGACCAGAGTTATCCGGTGAAGAAGTGAGTGCGTGTTGGTCTTTGGTTTTTGATCTTTGGTCTTGGCAAGCAAGTACGAAACATCAAGGGTCAAAGACCACATGAAGTAGTTATGAACTCCAACGGCAACCGGCGAACGGCAGAGTCTCTGCTCGCAAAACTTCAGGTGAGCGAGCGAGCAAATCTACGTGTCTACATCGGTGCCGCGCCAGGAGTTGGGAAAACATTTCAAATGCTTGAAGACGCTCATCTCCTCAAAAGACAGGGCGTCGATATCGTTGTTGCCATTGTGGAAACGCATGGAAGAGAAGACACGAGCGCGCTTATCGGCGATCTCGAACGTATACCCTTGCGCAAAATTGAGTATAGCGGTGTCACACTTGAAGAGATGGACGTTGAAGCCGTCATTGCGCGCAAACCCAAAATCGCAATCGTCGATGAACTCGCCCACACAAACGTGCCCGGATCCAAAAACCGGAAACGTTATCAGGATGTTCTGGAGATCTTGGATGCGGACATTTCTGTAATCACGGCCGTGAATATCCAGCATCTCGAATCATTAAATGACGTCGTAAATCGCACGACTGGTGTACGCGTCCGTGAAACCGTTCCTGACCATTTTCTCCGCCGCGCAGACGAGGTCGTCAATGTAGATGTTTCTATAGACACTCTCCGGACACGCCTGCGCCAGGGAAAGATTTATGACGTGGTAAAGATCGAACAAGCTCTCAACAATTTCTTCCGAAAGGGAAATCTTTCAGCGCTTCGTGAACTTGCATTGAGACAGGTTGCCGTAGATCAGGCGACGAAAGCGCATGATTACCGCGAACGTGAAGGATTAGAGCAGGCAGTGATTCCTGAGAAGGTGATGGTGGCAATGGCTTCGCGGGGAAGTGCGAAAAAGCTCTTGCGTGTCGGCTCGCGCATAGCGGGTCGCCTGGCCAGCGATTGGTTTGCGGTCTACGTGGAAACACCTGGTGAGGAGCTGGGTCGTATAAAACCAGAAGACTACGCGGCACTTCAGGAAAACATTAGCTTCGCTGAGGACCTGGGTGCAAAGGTGGTTAAGTTGAAGTCGCGTCGTGTGGCTGACGCTTTGATCGAATTTGCGAGACGCGAGGGAATTACTCATGTGGTCTTCGGTCAGACTTCCCGTTCTCGCCTGGACATTCTGGTCCACGGTTCGATCATCAATCGTTTTCTCGGCGAAGTCCGTGACGCAACAGTCCAGGTGGTGCCACTCAGTAAGGAGATACCAACTCAGGTGGCGGAATGAGAGATATGTAGATTTCGGCTTTTGTTCGTGTTAGTTCGTGTGATTCGCGGATCGCTTCTCTTCACGGCCAATAAACGATCCACGAAATCACACGAATTAACACGAAGAAGCACAAAGCTCTAAGAACAAGGTTATGAGCGTTCGTACGAAGCTTCTGTTTGGGTATCTCGTTTTCATCGTCGCACTCGTCGCGCTCGGCGCCTGGGGCGCCTGGCGGCTACGCGAAATGGGCAGTGTCTCTCGGCGCATCATTTCAAACAACTACGACTCCGTGGTCGCTGCACAGGAAATGAAAGAGAGTCTCGAACGCCAGGACTCGGCAGCTGTGTTTGCGCTGTTGGGCGCGCGCGACAAAGCTGCTGCACAACTGCGAGAACACCGCGCGAAGTTTGACCAAAATTTTGAGAAGGCGGCGAACAACATCACGGAGATCGGCGAGTCAGCAGCGGTTGAAGCCATTCGAGCGGATCGCCAGAAGTATTACGAGATGTTTGATGCGTTTACGCAAAAAGTGAACTCAACCGACCAATCAGCGGGTAGCGTTGCGCGGCCTGAAGTTAGATCCGAACGGGAAGAGTATTTCAATCAGCTCGAGCCTCAGTTCAATAAATTAAGAGCGGAGTGCGAACATCTTCTGCAGCTTAATCAACGTGCCATGGTTGCCAAGTCAGAAGCTGCGGCAGGCGTGGCGCAGTTGTGGTTCTATCGCACACTCCTGATCGCCGGCATATTAGTCGCTGCCGGCATCTATCTCGCTTTCTTTCTGGCTAACCGAATTGTTGAACCGTTGCGAGAACTGACTGCGACCACGGCGAAAATGGCCGGCGGAGACCTTAACGCAAAAGTCGAAGTCAGTTCACGTGACGAGCTTGGCATTCTCGCCGCTGAATACAATCGCATGGCTGAGCGCATTCGACAGTTGCGCACGTCAGACATGGGCAGGCTGATGATGGCGCAACAAACAACCGAAGCCGCAATCGACTCTTTATACGATCCCATCATCGTCACTGACGGCGAAGGATTGGTAACAAAGCTCAATCCCGCCGCTGAAGAAATTTTCGGTTCCGAGAGAGAGAACACCGGCAAGCATATCGGCGACGTTGCCCGTGACGTACGAATCGCTGGAGCTGTTGCCGAAGCGATCGAATCGCAACGACCGGTTGCGGGTGAAGGCATGTCTTCGGTTCTACCTTTGGCCGTCGATGGTTCCGAGAGAGCATTTCGTTTGCGGACAACACCTATGCGCGATAACGGAAGTCGTTTGCTCGGTGCCGTCACACTTCTCGAGGACATCACTCATCTTCGTGAAATTGATCGTTTGAAGTCAGAGTTCATTGCAAATGCGTCGCATGAATTGCGCACTCCACTAACGAGCGTGCAGATGGGAGTCCATCTACTCCTCGAGGGCGCGGCGGGAGACCTGAACGAGAAACAAACAGAAGTTCTTAGTTCCTGTAGAGAAGATTGCGAACGACTCGATAAATTAATGCGAGACCTCCTGGATCTTTCGAAAATCGAAGCTGGTGAGAGTCAACCCGAACTCAACACGGTCAAAACACGCGAGTTCATCATTAACGTGACGGAAGACTTGCGATCACGAGTAGAGTCGAAGGGACTCGCATTCAACGTTCTGGTTTCAGTTGGCCTACCCGATGTCTTTATTGACGGTTCACAAATCGAGCGAGTACTGGCCAATCTCGTAGTGAATGCAATCCGCTACACGAAACAAGGAGAAATCCGAATCGCCGCGGAGCCGCGAGGCAGTTACGTTGCTATTTCAGTTTCTGATACAGGTACGGGAATTCCTCAGGAGTATTTACCGCACATCTTCGACAAGTTTGTTCAGGTGCCTGGCACTGCAACCGGCGGCGCCGGATTGGGACTTGCTATTTCTCGTCTCGTTGTCGAAGCACATGGCGGACAAATTAGTGTGCAGTCTGAAGTAGGTCAGGGTTCGACGTTTACTTTCACGCTGCCGGTGATCCGCAAGTAATGGAGCAGACCGACGTGGCTTCCAGACACGGAGTATTGATTTGGACGAGCTAGTTTGTCGTGCGTGGACAAACATTGGAGCATGAGCCACAACGCGCGACAAACTAAAGTTCGTCGGACATTGCATGAGGTTAGAAGATGAACAAGCGCATTTTAATAGTTGATGATGAAGAGCACATCCGACGGATGATTCGAATTACGCTGGAGGCGAGGGGATACGATGTCGGCGAGGCGTCGGATGGACAAGAGGGTTTACAACTTTACGGTGACGGATCCTCCTGGGACTTAGTTTTGCTGGACCAGAGGATGCCTGGAATGGATGGCCTGGAAACACTCAGCAGGATTAAGCAGCTGGATCCCGGCGCGCTGGTCATTATGGCGACAGCTTATGCCTCGATTGAGCTTGCGGTTGATGCTATGAAACTCGGTGCAAGCGACTTTGTCCGCAAACCAATGACGCCTGAGTTACTCCGGAACGCTGTTGCAGCTGCGTTAAAGAAATCGAGACCAACACCCGTAGGGTCCGGAATCAGGGAGCCGACTGCGCCAGGCGTATCGACCTTACCTATTTATACAATCACGATGAACGGATTTTCGATTCTGGATCCGGAGCAGGACGCGTGGAAGGTACCCGATCAGCGTCGATTCACGATAGTAAATCCCAGTGGCACACGTCATGACATCCTCGTTCAAATCGAAGAAGATGTGATTGAGTACGTCGAAAGAATGACTCATAGACGGCTGTCGTATGAAAGCTCGTTTTGGACTGAGCAGGCGCGACGCTTAGTTGGTGATTATCTTTGGAATAATGGTGAAGTCCCGCCAACACGAAAACTAAAACTAGGTCAGATTAGTCGTGACAAACTACACATTGCTGAGCGCTGGCGCGAATGAATCGAGGTCGGACGGAGCGAAAATCCCTGATCTTTATAACTTCTTTATAGATTTTCACGTAGTATCGGGTGGTTGATAATTTGATTACGCCGAAGCTGCCGACACGCGAGTCTTTTAAAAAGAGCGGTAGCACGGGGGAACCGAGAGTCCCATAGTTTGGGACACGGGGCGAATCGTGACTGTTAACGTAGGACACCTTCCATATGTCCGAGCCCGACAGCTAACCTCGTAGGCCAGGGAAGGACACGAGAAACTGTATTTGATCAGCGCGGAGCGTGTGCTTCGCGCTTTTGTTTTTTGAGCCTTAGGTTTCTCGGGTCTGCACTGCGGGAGGAGCGGGCAAGTTGGTAGCATCGATTAAACGACTACTCGTCGGTAGAGCAAAACGAACCGAACAAGCGATACATGAACGTCTGACTAAGAAAACCGGTCTTGCAGTATTTGCTTCTGACGCGCTGTCATCTACCGCATACGCAACGGAAGAAATCCTGTTGGTGCTCGCAGTTGCTGCGACTGCTGGTCAATCAGCGGCGTATCACTACGTCGTTCCGATCTCGATTGTCATCGCACTGGTCCTCGCGATTGTAGCGATAAGCTACCGACAAACGATCCATGCCTATCCGTCCGGGGGTGGCGCATATATCGTCGCCAAAGACAATCTTGGTGTTACACCAGGACTCATTGCCGCTGGCGCTCTACTCGTTGACTATATATTGACAGTCTCTGTGTCGATCTCGGCCGGCGTTGCCGCTATAACCTCAGCCGCACAGGGAACAAGTTTCGCGTGGTTAGACAAGCACAAGGTTTTTCTTTGTCTTTTTCTAATTGCCTTCATCGCAGTTGCTAATCTCCGCGGAGTTCGCGAATCGGGAGCAATCTTCGCCGGGCCGACTTATGCATTCCTGGTCTGTTTTCTATTCATGATCGGTTACGGGATCATTCATTACTTTGTGCACCCGGTGACTGTTCCAGTATCACCTGAGCACGTGAAAACAGCGGAGGGTTACCACATCCAACAGCTTTCATGGTTTCTGCTGCTCGGCGCATTTGCGAACGGTTGTGTGGCACTAACAGGTACCGAAGCAATTTCCAACGGCATCCCGGCTTTCAAGCCACCTGAGGCGCGTAACGCAGCGACGACCTTAACAGCGATGGCAGCTCTGTTGGCTGTCATGTTCATAGGCACAAGCATCATGGCCTATCTTTATGGCGTTCAACCTCACGATAATGAAACTGTCATCTCGCAATTCGCGCGGATTATCTTCACTGACGGCATGGGCTGGTTCTATTACCTCATCCAGGCGACAACAGCAGCTATCCTGATTCTTGCTGCTAATACTTCATTCGCTGACTTCCCTCGATTGTCGAGCTTGCTGGCTCGCGATCGATTCCTGCCGAGGCAGTTCGCGAATCGCGGCGACCGTCTGGTGTTTTCGAATGGGATAATCATTCTTTCTATTCTCTCGAGTATCCTGGTGGTGGCGTTTGGTGGTGATACGAGCCGGTTGATTCCGCTTTACGCAGTCGGCGTGTTTCTCTCGTTCACACTTTCGCAGAGCGGGATGGTTCGACACTGGTTGAGAGAGGGACGTGCAGAAAAGGCGAGGGCAAACAACGGTTCCATTTCAGATGTCGCCAATTATTCAACTGAAGTGTCTGAAGAAGGCGCGAAACTGGATGGCATTCACCTCAGCATCACACCTGAACGGCTCGCTGGATTCAATCCGGAAGATTTAGCGGTTGTACGAAAACAAAAATCGCACTGGCGAAAATCGATCGTCATCAACGGCGTCGGAGCGGTTGCAACGTTCGTTGTCCTGCTGGTCCTGATTATCACTAAGTTCATTCACGGGGCATGGATCGTGGTAATCCTGATTCCCCTCTTAGTGCTGATGTTTCGAAAAGTGCATGCGCACTATCAGGAAGTCGGAAAACAGTTAACGATGGAAGGCATCGAGCCCCTGCGTCCAATCCGGCACGAAGTGATCGTGCCAATTTCAGGAATACATCGTGGGGTGCTGCGAGCCCTCGAATACGCAAAATCAATCGCGCCGAACCACGTTACTGCGGTTTATGTCGATTTGGACGAGGAAGCAACCAGGATTCTGCGGGAGAAGTGGGCTAGATTTGCGGGCGATATCGACTTGGTTGTTCTGGCTTCGCCGTATCGGGCCTTAACTCGACCATTGTTACGGTACATCGATCGAATAGATCGAGAACATCGAGACGATCTGCTGACGATTGTGCTGCCTGAATTTGTTCCGGCGAAATGGTGGCAGCATTTGCTGCACAATCAGAGCTCACTGACTTTGAAAGCTGCGTTGCTTTTTAAGGAGGGTGTGATAGTCACTAACGTTCCGTACCACTTGAAGCACTAAGGCAAATTTGTAAGAACACACCACCAGGCTGTAGCCGGTGGTGCTTCAATTTCATTGCTACACACTCGAAGAAGCAGACGAGACACCACCAGGCTTTAGCCGGTGGTGCTTCAATTTCATCGCTATACATTCGAAGAAACAGACGAGACCGTTGCTGGCGCCGTCGTAGCTGAGAAATTGAACCACCACCGGCTGAAGCCTGGTGGTGTCTTGGGACGTTGCTTAGCAGCCGTCGTAGCTGAGAAGTTGAAGTACCACCGGCTGAAGCCTGGTGGTGTCCAAAGCTATTGCCTCTTGTAATTCGCTGCGTAATCTGGGACAACAATTCTCGAGGGCAACCGTGGGTCGGCAATCGGTTCATCGGCAACCAGTCTCAATGGAATCACGCCGGCCCAAGTCGACATTGAGTAGTCTTCTTCATCATCTATCGGTGGGCCGGTACGGACTTTTGCTGAGGCTTCAGTTAACGGCATCCGTAACACTGTGGTCTGTTTGAGTTCACTTTCAGTAGGCTCACGCACGTCGTTCCATCTTCCCCGTATTACCTGTTCGGAGAAAGCAAAGAGCGCCGCGTCTTTCTCTTCCCGATCTTCCACCAATGTTGCTCGACCAAACACAACAACTGATCGGTAGTTAATCGAATGGTGAAATGCTGATCGGGCCAATACGAGACCGTCAACCAGGGTGACGGTCACACATGCATCAACTCCATTTGCGAGAGTTCGAAGCATACGACTCGCTTGCGATCCGTGAACGAAAAGATTGTCATCTACTCTTGCGTACCCAGTTGGAATAACAAAAGGCTGTCCATCGACGACGAATCCGATATGACAGATAAAACCTTCGTCGAGGATTGCATAAACAGTGTCGCGATCGAAATGACCGCGCTTAGGTAATCGCTTCAGGTTTGTGCGACTCGTTTGAGGGAAAGTAGTCATGCGCAGGATAGTAAATTGTTTGATAAGAAAAAGGCGAGTGGGCGTGACTTCGCCCACTCACCCACTCACCTTGTCGCCCACTCCGTATTAGTTCGTGTTCGACTCTTTCTCTTTGACTACCGCTTCTGAAGGCGCGGATGCCAACGTTGATCGAGTCAGTCTGATGTTACCGTTGATGCCTTTGGCAGTGATTACTGAAGAGCCGCCGCTTCCAATCTGTCCTGAATAAGTTCCACGCTTGCTTCTGTCGATAGAAACGTCCGACAAATCAGACGCCACATTCCCATTGATTCCGTGAGCATCGAAAGCAGCATTAATTCCGGGCGTTAGCTGCAGTTCAATATTCCCATTGATACCTCCCAGCGTCACGCCATCACTGTTAAGTCGCTTGAGACCAATTGTGATATTGCCGTTGATACCCTTGAACTCGGCGCCGTTCGCCGCTGCAATCTGGACCCGACCATTAACTCCGCGCACTTCAACAGGCCCATCCAGTTCAGCCACGATTAACGCGCCATTGACTCCCTTGGTGTGCAGAGCAATCTCGCGGGGCAGTTTCAGGGTGAGTTTTTCAGAAGGATTGGAACCAAACAAACGCTCCAAAAAGCCTACATCGCCTTTTTCCCCACGGATTCTCAGGTTGTTGGAGTCAGCTTCAATAATGACCTTGCGACGGCCTAACGCCTCGTTACTGGAGGCAAGCCGTTCTATGTAAACCTCTGCTGTGTTCGTATCCGAAGTCTCGATTCTGATCGCACCGTTAATATTCATGAGCTCGACAGAAGCTCCGGGTGCAAGTTGGTAACTTTGGCGAATTTCCTCACGAACCTGGTCACTAGCGTCGTGGGAGACCAAACGGTCGAAGTCTCCTGCCTTAGAGTGGGATCGCACAATTCCTGCAATTCCGGCAATCATGACCAGTGCAACAAGTAACAGAATTCGCTTCATAGTCCCACCTCAGTTGTATTTGAAGATCACTCGTACGTGTAACGACAATCGGAACCGATTTGTTTCGCCAAAAGGATTCCATGACCGACACCACCAGGCTTTAGCCGGTGGTTCTTCAATTTCCCAGCTACGAATCGAGCCGCCGAATATGACCGACACCACCAGGCTTTAGCCGGTGGTTCTTCAATTTCCAGCTACGTTTGCCGTTATTGAATCTGACGCTTTCAGTCTTAGCTAAGAAGTTGAAGTACCACCGGCTAAAGCCCGGTGGTGTCCGGGACTCTTTGGAAAACTGCTGAGTTCACACTAATTAACATTTACGAAATGAGAGACTCCACTCCATTTCCCGTCTTGACAGTGGTTTGCATGGGCCCATACAGTCAACTTCATTCATTTCCTTGGCTATGCGTTGGCCGCCTTTGGGCATTGCTGCATCCTAAAACCGCGTTTGAGAATTGGATACTAAATGGCCGATCGTGATTTGAAGGATCTGAAGGTGTTGTTGGTCGAAGATGTTGAAGACACGCGACTATTCATGCGTCTTGAGTTGGAAAGGCATGGATTCATTGTTTTCGAGGCAGCGGACGGACGGAGCGCGGTTCATACCGCAGCGAGTGAGAGACCAGACATCATTTTGATGGACTTGACCCTGCCGGTTATGGATGGTTTCGCTGCAGCCAGGTTGATCAGAAAGAACCAGTCGCTGAAAGAAGTGCCAATAATCGCAATAACCGCGCACCACGAAACCGACTTTCGTGCGGGCGCCAAAAATTCAGGCTTCGATGCCTATGTAACCAAACCCATCGATATCGAATGGTTGAAAGAATTAATTAATGGGTTACTGATCTAATCGCCGCAACGCTTTGCCGGGGTGATTACCTGTCGTCTTTCCGTTCCAAACCTCCACCCCGTTAACAAACACACGTTCCACACCAGTCGAGATTAATTGTGGCTCCTGAAACGTCGCACGGTCGATAATCCGATTCGGATCGAACAGAACGAGATCCGCTTTGAAACCGGGTCGAATCAATCCTCGATCTTTTAACTTGAAGCGAGCGGCTGGAAAGCTCGTCATCTTTCTAATGGCTTCGGGTAAAGCAAGCCATTTCGACTCACGCACAAACCTTCCCAAAACTCGCGGATATGTTCCTGCACCTCGCGGATGTCGAGAGCCGATACCTCCGTCGCTGCTAACCATCACCCACGGTCGCTGGTAGAACAGTTTGATGTCTGCCTCTTTCATTGAATGGCAAACGACTCCTGCTCCGCCGTCACGAACAATCTTCATATAGGCAGTTACTGGAGTGAGTCCTTCCCTGGCACCGATCTCCTCTAAGGTCTTGAACTCATAATCGCGATGAGCAGAGCAACTAACGATTGTAATGTTTTGCGCCCCACCCACATCCGCTATCCCTTGACCGACTGCAACCGGATCATCGTGACGACCGCTGGGTATCAAAACTCTGATCGTTGAGCTCCACGCTTCATACGGATAGCAATCAGCCGTAATATCCTGACCGCGGCTGCGGGCTTTCTCGATTAACGCAACTGCTTCATTGGCTCGTCCCCACACTTTCACGCTGCCGAGTTTGATATGCGAAATCTGAACCGGCAAATGTCCTTCTCTTCCGATACGAATCGCTTCAGCGAGTGCCTCGAATGTTTTGTCAGCTTCGTCACGAATGTGACTGATATAGATTCCGTGATATCGACCTGCAACGGTGGCCAGAGCAATGACTTCTTCCGTACTTGCCGGCTTCCCGGTTTCGTATTCAAGACCTGTTGAGAGCCCCATGGCTCCATCGCGCATCGCCTGTTCAACTAATTGCTTCATCGCGTCGATTTCAGCGGGCGTCGCTAAACGATTCGTGTCGTCGCCCATGACTTTCGAACGAACACTCGCATGGCCAACAAAGGTGAGTACGTTTAGAGCGATTGGATTCTGGTCCAGATCTTTCAAATAATCACCCACGGGCAGAGGTGAACCACCGTCCTGGCCGATCACTACTGTAGTGATTCCCTGAGAGACTTGCGTTTCAGCTGACGGATCGTTTTTGAAGCCACGGTCTGAGTGATTGTGAGCATCGATAAAACCAGGCGCAAGCACCAAACCCGCGGCTTCAATGACGCGTGCGTCAGCAGGAACGTTTACGCGATTGCGCGAACCAGCAGCCCGAATTGAGTCGCCACTTAGAACGACAACCGAATCTCGCAAGGGCGCACGTCCTGAACCGTCAATCAAAGTAGCGCCGACAATTGCGATCGTTTGATCGGCAGCCTGCGACGTAAACAGCGCCGGATTCACGAGGAACAACAGTAGTAGGAAACTGATCAATCCTCGTAACGAAAAACAGGTCCAACAGGTCATATGGGTCCTATTGCTCCGACTTTCCTGTTCAGGGTTTTTTGTTTTCAGAAATGTATTGCTCCAGGGCTTTGCGATCCTTGTAGTCAGGGCGCTCCTTTAAGAACTGCTCGTACTCCTGGGCCGCTTTGTCCTTCATCCCGGCCCCGTTATATAAGGCCGCGAGCCGCAAGTGAGCGTCAGGTTTTCCGAGTTTTGCCGCCTCGGTCAAGTACGGAACGGCTTTGGATCCCTTCTTAATCTGCAAGTAGGCTTCACCGAGCAGGAGGTTGGCATCTGCTGAAGTGGGCGACGATTTGATTGCCTCCGTCAACGGGTCAATCGCAGCTTCGAATTTCTTCTCCATTGAAAGCAGTCTTCCTAAGTCAAGCAACGCAAGTGTGAAGGTCGGGCGCTCTTCGATGGCGTGCCTGTAATTTTTTTCCGCCTCATCAAAATTATTGCGCAGTAGTTGCACCGTACCGAGTTCTGTCCACGCCTGAAAATCTTTCGCGTCGGCGGCAACAATTCGACCAAGTAGATC
>DASYPT010000110.1:0-4393 GCA_036006355.1 Pyrinomonadaceae bacterium | reverse complement strand
CGGCATTCTCAGGAGGCATCTTTACGAGGTTGTTTGCGCACGACAATACGAACGAGTCCGGGCTGCAGTTGGCGTCACCTGGGGGCTCACGATAAGCGAAACGGATAGCGAGTCGCAATTGACCGGCTATCCGTAAGTTGTTGATCCTATTTGGTGCCGAGGGCGGGAGTCGAACCCGCACGTCCTCTCGGACAACGGATTTTAAGTCTTACCTGGGTTGTTTTCCTGCGTACGTTGCACTTCCTTCCTGTGCGGATTCATTAGTCTTTCCGCTGCGTAGTGATTGCCTGAGTGTCTTACAGCTTCGCCCTGTTTCGCTCCGTTGGCACACTATAGGCACACAAGAAAAGTGAGCTGCCTCTACACCCCCATGCCGGGATTTCGATCTTCTGTTGTGAGAGTTCCGGGCCGCCCGGAAGGTGACGATTACACAGTATAAAAAGGGCGGTTACATGACACGCGCTATGTAACGATGTAACGGTCATAAAAAATCACCGTCACCTCAGCTCGGCAAACCACCATGAGGGAAGGCCAATGATCGATCTCCTCTGATAAGTTTCCGGGAGCGAGCCGCTCAAGTGAGGCGTTATGTTTGTTCCTCTTTTACATTACTTCGCCCTCGAAAGGAGCCGCAAAATGAGTGCAGTCCCAGTTGCGACGGACCAAGCGAAAGTGTTGTTCGAGCAATACAAACTAGCGGTCGAGATGGCCGCTGGTATTTCTGCCAAGCGTCAGTCAGCAAATACCTTCTTCATCGGTCTCGTTTCAGGATTCGGCGTTGTCCATTCTCTCCTCGAGAAGACTTCACAATCGCTATTAATCCTGCCAATCTGTTTGTGCGTGGTGTGGTGGTTTTCGATTTATTCCTATAGGCGCATCAACAAAGCCAAGTGGAAAGTGATCTATGAACTCGAAAAGAACTTTCCAGCTGCACCCTTTACGTCCGAAGGCGAAGAGCTTGGAAGCAAGGCGTTTATGTTGACCAAGCTTGAATTAGCTATTCCGATTGTTGTCGGTCTAGTGTTTCTGTTGTTTGCGTTACGCGCTTTCCTGAAATGGGTCCCATCTTGAATGGCCGATTTCAGCGAATACACCACATAACACGCGCTTGGAGCGGACTCGCCGGTGAGAGCCTTTATCGGTAGTTGCGTGGGCGAGCCGCTCAAGCGCAGCGTTAGACACCTCAGGGTTCTTGACTAATTGCCTATACTGTGAACGATGAAAAAGGAAATCTCATCTGAGGCTACTGCATTTTGGAAATATCTCTTCCCTACTGTGTGGATTCCTCTTATGGGTGTGGGGGCCATCGCCGCAGCGCGCCTAGCAACAGCTGAAACGGGTTGGAGCCTATTCGTGGTCGGCTGGATCATAGCCTCTGGTTACGTTATTTGGTTTGCCAGACGGTTGAAGTTTGTAAGCATTGATGAAGACTTTGTCTATGTATCGCAGTTTCATAAACAGATTCAAATACCTCTTGCACATATCGAAGGAGTGAAAGAGAATTTTTGGTCAAGGCCTAAGTTAATCGCGTTAACACTCAATCATCCTTCGGAATTCGGAAAGCAGATCGTGTTCGTCCCAACACCTCTACTGTGGACTGCGTTTCACTCGCATCCCTTGGTTGAGGAAATTGAAAGAGCGATCAAGCGTAATGATTCCCCCGTTCCGCCCGGTGTCTAAGCGCTTGGAGCGGCCTCGCCGGTGAGTAGCCTTTATTCGTAGTTGCGTGGGCGAGCCGCTCAAGCGCAGCGTTAGATTTCCTATCTTGAAACAGACAAAACATCTTTTGGAAGCGCTGCCTGGGTCACTGCGCGACCTAGATCTTGCGCCTTCAGGAAGATGGATTGCAGTTACTGAGCCCGGAGAGCAGCAGTACCTCTCTTTCAATGGCAAAACGATCTTGCTGCCCGTACAATGCCAATTCCCGCAAATCGCGGCAATGGATGATGAAACTGTGTTTCTTGTTAATAGCCGAGTTTGGACCGAGAAAAATGGATGGTTAATTACTTCATCGGGAGAAGTAAAAGCCAACTTTTACGCCGGCGATGCGATTCAGGATATCCTTATTTCCAGTCGCTTCATAGTCGTGACTTATTTTGATGAGAGTGCGCTTACCAGTCCCGGAATTGAAGGTAATGGAGTGGCAATCTTTGATCTAAAAGGCAATTTCCTATTTGGCTATAGAGAGTTATTTACAGATGAAGCAGTTGATATCGCCGATTGTTACGCAGCCTGTTGGGGCGGGGACAGTCACTTGCTGTTCTTTCCATATACCGACTTTCCCTTAGTGGCTTTCGATCTCGAGAGCAAAACCCAAACACTTTGGGAGCCTCCTGATATTGTTGCAGGCTCTAACGCCATCACTGCCCTCGATGAGAAGGTATATTTCCATAGTCCATACGCTGATAAGGCAGGTATCTACGAATGGAAGATGGGAAGCCAGTCCGCTGTGAAAATTGGCAGCTGGTCAAACCGTATTCGCGGAATACGACACGGCAAGTTTCTAGCGCTGGAGAGCGATGGCTACCAAGTGTTGTCACCGTCCGAAATCTAACACGCGCTAGGAGGCGGACTCGCCATGAGCGGGCTTCTTTGTTAAGTCGCGTGGGCGAGCCGCTCAAGCGTTAGGATGCTTCCCGTTCTTCTATGAAACCTACATTCGATATAGTGGCCGAGCCCAAGGGACAAACCTACATCGACCTGATTAATTTCGCGGCCCGCTCGTGTGTGTCGTTTTCTCTGGTGTGGAGAGATCAGTTTAAGTTTGAGCAATCGGCCTACGAAATAAAACAAGCCCTCCGCCCGTTTCTTATCTCAAATGATAGGACGGAGGAATGGCCCGGAACGACGTTGATTGGTCATCAAGCCATCGTGCGCCGCTATAGAGTTGCAGACGAGTCCGTCAAGTTGCTGCAAGTAGTAGGCGGCCTTTACTCCTGGTTGCAGCCGAGTCTTCCTGAAGATTTGGCTTTTTATACTTCGGGAGCTACGGCTTGGCTGGCGTCGATTAGTCATGAGAGTCAAGCGTGGTTCCTTGATGAGTCAGTGCGGCCTGCTGAGATACATGCATTTGTGCCGCACCTTAAGATAACAGCGCATAAATGGTAGCGTTCGAATTGTCGCACCTAGCAAGGGCTTGGAGCGGACTCGCTGGTGAGGGGCCTTTATCGTTAGTTGTGTGGGCGACCGCTCAAGCGAAGCGTTCGGCGTCGGTAATCTAATCGGAGATAAGTAGGATGGAATCCAAACTGGAAAAAGAAGTCCGCTTCTTGAAGGGTTACGCCTTCATCGCGACGCTCGTCTGCGCTGTTTTCATTCTGTCAGGTTTTACTCTGCAAAATCGAAAGCAGAAGTTTGATGAGATAGATGTCGAGCGCATCAACATCGTCGAGCATGACGGCAAGTTGAAGATGGTCATCTCGAACAATGAACGACTGCCCGATCCAACCAGCGGGGGAAAAACTTTCAAGCGTCAGGGAATAAAAACACACGGCGTAATTTTCTACAACCAATTGGGCGATGAGTGCGGCGGTCTTCTTTACGGCAGCGAAGAAAAAGACGGCAAGTACAGTGCAGCCGCCCTACTGACCTTTGACCAGTATAAGAACGATCAAGTCCTTTCCCTCATGTACGGCGAGCGTGATGGTAGGCGCGAGACGGGCTTCAATGTGATTGACCAGCCGGAGACGCAGGAGGCCAATGCAACAGAACGCATCTTCGTCGGCAGATCAAGGGACAGAGCCGCGCGCGTCACGCTCTATGACACGAAAGGCAAGGCCCGCCTGCGAATGTTCGTTGACGTGAACGGGAATCCTAAGCTCGAATTCCTGGATGAATCGGGTAAGGTCACTAAGAGTTTGCCTGACTCCAGCGAAAACAAAAACTAATGCATGGCTGATGCTTTATCCAAATAGCGCCGCCGAACAAGGCGTTTGCAGCGGAGTCGCCGGGGCCCTAACCATTCTTATTAGCTTTCGCTTGCCCAACTGCAGCAATCGCTTTCTTAACCTCGCCAACATTCCACTTTGCGACCTTCAAATGATCGGAGGTTAGTTTTAGGTCATGGTTTTGCAAACACGCCTCCGCATTGTTAAGGTTTTTGAGCAAGTCGTTCAGTGATCGCCAGGCTTCGCGCAATTTCTCAAGTTCGTTACCACGAGGTTGAGAATTGAAGCCGACGGAACTCATGCTCAGAAAATAACCGTGAGATTTTCGGTTGACAATAACATCAGATTTTCGGCGAGGGGAGCAAGGCGCGACCTCATTTTCTTGGCACGGTTGTGTTGGACCAATTAAAGACTCCGACGGGTTCCGTCTATGCGAGGCAGATCATCGATGGTCAGCAACGCGTTGGACTGGGTGGTCTCAAACCTGCGCCGACTTTCCCTACCTT